>NZ_JHAC01000026.1 GCF_000599865.1 Deinococcus phoenicis | reverse complement strand
GGGCATGGTCGTTGACGCGCCGCGCTTCGCGGGTGAGGTCGGCCAGCGTGTCCCCCTCCCGCCGGTCCGCCTGCGCCGACTGAAACAGCACCTGGAGCGCTCGTCCGTGCAAGATGGCGACTTCGGTGTTCAAGTCCTCGGCCAAACGCTTCTGCATAGCATTCAGGCTGGCCTGATACGGCAGTCCGTATGTCACCCGGCACGGCCCAAGCTCCTGCTGCTGCGCCCAGGCCCACAGCAGGGCGGCCTCTGTTTTTCCGCTGCCCGTGGGCGCAATCAAGATCAGGTGGCCCGCCCGCGCCGCTGCTTTCTGATGGTCGCGGAAATCCTCGAACTTCTTGACGGCCTTCAGAGCGGCCATGTCCGGCATCAGGTAGGGCTGCGGCACAGGGGCGTGGGCGCTGGCGAGCCGGTCCGCCTGCTGAATCAGGCCGCGCAGGAGGATGGCCCAGGGGTAATCGGCTTCGGCCAAGCCACCTTCCCGGACACTGCTGAAATGGGTGTAGAACCAGAGGCTCTCGTCGAGGAGTTCCGCGAGGTCTTCCGGCTCGCCCACCCGCCTTTCTTCCGCGCCCGCCGCGTCAAACCCCAGTTCCGTGCGCCACGCCTCAGGCACGGTCTGGAGCCAATTTCGCAGGAGGTGGACATCGTCCTCACGCAGTTGGGAAAGAAGCTGTTCCAGTTTGGTGGGATTGGCCTCCTTGCTGCTCACCAGAATGTACTGGTCAAGGATGACGCTGCTGTCCCGGTGATGCGACACCACGCCCAGCGTGATGGCCTGCCGCGTGTCCTCGTCGGCGACGTCGGGGAGGAAGGCGAGGGACAGCACCTCATGTCGGTGTCCGAAGCGTTCGCCGCCCGTCAGCATGGACTGAAATCCCGTCGCTGCCTTGCCGAAATCGTGAATGACGGCGGCCCAAAAGGCGACATGCCAGAAGTCGTCGCGGCCCGCGATTTGGGCGATGCGCGGAGCGCGGCGCATCAAACCCGCCAGACGCTCCACCACGCGCCGCGTGTGCTGCTCCAGCGTTTCCAGTTCCTGCGTGACCGTCCCGTCCTCCGCCGTCTTCAGACTCTTGGCGAGAATGTGTGCGATGGACGGGTCAGGCCGGAAGGTCAATCGCCTCACCCTCCCCCGGATTCACGCTGAGCCATTCCAACGCCCGCTGACGGCCCCGGCGTTCCTCGGTGCCAGGGTCGACCCAGACGCGGAAGTCCTGCGGCATGCCGCGAATAAGCTGTGGCTCCCGCCCCGACTCACCCGCCAGGGGTAGAAAAGCCCGATTCGTCAGTGCCACATACCGCGCCCAGGTCACGCGCTGACGGTCTTGGGGGTCAACATGGCGAGGCATGAGCAGCCCTTGTCCCAGCCCCACGCGGGGCCGCCAGGGGTCAAACGGCAGCAACGTGTGGTCGAAGTAACCCGCCGTGCGTTCCTCCAGTTCCATGATTTCTACCCGCGTGTACGCCGCCAAATCCTGTGAACGGCCCAGCAGCACGGGAAAAGCGGGAGTGCGGAAAGCGTCGTACCAGTCGGGCCTGTCCAGATACAGCGTCAGGCGCGGCTGAAACAGCACCTCGCGGACAGTGGGACTCAGGCCCGCCACGATGTTGCGCTCCGGCTCGCCCTTTTTCGCCTTGCGCTCGTCGCGTTCGATCAGCCAGGTGTGTTCGTAATCGTCCACGCTGCCCTGATGCGTGAAGGCGTAGGCAAAGCGGAAGCTGTCCGGCGCGGGGTACTCGCCCAGCGTGCTGGCTATGTGCCCATAGATGGTGGCGGGCGGCGGAAGCGGGTAGCTCGGCTGCCGTCCAATCAGGATGTGGGGGTAGCGGAAGGAGGTCGTCACCCCCTCCAGTTCAATTTTCAGGACTCGCATGATTCAGTCCAGCCACGGTGCGCCAGCGTCACCGCTCAGATCATCCGCCACGCGGCCCAGCACCGTCCGGGGATGCTCCAGCACGAAATCCACGCCCTCGGCCCTCAGTTCTTCCAGCGCCGTACGGAGCTTTTCGCGCTCGGTATCGTGAAAGCCCGCCATCCAGCCGACATAAATCGGGCTGAGGAAGGTATCGCGCCACGCCCGCACCGTCTCCTTCAGCGCGTCCACATTCACGCGGGGTTGGCCCTGTTCACCCACACCCACGACGTACTGCAAGGGATTGTTCCCGCCCTTCGTGACCACCAGCAGCACGGCAGCGGGTGTCACGTCGGTGTAGTGCAGCGCCTGTTTTGCACCGCCGCGCAGTTCTGCCAGAGCGCGAATCAAGGGGGCGATGCGCTGGGTACGTTGTTCACGGCTCAGGCGGTAGGCTTTTTGAGGAGCGAGGTGCTCTAGACCCTCCTCATCCGCCTGCTTGCGGCGCACGTCGTCCAAGTTCTGATTGCCCGCCTTGCCGGTGTAGGTGAACAGCCCAGAACGGCCCAAATCCAGGCTGAGTTGCCCCTTGAACACGGCGCGGTAGAACTGGTGCGAGTGAGGCACCGGGTCGCCTTCTTGCATGTTCGGCCCGGTGCGGCTCATGGTGCCGAAGTCCTTGACGATGGTGGTGGGCGCGAGGGAAACCAGCGTACCGACGCGAAAGGGCGAGGTGCGAGTGATGCTCTGCACGGTTTCGGTGGCATTGGCCCGGCCTGCGTCGCCCGTGCGGCTGTCCTTCGCGCTGCTCTTCTTCCCCTCGGCCCGCATGTAGCCGAAGAGGTCGTCATCCCAGTATTTGATGGGATTCGCGTCGGTATAGGCCACCTTCGCCTCACGGAACACGGGCGCGGTGTGGGCCAGCCAGGCGGGGTTCTGCGCCAGGGTGTCGCGCAGCCAGTAGCGGAACGCCTGCGCCGAAACGTAGGGATAACTGTCGCGGCCCACCCGGATGAGCTTCACGCCCACCTCGTTGTCGTACTGCGCGTCCTGCGCGTCTTTGGCATTGTTTAAGGCGGAAGCAGGCGCGTCAATCAAGAGGAAGCCACTCAGGAAAGCCATTACTGTTCTCCTTCTTCGCTGGGAAGTTCAGTGTTCTGAAGTTCGGGGTCGTCCTTGTTCTCCTCAAAGAAGCGGTTGTCATGCAGGTACTGAATCACCCGCATCTTGAGCAGGTCGCGGGCCAGCGTGAAGTCGGCGCGGGTCGTCTCATCAGCCTCGGTGAAAACCCGCAGGTATTCGTCCTTGGTGGTGATGAGGTCACGCTCTTCCGTGCCGGATTTCGCATCCTGCTTGGACTTCTCCAGCATGGCCTTGAGCAGCACATGCCGCAGCGGGCCAGCGCCCCGCGCCACGTACAACTCGCGGAACAGGCGCTTGTCGTTCTCGTTCACAATCCATTTGCTGAGGCGTTGCCCCAGTGCCTCAATCGCCTCCACGCGGGCTTTTTCCATGCCGACAACCTCCCTCAGAAACAGTTCGGTGATGCCCCACAGTCCTGCCAGCGGAATCAGTGTGAGCGCATCTTTGGCGGGTTTTTTGGTAGTTTTGCCCTTCCTGGCCTCGGCCTGAGCTGTCCTCAGAGCCTGCGTGAACGGCGGCATCAGGTAGCGGCGCAGAAAGTACGCGGCTTCGTCTGGCAGTGAGAAAAGGGCCTCGTCCAACTCGTTACGGAAGCCGAACTCCTTGTCTTTGGTCTTGTCGGCCTCGTACCGTCTGGACGCCATCAGCGGCTTCCAGGCTTCCGGGTAATTCTGCCGCGCCAGTTCCATGAAGCGCAGGACGGGCCGCTCCAACGTGTAGATGGCGGCATCCGGCCCCTGCCCACTGTTGCTGAGGTGGTAGATGGTCGCGCCGCCCATGAACGGCAACTTGAACGAGTCCTTGACGCGCGGCTGTTTGCTCAGTACGTCGCGTATGGCTTCCATCAGGCGCGTACGGGCAGCGGCCCAGATGGGTTTCTTGTCGTCCCCCGGTCTAGAAAGTGAAATACGCTTAAGCCACGAGCCTTGCCATTCCCGCACCACGTCCAGCAGCAATTGTCTGTCGTCTGCATCCAGAATCAATGCCCGCCCACTCACCAGTGGAGCCGCCAGCGCCAGCCCTTGCAGTACGGTAATCGCCTGCCCGCTCAGCGGCAACCCTGGCTGTCCATCGGGGTAGAAATTCATGGGGCCGCGTCCCATCAGCATGGGCATCAAGTCGCGGGCCACGCGCTGTTGCGCCTGCAATTCAGGGAAGATGGCGCAGCGTTCGGGAAGCAGATTGGGACGCTGGTAGCTGCTCAGAATCTCGCGCAGGACTTCCCGCTTTTTCTCCGGCTTGAAAGATGGATTCAGAAAGTTGCTAGTAAAGACCACCGCAATCCAACCCGTCAATTCAGGCGAGAAATAGGCATCCTCGGCCCATTTCTGGAACGCCTGCAAATGCTCTGGCGTGAGCAGGGCAGGGCCTTGCTCCGCATCACGGATGTTGGAAAAGACGCACAGGCCCGCCAGCGCCGCGTCCATCAGCGGGTAATCCGACCAGCGCAGGCCGAGCGTCGAGGGGGGCGAGAGGATACTTGGCATGGGAAACCTCCAGAGCAATTGTTACGAGCAGAAGCGTCATTCAGTGACGGTAAGCAAGAGATGAACAGGTTTCTCCTCACCCTACCGGACGCCTGCTCTCCGGGCGTCCACATTTCTGCGAGAAGAGAGAAAGGGGCAGACGAGTTTCCCCATCTGCCCCTTGTCTCTATCTTTTACGCCTGTATGCGCAGGTGCTGAGGCGTACCTGCCGACTTGTTCAACCACTGACAGGCCGTGACCCTTGCCAGTTCAATGCCAGGGCCAGAGCTGACGCGCTCGACACGGATGACGCAGGAGAGGCCCTTGAGCTGCTTGGCATCATCAACGCTGAGCGTCACCAGTCCCTTTTGCACGACAGCATTCGGGATGCTTTGGCAGGCCGTCCGGCCAGCTGGCGACTCAAAACCAAGCTGGGTATGCGTGGGGCCGGGTTGAACCTCTGTAACTTGAGCGGTATGGGTGCCGACGGGGAGAAGCTGAGACATGGACTTCCTCCAAAATGAGAGAACTTGCCCGTAGCCAGCCACACAGATAGACTGGAGTCCCCACTCTCAGACGTACGAAAGTGCGGCTGACTAAAGGCTCTGCAACCAGTTTGCGGGGCCCTTCTAGGTTCCCGCAGTTCCAAGGTACTTGACGTCACGATTCTCCACAAGCCCTTCCTTCCCCTTGTATCCCCTTCCTCACTTAGCCGTACGGGCAGAACTTTTGTGATACAGTACTGCCTACCCTCCTTCCCCGAACGTTAAGGGTCTGAAATGTACGTCTCAGCGAGGTTGGGGAGGGTTATCCGGGGGCTTCGGCCCCCATTTTCGTTTCCCACTCTCCTTTGCGTCACCCGGTGATGCCCCCCGCCTCTAGACTGCCCCATGCTCCCCCTGGACCTCCCCTTCGCCGTCCTGCGCGTCACGCTGCGGGCGCTGGAAATGGTGCATCTGCCGCCCTTCCCCGGCTCCAAGCTAGAAGGGGCCTTCGGGCGGGCGCTGTACCGCCTGGCCTGCACCCAGCCGCAGCGGGAGACGTGTGTGGGCTGCCCCCTCCAGACCCTCTGCCCTTACGGCCTGAGCTACGCGCCCCGGCTGCCGGAAGACCTGCGGGTGTCGTCGCTGGGGACCCCGCCGCGCCCCATCATCTTCCGGGTGGCGTACGGCGAGGAGCGGCACCTGGAAGCGGGTGAGCTGCTGACCTTCGGGTTGGTGGTGGTGGGGCACGCGGTCACGCAGCTCCCGTATCTGCTGGCGGCCCTGCGCGAGGTCGGCCGGGAAGGGCTGGGGCACACGCGGGGACGGCTGGAGCTGGAGGAAGTGCGGAGCGTGCAGCCCTACAGCGGCGAGGAGGTCACGCTGCTGCGGGGCGCGGACCTGGGGGTGAATCTCTCCCCCATCCTGCTGCGGGCGGGGGAGTTGCCGCCCTTGTCGGGGGAAAGGTTGCGCCTGCATCTGCGCTCGCCGCTGCACATCAAAGCGGGCGGGCAGATGGCGGAACACCTGCATTTTCCCGTTCTGCTGCGTGCCCTACAACGGCGGATGGGCAATCTGGAGCAAATTCACGGCGGTGCGGCCAGCCTGGGGGCCGACTTCACGCGGCTGCCGTTGCTGGCCCGCGAGGTGGAAACCGTCCGGCAGGACCTCCGCCACGTCTCGCAACTCCGCAAGGGGAGCCGTCCGCACCAGAAGACGAACATGGAAGGACTGGTGGGCACGGTAGAGTATCGCGGCGATTTCAGGCCGTTTGCCCCCCTGCTGCGCTGCGGCGAGCAGCTCGGCGTGGGCAAGTGGGCACACTTCGGGGCGGGCCTATACAACCTTAAGCCAGATGACCTGGAGGCCACCGGATGACCCTCACCCGCAAGCGTGAGCAGGGGCGCCGGCTGCTGCGGCTGATCGCCCTGCTGAGCGAGGAAGGGCCGCTGACTTCCGCACAACTCGCCCAGAGGCTGGAATGCCAGCAGCAAGAGGTGCAACGTGATCGCCGTCTCCTTATCAGCGAAGGCCTGAAGGTCCTGCAAACCGATAAACGCCCCGCACGGTACTTTCTGGTACGGCCCTGGCACGGGCAGGAGGTCCAGAACGACCCAGTACGGGCGGTCATCTACCACGCGCTGCTGCGCCTCTTGCACCACCACGCGCCAACCCCCAGCCGCCTCTACCACGAGACGCTGCTGGAGCTGAGCGGGCAACTCCCCACGCGACTGCAAGAGGTGTCCCTCCGCTCGCTGACACCACCTTCCGGTGACACGCCGCGCATCCTGGAAACATTGGCTGCCGCCTGGTGCCGGGGTGAGCCGGTGCGCTTCACCTACTGCAAGCCGGGCGAGGGGCCGAAAACCGGCGAGGCCGACGTGGTCTTCATGGAGATCAACCGCGACAACCTCGACTGGTACGTCTTTGCTCGGCGGCGAGGCGAAGAGCAGGTCAAGACCTTCCACCTCTCGCGCTTCGTCGATGTGGTGCGTCTTACGGGAGAGGCCAGCCCTGAGATTCGCTTCGACCCTCGTGACGAACTGGACGGCGCGTGGGGTATCATCGGTGGGCGGCAGCACTGTGAAATCACGCTGCGGTTTACCCCGGAGGCGGTCCCCTACATCGCCCACCGGCGCTGGCCCAGTCAACTGGGTGGCGAGATGGACGGGCCATACTACATCCTGCGGTTGAATGCCCCCCTGAACCGCGACCACCTTCCCGTCGAGGTCATGGCGTGGATTCGGGGCTGGGGGCCGAGGGTGGAAGTGCTTGCGCCCCCATGGATACGCGAACTCTGGCTGGAGGAGGCGCGGGAATTGCTACGGCGGTACAACCCATGACCGCAAGCGGGGCGGCTGCTGCCAGCGTCCGGCTATTTGCGAGGCGTCCTGGTAAGTATTTCTGGAGGAGGCCGGCTCGGAAAGCTTTGCCTGTCGGCCCTCGCCAGGGAAAGGGCCGTCCTCCACGCGCCGAAAATCGGCCGGGCACTTACGCCCCCCGGCTCTTGCGAACGTGCTCGGCAGGTAGCATGAAGGCTGTCCTCTACGAAGAGACGGGCCGCATGACAACTTACGCCCTCGTTAAAAAGGGCGAGAAATAAACGGCTTCAACGACTTCCCCAAGCGATAGGGGACTGAAAGCCACGGTTGCCAGCTCGACAAAGGCCAGGCAGGAAGCTTCAACGACTTCCCCAAGCGATAGGGGACTGAAAGTCGGGGGTCGGTTTCTCGGGGTGGACGTGGCGAAGCTTCAACGACTTCCCCAAGCGATAGGGGACTGAAAGACGCATTCCGCCACGTGAGGCCAGCCGGACCAGCGGGGCTTCAACGACTTCCCCAAGCGATAGGGGACTGAAAGACGCGATCTGTGCGTCGAGGGCCTTGGCCTTATCCTGCTTCAACGACTTCCCCAAGCGATAGGGGACTGAAAGTCGGAAAAGACCGGGCGCACGTATCACTTTGTGAGCGCTTCAACGACTTCCCCAAGCGATAGGGGACTGAAAGTTCACGTTCTCCATCACGAAGGTGCGGGGCTGGAGGGCTTCAACGACTTCCCCAAGCGATAGGGGACTGAAAGCGGCGAACGCCTCCCGCGCCACCTGGAGGAGCAGGCTTCAACGACTTCCCCAAGCGATAGGGGACTGAAAGGCGCGTGGTGGTGCAGCCGTGGTGGTACGGCAATACGCTTCAACGACTTCCCCAAGCGATAGGGGACTGAAAGTGGGGACCGGCCCGCAGAGCGTGAGCTTCACGGCGAGCTTCAACGACTTCCCCAAGCGATAGGGGACTGAAAGAGCTCTTGTGCGACCTGGCCGACTGGGGCAACAGTGGCTTCAACGACTTCCCCAAGCGATAGGGGACTGAAAGGCAACATTCCTCGCCTCTGGGCCTACTACGCTGGCGGGCTTCAACGACTTCCCCAAGCGATAGGGGACTGAAAGCCCAGACCTCGGGGGAGATGTCCCGACGGTCGTAGGCCGCTTCAACGACTTCCCCAAGCGATAGGGGACTGAAAGGCAGGCACGTAGTAGCGCTGCGAGCGGTTCCAGTCGGCTTCAACGACTTCCCCGAACGGTAGGGGACTGAAACACAGCAACCAACAGCCGAGCATCACAGCTCAGCACGCTTCAATCTGGGTTCATCGTCGCTCGGCGGCCAGGGGCCACGTTGGGGAAGCCTGATCTGGATGTGCCCATTGCCGCAGTCCTCAACAAAGCACCTGATCAGGCCGCTTGGATGGCGCTGGACGCTCGCACATGCCTTCTCGGACAGGGCCTAGGCAAGCGTCTGGAGGGCCAGAGCCGGACACGCTGGAGTGCCTGCCGTATCACAGGCCCCCAGCGATTCGGAATCGTCCGGGTTGGGATAGCCGCCAGTCAACCCACCGATCAGCGTCACCCCGGTACGGGAGGAGAGGCTGAGCTGGGAATCCTGCATGCGGTGCTCCCTGTTGCTGCCGGACAGCCCTGACCAGTGGAAGCTGCCCGCATGTGGCCCATGAATGGACACTGCCCCCTAAGGTCACGCCTCCTCATTAACCCCAGGGTGGGAGAAACCGGGTCAAGGGCCAGGCAGAGAAAAGGGACCTTGCGCCGCTCCCGGGGTCGGGCGGAGATGGTGTTCACGTGGATTCCTCGGGCAACACCCCGCTCCCCTCGTGCCCGTAGGCGCGGGCCTCCCCGCAGAACCGCTTCAGGCTGCGGTGCCGGTCTTCTGCGCGTGCGGAAGCCCCTTGCAAAGAGGTGCCTGAACGCGCCGCGCCATCTGCGCATGGACTCACCTGTCACGGCCATGCACCGTCCCAACAGCAGTTCTTCGACCTTTCTGGACCTGAGCATCAAGCGGGGGTGGAGCCAATGACGGCAACAACTTGCGTACGGCACTGCCGCTACCGGAGGCTGCATCTACCCTCCAGGGGCCATTGACTCTATACCCCCTAGGGGTATACTTTCAGGGCACCCAAGGAGGGACCTATGTTCTTCAAACGCTTCTATGACGACGATCTGGCCCAGGCCTCGTACATGATCGGCTGCCAGCAGACCGGCGAGTGCCTGGTGGTGGACCCGGTGCGTGACATTCAGCCGTATCTCGACGAAGCCCAGAGCCAGAAGCTGCGCGTCACCCACGTCACCGAGACGCACATTCACGCCGACTACCTCTCGGGCAGCCGCGAGCTGGCGAAGGCCACCGGTGCGAAGCTCCTGCTCTCGGGCGAGGGCGGCGAGGGCTGGCAGTACACCTACGGGGGCGGGGACCCGGTGAAGCTGCAGGGTGGCGACAGCTTCCACATCGGCAATGTGCGGGTGGACGTGCTGCATACTCCCGGCCATACGCCTGAACACCTGAGTTTTCTGGTCACGGATACGCCGCGCGGCAATACGCCCAGCATGCTCCTGAGCGGGGACTTCGTGTTCGTCGGTGACCTGGGCCGCCCCGACCTGCTCGACGAGGCGGCGGGCGGGCAGGACACGCGCTTCATCGGGGCGCGGCAGATGTTCGCCTCGTTGCGCGACCACTTCCTGACCCTGCCCGACCACGTGCAGGTCTGGCCCGGCCACGGCTCCGGCAGCGCGTGCGGCAAGGCGCTGGGGGCGGTGCCGTCCACCACCGTCGGTTACGAGCGGGCCGTGAGCTGGTGGGGCAGGCTGGTGGAACAGGGCGACGAGAACGCCTTCACCCGTGAACTGCTGAGCGGCCAGCCCGACGCGCCGCTGTACTACGGGCGCATGAAGCAGGAAAACCGCGACGGTCCGGCCCTGCTGGGCGAAGTTCCACCCCTGCCCGAGCTGAGTGCGGGCGAGGTGCGCCGCCGCCTGGCCGCCGGTGCCCGTCTGATCGACACCCGCCCCAGGGAAGAACACCAGGCCGCCGCACCAGACAGCAGCGTGAATCTTCCCGACGGCACGACCTTCGAGACGTGGGCCGGGTGGCTGCTGAAGCCCGAACGTGAATTCATCCTGCTGGCCCCCGCCGACCGTGCCGAACAACTGCGCCGCAAGTTGTGGATGGTCGGCATCGACCAGGTGACCGGCTTCATCCCCAGCATCGAGGGCCTGCCCACAGCCCCTGCGCGGCCCATTCCCGCCGAGGAACTGGGGCAGCACGCGGATGCCCTGATCCTCGACGTGCGCACCAAGACCGAACACGAGGCAGGCCATATCCCTGGCAGCCGCCAACTCCACGCGGGCCGCCTGGCCTGGCGTCTGCCCGAACTGCCCCGCGATCAGGAACTCGTGGTGCATTGCCAGGGAGGTGCCCGGAGCGCGGCTGCCGCCAGCCTGCTGCGCGCCGAAGGCTTCAACGTGCAGGAACTCGCCGGGGGCTACGACGCCTGGACGAAGAACCAGGCCCGCGCCTCGTCGACCCGCACTTCCCCGGAGGCAGCCTCCTGACGCCCGCCGCCATTGCCCCGGGTGCCCGGTGCGGGCACAACACGCCGCGACGGGACCCGAAAGTGGGCCTCTCCAGGGCCAGTCAGGACAGTTTGACCACTGAACGTGGGCAGGGCCGCGCCGGGGACAGGCCCGGCCCGGTGAAGCGGCCCCTCAGCGAACGGCAGGGCCGCGAGGACAAGCATGGGACGCCTGCCGTGCCGAGCTGCCCGGGCGGCCACCGCTTCTTCCCGGGGACGTCTCCCGCCGCGCCGGGCAGGGTCCGCTGGAGGCGTAAAAGCCGCGCACTGCACCCGGGCGAGCAGCCGTGATCCTCGCCTGGATCGGCGCGGTCCTGATCGGGCTGAGCCTCGGCCTGCTGGGTTCCGGGGGCAGCATCCTGACCGTCCCGGTCCTGGTGTACCTGGTGGGCGAGCCGGAAAAGCTCGCCATCGTCGAGAGCCTAGCGATTGTCGGCAGCATCAGCCTGGTCGGGGCCGTCCCCTATGCCCTCAAAAAGCAGATCGACTGGCGTTCAGTCCTGGGGTTCGGGCTTCCCGGCGTCCTGGGCACCTCTCTGGGGGCGGCGCTCAGCGTTCACCTGTCCGGTGCCCTGCAACTGCTGCTGTTCGCCGTGGTGATGCTGCTCGCCGCCGGGATGATGTTCCGGCCCGCGCAGGCCGGGGGCCGGGCCGCGCACCCGCGTTCTCCCCTCAAGGTCGGCCTGGAGGGGCTGGGGGTGGGCATTCTGACCGGACTGGTCGGCGTGGGAGGCGGCTTTCTGATCCTTCCCGCGCTCGTGCTGCTGGGCGGGCTGCCCATGGGCCTCGCGGTGGGCACCAGCCTGACCATCATCACGCTGAACAGCTTCACCGGCCTGTTCAAGCACCTCCAGATGCTGGAAGGGCCGGGATTGCACTGGCCCCTGATCCTGACGTTCGCCGGGATCGGCATGCTCGGGAGCTTCCTGGGGGCGCGGGTCGGGAAGAACGTTTCCCACGAGGGGCTGAAGAAGGGCTTCGCCGCCTTTCTGGTCGTGATGGGCGTGTATGTCCTCGCCACCAATCTTCCCAGGGTCCTCCCTTCCCCGGCGGCCACCCAGGCGCACCTGAGCGCCCGTTGACGTCCTTGCCTCCTGTTGCCGCGAACGTTGCCCAACCTGCGCGCGGCCTCCCCTTTTCCCCGAGGTGTTCTCCGTGACCGCACTGCTCGACCTCCTCCGCTCGCCCTGGCCCTGGTACGTGGGCGGCCCCCTGATCGGCCTGACGGTGCCGCTGCTGCTGTGGCTGGGCAACCGCTCCTTCGGGATTTCCAGCAACCTGCGCCACGCGTGCGCGATCCTGCTGCCCGGGCGCGTCAGGCCCGGCTTTTTCCGCTACGACTGGCGCGCGGAGCGGTGGAACCTGATGTTTGCCGCTGGCCTCGTGTTGGGCGGCTTCGTGGCGGGCACGCTGCTCGCCAACCCCGAACCCGCCCGGCTGAGTGCCGCTGGCGCGCAGTCCATCCAGGAACTGGGTGTGCAGGTGCGGCCCGGCCTAGTGCCCACCGAACTGACCGACCTGACCCGGCCCGGCGTGTGGCTTCTGCTCTCCTTCTCGGGCCTGCTGGTGGGCTTCGGCACACGTTACGGCGGCGGGTGTACCAGCGGCCACGCCATCACGGGGCTGAGTACCCTGCAAAAACCCTCGCTGATCGCCACCGCGTCCTTTTTCGCGGGGGGCATCCTCAGCGCGAATTTCCTGCTGCCCCTCTTCATGGCGGTGATCCGGTGACCGGCACGTCCCCTCTTTCCGGCGTCCATACGGAATCCACGGCCACAGAACCCACGGCCACACGGCGCGCAGCCACCGGCCTGCTGGCCTACCTGCTGGCGGGCCTCTTCTTCGGCGTGGTCCTCGTCAAGAGTGAGGCGGCGAGCTGGTACCGCATTCAGGAGATGTTCCGCTTCGAGTCGTTTCACATGTTCGGCCTGATCGGCTCCGCCGTGCTGACGGGGCTGCTGACCACCACCTGGCTGCGGCGGGCGGGCCGCACCCGTGAGGGAGAGGCTGTCCGGATCACGCCCAAGGAACCGGGGTGGCGGCGCTACGTCTTCGGCGGCCTGACCTTCGGCGTGGGCTGGGGGCTGGCCGGTGTCTGCCCGGGGCCGATTTTCGTGCTGCTCGGCGCGGGCGTGTGGCCCATCCTGATCGTCCTGATCTCCGCACTGCTGGGCACGTACCTGTATGGGGCGCTGCGGGACCGCCTGCCGCATTGAGCCTGCCGGGCTTTGCGGGGAGCGACCTGCGGCGGCACCCGGCCCCCACGCTGGACGCGGTGCCCCACAGAATTACGCGCCCGGCCCTTCCGCAGGCAACTGCTTCAGCAGAAGCTGCATGACCTGCGTCTGCGCCCGCAACCCATGAAAGGCATTGTTGAAGATCACCCCGGCAAACTGTCGTTCGGGGGCGACAAAGGCCACGCCGTTGATCCCGCCGAAGCTGCACCGCTGCTGCAACAGGCCTGTTCCGGCTTCCCCCGTCATCACCCAGGCCAGCGTGACCCCATCGCCGCGAGGGGTCCGCAGGCGGGGCGTGACGAGTTCGGCCAGGGCCTCTTCCCCCAGCAACCGCTGCCCGTGCGCTGTGACGCCTCCACGCAGCACGAATGTCAGGTACTGGAGGGTGTCGCTGACCGACAGGCACAGCCCACCGGTCGGCGCGATATAGCGGCCATACATCACTCCCGCATAGGGTTGCCACCGTCCGTCGAGGGTTTTGGTATACCCGCGCGCCGTGGTCGTCCCCTCTTCTTCTGAGGCATGCAGGAATCGCGCGCTCCGCAGGCCCAGGGGACCGAGCAGCAGGCGGTGCGCGGCCTGCTCATAAGGCTGGCCGGTCAGCACCTCGATGATACGGCCTGCCACCAGGTGGTTGACGTCGGCGTAGCTGTACTCGCCCACAGGGGTGCGCTGGGGGGCAAGATGCAGGGCAGCCACGGCCTCAGCCAGCGCCGCGTCCTGAGGAAGCGGTGGGGTGGGCGCCTGGGCGTCGAACCCGGCGGTGTGGGTCAGCAGGTGGCGCGTGGTCACGTGCCGGGAAACGCCGGGGTCCGCCACGCGAAAGTCCGCGAGGATGCTCTGGACCGGCGCGTCAAGGTCGAGGTGCCCACGTTCGGCGAGCATGACGCAGAGCGTGGCCGTCACCGTTTTGGTGATGGACCCCAGCGGAAACACGGTGTCGGCGCTCAGGGGCGTCAGCGGCTCCAGCGCCGCATGCCCGTAGGTGAGGGCAGAGGCCGTGGCCTGCCAGTGGGTCGCCACGGCCAGGCCGGGCAGCCGATGAGCCTGCGCGATGGTGGCCAGAGCTGGGGTCAGGGGAAAGGAGGACATGCGGTTTTCAATGCTGTCATAAAACTGTATGGAATGAGAACTATGTTTGACGTGTATGAAATATTTAACGACTGCGGCTCTGACCACCACCGCCCTCCTCCTGGGCGCCTGCGGCCAGACACCTCCCTCGGCAGCGGCCCCGACCCATGCGGTCAAGGTGCAGATGGCCTTCCCGAACGCCGTCAGTCCGCAGGGGCTGCACACGCTCGGCGTGCCACAAAGCGTGGACCGGGTGGTCGTGACGGTCAAGACGAACGGCAAGGCCCTGCACTTCGACGCCAGTGGCCAGATCGTCAAGAGCGGCGGGTCCGACCTGGTGCTGACCCCCACGCAGAGCAGCGCGACGCTGAAGCTGCCGACCGGGCTGAACTACACCGTCGACTACAGCGCCCAGAAGAGCAGCCAGAACAACCTGGAACTGGCCTGGGCTGAAGACACCTTCACGCTGACGGCAGACAAGACCCTGACCCCCGGTCTTAAGACGATCATCGACAAGGTGGAACTCGTCAAGCCGGAGACGGCGACCTTCGCGGCCAACCAGAAGTACCCAGTGCGGCTGCTGGTCACGGCCCCTGACGGCTCGCCCGTGCCGAGCAATGACTACAGCGTCAGCTACGCCGTGGACGCCAACACGGACGCCAGCATCATCGCCGGGAGTGCCCAGGGCACGCTCGTCCAGCTGGGCCTGGTGACCGACACGACCGTCAGCGCCACCCTCCAGGGCCTGCACGCCGACCACACCTCGGGCAGCTTTGCGCCGGTCAGCACGTCCCTCACGCTGGGGACCGCCAACGTGAACATCTCGGCCGATCTGGCCGCACCGGTGATCAACACGTCCAGCCTCACTGTGTCTTACAACGGGGACGGCTCCGTCAACACGATTCACGCGACGGCGCAGGACAATGTGGAAGCGACGAGCCTGGTGGTCTACAAGGACGTGGAAGTGATCGCGACGGCGAGCAGCTCCAATTGGAACGGAACCGTCTCCTTCGATGCCTCCGTCAATCCGGGTCAGGTCCTGATGCCCGGCGATACCGTGATGGTGTACGCCTATGACGAGGCGGGCAACGAGAGCCAGCCCTTCATGTACGTCATCCCGAACAGGGCTGGCTGAAGCGAGCCACCGCTCGGGAAGAAAGGCAAGGGGCAGAGAGACAGGCTTCTGGGTCTGTCTCTCTGCCTTCATTGCGGCCTGGAGGGATAGGGAACCACCCGCCGGGCGAGGTTCAGGACGTCCTGAACAAGACCGGGCCGCCCCGGTTGAGCGAGCGGGGCTGTCTCGGCATGGTGGGTACCCGCTCCAGCTCCATCCAGACCGTCACTTTCGATGACGTCGGTCCGGTTGCGCCAGCAGTCCTCACGTACGGGCAATCCATCGACCCCGCCTCGCCGCATTCCACCGACCCGACAGTTCTGTTCTTCCAGAAGGAGCGGCATGAAGGCCTGCCCCATGCTGAGGCTCCGGAAGAGAGCATCTCCTCCCCGACACTCGTCGCCTCCTGCGGTTTATCTGCACCCTAACACCCCACCGCACTGAAGAAGTTCTTCCCCAAGTCTGAAAAGGATTCTCTTCTTAGACCCTTCTTGACAAAAATAATTTTTCGAGAGTAAGCTGGCCTCCTCAACAACTGTTCAGGAGGCCCCTTGGTACAAGCTGTCCTTCCTCCCATGGCTTCGGGTGGTGCTCTTGGCCGTCTGCGCCACCAGACCACGCCCCTCTCGCCGACGCTGCAACGGGTGGCGGATCACGTCGTCCGCCACGCAGACACCGTCATCTATCAGACCATCACGGAGCTGGCCGCCAGCGCGGGGGTCAGTGAGGCCACGGTCACCCGGCTGTGCCGCAAGCTGGGGTTTGCGGGGTTCCACGCGTTCAAGATCGCCCTGGCCTCCGATGTGGCCAGCCGGGAGGCGATTCCCGACCTGGACGGGACGCCTGATCCCACCGCCCAACTGGTGCGCCAGACCTGCCGGGTTCTGGAAGACACGACCCAGCTCGTGAATCCGGCGGTTCTGGACGGTGTGGCCCAGGCCATTGCCCGCGCCCCCCGGGTGGAGCTGACCGGACAGGGCAACAGCGGCCTCGTCGCGCAGTATTTCGCCCACCGGCTGATGCGCATCGGGATCACCGCCATCGCCTGCGCCGATCCGCATACCGCAGCGGTCAGCGTCAGCACGCTTCCCCGGGGGGGCGTCGTGATCGGCATCTCCAGCAGCGGCAGCACCATCGACACGGTTCAGCACCTGCGTCTGGCCCAGGCCCACGGGCATTACACCGTCGCCCTCACGCACCGGGCCAGCAGTCCCGTCACGCGCTACGCCAGCGCCGTTCTCTTCACGGCGGCCCAGGAAGCGCCCCTGACCGACAGCGTGCTGGCCACCCTCAGCAGCCAGACACTGATGCTCGAACTGCTGTACACCGCCATCCTGGCCCGCCGCCCCGAGGCGCACACCATGCTGCGCGTCACGGCCGAGTCCGTCGTGGAAAAGAAGTACTGACCCTGCCCACCTTACCCCACTCAGGGAGGAAGTCATGAAGAATCTGCGCCTGCTCGCCCTCGGTCTCGCCCTCGCCGCCGGCCCCCTCGCCGGCACCGCTGCGGCCCAGCAGCCGGTGGAACTTCAGCTCTGGACCTGGTACCTCAGTCCCAAGTTCGACACGTACATCAAAGATACCCTCGCCGCCTTCGAGAAGGCCAACCCCGGCATCAAGGTCCGCTGGTTCGACAAGCAGGACAGCCTGGTCCAGGACTTCATCGCCAGCGTGAACCTCGGCAACGCCCCCGACGTGGTGAACCTGAACATCGACGAGACCCAGAAGGCTGCGCAGAATGGCTTCCTGCGCGCGGTCAGCGACCTGAGCAGCCCCGCCACCCTGAACGCGACCTACTATCCGCAGAGCGTCAGGAACTTCACCAGTGGCGGCAAGGTGTACGCCTATCCCTGGTACGGCTGGCTCAACGAGGGCGTGCTGCTGTATAACCCCGACCTGCTCAAGAAGGCCGGGCTGACCCGCGCGCCCCGCAGCCTCAGCGAGATGCTGTCCTACGCGAAGACCATCAAGGACAAGACCGGGGCCTACGGCTGGGTGCCCGCCCTGAAGGACCCCAACACCGCCTCCTTCCTGGGCTACTTCTACAGCGAGGGGCTGCCCATCTACGACGCGGGCGGCAAGGCAGCCTTCAATTCGCCCGCGCACGCCGCCCTGCTCGGGCAGTACGTGAACCTCTACAAGGGCGGCTACATCCCGGAAGACGCCGTGCGCCGCGAAGCCTTCCAGATCGCCACCGAACTGTATGCCCAGAACCGCGTGGCGATGATCGTCGGCGGTCCCCAGGCCCTGACCCGCATCAAGGACACCAACCCCACGCTGTACGGCAAGACCGTGGTGACCGAGGCCCCGCTGGGCAAGGCAGGGGTGCAGACGGGCGGCAGCATGAGCCTGGTGATTCCCGCCGCCAGCAAGCACCCCAGAGAAGCGGCCAAACTGGCGGCCTTTCTGAGCAACAACGCCAACCAGCTCGCCTTTGCCAAGGTGGTGCCGATCGTGCCGACCACCCGCGCGGCCCAGACGGCGGCCCTGTTCAAGCAGAGCGGCAGCGACCCGGTTCAGCGCGCGACGGCGCTGGTGGGCGCTTCGGGACGCTTCATCAACCCCGGCTACAAGGCCCCCGGCAACAGTGACGACCTGTACAAGAACTTCAACGACAACATCGAGGCCGCCGTGCTGGGCAAGAAGACGCCCCAGCAGGCGCTCAACGACGCGGCGGCCTACTGGAACGCCAACATGAAGAAGTAATACGGATTCCGATGAAAGGGTGTTGAAAATACCCGGAAATCCGTCCGAAGGGCAAAGGAACAGCGGCGGATTCCGGGAGATGGCTGAACAGCCGGTGCCCCTCCGACTGTTCAGGAATCGGACGGAATCCGGATAAGGCGGGGCAGACCCGCTGCGCTGATCCCCAGCGGCCCGCCCTCTTTCCGGGTGGGCTGCCTTGTCACGCCGCCTGCCTGTTTCCCTCACGCTTGAAGGAGACCCGTATGCGTTTTTCCTGGCGGGACACCCTGATGTCCTATGCGTTTCTGGCCCCGGCCCTGCTGCTGCTGCTGGCCTTCACCTTCTACCCGCTGGCGTACGGGACGTACCTGGGCTTCACCGAGTACACGGGCGCGCGCTTCGCGCAGGGGCTGGGGCCGAAGTGGATCGGATTGGAGAACTTCCGCACGCTGCTGGCCGACCCACTGTTCCTGACCTCGCTGGGCAACAGCGTGAAATACCTGCTGGTGGTGCCCGCCCTGCAACTCGCGTCGCTGGCGGTGGCGGTGCTGGTCAGCCGCGAACTGCCGGGCATAGCCCTGTTCCGCGCGGCGTACTACGTGCCGGTGGTGACCAGCATCTCGCTGGCCGCCGTGATGTGGGAATGGGTCTACAACCGCGAGGGCACGCTGAACTGGGCACTGTCGGCGCTGCATCTGCTGCCGCGCGGCGAGGCGTTCGGCTGGCTGAACAACGAGGCGACGGCCTTTTTCGCGGTGATGCTGGTGACATTCTGGCGGGGCTTCGGCTACTACATGGTGCTGTATCTGGCGGGCCTCCAGAACATTCCCGCCGAGCTGGAGGAGGCCGCGCGGCTGGACGGCGCGACCCCCTGGCAACGCTTTTGGCGCGTCACGGTGCCGCTGATGAAACCCACGATCCTGCTGTGTACGCTGCTTTCCACCATCGCCGCGCTGCGGGTGCTGGAGGAAGTGCTGGTGCTGACCGGCGGCGGACCGCTGAACTCCACCTACACGGCGCTGATGTACGTGTACGCCAAGGCGTTCCAGGGCTTCAACTTCGACTACGGGCTGGCGAGCGCGGCCGGGCTGGTGGTGGCGCTGGTCGCGCTGGGCCTCGCGCTGGTCAATTTCCGCCTGTTCCATGAAGCGGAAGGAGGGGACGCATGAGCGCCGTCACTGCGCGCCCCGCCCGGCCCGCCGTCCAGACCCGCCGCCCGCCGAAGCGCCTGCTGTCCACGGTGCTGCGGTATGCCCTGCTGATCGGCGTGCTGCTGTTCGCCGTCTTCCCCTTCCTGTGGACGCTCGCCATCGCGCTGACCGACAAGACGGCCGGGACCAGCATCTACAACTTCCCCGCCAGTCTCTTTCCGAAGCAGGTGACGCTCCACAATTTCGGTGAGGTGTACCGCACCTTCGGGCTGGGCCGGTACGTCTGGAACAGTCTCTCGATCACGGCGATGACGGTAGTGGGCACGCTGGTTGTGTCCGCGCTGGCCGCCTACCCGCTGGCCCGCTTCCGCTTTCCGGGGCGCAACCTGATCTTCAGCGTGATCGTGCTGACGCTGGTGCTGCCCACCGAGACGAACTTTCTGGCGAACACACTGACCCTGCAAAAACTGCACCTGCTGGGGACGCACCTGGGCGTGGTGATTCCGACCATCGCCGGGGCGTTCGGCATCTTTCTGATGCGGCAGGCGTTCCTGTCGGTGCCGTCCGCACTGCTGGAAGCGGCCCGGCTGGACGGCGCGGGCGAACTGACCATCCTCACGCGCATCATGCTGCCGCTCACGCGGCCCAGCCTGGCGGCGCTGGGCATCTTCACGCTGGTGGGCACCTGGAACGCCTACTTCTGGCCGATGCTGGTGCTGTCGGCGGCACCCGACAAGGTGCCCCTCAGTGTGGCCGTGCTGAAACTGAAGGGCCAGTTCAACTACGACCCCTTCAACATCGCCGCCGGTTCACTGATCATGATGCTGCCGGTGCTGCTGGTGTTCCTGGCCGCCCAGCGCCTCTTCATGCGCGGGCTGGAAGGGGCCGTCAAGTGAGGCGGTCAAGTGAGCGGGACCCGGCTGATGAAGGAGCCGACATGAACCCCGCGCGCACCCTGATCGTCGACCTGCCCGGCCCCGACCTCACGCCGGAGGAGGGGCGCTTTCTGGCCCGGCACGGGTTCGGGGGCGTGTGTCTGTTCGCGCGCAACATCACCACGCCCGAACGCACCGCGCGGCTGGTGCGGGCTATCCGTGACGCCCTCGGGCCTGACGCGCTGATCGCCACCGATCAGGAGGGCGGGGCCGTGCTGCGGCGGCTGGACGTGCCGCACCCCCCCACGCCGATGGGCCTGGGCGCCCTGCGGGACCCGGCGGCGGCGCGGGAAGCCGGGGCGGTGGCGGCGCGCGGCCTGCTGGACCTGGGGATCAACTGGAACTTTGCGCCCAGCCTGGACGTGAACGTGAACCCCCGGAACCCCGTGATCGGGGAGCGGGCCTTCGGGAGTGACCCGGCGCTCGTCGCGCAACTCGGCGTCGCGTGGGCGCTGGGCAGCGAGGCGGCGGGCGTGATGAGCGCGGTCAAGCACTTTCCCGGGCACGGCGACACGCAGGTGGACAGCCACCTCGACCTCCCCACGGTGAACAAGTCGCGGGAAGCGCTGGAAGGCTGTGAGTGGCGCCCCTTCCGGGCGGCGGTGCAGGCGGGCGTGGGCAGCGTGATGACCGCCCACATCCTCTACCCGGCCCTGGACACCGAACGGCCCGCCACACTGTCTCCCACCGTGCTGACGGGCCTGTTGCGCTCCGAGTGGGGGTATGAGGGGGTGGTCGTGACAGACGCGATGGACATGCGGGCCATCGCCGACCGTTACCCCGGCGGCCTGGGCGCGCCGCTGACCCTCGCGGCGGGGGCGGACGCGGTGCTGGTCTGCGGCCACGGCGAACTGGCCCCGCACGCCAGGCACCTGAACGCCATCCGGCACGCCCTGCGGGACGGCAGGCTGACGGAAGCGCGGCTGCACGAGGCCCTCTCCCGGTTGGCCGCCGCCGCCCGGCGCTTTCCAGGCGCGCGCCGGCCCTACACCGCCGCCGACCGTGAACGGGACGAGGCGCAGGTGCAGCAGTGGGCGCGGGCGGGCGTGACGCGCGTGGGCCAGGTTCCCCGCCTCCCCGCCGACGCGGAGGTGCTGCTGCTCACGCCGGACCAGCCGGAGGTCGGGGGACCCTACGGGGACAGCCTGCGTGGGGAGGCGCTGGCCGCCGCTCTGCGCGCGTACTTCCCGCGTCTGCGCCACGCCGACCACGGTGTCCGCGACGTGGCCGCTGCCCGGGCGCTGCTGGAGGCGTACCCGGACGCCCCGGCACTCCTCGCCACCACCACGCGCTGGGGCCTCAGCCCCGCGCAGGAGGAATTGGCGGGGCTGCTCGCGGCTCGCGGCGGGCTTCACCTTGCCCTGTGGAACCCGGAATACGCGCGCGCCCTGCCCCTTCCGGCCCTGGTCACCTACGGCTACCGTCCCGCCCAGCTCGCCGCTGTAGCGCAGGCCCTGCTCAGTGGTGCTGCGCCCGGTCACCTGCCGCTGGCCGCTACAGACCTCTAACCTGGCCCCGGTGGGGCGGACTTCACGTGCTCTCCGACAGGCACCAGACAGCAGGACAGCGCGACCCGGGTGCAACTGGGTCGCGCTTTCTCCCAGCCGTGCGCTCATCGGGATGTTCGGCAGCCGCTCCAGCCCGCAGCAGAAGGCTCCAACGCTCCCAGGTGCATAAACAGGGTACAAGCATCAGATTTCTCATTTGAGATTCATCCTGCGCTCTTACGATTTATCTAACCGGAAATCTATGAGATTTTTAACACTGTGCCGGTGTGTTCTGTGAGGTGAGACCCAAGGGCAGGCAGCCAGCAAGGTGACGGTATCACCCAGGTCCGTGTTCCAGCCGCATTGTCCGCCCAGACGCCAGGGACAGCAACATTACGCTTTCTCTTTCTCCTTTCCCGCCGTGCCTCCCTCCGGAAGTGAGGGCAGCGGCAGAAATCCTGAAAGACCCGGAGGCCCGGACATAGCTCGCCCACTCCCACTTGTCGCTCCGCCCGCCCTTCGGCGCAGCTTCCACACTTTTCACAGAAACACGGGGCACCGCTGGACCCGCGATTTCACGCCTTCCTGGTAAAAACAAGCCTTGCGCGAGGCAGAACGTTCAGGACCCTGTTGCCGTGAGCCGTGACCGGGTGGGCCTGACTGTTCGGGCCTGGGCCGCTGGCCCCTATTCAGCGGCTGTCCCGGCCCCCCTGGCGGCGGGAACATGAGAATGGAGGAGCAGACACACCGTGGTCACCGAACGGCTCCAACCCACACAGCAGGCGTTCTACCGGTCGCACCTGATGGCTGTCCTCGCTGTTGTGGACATGAGTGCCCCGCTGCTGCTCGGGCTGGTGGCCGCGCCGCTGCTGCCCCGGGATACCGCCGTGCTGGCCGACAGCAACTGGATCATGGCGGCCTGGGTCGCCTGGGGCACGCTGCGGGGCAACGCCGTGGGCCTGAGAACCCACCGGTACTTCGAGTCGGTGGTCATGCCGCTGTTTGCCCTGGCCCTCAGTCTGGTCCTGCTGCTGCTGACCGGGCATCCGCTGCCGCTGGCCTTCCTGCTGACCGTCACGCTGGGCTGGGCACTGGTCCTGTTCAGCGCCCGCTTCGTCCTGCGCCGTCTCGCGCCCGTCCGGGTCATCGGCGTCCTGCCGGGTCTGGAAGGGACGCTGCCCCAGGGGCCGGAGGTCCGCTACGTCCTTCTCAGCGTTCCCCAACAGGTGGCCCTGGAGGAACTGGACGAACTGCTGATCCATCCCTTGCGGGCGCTGCCCGGCGAGTGGGTCGAGCTGCTGATGCACGCGGATGCGGCGAGCATTCCCACCTGCACGCTGGCGAGCCTGCGCGAGGAACTGAGCGGGCACGTGTCGGTGGAGTACCTGCACGGCGGCCGGCTGGGCGACGTGCCCTTCCGGTCCTCGTACCTCTGGGTCAAGGCGGTGGTGGACCGCCTGGCCACGCTGCTGGCGCTGCCCCTGCTGCTGCCGCTGGTCGGTCTCGTGGCGCTGGTGGTGCTGCTCGACAGTGGCCGCCCGGTGCTGTTCTGGCAGGAGCGGGTCGGCCAGAACGGTCTGCTGTTCCGGATGGTGAAATTCAGGACCATGCGCCCGGACTCGGAACAGGGTGGGGCCGCCTTCGCCACCTGCGGGGACGCCCGCGTGACCCGGGTGGGCCGGGTGCTGCGCAGGTTCCGGCTGGACGAGCTTCCGCAGTTCTGGAACGTGCTGCGCGGCGAGATGAGCATCATCGGTCCCCGGCCCGAGCAGCGCGCCTTCGTCGAGCAGTTCAACCGGGATATCCGCCTCTACCCGGTCCGGCACTGGGTCCGCCCCGGCATCACCGGCTGGGCGCAGGTCATGCAGGGCTATACGGCAGATGCGGGCGCCACCACCGACAAACTGCGGTATGACGTCTATTACATCAAACACTTCTCGTTCTGGCTGGACGCCCGCATCGTTCTCAAGACCTTCACCACCATCCTGACCGGCTTCGGCGCACGCTGACCGTTCCTCGCCCCACCTTCCAAGGAGGCCCCAGTGAGTCTGACCACAGCGGTGGACCTGGCACAGGCATTAAAGCAAAAGATCCAGGCGCGGGAAGCCCGGGTCGGTGTGGTGGGGCTGGGCTACGTCGGCTTGCCTTTTCTGGTCGAGAAGGCCAAGGTCGGGTTTCACGTCACCGGCATCGACCGCAATCCCCGGCGCGTGGCCCAGGTCGCGGCGGGCCGCAACTACATCCGCGACGTGCACGACGAGGACCTGCGGGAGGTGGTGGCGCGGGGCCTGGTGGAGACCACCTCCGCCTTCGAGGTGGTGCGTGACCTCGACGTGATCGTCATCTGCGTGCCCACCCCGCTCGACACCAACCTGACGCCCGACCTCCAGTACGTGTGCAGCGTGACGCGCGACATCGCCGCCCACCTGCAACCCGGCCAGCTCGTCAGCCTGGAATCCACGACCTATCCCGGGACCACCCAGGACGTGATGCGGCCCCTGCTGGAAGAAAGCGGCCTGAAGGCGGGCGTGGACTTCTTTCTGGCGCACTCGCCCGAACGGGTGGACCCCGGCAACAGGCGCTATACCACCAAGAACACCAACAAGGTGGTGGGCGGCATCGACGCGCAGAGCCTGGACGTGGCCCTGGAGTTCTACGGGCAGACCATCGATCACGTGGTGCCGGTCAGCAGCGCGACCGTCGCGGAGATGGTCAAGGTGTACGAGAACACCTTCCGGGCGGTGAATATCGCGCTCGCCAACGAGATCGCCCTGCTGTGCGACCGGATGGGCCTGAGCGTGTGGGAGGTGCTGGACGCCGCCTTTACCAAGCCCTTCGGCATCATGCCGTTCTACCCCGGCCCCGGCGTGGGCGGGCACTGTATTCCGCTCGACCCGCACTATCTGGAATGGAAGGCGCGCGAGTACAACTTCCAGACCCACTTCATCTCGCTGGCGGGGGAAGTCAACCGCAAGATGCCCGAATTCGTGGTGGACAAGGCCGCGCGCGTGCTGAACGACGCCCGCAAGCCGCTGCGAGGCTCGCGCATCCTGCTGATGGGCATGGCCTACAAACCCGACCTCGACGACTACCGCGAGTCCCCGGCGCTGGAGGTCTACCGGTTGCTGCGGCGGGCGGGGGCGGACGTCCACTTTCATGACCGCTGGACGCCGGACATCGACGACCACGGCGTGCAGGCGCGCAGCGTGGAGCTGACCGACGCCGAACTCGGACGGGCCGACCTGGTGATCATCACGACCCACCACAGCGACGTGGACTACGCGCATCTGGTCGACACCGCCCAGCTGGTGCTGGACACGCGCTACGCCACACGGGGCCTCAGCAGCCCCCGGGTGACCCTGCTATGAGAATCGGGGCCATCGGGGCCGGGCGCTGGGGCAGGAACGTGGTCGCCACCCTGGACGGGCTGGGCGTGCTGGCGGCGGTGGCCGAGCCGGACGAGGCGTTGCGGGCCGCCGTCCATGCGCGGCACCCCGGCGCGGAGCTGTTCGCGCACCACCTCGACCTGCTGGAGCGCCCCCTCGACGCGGTGGCCATCGCCACGCCCGCCGCCACGCACTTCCGCATCGCCCGGGACGCGCTGCTGGCGGGCAAGGACGTGTTCGTCGAGAAGCCGATGACCGTGAGCGCCGCCGAGGCCGCCGAGCTGACCCGGCTCGCGGCGGGGCTGGGGCGGGTGCTGATGGTCGGCCACCTGCTGCTGTATCAGCCCGCCGTGCAGTTTCTCAGGCAGTTTCTGGAGGGCGGCGAGGCGGGCGAGCTGTACGCGCTGCATCAGGTGCGGCGCAACCTCGGCACCATCCGCCAGCAGGAAAACGCGCTGTTCAGCCTGGGGGTGCATGATCTGGCGGTCTTCGCCCATCTGGTGGGCGAGGCCCCCTGCGGCGTGCAGGCCGTGGGGCAGTGCGTCACCGCGCCCGGCAGAGAGGACGAGGTGGCGGTGCATCTGCGCTACCCCGGCGGCGTACAGGCCCACCTCACGGTGAGCTGGCTGTGGCCGTACAAGGAGCGCCGCCTGGTCGCGCTCGCCACGCGCGGCGCCCTGGTCTACGATGAACTGGCCCAGACCGTGACCCTGCACCGCGCCTATGGCCTGCCTGACGGCAGCGTCCGTGACGAGGGCCAGGAACTCCTGATGCAGGGGGCGGGCGAGCCGCTGCGCCTGGAACTCCAGCACTTCACCGAGTGTGTCCGGACCCGGGGCACCCCGCGCAGTGACGGCGCGCAGGGTCTGGCGGTGGTCGGGCTGATGGAACAGATCTCGGCACAACTCGGGGGGCGGGTCAAGGTATGACCACAACACAGCTGCCGTACTTCGCACACGAGAGCGCCTACGTGGACGACGGGGCCAGCATCGGCCACGGGACCAGAATCTGGCACTTCAGCCACGTGATGTCCGGCGCCGTGATCGGGGAGAACTGCTCGCTCGGGCAGAACGTGATGATCGCGGGCGGGGTCACGGTCGGCCACGGCGTGAAGATTCAGAACAACGTGAGCGTGTACGAGGGCGTGATTCTCGAAGACTACGTGTTCTGCGGGCCGAGCATGGTCTTTACCAACGTCCGCACGCCGCGCAGCGAGTTTCCGCGCAACACCCGCGCGGACTACGCGGCCACGCGCGTGAAACGTGGGGCGAGCATCGGGGCCAACGCGACCATCGTTTGCGGTGTCACGCTGCACGAGGGGGCCTTTGTGGCGGCGGGCGCGGTGGTGACGCGGGACGTGCCCGCCTACGCCGTCGTCGCGGGCGTGCCCGCCCGGCAGGTGGGCTGGATGAGTGCTTACGGCGACATCCTCGACTTCAGCGGCGCGGCCACCGTGACCGACAGCGCCGGGCACACGTACCAGAAGATCAGCGACACCGAAATCCGGAGGCTCCCGTGACCACCACAGAGCGCATCCCCGTCCTCGACCTCAGCCCCGAAATCGACGCGCTGTGGGACGAACTCAATGCCGCCGTGCAGCGCGTCTTGCGGTCCGGTGCCCTGATCATGGGGCCGGACGTGGCGGCCTTCGAGCAGGAGGCCGCCGCTTATCTGGGCGTGAAGCACGCGGTCGGCGTGAACTCCGGCACCGACGCGCTGGTGATCGGCCTGCGCGCCCTGGGGATCGGCCCCGGCGACGAGGTGATCACCACGCCGTTCTCGTTTTTCGCGACCGCCGAGAGCATCTCGGCCGTGGGGGCCAGACCGGTCTTCGCGGACATCGGCCCGGACAGCTTCCAACTGGACCCGGACCGGGTGCGCGAGCAGATCACGGAACGGACCCGGGCGATCATGCCGGTGCATCTGTACGGCCAACCCTGCGCCATAGACGAGATCCTGGTCCTGGCGCGTGACCATGACCTGCACGTGATCGAGGACTGCGCGCAGTCGTTCGGGGCACGGGTTCGGGGCAGGCACACCGGCACCTTCGGAAGCGTCGGGGCCTATTCCTTCTTTCCCAGCAAGAACCTGGGGGCCTTCGGGGACGGCGGCCTGCTGGTCACGGACGACGATGCGGTGGCCGGGACGGCCCGGATGCTGCGGGCGCACGGGTCACGCCGCAAGTACCACAACGAGGTGCTGGGCTACAACTCGCGCCTGGACACCCTGCAAGCGGCGCTGCTGCGGGTCAAGCTGCCGCACGTGGACGCCTGGAACCAGGGCCGCCGGGAGGCCGCGGCGCGCTACGGCGAACTGCTCCGCGACGTGCCGGGGGTCCTCGCCCCGGCGGTCACGCCCGGCCACGTCTTTCACCAGTACACCGTGCGTCTTCCCCACGCCGACCGCGACGCGGTGCAGCGCGAGCTGGACGGGGCGGGCATCGCGACCATGGTGTATTACCCGGTACCGCAGGACCAGTTGCCGGTCTACCGGGGGCAGTATGCCGCTGCGCCCCACAGCGCCGCCCGGGCGCGGGAGGTGCTCAGCCTGCCCATCTGGCCGACCATCGCCCCCGGCGTACAGGCGCGGGTGACCCGGGCGCTGGGGGCGGCCCTGGCATGAGCGCGTGGGGCGCGCCCCTCAAGCGGCTCTTGCCCCGCAGCCGCTTTGCGCGCAGCGTGGCCCTGCTGGCGGGCGGCACCGCCGTGGGGCAGGCGATCAGCATCCTCGCCTCGCCGCTGCTCACGCGGCTGTATCTGCCGGGCGACTTCGGTTTGCTCGCGCTGTATGCCTCGCTGCTGTCGGTGCTGCTGCCCAGCATCAGTTTGCAGTACCAGGAAGCCATCCCCCTGCCCGCCGAGGAGGAAGACGCCCTGCACCTGCTCGCGCTGTCGCTCGTCACGCTGCTGGTCCTCAGCGGGCTGGTGGGGCTGATCATTCTGCTGTTCGGCGGGCCGCTCGTGCGCTGGGCCAACCTGCCCGCCCTGCGCCCCTACCTGTGGTTGCTGCCCGTCGGCCTGATCTTTGCGGGCACCTACCAGGTGATGAGCCTGTGGGTGTTGCGCCAGCAGCTTTTTCCCGCGCTGGCCCGCACCCGGGTGCAACAGGGGCTGAGCGCGCTCGTGACGCAGGCCCTGCTGGGCCTGCTGCACGCCGGGCCGTGGGGCCTGCTGACCGGGGACATCGTGGGCCGGACCAGCGGCGTGCTGTCGCTGTGGCGCTCTGCCGTGCCGCGCCGCTTCCTGCACGGCCTGAACGTGGCGGGCATGGTCCGGATGGCGGTCCGCTACCGGCGCTTTCCGCTGGTGTCCAGCGTCTCCGCGCTCTTCAACGGGATCGGGCTGCATTATCCGCCCATCATCTTCGCCGCCCTGTACGGCAGCCAGACGGTGGGGTGGCTGTTTCTGACCGAGCGCGTCCTGGGGCTGCCGATGAACGTGATCGGCAACGCCATCGGCAACGTCTTTTTCGGGCAGGCGGCGCAATTGGTTCACCAGGACCCGCAGGCACTCGCGCGGCTGCACGCCTCCCTGACATTCAAGCTGCTGCTGTTGAGCGCCCTGCCCACCCTGGCGATCATGCTGCTGGCCCCTTCCGTCTTCGCGCTGGTCTTCGGTGAAAGCTGGCGCGAGGCGGGGGTGTACGCGCAGATTCTGGCCCCGGCGGCGGTCTTCCGCCTGATGTCCTCGCCCCTCACGTCGATCTTTACCGTGACCGAGCGGCTGGAGATGCACCTGTGGTGGGACGTCACGCGCTTCGTGGCCGTCCTCGCGCCGCTGTACCTCGCGCACGCCCTTCAGCTTTCCGCACGCGCCGCCGTGGTGGGCTATGCTCTGGGCCAGCTCCTTTCCTATCTCCTGCTGGTCGGTCTCAGCCGCTACGTCGTGTTGCGCGGGATCAAGGGAACCAAGCATGCGTGAAATGATCTTCCAGCTGCCCTGGTGGCTCGACGCCGTCGCTCCCCACGCCTGGGACGAGGTGCAGCTCCACGAGGGCGGCCAGCTCGTCGCCCGCTGGCCCTTTCAGTGCCGCGCGCGCTACGGCCTGAGGACCCTCACCCAGCCCATGCTGTGCCCCCGGCTGGGTCCCTGGCTGGCGGACCCGGGCGAGCGGCAGGGCCGTCACCTGGCCCAGCACAAGGAGCGGCTCTGCACCCTGATCGACCGGCTGCCGCCCTTCGATCGGTTCGCGCAGTCCTTTTCCACCGACCTCGGCAACTGGCTGCCTTTCTACTGGCGCGGCTTCTCGCAGACCACCCACTACACCTACCGCTTCGAGAGCCTGGACCCTCTGGATCAGGTCCGCCGCGACCTCAAAAAAGGGTTGCGTTCGGACCTGAGCCGCGCCGCCAAGCAGCTGGAGGTGCGGGAAAGCGACGACGTGGAGCAGCTGTGCCGGATTCTTCAGCAGACGTACCAGCACCACGCCACCCCCTTTGCGTTGCGCCCCCAGGTGATCGAACGGGCCTACCGGGCCTGCCAGCAGCGGCAGGCGGGCCGGATCCTGATCGCCGTGGACGAACAGGAGCGCGTTCACGCCGTGGATTTCTACGTCTGGGACGACCACTGCATGTACGCGCTGGCACGCGGCCGGGACTTCCGGTTCCGCAACGCCGGGGCACCGGGCCTGCTGCTCTGGCACGAGATCGAACATGCCGCCCGGCTGGGCCTCGCCTTCGACTTTCACGGCTCGATGATCGAGAGTGTCGAGAGCTTCCTGCGGGGCTTCGGCGCGCACCTCACGCCCTACTCGCGCGTCACCAAGACCAGCGGGCGTCGGCGCGCCCTGGAAGCCCTCGGCCTGGGGAGAACATCATGACCGGACCCGGGCCGGCCCCACAGGTGGAGGACCGCCCCCTGGCGGCCATGCACCCGTCGCTGTTCCAGACGGCGTGGTGGCTCGACGCCGTCGCCCCTCACGCCTGGGACGAGGTCCAGGTCCACGAGAACGGCCTGCTCGTCGCCCGCCTCCCCTTCGTCCGTTCCCGCCGTCACGGCCTCACCCGCCTCACCCAGCCCCCCCTCGGCCGCACCCTCGGTCCCTGGCTGGCCTACTCCAGTGACCGCTACGACCGCCGCCTCGCCCAGCACAAAGCCTGGCTCGGTGCCCTGATCGATCAGCTCCCCCCCTTCGACCTCTTCGAGCAGAACTGCTCCCCCGAACTCGACAACTGGCTGCCCTTCTACTGGCGCGGCTTCTCCCAGACCACCCGCTACACCTACCGCTTCGAGCGGGTCGACGATCTGCCCGCCATGCGCAGGCGCATGAACAGCAACCTGAGGGCGGACCTGAACCGGGGAACGCAGCAGCTGGAGGTGCGGGAAAGCGAGGACGTGGAGCAGCTGTGGCAGCTGTGCCGGCAGACCTTCGAGCGGCAGGGCGAGCACTTCCCGTTCTCCCGGCCGCTGGTAGAACGGGCGTACGGGGCCTGCCGGCAGCGCCAGGCCGGCACCATCCTCCTCGCCGTCGACGACCAGGACCGCGTTCACGCCGCGAACTTCTTCGTGTGGGACGACCATACCCTCTTCGGTCTGCTCAATGGCCGCACCGACCAGTTCCGGATTCGTGGTGCCCAGGCCCTGCTGATCTGGGAGGCCATGGACTACGCCGCGCGGCGCAAGATCGCCTTCGACTTTCAGGGCTCGATGATCGAGAGCATCGAGGGGTACTTCCGGGGCTTCGGTGCGCGCCTCACGCCCTACTCGCACATCAGCAAGACCAGCGGGCGGTACCGGACCCTGCACCAGACCCAGTCCATCCTGTCGGCCGCGGCCCACCTGCTGCCCGGGAAGCGCGGATGACCCGCCCCCCATACCGGTTGACCCGGTGGACCGGCCAGGGCGCCAGTGCGGGAAGACGTGCGGGGAGGCCGCGCCCGTGCCCCTGATCGTGACCTACCCGGACACGCGGCTGGAGGCGCGGCGCTACGTCGCGGGCGTGCTGCTGCGGGACTTCCTGGGCCTCGACTTTATCGAGCGCGTTCAGGCGGGCCAGGACGTGACCATCACCTGCACGGAGGACAGCCGTTGCCTGCGGATGCCCGACGAACTGCTCGCCACCCGGCACTGGCTGGAGCCGGCGTCCCTCCCCCGCCTGCCCCTCGCGCGCTGGCGCGTGCCCCGGGGCGGGCCGTTCCCCGAACCGCTGCACCCGGAACTGCCGGTGCTGTATGGCCGGGCACTCGGGGACGGCGAGTCCCTGCGCCTGCGGGAGGACCAGGTGGACCTCGGCCTGGACGTGTTCGGGAGCAGCCTGTTTCTGCTCACGCGGTACGAGGAGGTGGTGCGCGGCGAGCGGGACGCGCATGGCCGCTTCGCCCACGCGGGATCGCTGGCCGCCGCCGAAGGGCTGGCGCTCAGGCCGCTGGTGAACGAGTATCTCGACCTGCTGTGGGGCTGCCTGCGGCACCTGTGGCCCGGGCTGCGGCGCAGGCCGCGCACACGGCGGCTGCTGCTGAGCCACGATGTCGATCACCACCTCTGGAACCGGGACCGCCATCCCCGGCGCGCGCTGAGCGCCCTGAAAGCGGACCTGCGGAACTGGCGCACCGGCCCCAGGCCCTTCGGGACGCTGGCGTCGGTGGCGCGCGCCTGGCGCGGGGACTACGCCGCCGACCCGTACAACACCTTCGTGTGGCTGATGGAGCAAAGCGAGCGGCTGGGCGTGCGGAGCGCCTTTTACTTCATCACCGACCGCCGGCACGAGGGCGTGAACGGCAGCTATGCGCTGGACGACCCCTGGATCCGGCGCCTGATGGCCGACATCGCCGGGCGGGGCCACGAGCTGGGCCTGCATCCCAGTTACCACACGGTGCGCGATCCGGCCCAGATCCGGCACGAGTTCGGGCGGCTGCGCGAAACGGCGGGCACGCTCGGCATCACGCAGGCTACCTGGGGCGGACGGCAACACTACCTGCGCTGGGAAGCGCCGACCACCTGGCAGGCCTGGGCGGACGCCGGGCTGAACTACGACTCCAGCGTGGGATTTGCCGATCACGTCGGCTTCCGCGCGGGGGTGTGCTACGAGTACCGCACCTTCAATCTGCTGACCGGGCAGCCCCTGGCCCTGACCGAGCGCCCGCTGCTGGTGATGGAGGGCAGCTTGCTGGACCCGAAATACATGCACCTGAGCTACCCCGAGGCCGGGCGCACGGCGCAGGCCCTGATGCGAACCTGCGCGCACTTTGACGGCGACTTCACGTTGCTGTGGCACAACTCGCACTTCACCCAGGTGCAGGACGCCTGGCTGTACCGGCAGCTCCTCGCGGCCTGGCAGGCGGTGCCCGCATGACGGCGCTCTACGGCTCCGTGCTCGCGGGGGCGCTGGCCGGCTATGCGGTCGTCGCCGCACGCTCCCTGCGCACGGCCCTCCTGATCGGGCTGGCGTTCAGCATCTTCTCGCTTCCGGCCCTGCCCCTTTTTCTGCTGCCCGTGTCCGGCCCCGGCGTGGCGCTGCGGCTGCTCTTTATCGGGCTGGCCGTCCTGTATTTCGTCCTGCGCCCCCACAAGGACCGGGCCTTCGCGTCCCTGATCAACCCGTATACCTTCGGCATCGCGCTGTTCGCGGCCGTGATGCTCGCGTTTCTGATGTTCACGCCGTCTCCCGAGTACGGCGCGTCCAAAACGCGGCTGTTCTTGCTCCAGAGTGCGCTGCCCATCGCGGCCTTCGCCCTGCTGGGGCCTTTCGACCAGCGTGACCTGCGCAGCCTGCTGCACACCCTGATCGTGGGCGGCGTGCTGGGCGGCCTGAGCCTGGTCCTGTTCGGACACACCAGCACCGCCGGCGCGGTGGACCGGGCCGTGCTGGGCGACGCCTCCGACCCCATTAGCATCTCGCGCGCCGTGGGCTTCGGCCTGACGGCCCTGCTCGTGCGCCTCCTGCTGATGCCCGGCGTGCGCCTGGGACAGGCGGCCCTGCTGTTCGGCGGGGCGCTGCTGATGGGCTGGGCGATGATCGCCACCGGCTCGCGCGGGCCGCTGCTCTCGGTCGTCTCCACGGTGCTGGTCACGTTCGTGGTGGCCCGGGGCAGCCTGGGCGGCAAGGTCAAGGCCCTCGCCCACCTGCTGGCGCTCGTCGCCGCCGTCACGCTGCTGGTGCAGAGCGCCGGCCCGCAACGCCTGGGTGTGGGCTACGAGCGCCTCAACGAGCAGTTCAACTCCCTGGGAGACAACAGCAGCGACCAGGGGCGGCTGTACCGCTATCAGCTCGCGGTGCAGGGGTATGAGGCGACCCGGGGCGCCGGCGTGGGAACCGGCGGTTTTGCCGCCCTGATGCCGCCCGCCAACCAGCGGGAGTTTCCCCACAACATCGTGCTGGAAGTGGCGGTCGAGCTGGGTGATACGGGCCTGGCCGTGTTGCTGGGTCTGGTCGGCTACCTGCTGGTGCTGGTGCTGACCCGGCAACGCGCCGGGGTTCCGCTGGTCCAGCCCTTCATCGCGCTGTGGCTGTTCAGCTTCTTCAATGCCTGGGTGTCGGGCGACGTCGCGTCCAACTCGGCCTTCTGGATCTCCGGGTATCTGCTGTGGGCCAGTCTGAGCGGCACCCCCCGGAACACCGCACAAGGAGCCTTATGAAGATCGTGTACGTCTCTGCGCTCGATCTCTCCCTTCATCTGGGATCGGTGGACCACGTTCTCGGCGTCAGCCGGGGCTGGGCGGCGCTCGGGCACGAGGTTCATCTGGTGTCGGCCCGCAGCGGACCCGTGGAGGCCCCCGGCCCGCACCTTCACCTGTCCGACACGTCCGGGCTGTCCACCCGGCACAGCCTGCAAGCCGTCTCACGGCAGGCGCGACGCGTGATTCAGGAGGTGAGGCCGGACGCGGTCTATCTGCGCGGTTTTCCACTCGACTACCTGCTGCTGGTGCGCCACCTGCGCCGGACGGGCACGCCTCTGTTCTACGAGCTGAACCTGATGACGGCCTCGGAGTACGCCAGCAAGGGGCAGGCCCTGAGGGGACGGGTCTACAGCTTCTTCGAGGCGTATTCGCTGGCGGCCAGCAGCGGGTGGCTGCCCGTCACCCACGAGATTTACCGGCAGGCGCTGCGCGTGTCGCGCACCCGGCGGCCCTTTATCATTGCGCGCAACGGCGTCGATACCCGCGAGGTCCAGCCGCGCACGTCCCGCGCCGAGGTGCGGGCCGGGCTGGGCGTTCCCGAAGGCACGCGCGTCCTGGTGATGGCGGGGTTCGCCCGACCCTGGCACGCCGCCGAACGTGCCCTGGAGCTGCTCGCGGCCCTGGATGACCCGTCCGGCGTCCCCTACGAACTCTGGCTGGTGGGGGCCGACGACGCTGCGGCGGCCACCTTGCAGGCCGAGGCTGGGCGGCTGGGCGTGCGCGACCGGCTGCGGCTGTTCCCGCCGTTGCCTCAGCCGCAGACCGCCGATCTGGTCGCGGCGGCGGATCTGGGCCTGGGGCCGCTGGGCCTCGACAAGAAGAGCATGCACGAGGCGCAGCCGATCAAGGTCCGGTTCTATCTGGCGCTGGGGGTGCCGGTGCTGATCAATTACCTCGACCTGAGCCTGCCCGCCGGGCTGCCGTTCGTCGTCCGCCGCCTCAGCACCGACGCCCGGGAACTGGCGGCCGCCGTGCGCGGGTTTTTCGCGGTGGCCCCGCTGCCCCCCGGTGTCGTCGCGGCCTACGCGCGCGAACATCTCGACTGGACCGGCGTGGCGCGCGAAGGCCACGACTTCATGAGCAGCATCACGCAGGAAGCGCGTGCCCCGCAGCCCGCCCCGGCCCGGCAGGCCCGGGGTCCAGCCAGGCCGCCGAGCGGTGACCGTGGTTCCTGAAACGAGGTGGACGGTGCAGCAAGCCCAAGGGGAAAGGTCGGACGAAGTGTCGGTGCAGCGCTTCCTGGGGGCGCTGGTGCGTCACGCTCCCTTTATCGCCGCCTGCGGGGTGGTCATGGGGGCCGCGAGCTACTTCGTCTCCGCGCGTCAGCCGCCCGTCTACGAGGCGACGAGCAGTGTGGTCACGGTGCAGCCGGGCAACGGCAACTCGCTGCTCAGCGCCACCCTGATCACGGCCCCACCCCTGCCGGCGGGGGCGGTCGAAGGGGCACTCCACAGCGAGGGGCTGGTCAATGACATCACCGCGCGGCTGCGCCGGGCACCGCTGGGGCGGCAGGAGGCGCAAACTCTCGCGGCGGCCCTGCACGGTGAACTGGCCCGGGGCCACTTCGGGCGCGTCACCGTCCGGGCCAACCTCAATCCGCAGGGCAACGGTGTCTATGAGATCACCGCCAGCGCCGAGACGCCCCTGGCCGCCCAGACCCTCGCCAACGCCAGCGTGTCCGCCCTGCTGCGCTGGGACACCGGGCGCGCGGTGCAGAGCGTGCAGCGGGCGCGCACCGCGCTGGACAGACAGGTCGCCTCGCTGACCCGCCGCATTCGCACGTCCGGGGACGCCCTGGTCACGCGCACCCTGGAGGACGCCCGCAACGACGCGGTCGGGCAGGTCGCCCAGCTGGAGGAACTCGGACAGGCGGCCAGCGGCTCGCTCGCGCTCCTGTCCAGGGCCGTGTTGCCCAGCACCCCGGCGGCACCGACCCCGGTCCGCAGCGCCCTGCTGGCCTTTCTCGCCGCCGCCTTTCTCGCCACGCTGGCCGCGTTCGGCTGGGAAGCCGCGCGCGAGCAGCGGCAGGGAACGGCCAGCCGCCGGGGCGGGGTCCCGGTGCTGGGCCGGCTTCCCCGGCGGACCCGCGGCGAAGCGCACAGCCTGCTGGACCAGGCCGTCCCCGGGGCGGGAGCCTCAGCCCACGACCTCGGGCTGTTGAGGGTGAATCTGAGGGTCCACCTGATGAACACGCCGCAAGTGGTCGTCACCCGCACGTCGTCCGGCACGGGAACCAGCGCGGTGACGGCCCTGCTGGCCCGCAGCCTGGCAGACGAAGGGCAACGGGTCCTGATCGTCGACGCCCGCCGGGACCCGGCGGACCAGCCGGACCCGTGGGCCACCCAACCGGTGAACGACCCGCCAAAGGGCGAACGGCCCCACTCAGGCACAGCCCACGACCTCTCCCCCACCGCCCCGGGAATCGATCTGCTCCGCCCAGAGCACCCGCCGGCAGGCCCCGGGGTCAGGCTCTCCCCCGAGAGGCTGGCCGACCTGCGCCGCGCCTACGACATCGTCCTGATCGACGCCGCGCCCATGACCGAGTACGCCGACGCCCTGCTGTTCGCCGCCCGCGCCGGCGTCCTGGTGCTGGTGACTGCCGAGGGCAGGACCGGTCAGGCCGAACTCGGGGAGGCGCTCGGCCTGGCCCGGACCGCAGGCGTGCAGGTGGCGGGCCTGGTGCTGACGCCGGGCACCGGGAAGGGAGCCACCCGCTTTCCGGCAGCCCGGCGGGCCGTGGGGCCTTCCCACCGGACCTCACCGGCGAAACGCAAAGGCTCCGAGGTGACCTGATCTGGATGCGCTCTGCCCCCAGGGCGGAAAAGAGGCTGACCCGGGGGGCACTGTCGCCCTGCCAACTCTCGGCCCGCCCGAGTCCGCCGACCTCCAGACGCCCGAACCCAGCTCATACGGATTCCGTCCAATTCCTTTCCTTCCGGGACAGCGCCGGAAGTAACTCCATCTTCCGGAACCCGTAGTTTCCCCTTCTCGCGTCCGCTGGGATTGAATCACTCCGTCAACGATTCAATCGGAGTTCCTATCAGGCGACCCCGGAGCCGGCCGGCTCGGAAGGACGCGGCGGGGTCGGGGGTGGGCTGTCCTGCGGGTCGCTGCCCGGCAGCGGCGCCCCCAGCCACCGCCAGGGAACCCTGTTCAGCACGATGCCCAGCACGGTCGCGCCGCCCACGTGGGCGAGGCCGAGCGCACGCTCCAGGTCCAGCCGCCCGAATCTGGTCGCCTCCACCACCAGCACCAGCCGGCCGGCCGGGCCAGCCAGGGTCAGGGCGGCGGCAGATTCGGTGAGGGGAGGGGCGTCGATCAGCACGACGTCGTAGGCGCTCGACCAGCGGGTGAGCAGCGCCGCGAAGGGCGGGGCCGCGACGAGACGGGCCGGGCCGCCCTGCACCCCTCCCAGGCTGAGGAGGTCGATGCCCTGCGCCACCGTTCGGCCCTGCACGCCTTCCGAAAGCTCGGGAGCGGGGAGGGCCTCGCTGCGCGTACCTGCGGCGGGCCACATGAGGGCCTGGCCCGGCGAACAGGCCGCGTCGACGATCAGGACCCGCTGCCCGGCATCGGCCAGACCTTGGGCGAGCAGCGCCGTGACCCGGCTCGTGCCCTGTCCGGACCGCAGACCGGTCAACACGAGCCGCCTGACCCCGGGCCGCAGCCGCACGGCCACATTGACCCTCAAAAATCCGGCGGCCCGCCGCACCGCCTCTCCGCGAACGCCCTTCAGCCCCGCCCCGGAGCCGCCCCGAGGAAGCCGGGGAAGCCAGCCGAGGACCGGCGCCCCCAGGTCGCCCAGATCATCCGGCCGGCGCGCCCGGGGATGCAGCGCGTCCCAGACCAGCGCGGCCACCGCGCCGAGGAAGGTGGCGGTGAGAAAGGCCAGCAGGGCATTGCGCAGGGGCAACGGGGACACTGGCGCAGCGGGCGCCACGGCCCGGGCCAGCCGCGAGAGGGTGCCGTTGGCCGCCTGCCCGAGTTGCTCGAGCAGGACCAGACGCTCGGCGGCCCCCTGCCGGGCATACGACAGCGTTTGCAACTCGGTGGTGTCCGGGGCGGCGGCGATGCGCCGGTCCAGGGCCGCGACTTGTTTTCTCAGGCTGTCACGCGAGCGCACGACACCAGTCACCGCCCGGGCCGTGTCCCAGTCCAGCAGGGCGGACACGCTCGCGTTGGCCAGCACCTGGGCCGCCGCAGGCGTTTCGGCGTGCGCGGCGATCTCATACACGCCGTTTTGCAGGGTGTTGAGCCTCGGCCGAACCTGAAGCCGCGCAAACTGCCGGGTGGTCAGTTCGCGCCGCAGATCACCCCCGATCCGCTGCACCAGCGGCGGCGGCAAAGCAGACTGCCGCAGGTGGACGAGAATGCCTTCCACCATCCGCTCGCTGTGCATCGCCTGCTCGACCGCGCCCTCGGGCAGGGCCGGCGCGGTCGTCAGCAGGGGATCGCCGCTCTCGACCTGCACGGCCAGCACGCTGCTCGTCGCCTCGTAGACGGGCGGTTGACGGGCAGAGCCGCCGTAGGCCAGCAGCGCAAAAAAAACGCCACTCCCGAGAACGAAGGGGGCGTATTGCAGCAGCACGCCCAGGAAGCGCTGAAAGGTATAGGCCTCCGGGTTGTGGGGCTTCGCTGGCTGCAAAAACCACCTCGGGGAGCGGGTTGGGAACCAGGTCAGCTTAGCAAATTCCCCGCCCGACCTTCAGACGCGGCCGCCAGGCACAGCGGCCAGACAGGCGCGAGGTGGCCCCGATCAACAGGGCCACCTCGGCACTCAGGCGAGAACACGGACGCGGCAGCCGCGCCGCAGGTTTCAGGGTTACAGAATGCAGGTTACAGGGAGCCGTTCACACCGGTGTTGCTGTAGGCCGTGTAGCGGGTCCCCGGAATGATCTTGACCTGGGCGTTGCCGAAGCTGTTGTTGGTGAACACGTGGCCCGAGCCGTACGCTTCCAGCGCGATGCTGCTGTTCAGGAAGCGCGAGCCGTTCAGGGTGACGTTGTCCACCGCGCCATAGGTGCTGTTGTTGCGGATCGCGAAGGCCGGACCCAGGTTGTTGTAGCAGTGATCGAAGGTCACGTTGTCGAAGGTGATGTTGCGGGTGCCGGAGGCGCTGGAGTTCTCCACGCGGACGCACCAGCGGGCCGCGTTCTTGACCGTTCCATTCTTGAAGGTGGTGTTGGTGATGCCGCCCCGGATCTCGATGCCGGTGTCGGTCATGCCCGTGAAGTTGAAGCCGTCCACCACGCAGTCGTCCACGGCATCCTCGAACATCACGCCGTACTGCCCGTTCCTGGTAGCGGTGTGGTTGATGTCGTACAGACGGCAACCGCGAATGGGGCCACCCGCCGCGACCGGGAGCTGAATCTGGACCGCGCTGTGCCCGACGCCGGTCGCGTACACCCCACGCACCGTGATGTAGTTGCTCTGGATTTTGACCAGGCGGCGGCCGATGTTGTTGCCGGTCACGTTCGTGACGGTCGTGCCGTCGCTGCCCGCGCCGATAAAGACGCCGTTGCCGTCCGGCGGCTGCGTGTTGGGATTGTTGGGGTCCGGCGGCATAATGTTCCACGCGGTGACGTTCTCGACCACCGTCTTGGGGGCGAGGCGCACCAGCACCGCGCTCGCGCCGACAAGGCCGTTGATGTCATGGGCCTTGAACCCGCTGATGCGGCTGCCCGTGCCACGCATGATCCAGATCCCGAAATCGGTGAGATTCATCGTCTCGACGTTCGAGACGGTGATGGGGTACCCGTTGTTCAGGATGCCGTTCTTGGAGCGGGCACCATCGATGATCAGGTCGCGGATGGTCGCGCCCGCGCCGGTCGCGTTCACGACGACCTGGAGCGGTGTGGTGGCCACGAGGCGACCTCCCGCCAGGGTCTTGCCCGCCGCCAGATTGATGCTCGAACCGATCCGGCAGGTACCGCTCAGGGTCACGACGCTCTTGGCGGCGAGCTTGCTGCGGATGGCAGAGAGATCGTCACTGACCGAGTCGCAGGCCACGTCAATGGCCGCCGCAGAGGCGCGGGTGCCCCGAGCGGCGAGGTCATCTGCCGGGGAGCTGTCGCCGGTGGCCGGAGTGCCGCTGTCCGCGACGGGCTGAGCTGCGGTCTCGGTCGGCTCACCGCTGGTTGGCGTACCGGCCTGCGTCTGCGTGGTAGGCGGCAGATCAGAAGATGCGGGCACCTGGCCGCAAGCAGCAAGCAGCGCGGTCAGGCCCAACACGCCAAAGGCACACTTGATCAGGGTAAGGTCACGGGTAGGACGGTGCATGAGTTCTCCTTGAGGCAAGGGACGCCTGACCGGTGCAATACAGCGCGGTCAGCGACATCCATGTCGCCTCTTCCAATGAGGTAAATTTCACAGCTGTCATCAGAACCGACAACACATGTAAGAGTTGTCTTCCGATTCAATGACGACCAACCGGATGAACCTTACAGGAAGGATAGTTAAAATAATGTGAAGAAAGATGTTAGAAAGCCCACAACGTAACGAAGGCCGCCTTGTTTTTAGAAGTTTTTCGCTTCCATCTTCTGATTTTGTGAGGAATCAAGCGTCTGTTTGCGGAGGCTTAGCCTAAACCTTCAAGCGGGCCTCAGCCACTCCTCACCCGCCCCATTTCTCACCGGGAGCCGGTGCAGAAACGTGGGCCAGCCCTGGTCAGCACCTGCTGTGCCCTGGAGGACAGGCGGCAGGACCTCATGGCGTGAAGAGTGCCCTCTAGCGAAACGGCACGGGTCCGGGCCAGGACTGCACGTAAGGAGCGCGGCGGGGCCGCGTCCACATCAGACCCTGGGATGACGGGATGCGACGGTGCCCAGGACGCTGGGAAGGGACAGGTCCAAACCCTCTGACAGCCCTTCAGCGCGTGTCCTTGCTGACGCTTCCCGGATGCCCTGCCGAGGTGCCATCCAGCAGGCGGGGGCTGCCGTGCCGTGAGCGGGTCCTTTCTCCTGATAGACCGCTCCGGAAAGCTCGGCAGGGTGAAGCAATAAAATACGTTTTGGTGAATAGATCCGTGGGGGCCGAGCTTCGGTCCCAGCCACCCGTCCCCTCCGGTCCAGATCACGGCCCACGAAATAATGTTGCGCCTACCACAACTGGACAACTGGCCTGGGCAATTATGCAACGTGTGTAGTCTCTAAACCTACCGCGCCTTGCGCAAGCGGGAGAGGAGTGCCTGATGGACCAGACCCACACACACCAGCCAACGCCGCAGGAAATAGAGGCGCTCAGCCAGCAGGGCCTGTACCGGCGCGAACACGAGCATGACGCCTGCGGGGTCGGCTTTATCGCCCACCTGCGGGGCCGCAGAGACCACAGCATCGTTATGCAGGGCCTGAGGATTCTGGAGAACCTCGACCACCGGGGGGCCGTGGGGGCCGACGTGCTGATGGGCGACGGCGCAGGCATCCTGATTCAGATTCCCGACGAGTTCTACCGGGCCGAGATGGCGAAACAGGGCGTCACGCTGCCGCCGCCCGGCGACTACGGCGTCGGCATGATCTTCCTGCCCAAGGAACATGCCTCGCGCCTAGCGTGCGAGCAGGAACTGGAACGGGCGATCCGGGCCGAGGGGCAGGTCCTGCTGGGCTGGCGCGACGTCCCGGTCAGCCGCGAGATGCCCATGTCCCCGGCGGTCCGCGCCAAGGAACCGGTGATCCGTCAGGTGTTTATCGGGCACGGGCCGGACATCCTGGTGCCCGACGCGCTGGAACGCAAACTGTATGTGATCCGCAAGCGGGCCTCGCTGGCGATCCTGCGCCTCAAACTCACGCACGGGCGCGAGTACTACGTGCCCAGCATGTCGTGCCGCACTGTGATCTATAAGGGCCTGCTGTTGGCGACCCAGGTCGGTGAGTATTACCTCGACCTGGCGGACCCCTCGGTGGTGTCGGCCCTGGCTCTGGTTCACCAGCGGTTCTCCACGAATACGTTCCCCGAGTGGTACCTCGCGCACCCCTACCGGATGGTGGCACACAACGGCGAGATCAACACCGTCAAGGGCAACTTCAACTGGATGCGTGCCCGCGAGGGCGTGATGAAGTCGCCGGTGCTGGGGGACGACCTCCAGAAGCTCTACCCCATCAGCCTGCGGGGGCAATCCGACACCGCGACCTTCGACAACGCCCTGGAACTGCTGACGATGGCGGGCTATCCCCTCGCCCACGCCGCGATGATGCTGATCCCCGAAGCGTGGGAGGGCAACGAGCAGATGGACCCGCAACGCCGCGCCTTTTACGAGTACCACGCGGCGATGATGGAGCCCTGGGACGGTCCGGCCGCGATGGTCTTCACCGATGGCCGGCAGATCGGCGCGACCCTCGACCGCAACGGCCTGCGCCCCGCCCGCTACATCGTCACCAACGACGATCTGGTGGTGCTGGCTTCCGAGTCGGGCGTGCTGCCGATTCCCGAACACAAGATCGTGAAGAAGTGGCGGCTTCAGCCCGGAAGGATGTTCCTGCTCGACCTCGACGAAGGCCGCATCGTGGACGACGAGGAACTGCGGGCGCGGTACGCTTCGGCCAAGCCCTACCGGCAGTGGATCGAGAACGTGCGTGTGCGGCTGGACCAACTCGCGGCAGATGGGGAAGTGCCCGCCTTCCGTGAATCGCTGCTCGACCGCCAGCAGGCATTCGGCTACACCCAGGAAGACCTGAAGTTCCTGCTGAACCCGCTGGCCGCCGCCGGGGAAGAAGGCATCGGGTCGATGGGCAACGACTCGCCGCTGGCTGTTCTTTCCGGAAAGAACAAGCTCCTTTACAGCTACTTCCGGCAACTGTTCGCCCAGGTCACCAACCCGCCCATCGACCCGATCCGCGAACAGGTCGTGATGTCGCTGGTGTCCTTTATCGGCCCCAGGCCCAACCTGCTCGACATCAACGCGGTCAACCCGCCCATGCGGCTGGAGGTGGCGCAGCCGGTCCTCGACTTCGCGGACATGGCGCGGCTGCGCGGCATCGGGGGACAGACCGGGGACAAGTTCCGGCCCTACGAGCTGGACATCTGCTATCCGGCCTCCTGGGGCCACGAGGGCGTGGAGGCCACGCTCGCCTCGCTCCAGGCCCAGGCGGTGGACGCGGTCCGCAGCGGGCACAACATCCTGATTCTCACCGACCGGGAGATGGACCGCGAGCACGTCGCCATTCCCGCGCCGCTGGCGCTGTCTGCCGTCCACCAGCACCTCGTCCATCAGGGGCTGCGGACGACGGCGGGCCTGGTAGTCGAGACGGGGTCGGCGCGTGAGGTGCATCATTTCGCGGTGCTGGCCGGTTACGGTGCGGAAGCGGTTCACCCGTACCTCGCGCTGGAGACACTGGCGGCGCTGCATCCGGACAGGCCTGAAAAGGCCGTCGCCAACTACGTCAAGGGCGTGGGCAAGGGCCTGTCCAAGATCATGTCGAAGATGGGCATCAGCACGTATATGTCCTACTGCGGCGCCCAGATTTTCGAGGCCATCGGCCTGAGCGAGGCGCTGGTGCAGAAGTTCTTCCGGGGCACCTCGACCCAGGTGGGCGGCATCGGGGTGTTCGAGGTGGCGGAAGAGGCGCTGCGCCTGCACCGTGCGGCCTTCGGGGCCGATCCTCAGCTCGCGCACAAGCTCGACGTGGGTGGCGAGTACGCCTGGCGGGCACAGGGCGAGGAACACATGTGGACGCCCGACGCGGTCGCCAAGCTCCAGCACGCCGCGCGCTCGGGCCGCCCGGAGACGTACCGCGAGTACGCCCGGATCATCAACGACCAGTCGCGCCGCCACATGACGCTGCGCGGCCTCTTCGAACTGAAGACCGACCCCAGGCAGGCCGTTCCGCTCGAAGAGGTCGAACCGGCCTCCGAGATCGTCAAACGCTTCGCCACCGGCGCGATGTCGCTGGGGTCGATCAGCACGGAGGCCCACACCACCCTGGCCGTTGCGATGAACCGCATCGGCGGCAAATCCAACACCGGCGAGGGCGGCGAGGACCCGGCGCGCTACCGGGCCGAGCTGCGCGGTGAGGGCATTGAGGCTGGGACACGCCTCAGCGACCTGCTGGGTGCAGGCCGCATCGAGGCCCCGGCAGACTACGCGCTTCAGGCCGGCGACTCCCTGCGCTCCAAGATCAAGCAGGTCGCGTCGGGCCGCTTCGGGGTCACCACCGAATACCTGGTGTCCGCCGACCAGATTCAGATCAAGATGGCGCAGGGGGCCAAGCCCGGCGAAGGCGGCCAGCTTCCCGGCGGCAAGGTCACCGACTACATCGGGATGCTGCGCCACTCGGTGCCGGGCGTGGGCCTCATCTCCCCTCCCCCGCACCACGACATCTACTCCATCGAGGACCTCGCGCAACTGATCCACGACCTCAAGAACGTGAACCCGCAGGCGGATATCTCGGTTAAGCTGGTCTCGGAGGTCGGCGTGGGCACCATCGCGGCGGGCGTGGCGAAGGCCAAGGCCGACCACGTGGTGATCGCGGGGCACGACGGCGGCACCGGCGCTTCGCCCTGGTCGTCGATCAAGCACGCCGGATCACCCTGGGAACTGGGCCTGGCCGAAACGCAGCAGACGCTGGTGCTCAACCGCCTGCGGGACCGCATCCGGGTGCAGGCCGACGGCCAGATGAAGACCGGGCGCGACGTGGTGATCGGGGGACTGCTGGGCGCGGACGAGTTCGGCTTCGCCACCGCGCCCCTGGTCGCGGAAGGCTGCATCATGATGCGCAAGTGCCACCTCAACACCTGCCCGGTGGGTGTGGCGACGCAGGACCCGCAACTGCGCCAGAAGTTCGCGGGCAAACCCGAACACGTCATCAACTATTTCTTCTTCGTGGCCGAGGAAGTGCGCGAGATTATGGCGAGCCTCGGCATCCGCCGCTTCGACGATCTGGTCGGGCGCTCGGACCTGCTGGATACGCGCAAGGGCACCGAACACTGGAAGGCGCGGGGCCTGGATTTCAGCCGCGTGTTCCACCGGGCCGAAGCGTCCGACCTCGCGCGGCGGCACTTCGGGGAGCAGGACCACGGGCTGCACGGCGCCCTCGACAGGCAACTGATCGAGAAGTGTGCGCCCGCCCTGGAACGCGGCGAGAAGGTCAAGTTGCTGGAGGCGGCACGCAACGTGAACCGCACCGTCGGCGCCATGCTCTCGGGTGAGGTGATCCGCCGCTCGCCCGACGGCCTGCCCGACGACACCATCTTCATTCAGATGGAGGGCAACGGCGGCCAGAGCTTCGGCGCGTTCCTGGCCCCCGGGATCACGCTGTACCTGATCGGGGACGCGAACGACTACACCGGCAAGGGGCTGTCCGGCGGGCGGGTCGTGGTGCGGCCCAGCATCGACTTCCGGGGAGACGCGGCCCGCAACATCATCGTGGGCAACACCGTGCTGTACGGGGCGACCTCGGGTGAGGCGTTCCTGCGCGGTGTGGCGGGCGAGCGCTTCGCGGTGCGCCTCTCGGGCGCGACGGCGGTCGTCGAGGGCACCGGCGACCACGGCTGCGAATACATGACGGGCGGGACGGTGGTCGTCCTGGGCCGCACCGGGCGCAACTTCGCGGCGGGCATGTCGGGCGGCATCGCCTACGTGTACGACGAGGACGGGGCCTTCGCCCAACGCTGCAACCCCGCGATGATCTCGCTCGACCGGGTGGTGCCGCAGGCCGAGCAGGAAGCCTCCACCCCCCGCAAGTTCTGGCACCGGGGCCAGACGGACGAGGCGCAACTGCGCACGCTGATCGAGGACCACCACCGCTGGACCGGCTCGCTGCGCGCCCGCGAGCTGCTCGATGGGTGGGACGCGGCGCTGCCCCGCTTCGTCAAGGTCTTCCCGCGCGAGTACGAGCGCGCCCTGGGCGAACTGAATGCCGGGGCCGGCCACCCCGAACCCGACGAGACCCGCACCGCGCCTGTCGCCGTCCGCTGAAACCGAGTTCGCTGAGACTGGGAGAAATCAATGGGAAAAGTCACCGGCTTTCTGGAGCACCGGCGCGTGAAAGAGACCTATGAGCCGATCGACGCGCGCCTGAAGCACTACAAGGAATTCGTCCTCGAACTGAACGTCGAGCAGGCCCGCGTGCAGGGTGCGCGCTGCATGGACTGCGGCATTCCGTTTTGCAATGGGGCCTGCCCGGTCAGCAATCTGATTCCCGACTGGAACGACCTGGTCTATCAGGACGACTGGCGAAACGCCGCCGAGCTGCTGCACGCCACCAACAACTTTCCCGAGTTCACCGGGCGCGTCTGTCCCGCCCCCTGTGAGGCGGCCTGCACCCTGAACCTGATCGACGAACCGGTGGGCATCAAGTCCATCGAGCGCGCGATCATCGACCGGGCCTGGAGTGAGGGTTGGGTGGCTCCCCAGCCGCCGCCCTTCCGGACCGGCAAGCGGGTCGCGGTCGTCGGCTCGGGGCCGGCGGGGCTGGCAGCGGCACAGCAACTGGCGCGCGCGGGCCACGAGGTCACCGTGTTCGAGAAGAACGACCGGCCAGGCGGCCTGCTGCGCTACGGGATTCCCGACTTCAAGCTGGACAAGGCGCTGATCGACCGCCGGGTGGCCCAGCTGGAGGCCGAGGGCGTCACCTTCCGCACCGGCGTGCTGGTCGGGTCGTTGCCGGAAGACTCGAAGGTGGCCAACCTGGCCCGCGAAACTGTGTCGCCGGGCGAACTCCAGCAGAAGTTCGACGCGGTGCTGCTGGCGGGCGGGGCCGAGCAGCCGCGCGACCTGCCGGTGCCGGGCCGCGATCTGCGCGGGGTCCACTTCGCGATGGAGTTCCTGCCGCAGCAAAACCGGGTCAACGCGGGCGACGAGCTGGAAGGACAACTGCACGCCGGGGGTAAGCACGTCGTGGTGATCGGGGGCGGCGACACCGGCTCGGACTGTGTGGGCACGTCCCACCGTCACGGGGCCGCGCACGTCACCCAGTTCGAGCTGCTCCCCATGCCCCCCGAGCAGGAACACAAGCCGCTCACCTGGCCATACTGGCCGCACAAACTCCGCACCAGTTCCAGCCACGAGGAAGGCGGCGAGCGCGAGTTCGCCATCGGCACCAAGGCGTTCCTCGGTGAGGCCGGTCAGGTGACGGGCATCCGGACGGTGCGTCTGGCCTGGGAAGGCGGCAAGATGACCGAGATCCCCGGCACCGAGGAGGACCTTCCCGCCGACCTGGTGCTGCTGGCGATGGGCTTCGTGAGTCCGGTCGCGGGGATTCTCGACGCCTTCGGTGTCTCCCGGGACGCGCGGGGCAATGCCCACGCCACGGCGGAGGCAGCGGGCGGCTACGCGACCAATGTGGGGGGCGTGTTCGCGGCGGGCGACATGCGCCGGGGCCAGTCGCTGGTGGTCTGGGCCATCCGCGAGGGGCGGCAGGCGGCCCGCGCGGTGGACGAGTTCCTGATGGGTGTCAGCGACCTGCCCCGCTGAACGCCCCCGGACCCACCCGGCTTCAGGTCCACGCCTGGGCCGGGTGCTCTGCTGCAAGGAGGCTCCTCCCTCCAAGCACCACGTTCGGGGAAGGCTTCAGGGGATGCGCCGGAAGACAGACGGCCACATGCCCTCGGTGTCCCTCTCCCCTTTCCCTTCCTCCAGCTGGCCCCGGCGCACCAGTTCCTCCACCAGTGCGCCCGTCTGGTCGAGCAGCAGGAGGGCCTGGACGGGGTTCAGCCGGGGATACAGCTTCAGGGTCAGCTCCCGCACGGTCAGGGGCCTATCGCTGGCGTCGAGAACGGCCTGGAGCTTGTGCGCGTTCCGTTCCCGCAGTTGCCGGAGACGGCCCCGCCAGTCGGTCATCGGCCCCCCGTGACTTCCGAGCGCCAACGTGACCCCGTCCAGGGCGGCGATCCGGTCTAGCGACGCCAGGTAGTGAGCCAGCCCACCCCACGGCTGCGCCCGCTCCGCCCGGAGCGGCGGAGAGTTGTGGGGCAGCAGGTGATCGGCGCTGAGCAGGACATCGTCCAGTTGCAGGCAGACCTGTCCCCCCGCATGACCGGGGGTATGGATGACCCCGAAGTGCCCGTCGAGCCGCTCTCCGCCTTGCAGGACCGTCTCTACCGCGACGCCCACGGGGAGCATCAGATGGCCCGCCCGCTTGCGCATCCGGGCAGCATACTCGTCACCCCCGATGCCCGCCCAGCGCAGTTCTTCCTCTACACCGAGGACCGCTGCCTCACGGGCGGCCTGCGGGTTCTGGATGGTCGGCGCGGCCACCCGGTGCGCCGCCACCGGTGCATTCGTCAAGGCCCGCACGAAGGGCAGTCCGGCCACATGGTCGAGGTGGGCGTGGGTGATGACGATGCGTGACAGCGTGTCCCAGCTCCACCGCTCGCCCCACTGTTCCCGCACGGCGGCGAGGCCCGCCATCAGGCCCTCCGTACTCCCGCTCTGGCTGCTGCCCGTGTCAATCAGGGCCGTGTAGCTGGGCACGTCCCGCTCCCCGATCACCACCAGGAACACGTTCACGCTGAGGTGGGGAAAGGCGTCCAGAGTCAGCGTATAGACCCGCGCGCCGCTGCACGTGACATGCCGGGCCAAGCGGGGGGGAGAAAGGGCAGCGGTCATGTCTCAACTGTACGGGCTGCCACCGGATCTGGAGCAGAGGGGGACGCACCTGACACCGGGACAGCAGCCACAAAAGCCCGACGCCAGGGGACAGCGGGCCTCCAGAGACCTGTGTTCTTTCCGGAAAGAACAGGACCATTGGGCTGCCGCAACCCGCACTCAGGCGCTATCGTACGGAGTGATGATCGTACTGACGGTGTTTAACCACGCGGGCGGGGCCGGGAAGACGAGCATCACCCGGGACGTGGGGTATGAACTCGCCCGCCAGGGCCTGCGCACCCTGCTGATCGACCTCGATCCCCAGGCCAATCTGACCGGCTGGCTGGGGGTGACGGGCACCACGCGCGAGCAGACCGTGTATGGGGTCGCCGTGGAGGGGCAGGCCCTTCCCACACCGCTGCGGGTCCACGGCCTGAGCCTGGTGCCCTCGCATGTGAGCCTCGCCCTCGCCGAGGGGCAGATGATGGGCCGGGTCGGGGCGCACACCCGGCTGCGACGGGCGTTGGAGGACGTGCAGGAGCAGTACGACGTGGTCCTGATCGACAGCCCGCCCAGCCTGGGACAGCTTTCCATCCTGGGGGCTATGGCCGCTGACCGGATGGTCGTGCCTGTTCCTACCCGCCAGAAAGGCCTGGACGCACTGCCTGGCCTGGGCGAGGCGTTTGCCGAGTACCGGGATGTGCGGCCGGGCCTCACCGTGGCGCTTTACGTGCCCACGCTGTACGACGCCCGCCGGCTGCATGACCGGGAGGTGCTGACGGAGTTGCAGGCGCACCTCTCACCCCTGGCGGCCCCGGTGCCGCAGCGCGAGGCCGTGTGGCTGGACAGCACCACCGCCGGGCAACCGGTCGGTGTGTACGCCCCCGGCTCGCCGGTCCACCGCGATGTCCAGCGTCTCGCCGCCGACGTGGCACAGGCGGCGGGCCTGCGTCCGGCGGGAGGAAACGGATGACCCGGCGGCGGCCCGAGCGCCGGGGCAACCTGGCGGGCCTGCTGGGTGACGCCCAGGGATTGACGCAGACCACCGAGCACGGCCGCGCCCTCCCGCTCAGCGAATTACGCCCATATGCCGGACAACCCCGGCGGCAGTTTGGCGAGGCGGAACTGGAGGCCTTGACGCAAAGCATCCGGGAACAGGGCGTGCTTCAGCCTCTGCTGGTTCGCCCGGCCCCGGGCGGCGGGTATGAGATCGCGGCGGGCGAGCGGCGTTACCGTGCGGCCCTCGCGGCCGGGTTACAGGAAGTTCCCGCACTGGTGCGCCAGCTTGACGACCAGCAGATGCTGGAAGTGGGCCTGGTCGAGAACCTCCAACGCGAGAATCTGAATCCGCTGGACGAGATTGAGGGGGCGCTCCGGCTGCTGGCCCTGCGGCTGAACGTGGCCCCCCAGGAGGCCCGGCAACGGCTGATCGCCAATCTGCGCCACGAGGCAGAGGCAGACGTGGCCGTGTTCGCGCAGGTGTTCTCGCTCCTGGGGCGTGAAACCTGGCAGAGCTTCGCCAAGAACAAACTCCGGGTCTTGCAGTGGCCCGCAGAAGTACTGACGGCCATGCGCGAGCGCGGCCTGACCTACAGCGCCGCCGCCGTGATCGCCTCCGCGCCCGAGGACCACCGGCCCGCCCTGCTGGAACGTGCGCTGGCGGGGGCGACCCGGCAGGAGCTGCGCGCCTTCCTGACCTCTCTCACGCCCGTCAGGAAACGGGCGGGCACCAGCAAAAAGCAGCTGGATCACCTGGGACGCACGTTCGGCAGTGTCCGCTGGTTCAACGGGCTGACCGATCAGCAGAGAACGGACCTGGACAGGTGGCTGAAGCGGATGCCCACCTGGCTGCAAGCCGAAGACTGAACGGGGCAGAGCAGAAGAAGGCGCGGCCCGGCAAAGCTTTGCCGGGCCGCGCCCCTCATCCATTGGTCTCGTCAATCTGCTTTCCCCTGCTGGAGGCCTTGCCGGGCAGAAACCGCAGGAACCGTCATCGCCCCGGTTTCAGGAGTGAAAGGCAGGCAGCTGCTGTTCTTTCCGGAAAGAACAAGGCAGGCTCTCCCCTTTCCTCTCACTTCTCCCCCTCAGGCTGACCGGTCTCAGCGGCGTCCACCCCGCCTGCGGGCCGGTTGCGGCCCCACCCGGCCACCGCCCACACCCGCACTCTGGGACGCGGAAGAGGCAGCACCGGAACGGCTCTTACTTCCCCGGCTGCCATCCTTGCGGGGGCTGTGCTGTGGAGAGCTGCCGCCCTCGGAACGGCCACTTCCCTGAGCTGGGGCTGCACTTCCCTGGCGGGGACCACTGCGGCCCTGGCGCTGTCCACTGTTCCCGCCCTGCTTTTCCTGAATCTCGCGGTCGATCTGGCCTTCCTCGCGGCTGAGTGGCGGCTGCAAGGCGGCGGGCAGACCGCGGCGCACCGTCTGCCACAGGCCACGTTGCTCGGGGATCAGCAGCACCAGATTCGTGCCGGGCCTTCCAGCGCGGGCCGTGCGCCCCGAGCGGTGAACATGGTCCTCAGCGGTGGAAGCCACGTCCATGTGGATCACCAGCCGCACCTCGGGAAGGTCGATGCCGCGCCCCGCAATATCGGTGGCGACCAGCACCCGGGACTTGCCCTCGCGCAGAAGGCTCATGGTGCGCTCACGCTTCTTCTGGTCCATGTTGCCTTCCAGGGGGCTGACGATCTCGGCGGGCAGCAGTTCGCCCAGCCGCGCCGCACGCCGTTTCACCAGCGATTTGGTGCGGCTGAAAATCACCACGCAGCCACCCGGCGCCTGCAAAGCGCTGCGGGCCTCGGCGGCGGCCAGTTCCAGAACGTCCTCGCGGGTCGTGTGGACCAGCAGATGGGTGGCCCCGGTCGCCCCGCCCAGCACGTCCCCGCTGCCCTGCGTCTCGTCGGCACGTTTGGCCGGAGCGATATCGATGCGCTCGGGCCTGTGCATGAACCGTTCAGCCACACTGCGAATGGCCGCCGGGAAGGTGGCCGAGGCCATCGCGATCTGCAACTTCCCTTGTCCGCGTCCGGCCCCGACCTGCGTCTGAGCCGCGCCCAGGATGTCGCCCACATCTCTCAGGAAGCCCAGCGAGAGCAGTTCGTCGGCTTCGTCGAGCACCACGTAACGCAGTCCGGCCAGGCTCAGCTCCCCCCGGTTGATCAGGTCCTTGAGGCGGCCGGGCGTCCCCGCGATCAGCCCCTTGCCACTCGCCTCGCTGCGGGTCTGGGCCGGGGTGATGCCGCCGGTGATGCGCCCGGCGGGCATGCCCAGTTCGCGGGCCACGTCACGGATCTGCACGGCCAGTTCCCGCGTCGGCGTCACGACCAGCACTTCCGGCCGCAGGCCCCGAACGGCCGTCATACCGATCCCACGTGCGGCGGCAGGAATCAGGAAAGCCAGCGTTTTGCCGCTGCCGGTGCGCGCCGTGGTAATCACGTCCCGCCCCTCAAGCAGGACAGGAATGGCCCCGGCCTGCACCGGTGTGGGCACACGGCCACCGAGCAGCGCCTGCCAATCGGCCCGCACCGCGCCCGCCTGAGAAGCCGTGCCCGCCTGAGAAGCCTGTGGCGGGGCAGGGGAGAGGGGGGCGGCGGGCGCTTGCAGGCCCGACCGGTCCTGACTGCCCGGGTTGCCCCGGTCCCCTTCACTGCGGCCCCCTCCACCGCGCCGGTGGCGCTGGCGAGAGCTGGAAGCCGGCTCGGTGGAGGAGAGATCGGTGCGGAACTGCTGCTCTTGCTTTTTGTTCTGGGTCATGGGGTCCTGTCTGGTGCGCCGCGGGAAAGCCGCGGTACCGGCACCTCTTGTGTCTGAGTCGTGTCTGAAAGGTGGATCTGAACGTCGTGTCCGGAAGAAGGGCTTCCCACATGGGAAAGCGCCCAGCAGCCGTCGCCGCCTGGCTGGGCACCGGGGGCACCCAGCAGCGGCGGGCAAAGATGATGTTCCTGAAACACGGGGCGTCCAGCCGCCGGACGACCGGCCCCCCGTGAAGAGAAGCAGGGCAGAGGGGGCGGACAACCTGCCGGCCCATCGTCACCCAGCCTATCAGATGGGCGTCCCGGTCGTCCTTCCGGCCTCGACAGGGTCGGCCGGGCCGGAACTCTTCGCCCGGTTCAGTTCGGCAGGACTGGCGGCAAAGCGTCCAGAATCTCTGCCGCCAGTTCACTGAGCTGGCCTTCCATCTTGGCCCGCAGCGCCCGGCGACCCAGCTCGGCCGCGTCGGGCTGCCCGACGATCAGCCCCAGACGCAGCCGGGCATAGTCGCTCACGCTGAGGCGGTCCCGCAAAAGAAACTGCACCGTTTTCAGGGCGGCGTCCACCCGCTCTTCGAGCGTGGCCGGATCCGGCCGGAGTTCGAGGGTCTGCCCGGGCGGCTCACTGGAGACGGCGGGCTTTGGCGGCAGGTCCGGGAGCGGCGGTTCGTCCGGATACTTGCCTTCCTGATCGCGGATCACGTCGACGAGCAGCGCGGAGCGGCTCCGCACCTTGTAGCCGCTCGCGATCAGCCGCCGGAACTTCTGGAGCCGCGTCCCCACATGCTCTTCCCCATACTCGCTGAGCAGTCGCCGGGCGACGGCGAGGGACACACGGGACTCCAGCAGTTCCCCGACCAGTGGCGTCGTGGGCACCGGCTCCACCTGCACCTGCTGCCCTTCCACACCGGCGAAGGTGTAGGTGATCTGCTGCTTTTGCCCGCGCCCCTCGTACTCGACGGCGGACAGGTATCCCCGCTCCAGCAGCTCCTCATGGGCACCCTTGAGGGTGGAACGGATCTTGTTGCTGCGCTGATCGACGATCTTGCACGCCTCCGCCCAGGTAATCAGATTGACGGTGTAGGCCGGCAGAGGCAGCCGCGGATCCTCGGGCGGGTAACGGCGGGCATCCAGCAGGCGGTACAGCGCGCGCGTCAGGGGCCGGTCCAGGCTGGTGAGAAATTCCAGGTCCAGCGGCTTGGTGTACTGGGCACGAATCGAGCGCACGATGGACTCGGCCAGCCTGATCTTCAGCATGCTGCTGCGGCTGAGGCCCAGCTCATCGTCGGGGCTGGTGAATTCGAGGGCCTCGATGTAGTTGAAGGTCACGGTCGTCCAGCTGCGGCGGCGGTGATCCCGCCACGCTTCCGAGGCGCTGTAGGTGGAGGTCCTGAGCCGGTAGAGCGTCTGCCGCAGATTCTGATAGTAGCGGCCGGAATCGTCCAGCCCCGCACGCTTGAGAATCTGATAGGCCGTCGTGAGCAGCACGCCGTCTGCCGGACAGCCACTCTCGACATACAGGTCGATCAGGGCGGTCGCGATGTCACCGTCCAGACCATGGGGGACGCCGCCATATTTGGGGAGGGCGTCACAACTGAGCCGGGCCGGGCGCCCATCCACCTCAAACTCCACACTCCATGAGGTGTAGCTGTCCGGGATGCGTTCCTGAATACTGATCAGGCCCAGACGCCCGACATTCGCCTCATCGATCCGCCGGATCTCCTGTGGCGGAGTCGGCAGTTTTTTCGGCTGACGCGCCCTCGGTGCCAAGGTCGGGTTTCCTCCTGTCAGAAACGCCACATGATAGCTGCCGCCCCATCAAAATGCGATATCGGACAACTCAGGCGGTTTTGAGGGGGGACTATCGGACATCTCAGGCGATCCGAAGCCCTCATTTTTCGGGTCAATTGGAAAAACCCGCACACAGCCGATAATTTTTGAGTTTTCCACAGCCCCTGGGGCACTACCGGACAACTCAGGCGGTTTTGAGGGAGGACTATCGGACATCTCAGGCGATTCGGCATCTGAGGTATCGGACAACTCAGGCGATTGTGGGACAGAGGTACCGGACATCTCAGGCGATTCGGGGCTTTCCCCTATCGGACATCTCAGGCGATTCGGCACCTGGGGTATCGGACATCTCAGGCGGTTTTGAGGGGGGACTATCGGACATCTCAGGCGATTTTGCCCGAAAAGCCCGGACATCTCAGGCGAAAAACGGGAAAAACGCCGTGTTTATCGCCTCTCGGCACTGCCCCTTGATGATGATCATCAATATCTTTTCTATCTTTTAAATCTTTAAAAGAATCAACATCAGAGGCGGCCCCTCAAGTTGGGAGCGGAGCCACCCCCTGCCCTCCCCGTTTTGCCCAGACGGGCAGCGCTGAGGGTGGCGGACCTGATAAGTCCACGGACCCCAAGGAACTCTATGGCCCTCTTTGGGCACAGGAGGGCCATAGAGGCCGTGCGAGGTACATTTGTGGAGAGGAAGTTGGGGAAACCTTTTGCTGAGCCTTAGAGGGCCATTTCAGAGCCAAGAGTGAAAGTGGGGGTCTGGCGGGGGAGGATGCCACCGCACCTCACTGGTCCTACGGCTCTGGACCTCCGGCCACAGACCGGGCATGCTCTTGCGAAGCGGATAAGGTCACTCTTGCCCTGGACCGCGACCGGCTCACCTCCACCGAATGCGACAGTTGTTCATCTCTTATGCTTGTAGCATAATAAGGCAGTGGCACTTCCTTCCCAGTTTAAAGGACAATCATGACCAAAGTCAGACAGAAAGACAAAACGCCCACCGACGAGCGGCCCCGTCCGGCAGCCGAAAAGTCGGTGACTTCCGCAAGCAGGGGCCGTCCGCCTCAGGAAGACGCCCTGAAGAGTTTCGATGCGTTGATGGCGACCGCAGATGTGGACAGCCAGATTCATGCCCTGGCCGAGAGCGGTGCGGACGAGGAGACGCTGGGCCGGGAATTGACCCGTGCGCTGAGCTTGGCCCAGGACCGCTGGGGCCTCGGCCTGCTGCACCTGCGGCATGACGCCCAGCTGATCCGGGCCGAGGACGGCACGCCCGACGTGGCGCTGCGTGTGGACGGCGCAGAGGTCAGCCGCGTCATTGACGGTCCGGCTGCCCTGGCCAGCCGCTACGCCAGCATGCAGGCGCTGGGGGCCGAGGGGTTGAGCGAATGGGGTGTCCTCGAAGACGGGCACCGCGTCACGCTGAAGGGGGGCACTGGGCAGCTCCGCGTGCTGGTCGAGGACGCGCGCGACTTCGAGACGCACTGGACGAGCGAGCGGGGCGGGGTCTGGACGCGCACCTGGCGTCAGGGGGACACGCTGGCCGTGGAGGTCCACCGCCCGGCCTCCGCCGCCACGGCCCTGGCCGACGCCGCGTGGGACGTGATCATGTCGATCAAGGACCGCAACTTCCAGCGCGAACTGATGGAGCGCAGCAACAGCGTCGGCATGCTGGGGGCGCTGCTGGGGGCGCGCCACAGTGGCGCGGGCAGCGCCCTGGACCGTCTGCCGACCGCGCATTTCACGGTCAGTTCCGCCGTCGTCCGCGAGAGCGGGCGGGACGCGCGCAGCCTGGACCGCTGGAAGGCGATGTTGCGCGAAGGCACCGAACAGCTCGACGACCTCCAGAAGACCGTCACGCGGATGCTGGCGGAGATTCTCAGCCACGGCCTGAAGTAGCCGGCCCCCCGCCCGTTCACGCGGGGGGGTGACCCGGCAGGCGCGCCCGTATCAGCCGCCACAACAGTTCCGGCAGAACCCCGAAGGCGTAGGGCTGGTAGATGCGTTCGAGCTTCTGGTGGTAGTCCCGGCCCCAGGGTCCTGCGTTGATGGTGGGAAAGCTCAGGGCGTCCGCCGGCGGGGTGTGCACGTGCGCCGGGTGAGGCGTGTGCTGCGTCACCGCCGCAGTAGCGTCCGCGGAGGGCGAGTGCCCCAGGAAACTCATGTCGGAAATCCCGGCGAAGTACGGACGAAGGCGGACCCGTGCCCCAGTCTCCTGGACGAAGCGGGTGACCTGGGCCGTGACCAGAGACGCGGCCGCCCCCTCCGGATCCGTCTCGGCAATGTGGGTGTGCGGGTAGTGGACGGCCCCGAAGCCGACAATGACCGCCGGACCCTCCACCCCGGCCAACTCCAGAAGTGCCCGCGTGAGGCTGGCGCTGGCTTGCAGCGGGTCGGGTTCTGCGGGCGTCAGGTTGACCAGGGCGGCCACCGCCGCTTCGCCCGCCTGGCGTATCGCCCGTTCTCTCAACGCGCCGAAGGTCAGAACCCGTGCCCGCTGCTGCTCCAGGCCGGGCGCGCTCTGGCTGTCCCAGGCCGCTGCCCGGCCGGCGAAGGTGCCGAGCGCGCTGTCAGCCGCTGCCTGGGCCAGGGCCACGAACTGCTCCAGCACCTCAGGCGGGGTCCTGCGGTGGGTCAGCACGTTGAAGGCGCACCAGAACTGCGCCGGGGTCGTCACATCGTACTGTGTTCGGCCGTCCCGGACCTCCAGGCAGACGGGGGGGGCCGCGCGCTGGCCGTGGGCCGCATCGGCAAGATCGGCGTTGCCCTCCACACGCCGCACGAGTTCGGCGGCCAGCAGGGCCGCGCTCGTGCCGTCGAAGGGGTAGGCGGCGTGGGTCGGACGCCCGACGACCAGGGCGGAAACCAGCAGCTTGCCCACCGTTCCCAGATACACGGCCTGGCCCTCGCTGCCGTCGCCCACGTCGTTGGTGGCGTCCAGATTGATGCCCAGGCGGATGCGGAGACTGTGCCGCCGTGCGATGCCCGGCAGCTCCTGAACCACGCTGCGCGCCCCTCTCGACAGCCCCTCCTCGTCGGGGGAAGTGACGAACAGGAGGTGGCCGCGCCGCTCCCCCTCCGGTAGGGCGGCGTACCGTTCCAGCACGGCCAGTCCCGCCGCCAGACCCCCCTTCATGTCCAGCAGGCCGCGTCCGGGCAGGAACTCGCCGCCTTGCAGGTCATGCAGGGCCAGCGTTTCCGCCGCATTCCGGTCGCGGCCCTCCAGCTCGGCGATCAGGGCTTCGCGCAGGCGTTCGGGCGTGCAGGCCAGCGGCCCCAGCTCACCGTAGTTCTCGGTCGAGACAGTGTCGAAATGCCCGCTGAGCATCACGGTGTCCGGTCCCTGGCCGCGCACCAGCGCATAGAGATTCGCGGAGGCGGAAGCGCGGGCGGGCGCGACCCACAGCAGGTCCGGGTGGGCCTGGAAGTAGGGCCACGTGGCCAGATAAGCCCGGAGGCGCTGGGGGAAAGCCTCCTCGCCCGGGGAACCGGTCTCGCTGGGCCAGGCGGTCAGGGTCAGCGCCAGCTCACGGGTGCGTTCTGACCAGGCGGAGTCTGCGGGGGCGATCTGGACGGTCGTCATCGTTACCTGCCTCGGGAAGGGGAGGAGCGTCTGGGGGGGCGGCAAGGGGCAAGGGGCGGCTGGGAGGCCGTTCCGGACTGTAGGTGCCCGTGAAGGGCGAGTGGCGCACTACATCGTCCTGCGCCCGCGTGGTATGAATAAAACTCATGCCCGAGCCGACCCTGGCCCAGCTGCGGGCCTTCACCGCTGCCGCCCGCAAGGGCAGCGTGAGTGCGGCGGCGGTCCACCTGAACCTGACGCAGTCCGCCGTGAGCCATGCCCTGCGGCAACTGGAGGGCCAGCTGGGGCTGCGGCTGCTCGAACGGCATGGGCGTGGCGTGGCCCTGAACGACGCGGGCCGCCGCCTGCTGCCCCTGGCCGAGCAGGTTCTGGCGCAGGTCGAACTGTTCGGCCGCGCGGCAGACGCCGCCACCGCGCTTTCGGGTGTGGTCCGGATCGCCAGTTTTCCCAGTCTGGCCCGGCACCTGCTGCCGCCAAGCCTGACCCGCCTGGCCCGCGACCACCCGGCCCTCAGGCTTGAGCTGGACGACTCTCACCTGGAACGGTCGGCGGTGATTCAGGCCGTGCAGGCGGGCCAGGCCGAGATCGGTCTGACGCAGCTTCTGCCCGGCATGTCGCTCGTGGCCCACACGCTGGGCGAAGACCCTTACGAGCTGATCGCGCCGCGCGCGTGGCCCCTGCCGGATCTCTGGGCGCGGCCCTACATCCATCTGGGCGACCCGCGTGATCTGCGCGTTCCTGACGCTTTGGCGCGGCGCGGTCTTCACCTACGCCCCGGCCTGAGCCTCTCGACCGAAACCGCGATTCTGGCGATGGTCGCTGGCGAACTGGGTTTCGCCATCCTGCCCAGGATGACCCTGCCCGACCTGCCGGAGAACGTGGTGCGCCACCCGCTGCCGTGGGCCGTGACCCGCAGTTACGGGACCGTCGTCCGCCACGGCCCCCTGTCACCGGCTGTCCGGGTCGTTCTGGCGGTGCTTCAGAGTGCCTCCGGCAGCCAGCCGACGGCGGGAAAGGGGCTGGAGTAGAGGCCGGAGAGGAGAGGAAACGGTGCCGCCACCTCCACTGCTTCTGCCCCTACGCCCCCGGCGTCAGGCAGGCGCGGCGGGTTCCTCGTTCGCGGCGTACCCCCGGGCCTGGAGGTCGTACAGCACGGCGTACTTGCCGCCCCGCGCGAGCAGTTCCTGATGGCTCCCCGACTCCACGATCACGCCGCCCTCCAGCACGATGATCCGGTCCGCGAGGCGCACGGTGGAAAAACGGTGGGAGATCAGCAGGGTGATGCGGTCACGCGCCTGGGTCCGCAGGGCTTCCATCGTCTCGAACTCGGCGCGGGCGTCGAGCGCCGCCGTGGGTTCGTCGAACACCAGCACCGAGGCGGCCCGGAAGTACAGCCGGGCCAGCGCCAGCCGTTGCCACTGCCCCCCCGAGAGCTGCCGCCCGCCCTGGAAGAGGCGGCCCAGCGGCGTCTCCAGGCCGCCCGGCAGCGTCTCCACGAACGCGGCCCCAGCCCGGTCCACGGCGCCCTGCACCCCGGGGGCGTCGTCCAGGCGGCTCACCTCGGCCAGCGCCACGTTTTCCCGCGCGCTCATCTGGTACTGCCCGAAATCCTGAAAGATGATGCTCATTTCCTTCTGCACGCTGCGGGGCGAGAAGCGCGCGGCGTCCTGGCCGTTGAGCAGGATGCGCCCGCTCGTGGGTTCGAACAGCCGCGTGAGGAGTTTGACCAACGTGGTCTTGCCCGCCCCGTTCTCCCCGACCAGGGCCAGGGCCTCGCCCCGCCGGACGGTGAAGGACACGCCGCTGAGGACGTCGCGGTCGGTCAGGGGATAGCGGAAGCCCACCCCCTGAAACTCGATGGTGTCGATGGGGCCGTACCACGTCTCGCCCGCGTCCAGATCGCGGTCCGGCAGTTCCAGGAAGTCGAAGAGGTTGCGCATGTACAGCAGGTTCTGGTAGATGCCGCTGACGCCGTTCAGCAGGCCCGCGACCGTGCCCTGAACCTGCGTGATGCCCAGCACGAAGACGCTGAAGTCGCCCACCGTGATCTGCCCGGCGGCCGCCCGCCGCAGGATCAGCGCGCTCGCCAGGCCGATCAGCAGCGCCGAGACCAGGGACGCCGCGAAGCCCCAGCCCGAGCGCCGCCGCACCAGCGCCTCCAGCTGCTGCCGGAAGCCCAGGTAATAGTCGCGCCAGCGCCGCAGCAGGTAAGGCTCGAACCCGAAGAGCCGCACCTCCTTGACCAGCGTGTCCGAGGTCAGCAGGCCGCCCAGATAGTTCTGCACCCGCGCGTCGTGGGTCTGGCGGCGCAGCATCCGGTAGCCCTCCACCCCGAAGCGGTTGCTGACGATCACGCCCGGCAGGCTCGCCAGCAGCACCAGCGGCAGCACCCAGAAGCCCAGCCGCGCCATCAGCGCCCCGACCGAGGCCAGCGTCACGGCGGCCCCTGCCAGGCCCACCAGCTGCGTCGCCACGCCCAGGGGCCGCGACCCCACCTCGCGGTACGCCTGCTGCAACTTGTCGTAGGTCTCGGCATTCTCGAAGGCCTCCACGCTGAGGCCGGACGCCTTGTCGAGGATGCGGCGGCTGACACTGTGCTGGAGGCTGTCGCCCAGCAGTTGCTGTGAGGCGCTCTGCACGGTGGACAGCAGGCTGCCCAGCACGACCAGCGCGACCTGGACGCCCAGCAGCGAGAGGAGCGCCCCGTAGGTGACGCCCCCCTGCGCGGCGCGCGCCACCTCGTCCAGCAGAAGTTTGCCGATGTACAGGTTCGCGGCGGGCAGGGCACTGCCCAGCAGGCTGGTCAGGGCGTAGGTGACGCTGTGCCGGGGACTGGCCCGCCACACCAGCCGCAGCGTATGCAGCAGGTCGGCGGTCCGCGTCCCGGGTGGGGCGGTGTCGCTGGCCGGGCGGGGCGGGAGAGGGCGTGGGGCAGGGCCGGTCATCTGGCGTGAGTGTGACGCGAACCCGGATGCGGGATGGTGTGACGCTCTCCACTTTCTCCACTTTCCCGCCGGATTTTTCAGGCCTGTGCTACTGTAGATTCCACTCAAAGTTCAATCGGTGAGAGTGCGGTCACACCTGCGGCGTCAGGGGGTGGTGTTCGCGGGCCGCCGTATCGTCTGCCAGGCTTGAGGAAGTCGTTCACGTTCGGGGACGGGGGGCCAGCGGGTCCCCAGAAGTGGGGTGGGTATGCAGCAGGGCCGCAGGGTACTTCGGTGGGCCGTCACGTGCGGGTGCGTGCTCGGCGCAGTGGCGTCGGCGGATGGGGGACCTCGGCCGGGTGGGCCGGCGGGGGGCCGAATCCCCGCCGCGCAGGTCACGGGCGGCAGCGTGGCCGGCAGGCGGGTGGCGGGAGGCGGCTGCGGGGGCACCCTGGTCGACGCACTCGCCAGGACGCCGCAATTCAGCGTCTTTCTCGCCCAGGTCAGGCAGGCGGGCATAGCGGGCGATCTGGGCGGGCGCGGCCCCTATACCCTGTTTGTGCCCACCAACCGGGCCTTTGCGAGGGTGTCGGCCCGCCGCCTCAGGAGTATCGAGAGCAGTCCCCGGCAGTTGCGCCGCCTGCTCTGGTATCACGTCGTACCGGGCAAATGGTCGGCCACCCAGGCCAAACAGTTGACTTCGGCCCAGACGGTGACCGGCGACAAGGTGAGCATGTCGGTGGTCGGGAGTGCGCTGAAAGTCAACGGTGCCACGGTCCGGCAGGCGGACATCCATACCTGCAACGGCGTGATTCACGTGGTGGACGCGGTGCTGTTGCCTCCCGCCCAGTGAGGGCCAGGCCGGGGGCCGGGCCGCAGCCTCCCGGCATGACCGTCGGCGCGCGAACCTGTGCCGCCAGGACTTGAGGAGCCGTTCAATGTCAGAGGGCAGCAAGGCCACTCCCTTCGTGCCGCAGCGCCGACGTTTGAACCCGGGAGCGCTCAGGCTCCTCAAGGCCTTTCCTTGGCTCAGATTTTTGGTCTACGAAGAGTTTATCATCTCCTGCGCCATCACGAGAGAAATTTTTAACATCGGTGAGGCGACCTACATCTCTCATCTCTCCAGAGACCTGTTTGGTCATTCGGCCATCGAGTTCGTCGCCGATCCGTTCGTCACCCTCAAGGATGGTGTCTTTTACGTTTTTTTCGAGGCCATGAATCTGAAGAAGGGGAGGGGAGAGATCGCGGTGGCCGAATCGAGGGACTTTCTCCACTGGAAACTGACGGGCACGGCCCTATCCGAAAAGTGGCACCTCTCGTATCCGCAGGTCTTCTGGCACGGCGGGGCCTGCTACCTGGTGCCCGAAAGTGGCGAGCAGAAAGCCGTCTCGCTGTACCGGGCGGCCGAGTTCCCGCTGGGCTGGGAAAAGGTCGCGGATCTGGTGGAGGGCCGGGAGTATCTGGACAGTTCGCTGTTCTTCGACGGCGAGTGGACGATGATCTCGTATCCGAAAAGGTCGGACGAGGTCTGCGTGTTCCGGTCCCCGGCGCTCGAACACGGCTGGTCGCAGGTGGCCCGCTGGTCGAAAGGTGACTCGGCAGACGTTCTGCGGCCTGCCGGAAGAATCTTCAATGTGGCCGGGCGCTGGTACAGGCCGGTGCAGCGCTCCGCCGAGTTTTACGGGCAGGACCTCTGGCTCAAGCGGCTGGAATTGACGGGGCCGGACGTCGCCTCCGAACAGCTGGCCCTGGGCGTGCGCCAGCCGCTGCTCGGGCCGGCCGGGACAGGCTGGAACTCGGCCTGTATGCACCACCTGGACTTCGTTCGGCACGGTGGCGACTGTTATGTGGTGACCGACGGTGCATCGCTCGTTCTGGACCTTTCACCGGTCCGGCTGCTGTACAGGCTCCGGTATCAGGTCCGCAAACGCGCCGCGCCTCTCCTCGGCAAAGCCAGGCGGTTGGTCCTGCCCCGAACCCCTGGCCGGTCCAGGGCCTGAGGGTGTGGGCGCAGGTCGCCCGGAAGCGGCACGTGGTCAACAAAGGAGGCACCGTATGCCCGGCCTCGCCGGTCTCAGCAGGTATCCGCAGCTGTTTTCTCACTGGGGCAAGATGGTTCTGGGGCGCAGTTACTGGCACACCCGGCAGGGTCCCGGCCCGCACTATCAGCCCGGCGTCCTGGCGGGGTACTTCAACGACATGACCGCGAAGGTGCACTGGGACGGTCCGCAGAACGCCCAGGGCCTGCCGGTCGTCGAGACGCAGGGGCGGCCGCTGCTCTTTCCGACGATGCTGCTGCAAAAGGCGCTGGGGCACTGGGACGCGGCGCTGGCCCGGAGCGGGGAGGCGGAGCGGGCCAGCCACGAGCGCGAGTTTCTCAGGCTCGCCCGCTGGGCCGCCCAGGCGCAGGACGAGCGGGGGGGCTGGGCATGGTGGCCGCTGCTGGGGTTGCCTTACCCCTCCCCGTACTCGGCCATGATTCAGGGGGAAGGGCTTTCGGTCCTGGTCCGGGCCGCCCAGCTGACGGGGGAGGGCGGGTACCTCGCCGCCGCCCAGCGTGCCCTGCAACCGCTCCAGACCGAGGTGTCCCGGGGCGGGGTGGCCCGCCGGATTGCGGAGGGCGTGGTGCTGGAGGAGTTTCCGTCGGAACACCTCAACGCCGCGCTCAACGGCTGGGTGTTCGCCCTGTTCGGCCTGCACGAGTTTCTGCTGGTGCGGGAAGACCCGGAGGCGCGCGCCCTGCTCGGCAGCACGCTGCGCGCCCTGGCAGCCCTGCTGCCGCGCTACGACGCCGGGTTCTGGTCGTACTACGACTTACAGGGCAAGATCGCCAGCCCCTTTTACCATCAGCTGCACCTGGCCCAGCTGGGGGCGCTGGCCCTTACCTTTCCGGAGCACGCCAGCGCCTTCGGGCACAGCCGGACCGTGTTCGAGGGGTATGCCCGGTCCCGCCTGAACACCAACCGCGCCATGTTCCTGAAACTGCGCCAGAAGCTGCGGACCCCACCGGCGGCGGTGCTGCGTTGAACATTCTCTATGTCACGTCCTCCTGTCCGTACGGGGCCGGGGAAACGTTCATCCTGCCCGAACTGGAGGAGCTGCGCCGCCGGGGGCATGGGCTGCGCGTCGTGCCGACCCTGCCGCGTGGCGCCGTGCTGCACCGCGAGGCGGCGGCGGTGCTGGAGTTCACCGCCCTGGCCCCGCTGTTCGGCGTTCAGGTCGCGCGGGACGCCCTGCTCGAAACGGTGCGCGCTCCGGCGCGGGTCTGGCGCGCCTTTCGTCTGCTGTTGACGCCCCGGCCCCTGCATCTGCTCAAAAACCTGAGCGTGTTTCCCAAGGGGCTGTGGCTGGCCCGCTACGCCCGCCGCTGGGGTGCGCAGCGCATCCACGCGCACTGGGCCGCCACGTCGGCCAGCCTGGCCCTGGTGGCCAGCGAGGTTTCGGGGATTCCCTGGGGCCTGACCGCCCACCGCTGGGACATCGTCGAGAACAACCTGCTGACCCGCAAGGCGCAGCGGGCCATGTTCACCCGCTTCATCTCCGAGAGCGGGCTGGCCCTGGCGCGGGCGCGCGGCCTGTCCGGGAGCGCGGGAAGCGTGGTGCTGCACATGGGCACCCGCCTGCCCGCCAGACCGCCGGGGGCCAGGCCCGCCCATGCGGAAAGCGGGCTGCGCCTGCTGTGCCCGGCCAATCTGCTGCCTGTCAAGGGGCACCGTTACCTGCTCGAAGCGCTGAGCCTGGTGCGCGGGTACCCGGTGGAGCTGTGGCTGGCGGGTCAGGGCGAACTCGCCAGCGTCCTGAGGCAGCAGGCCCGGCAGCTCGGCCTGGGGCCACGGGTGCGGTTCCTGGGCCACGTGCCTCACGACGAACTCCTGCGGTTGTACGAGGGTGGAGAGGTGGACGCCGTCGTCCTGCCAAGCGTGGACCTGGGGGGCGGCCTGCACGAGGGGATTCCGGTCGCGCTGCTGGAGGGGATGGCGTACGGCCTCCCGGTCCTCTCGACGACGACGGGCGGCATTCCCGAACTGCTCTCGGGTGGGGCCGGCCTGCTGGTGCCGCCCCAGGACCCGGCGGCGCTCGCGCAGGCCATCGTGGCCCTGCACACCCGCCCGGAGCTGAGGCGCGCCCTGGGCGAGGCCGGTCAGCGGCGCGTCCGTGAAGAGTACGCGATCGAGGCCGTCGTGGACAGGCTCGAACAGTATTTGCAGGGGGGGACCAGGGCGGCCGGGGGCCGCGTCCAGCCCCGCCGCCCCGGGCTGCAAGGAGGCCAGCCATGAACATCTGGCTGGTCAATCAGTACGCGATTTCTCCGCAGGAAGCGGGGATCACCCGCCATTACTCGCTGGGGCGCGTGCTGGCCCGCCGGGGGCACCGCATGACCATCATCGCCTCCAGCTTCGACCACGTCACCCGGCAGGAAGCCCATCTCCAGCCGCACGAACACTTCAGGATCGAGGAGCATGACGGCGTCCGCTTCCTGTGGCTGCGCACCCCGACCTACACCGGCAACACCCGGGCGCGCATCAACAACATGCTGGCCTTTGCGCTCAAGGTTCTCCTGGGGACCGGGACGCAGCGGCTGGAGAGGCCAGACCTGATCGTGGGGTCGAGTCCGCACCTCTTCGGCGCCGTGGCCGCCAAGTTCCTCGCCGACCGGACGGGGGCCGGGTTCGTCCTGGAGATTCGTGACCTGTGGCCCCAGTCGCTGGTCGAGCTGGGCAACTACTCCAGCACCCACCCCCTGGTCCACGTGCTCGAACGCCTGGAACGCTACCTGTACCGCAGCGCGGACGGCATCGTCAGCGTCCTGCCGGGGGCAAAAGGCCATATTGTGGACCGGGGCGGCAACGGCGACATGTTCGAGTGGGTCTCGAACGGCGTCGATCCCGGCTTCCTGGTGGAGGGGCCGCCCCCCGGGCCAGGGGCAGACTTCAAGGTGGTGTACGCCGGGTCCTTTAACCTCGCCAACGGCATCGACGCCATCGTGGAGACGGCCCGGCTGCTCGCGGACGAGCCTCAGGTCCAGTTCCTGCTGTATGGCGACGGCCCGGAGAAGGCGCGAATAGCGGAGGTCATCCGGGAAAGGCGGCTGGGCAACGTCACCCTCTGCCCGCCCCTGCCCAAAAAGGAGATTCACCGCGCGCTGTCGTGCGCCGACGCCTTTATCGCCACCAGCAGGAATCTGGGGCTGTACCACCACGGCGTGAGCTTCGTCAAACTCTACGATTACCTGGCCTGTGCCCGGCCCATCGTCTTCGGATGCAGTGCCGGCAACCCCGTCGCCGAGTCGGGCGGCGGCGTGGTGGTCCCCGCCGAGGACCCGGCAGCGATGGCCAGGGCGGTCCTGCACCTCAAGGGCATGAGGCCGGACGAGCGGCAGGCCATGGGAGAGCTGGGAAGACAATTCGTGCTGGCCCACTTCAGCAACGAGATTCTGGCGGGCCGCCTCGAACACCTGTTGCTGAAGGTCATGGCGGGCCGCCAGCCGGGGTGGCGCTCCGTCTCGCCGATTGACAGTTGACCGCTTGACCCCGGACCTGACGCCAGGCCGGGGTGGCGGCAAAAGGGTCAGCGCAGAAACTGGCGATACCAGTGGGCGCTGTCTTTGAGAATGCGGGTCTGGGTCGGGTAATCCACGTACACCAGGCCGAAGCGCTTCTCGTAGCCGTAGGCCCACTCGAAGTTGTCCATCAGGGACCAGGCGAAGTAGCCGCGCACGTCCACCCCGGCCGCGAGGGCCTGCCGCAGGGCCTCCAGGTGGGTCTGGAGGTACTGCACCCGCGCGGGGTCATGCACCTGGCCGCCCTGAAGCTGGTCGGCAAAGGCCGCGCCGTTCTCGGTGATGACGACGGGGGGCAGCGTGGGGTAGTCCGCCTTCAGCCGGGTCAGCAGGTCCGTCAGGCCCTGGGGGTAGATCTCCCAGCCCATGTCGGTGACGGACGCGCCCGCCGGCACGCTTCCCCCCGCCGCGCCCAGCACGCCGCGCGAGTAGTAGTTCACCCCCAGGAAATCCAGCGGAGCCGCGATGAGGGCCAGGTCGCCCTCCCGCACTTCCGGCACGTCCGCGCCGCACGCGTCCCACACGTCCTGCGGGTACGCGCCGCACAGCAGAGGGTCCAGAAACCAGCGGTTGAGCCGACCGTCGGCCAGGCGCGCGGCGGCCCGGTCCCCGGGCTGGTCACTGGCCGGCATCTGCGGTCCCAGGTTCAGGACGATCCCGGCCTGGCTGGCGGGGGCCAGGCGGCGCACCTCGGGCAGGGCCAGACCATGCCCCAGCAGCAGCCCGTGGGCGGCGGCGAGGGCCAGCCGGCGGTCTTGCAGGCCCGGGGCGTGTTCCCCGATCTCGTAGCTCAGGACGCTGCTGCACCAGGGTTCGTTCAGCGTGGCGTAACTCTTGACCCGGCTGCCGAGCCTCCCGGCGACGGCGGCGCCGTACTCGGCAAAGCGGTGGGCGGTCTCGCGGTTCGTCCAGCCGCCCGCATCCTGAAGGGGCTGGGGGAGGTCCCAGTGGTACAGCGTGACGTGGGGTGCGACCCCGCGCGCGAGCAGCCCGTCGGTCAGCCGTTCGTAGAAGTCCAGGCCGGCGGCGTTGACAGGACCGCTTCCGCTGGGCTGCACACGCGGCCACGCGACGCTGAAGCGGTAGGCATCCACGCCCAGCGAGGCGATCAGGTCCAGGTCCGCTTCCCAGCGGTGGTAGTGGTCGCAGGCCACGTCGCCCCGGCTGCCGTCGCGGATGCGGCCCGGCTCGCGGCAGAAGGTGTCCCAGATGGAGGGGCCGCGGCCGTCTTCAAAGGCGGCCCCCTCGATCTGGTAGGAGGACGTGGCGACGCCGAAGGTGAAGTTCGCCGGGAAGTCGGCGCGGCGTAGGGTTTGTGGGGCGGGTCGGGTCTGGGGCATGGAAACCTCGCTGGGGGTGGGCGGCCCCCTCCGCCACAGCGCGGGGCTGCGGCGGACGTGAACGGCGTGAATGGGGAGGCGTGGGCAGTGGGAAGGGTCCGGTGCGGGTCAGGCTGCCTTCAGCCCTTGGTCGCCCCGGCGGTCAGGCCCTCGATCAGCTGGCGCGAGGCGAGGGCGAACAGGATCAGCAGCGGCACGACCGTGAGGGCCACGCCGCACATCAGCGCGCCCCAGTCGGTGTTGGCGACGCTTTGCAGGGTGCGCAGGGCGAGGGGCGCGGTGTACGTCTCGCCCGACCGGAAGATGATCAGCGGCCCCAGGAAGCTGTTCCACGACTGCACAAAGGTCACCAGCCCCAGCGTCGCCATCGCCGGGCCGGTCAGCGGCACGATGATCCGGCGGAAGATGCCGAACTCGGTCGCGCCGTCGATGCGGGCCGCCTCCACCAGTTCGCGCGGAATGCTGGAGCCGATGTACTGCCGCATCAAAAAGATGCCGAAAGCACTCGCCATGCCCGGCACCCACAGGGCGCGCGGCTGGTCGATCCAGCCCAGCGCCTGCATGATCAGCGCGAAGGGCACGATGTTCAGCGTCGAGGGGATCAGCAGGGTCGCCAGCACCAGCCCGAACAGCACTTCCCGGCCCTTGAAGGTGTACATGGCAAAGGCGTACCCCGCCAGCGTGCAGAAAAACAGGGTGGCCGCCGTGGTCAGGACCGCGAGGTACAGGCTGTTCCACAGGTTGCGCCAGAAGGGCATCCTCTCCATCAGGTGGGTGTAGTTCTCGCCCAGGTTGCCGCCGAACCAGGTGGGCGGCGGAAGCTGGAAGATGTCGGTGCGGGTGTGCGTCGCGAACACGAACATGAAGTAGAACGGCGCCACCGTCAGCACGGCCCCCAGCCCGATCAGCAGGTAGGCCCCCAGCTGGGGGAGGGGCGGCACCTGGCCCCGGGAACGGGTGCGCGGCTGCGGGGTGGGCCGGTCGTCGGTCGCCTTGACAGTCGTCATCTCAGTCCCTCCCCGCCAGGCCGCTGCGCCCGAAGAGGCGGTTATTCAGCAGGGTCAGCGCCCCGATCACCACGAACAGCAGCCAGGACATCGCCGCGGCCACCCCGGCGTCCGAATAGCTCGTGTAGGTGCGGTACATGTACATGATGGTCGTCAGGCCCGCCTGCCCCGCGCCGCCGGTGCCATTGGTGAGGATGAACGGTTCCTCGAACAGTTGCAGGCCGCCGATCAGGCTGAGGGTCACCGCGACGAACATGATCGGGCGCAGCAGCGGCAGCGTGATGAAGCGGAAACTTTGCCAGCCCGTCGCGCCGTCCACCGCCGCCGCCTCGTACAGTTCTTTCGGGATGGCCTGGAGGCCCGAGAGGTACAGCAGCATGTTCCAGCCGGTGTAGCGCCAGATCACGACCAGCGCGATGGCGGGCTGGACATACGCCTTCTCGCCCAGCCAGTTGATCCTGTCCGCCGGAAAGAGGCCGCCGATCAGCGGGAGGTGGTGCAGGGCGCTGAGCGCGGCATTGATCACCCCGTACTGCCAGCTGAACAGCGTGAAGAAGATCACCGAGATCGCCACGATGGACGTGATGTACGGCAGGAAATACACGGCGGTGACCAGGTGCTGCATCCGCCTCAGGACGCCCGCCACCGCAAAGGCGACCGGAATAGCGATCAGGTGTTGCGGCAACCCCGACAGGACCGCCAGAACCGCCGTGTTTTTCAGCGACTGCCAGAAGGTCGGGTCGGTCAGGTTGTCGGTGTAGTTGCGCAGGCCGACGAACTTCATCGCGCCCAGGCCGGTGCCCGGCTGCCACTGCTGAAACGACAGGTAGGCGTTGAAGAGAATCGGAAACAGCCCGAACACGAGGAACAGGATGAAAAAGGGACTGATGAAGATATACGGCGCGTACCGGCGCTGGAACCCGGACCAGCCGCCCCGCCGCGCGGACGTGGATCGTGCCAGCATCCTTTCACCTCGCAGAAGTTGGAAGGCAGAGCAGGAAGGGAGCCGGGCGCGGGAGGGGAGAGCGGGGCTTTCCTCCACGCGCCCGGCAGATGGGGCCGGGGGTTACCTGGCCCGGCGGGTGATAAGCAGCTGCGCTTCGGTCAGGGCCGTGCGGATGTCCTTGCTGCCGTCGAGCACCGTATTCAGCGCGTCGTTCACGATCTGCTCGGCCACCGGGTCAAGGCGGTTCACGTCCAGCGGCTGAATCTTGAGGGCCGCCTGCCGCCACTGGATGCGGGCCTTCTGACCGCCGAGGTAGGGCACACCCTCGTTGAAGATCGGGTCGCCCGCAGCGGCGCGCAGCGCGGGGAAGGCCCCGGTGGTCTTGAACGCGAGGACCTGTTGCGCGGGATTGGTGGTGAGGTACTTGATGAGCGCCCAGGCTTCCGCCTTGTTCTGGCTCTGCTGCGGAATGGCGTAAAAGGAGCCGCCCCAGCTCGCGTAGGTATTGCCCGGCAGGTTCTGCGCGGCCCACTTGCCGCTGTAGTCTTTCGCCAGCCAGTTCTGCATATGCCCGACGAGCCAGGCGCCGCTGAACTCGGTGGCGAGGTTGCCTTTCTGGAAAGCCGTGGTCCAGTCGGGGGAGAAGGCCGCACCCGCGCGGGCATCCAGCTTCGCGTCCCGGATCTGCTTGGCCACGGTGAAGGCGCGGACGTAGCGGGGATTGTCCGGGCCGACGAGCACCTTGCCCGACCGGTCGAAGTAGAGGCCCTCGCCCGCCCCCAGGCCGGTGCGCAGGATGATCTGGGCCGCCTCACCCGCATCGGGGATCAGGAAGCTGCCGGGGTTGGCGGCCACCACCTTCCTGCCTGCCGCGATGTAGCTCTCCCAGCTCCGGTTCAGGTCGGTGGCCCGCACCCCGGCCCGCTTCAGCATGTCACTGCGGTAGAACATCGACCCCGGGCCGATGTCGGTGGGCATGGCGATCATGCGGCCGTCGGGCGCGGTGGCCTGCGGGAAGGTGTAGGCCACGAACTGCGGGCGGTACTGCCCGGCGTTGTAGGGGGCCTTGCTGAGGTCCACCAGGCCGTTGCCCTCCGCGAACTTGGCGATGTATCCGAAGTCCACGGCCACCACGTCGCCCGCACCCTTGCCGGTGGAGAGGGCAGTGGTCAGCGCCGTGTGGTGGTCCGCGTAGGCCAGCGAGTTGATCTTCACGTTGATGTTCGGATACAGCTTCTTGAACCCCGGGAGCGCCGCTTTGACAACGCTGTCAAGATCAGGAAAGACCGAGACGGTGATGGTCTTGGTCTGGGCGGCGGCCATCCCCAGGGTCGAGGCGGTCAGGGCGAGGGTCAGGGAGAGCATCGTGCGCATACGTGGACCTCCTGAAGACGAAAAACAGCGTGCTGACAGTAGGACTCGCCTCCCCCTTCCCCTGGGAGCAACCGGCGACGACCTCCGGGGAGGCCGCAAGACTGGATGGGGGTTCTGCTTGGTTGTACTGTAGTTGGTTTTGAAAGCGCTTGTCAAGAGAGTCGGTCGGGTGTGCAGGCCAGGGCACTCTGAAAACAGGAGAGGCGCCTGATCTCCTCATCCTGGCGGGCAGGCGCTTTCAACAGGCGCTTGCAAGCTGCCGGTGCCGGGAGCGGTTCCGGACGAAGGTCAGGGCAGGCGGCGGGGGGCGACGGACTCGCGCAAGCGCAGCTCCAGTTGCGGCTGGAAGGGCGTGATCTCCTGGCCCGTCAACTGGGCGACCACGAACCGCGCGAGCCAATGCCCCATCTCGGCCATCGGCTGCCGGACCGAAGTGAGGGGCGGCGTGGTGTACGCCGAGCCGGGCAGGTCGTCGAAGCCCACGAGCGACATGTCTTCGGGAACGCGCAGGCCCATGCGGTAGAGCGCGAGCCGCGCGCCGTAAGCCATCTGGTCGTTCGCGCTGAAAATGGCCGTCATGTCCGGGTGCTGCGCCACGAGCTGCTGGGTGCCGATCAGGCCCGAAGGCTCGTGAAAGTCGCCCTGCACCACCAGGCCGGGCTGGAAGGGGAAGCCGCGGTCCTCCAGGGCCTGACGGTAGCCTGCCAGACGGGCCAGAGCGTCGGCGTGGTCGCGTGGCCCCGAGAGGTGCCCGATGCGGCGGTGACCCCGGTCCAGCAGGTAATTCACCACGTCGTAGGCCGCCCGCTGGTTGTCCAGCGCCAGACTGATGCTCCCGGCAGAGGGGAGGTCCACCCGGCGGCCCAGGATGGCCACGGGAAGCTGCTGGGCCAGCTGGCGCAGTTCGTGTTCCGGAAGGTGGCCGCCCAGCACGATCAGGGCCTCGACCCGGCGACTCATGAACAGTTCGATGGCGTGTTCCTCGTCGTCGGTGCGCCAGTGGCCGCTGATGATCAGGGGTGAGTAGCCGCTGCCCATCAGGCCGCTCTCGATGCCGCCCAGGGCGTCCCCGTAAAAAGGACTGGCAATGTCCTGCGTGAGGACCCCGACGCTGCCCGAGGCCCCCGTGGCCAGACTGCGGGCAAAGGCATTCGGTTTGTACCCCAGCTTCTCGATGGCTGCCTTGACCTGGGCAACCTTCGCGGCCTTCACCTGAGCGGTCCCGTTCAGGATGCGGGAGACCGTGCTGGGCGACACGCCCGCCTCTCTGGCAACCTCAGCCAGAGTGACGGGCTGACGCGAACTCACGCTTTGAGACATAACAGCAGCTTATCTGAAAGCGGTTGCAAAAATAAGAGCAGCGGCCCCCTGCCGAGGCTCTTGTGCCTTTCGGCGCTGGCGTGCAGGCCCCGGGGAAGCGAAGAACCAGCGCGGGAGCGTGGAAGCTTCCTGCCGACCACGCCGGAGTGAAGCCCAGGGACCGGTGCCCCGGCTGCTTTGATGACGCCGGCCAGACAATGGCCCCGAATGCCTTATTGATTCAGACTACGATCTGATTCATTCCAAGCCGAGGGGGCGTTCCCTTCCAGGGATTCACACCTGTCGCCCGGTTCCCAGTCCGATGGCCTGAAGGTGACGGGCCATCGTTTCCGGGGTCTGGTCAAAGCCAGCGTGCGTCCACTCCTTGGCCATCTGATACATGGCACCCAGAATGCCCCGGGCCAGCAGATCGGGTGAAAGCCTGGGGGATGACCCCTCGGCAGGGCCAGAGTGGGAAAAGAGGAGGTCGCGGATCAGGTTGGTCGTCTTCTGAAGGTCGGCCCGGTGAAAGGCATCCACCTCGGCGCTGACCCCTTCCATCTCGAACAGCGTCAGGCGGGCCACTTCGGGATGCGCGCGGATGTACGAGAAGTACGCGAGGGACGCCGCCCAGACGCGCTCCGAAGTGGCTGGTCCGCTCTGTGCAGCGGCCAAGAGCGCCTCCTCGCGCATGGTGTTCGTGGTCGCGGCGCTGGCCGTGCAGAGCAGGTCCTCACGGCTGGTAAAAGCTTCGTAGAAGTACCGCTGGGTGACTCTGGCCGCCTCGCAGATATCTTTCACGGTGGTCACCCGAAAGCCCCGCGTGCCGTACTGCCCGATGGCAGTCTCGATCAGCCGCTCTCTGCGCTCTGCTTTGCGCTCCTGTGCCGAGCGGCCCTGGTATGGTCTTCCCTCAGTTGCAGTCAAGTCGTTGCTCCTGGCGTGATCCTTCAGTAAGACAATGCCTTGGTCAAGTTTGACAACGGACGATGTCACATGTCAATCTGCTGCCAAATCTGACATTCACCGTTATCAGATCAGAGAGGAGGGCTTTTCTCCCCTCCAAAGGACGACGGTATGGCCGGGATTCAGGACCTGCTCCCCGGTGTCTCAGCCAGCCGTTCGGCTCCCTGGCTTCCCCCTCAGTCCCGAGGTGCACTCATGAAGAAGTACGATTTGCGCGGACGTGTCGTCGTCATCACCGGCGCTGGCGGGGGCCTGGGAACGCTGCTGGCCTCTGCCTTGAAAACCAGGGGCGCACGGCTGGCCCTGCTGGACCTCGACGAGGCGGCCGTCCAGGCACAGGCCCGCCACCTGGGGGACGAATCCGTCGCGCGCGGCTGGGGGGCCAACGTGCGCGACTACCCGCAACTGGAAGAGACCATGCAGGCCGTCGCGGCCCATTTCGGGGGGATCGACGTGGTCATCGCCGGGGCGGGCATCCAGGCCTTTGGCCCGCTGGAACGGCTGGCCCCGGGCGCCTTCGAGCGGATCATCGACGTCAATCTCAATGGGACCTGGCGTACCTTCAAGGCAGCCCTGCCCTTTGTGAAGGCGCGCCGGGGCTACCTGCTGGCCGTGTCGTCCATGGCGGCGTTCGTGCATTCGCCCCTTCAGGCCGCCTACAACGCTTCCAAGGCCGGTCTCTGGGCCATGTGTGACAGCATCCGGTTGGAACTTCGCCCGGATGGAGTAGGAGTGGGCAGCCTGCATCCCACCTTCTTCGCCACGCGCATGATGGAAGACACTGTGGGCGATCCTGCCGGGAACGCCCTGTGGGGCGGGAACAGGAAGGGCCTGTGGAAGATGGTGCCTATCGAAACCGTCGTTCTGGAGACGGTGGAAGGCATCGAGCGGCGGGCGGATACCATCGTGGTGCCCCGCAACCTGACCCTCGTGGCCCGCGCGCCGGGCTTCCTGCGTCCGGTGGCCGAACGGCTGGGCTTCACGGACGCCGGGATTCGCCGGGCCATCGGGCTGTCTTCCCCCTCCGGCTGGCAGGACCCGCAGGCCGCTGCCCGCAGCACCGGGCAGGCCGGACCTGTGGCGACGGGCGACTGAACCCCCTTTCAACGCGAGGAACGAATGTCATGAAACTGCGGAAGACTTTGCTGCCCCTCGGCGCGCTGGCCCTGGCCGGCCTCGTGCTCGCGTCGGGACGGAAGACCCCCCGGAAGCCCCAGGGGGCGCAGCCCCACCGGAACACACCGGACACCTCCCAGCAGCTGGACGTGTTGATCGTTGGTGCAGGACTGTCGGGCATCGGAGCGGCGCGGCACCTGCTGGAGGGGTGTCCGGGCAAACGGTTCGAGCTGCTGGAAGCGCGGCAGGCCATCGGGGGCACCTGGGACCTCTTCCGGTACCCCGGCGTCCGCTCGGACTCCGACGTGTACACCCTGGGCTACAGCTTCAAGCCCTGGACCGGCCAGAAATCCATCGCGGACGGGGCGGACATCCGCCAGTACATCCAGGACGCGGCGGACGAGGCCGGCATTACGGAGCGCATCCGCTTCGGGCACAAGGTGAGGAAGGCCGAGTGGTCCTCCGGCGAGCAGTGCTGGACCGTCACCGCCGAGCGCCGGACGGAGGACGGCCGCCCCGAAACCATCACCCTCAAAACGAAGTTCCTCTTCCTGTGCAGCGGGTACTACAGTTACGAGGAGGGGTACCGCCCTGACTTCCCGAACGAGCAGACCTTCCGGGGACAGATCGTCCACCCGCAGTTCTGGCCGGAAGACCTCGACTATGCGCGGAAGCGGGTCGTGGTGATCGGCAGCGGGGCCACAGCGGTCACCCTCGTCCCGGCGCTGGCGGAAAAGGCGGCACAGGTCACCATGCTCCAGCGTTCGCCCTCCTACATCGCGGTGCAGCCGCTGGTCGATCAGACCGCCCTGAAGTTGCGGCAACGGCTGCCCGCGCGGGCGGCCCACGGGGTGATTCGCTGGCGGAACATCCTGACCAACATGCTCCTCTACAGTATTGCCCGGCAGGCGCCGCGGCTTTTCAAGAACCAGCTCCTGAAGGACGCGGCGCAGCACGTCGGCGAACCCTTCGACGCGCGGCACTTCACCCCTACGTATAAGCCCTGGGATCAGCGCGTGTGCGCCGTCCCGGACGGCGACCTCTTCCGGGCGGTGCGGGAAGGCTGGGCGTCGGTCGTCACGGACACCATCGAGGCGTTCACGCCGCACGGCATCCGTCTTGCCAGCGGGCAGGAACTGCCGGCCGACATCATCGTGACCGCCACTGGACTGAAAATGAACGTGCTGGGTGACATCGCCTTCACGGTGGACGGCCAGCCGGTGGACCCCGCCCGCAGCCTGGTCTACAAGGGCATGATGCTCAGCGGCGTCCCGAACTGCGCCTACGCCTTCGGGTACGTCAACGCGGCCTGGACCCTCAAGGCCGAACTGACCCAGGCTTACGTCTGTCGCCTGATGGGGTACATGGACCGGCACGGGTACGGCGCGGTCGTCCCCCAGGCGGACCCGTCCGTCACTGAGCAGCCTCTCCTCAGTTTCAACTCCGGGTACGTCACGCGAAGTACCGCGCTGCTGCCGAAGCAGGGGTCACGGAAACCCTGGCAGGTGCATCAGAATTACCTTCAGGACAAGGTCGCCATTCAGTTCTCGCCTATTGACGACGGCGTCCTCAACTTCGCCCCAGCCCGGGCTGCGGCCCAGGCGTGAGGTGGAGTGGTCTGACCATCCACGGATGAGTCCTTAGCATGGGAAGGCGTCACGACACGGGGCAGTGCTGGCCGTATCGCCAAGTTGCGGAAACGTTCGGACTCTGCTGGCGAAGTCAGACTGCGCGCCGTTGGTTCTTCCGTTGATTCCGTGCAGCGGGTCAGGTGGGTGTGCTGCCTGGGGGAATGGGCACGCTGAACGACGTACTCAGCAGGCTGTCTCCCGCAGAACTCCAAGTTGTGGTGGACCAGTGTGAGGTGGAGGCTGATGTGGTCAGCCTCCACCGGTCGCGTTGTGCGGTCCGGCAGCCCTGCCCCAGGTGTCAAGCTCTCTCAGACAGCATTCACAGCCACTACGAACGGCGGTTTTAACACTTGCCCTGGGGCGGCTTGACGGTTCGCATCCAGTTGCAGGTGCGGCGGTTCCGTTGTCGGAATTGCTGTCCAGTGCGCACCTTCGCCGAGCGGTTCCCCGACCTGGTGGCACCCTGCGCGCGGTAGAGCACCGCCGTCTGTCATCTCTTCCAACACTTTGTCCTGCGGGTGAGTGGGGAGGGAGGCCAGAAGCTTCTGGCCTCCCTGATCCCCTTGCCGCTTTGCGCCTCATTCGCCCTGGACTGGGTTGAGATAAAAGCCTGGCAGGCCCACGGAACCGCTTGACCGGTAGGGGAGACCCACAGTAGGGGACCCCTCCCGGCTGTGCGGCCCTTTCTCCTGGCTCTGCCCCCCTACAGCGGCACGGTCATGCCGTTTTTGTGGATGACGTACACCATGCCGCCCGACGCACCAAGCCACAGCTTCTCGAAGATCGCGCGCGGGTAGGTGCGCTGCACGCTGTCATTGTCCGCCGCCGCCGGATCGTTCACCACCGGATTGCCCTGTTCGTCGAATCCGACGATCACCAGCAGGTGACCGCTGCTCGAGGGAATGGCCGCCCCGGGCAATTCGCCTTCCTTCCAGCGGATGCTCGCCACGACGGGAATCCCGGCCCCAATGTACTTCTCGGCATCGGCCAGACTCGGCAGCCGCGTCACGAAGCCCCGCAGCCCCTGCTCGGCCGCGTAGGCCACGTTAAAGGGCCAGTTGCCCGTGCCGTCATACACGGCGTCGTAGGTTCCCCTGGCCGCGTCGGGCACGCTGACGTCGATCCCGTAGAACGCCATCACCATGCTGGTCGAGGTGGGGGAGCACCACACCTCGCCGCCGTCCGGGTAGATCATCTGGGAGCGCTCGGGCACGTTCAGCACCTTGCCCCAGACGCTCCGGTCGCTCGCCGCCCCGGCCCCCGCCAGACCCAGGTCCGTGTTCACGGTGTTTATGGCCACCTGCCCCAGCGTGGCCCCGTCCTTGAGGGTCACGCGGTACTGGTAGCGGGTGGTGACGGCGCTGCCGTAGAGGTTGTTGGTGTCGGTCCAGACGGTGCCGTCGGCGTCCTTCTGATCGTCGACGCTGGCGCGTCCCTCCGCCTGACTCCAGGTGCCGAAGGTGTACCACTTGGTCCAGGTGTCGCCATTCTTCTGGTGGCGCACCTCGACGCGGAGGCTGCCTTTGGCGCCCGTCTCGGCGTTCCAGGAGGGGATAAGCTGGTCATAGGCGTTCACTGTGATGACGTTGCTGGTCAGGGTGCCCTCGGTCTTGCCGGGGGCGAGGACCAGGGTGTCGCCGCTGAGCCGGAGGCCGTCGAGCGTGCCATTCGTCCAGTGGCCGCCGGTGTTCCAGACCAGGGTGGTGCTGTAGGCGCTGTCCGTGACCTTCAGCGGGGCCTCGGCCCGGGGGGGCGCCTGGACCTGGGGAGCGGTGGTGCAGGCGGCCAGCAGCAAGGCCGCCGGCAACAGGGCCGGAAGGGTGGATTTTTGCATACGCGGTGACCGTAACACGCACCCGCCCCGGCTGGATTAGAGTCCAGGGCCACGTGAACAGGGGAGCGGGCGACCCGCATGTCATGTCGGCGCAGCACCTCCAGCCCAACCCGCTCAGCACCTGGAAGGTGATCCCAGCAACGCAACAGGTCAGGACAGGGCCTCCGGGAGCCTGAGCACCACGCTTGACAGCCCCCCCTCCAGTTCGTACTGTGCTCCCAAGCCAATACGTATTAGCAACGGAGGTTTCGTATGCGTCACCGTACCCTGCCCGCCGCCCTGACCTCGTTTCTCATTCTCGGTGGCAGCGCGGGCGCTGCCGATCTGCGCTTCAGCACCTGGGCCGGCGGGGACGGCCTGGCCCTCTTGCAGCAGCTCGCGCAGGAGTACGGGGCCAAGACCGGCACGAACGTCAAGGTCGAGGTCACGCCCTTCGCGGACTACAGCCGCAAGCTGGCTGTGCAGATCGCCTCGGGCGACGCCCCCGACATCGGCTGGGTGGCCGAGCGGGACGTGCCGACCTTTATTGCCTCGAACAATCTCGCCAACCTCAGCGCGCTGGGCAAGGACGCCTCGTTCAACCTGAACGACTTTGCGACCTCCTCGCTCGCCCTCTGGAAGCGGGGCGCCAACCTGTACGGCATTCCCTTCTCGAACTCGCCACTGGTGCTTTTCTACAACAAAGACCTCTTCAAGCAGGCCGGGCTCGCGGACCCGACCGTGCAGTACGCCAAGGGGCAGTGGAACTACACCAATTTCCAGAAGGCGGCCCTGGCGATCAAGCAGAAAACGGGCAGCTCCGGTGCCCGCGTCATGCGGCTTGACCCCAAGGCGTGGGCGGGCGGCCTGCTGGCGGTCCTGTGGTCGAGCGGTGGCGGCGTGTACGACAAGAACATGAAGTGCAACCTGAACTCGGCGGGGAGCCTGCAGGCCTTTGGCCTGATGCAGAACATGATGTTCAAGGACCAGTCCATGCCGCGCCCCGGCGATCAGACCAGCTTCGACGGCGGCAAGCTGGGCATGTACTTCGACAACATCAGCTACGCCGGGCAGCTCAAGGACGCCGGGTTCAAGTGGGGCGTCGCGCCGCTGCCCAAGGGGAGCGCCGGGCGCGTGACGCAACTCGGACAGGCCGGATACGCGGTCTTCAGCAAGGGGAAGAACCAGGCGGAGGCCGTCAATTTCCTGAAGTTCCTCGCGTCGAAGGAGAACATGGCCCGCACCGCCAAGTTCTTCCCGCCGCCCCGCCAGTCGGTCCTGAAGAGCAGCGCCTATCTGAACGCCAATCCCGCTGTTCCGGCCAGCGCACTCAAAACCGCTCTGATCAGCCAGCTTGGCCAGGCCCGCGTCCTGCAAACCGACACGAACTGGCTCAAGGCAAACGACCTGATCACGGGCAGCCTCGATCAGGTGTTCCAGCCCGGCGCGAACACGAAAGCCATCCTTGACCGCACCTGTCAGACGGTGGACGGCCTGTAACCCGTATGGCGAGCCATCTGCTGGCCCGGCGGGAGGCGCGGGAAGGATTCCTGTTCGCGTTGCCCTACCTGCTGGGCATGCTGGTCTTCGTGCTGCTGCCCCTGGTGGCGGTCCTGGGGATGTCCCTGACCGGCTGGTCCCTGCTGGACGCGCCCACCTTCAAGGGCTTCGCCAACTACGCGAAACTGGCCCGCGACCTGGAATTCCGGGGCAGTCTGGGCGTCACCGCCATTTTCACGGTGGGCATCGTGGCCCTGAACCTGACGGTGGCCCTGCTCCTCGCCAGCCTGCTGAACGTGAGGCTGGCAGGCATCGCGGCCTTCCGCTCGATGGTGTTTTCCCCGGTGGTGATGCCCATCGTGGCGTGGTCGCTGATCTGGAAGTTCCTGCTCCAGCCACAGGGACCGCTGAACACGGGCCTCCAGCACCTCGGCCTTGACGCCAACCTGCTCCTGAACCCCAAAACCGCCCTGGGAACCTTGATTGTGATTGAGGTGCTGAAGGCGGTGGGGCTGAACACCGTGATCTTCCTGAGCGCCCTGCAAGGCGTGCCGCCGGAGCAGCGGGAGGCCGCGCGGCTCGACGGCGCGAGTCCCTGGCAGGTCTACCGCCACATCACGCTGCCCATGATCTCGCCGACCCTCTTCCTGGTGTTCCTGGTCACCGTCATCGGTGCCCTGAAGGTCTTCACGCCGATCTGGGTGCTCACTGGGGGCGGCCCGGCGGGCGCGACCACCACCCTGATCGTGGCGATGTTCAAGCAGGGCTTCACCTTCTTCGAGTTCGGCTATGCCTCCGCGATTGCCGCGGTGCTGTTCTTTGCCGTGCTGCTCCTCACGCTGCTGCAATGGCGGCTGCGCAAGGCCCTGGTGTTCTATGAGGACTGATGCTGTTTCCGCAGGCGCACGCAGGGCTGAGCGGCTCCCTGCCCGTCCCGCCTGGACGCTGCTGCTGTACGTCCTGCTGGCCCTGGTCTGCCTGCCCTTCGTCCTGCCCATCCTGTGGATGTTCCTGTCCAGCCTGAAGTCGGCGCAGGGCATCTTCGGCAGCCCCTTTGGCCTGAACGTGGACGCCGGGTTGAAGAACTTCACGCAGGTGTTCGCGGGGTATCCCTTTGCCCGGCAGTACCTCAACAGCCTGCTCACCCTGGCGATCAGCGTCCCGGTGACGATGCTTCTCGCCGCCACCGCCGGGTACGCCTTCGCGCGGATGCGTTTTCCGGGGCGTGACGTGGCCTTCGTGATGACCCTGGCCGCCATGATGGTCCCGGCGGAACTGGTGGCGATCCCGCAGTTCATCGCGTTCAAGAACCTGCATCTCACCAATACCCTGGTGCCGATCATTCTCCTGCAAATCTTCAGCGCGACGGGGGCACTGTCGGTCTTCCTGATGCGCCAGCACTTCATCACGCTGCCGCGCGAGCTGGAGGAGGCGGGGCGGATCGACGGCCTGGGCACGCTGGGGGTCTTCCGGTACATCATGCTGCCCCTCTCCCGGCCCGTGCTGGCGACGGTGGCGATCTTCGCCGTCCTGAACTCCTGGAACGACTACTTCAACCCGCTCATTTACCTGAACGACGAGGCCAAGATGACCCTGCCGCTCGCCCTGCAACGCTTCACCGACCCCCTGGGGGGCACCTACTGGAACCTGACCCTGGCGGCCAGCGTGCTGGTGGCCCTGCCCGTCCTGCTGGCCTTCCTGATGGCGCAGCGCACCTTTATCGAGAGCCTCGCGGCCAGCGGGACCAAGGGATGAGCCGGGATATAAGGGAACACCGCACCGAAATCCTAATTGTCGGCGGCGGCGTCGGCGGGGTCGCGGCTGCCCTGAGTGCCCTGCGGCTGGGGCGGCAGGTGATTCTCACTGAGGAGTCGCCCTGGATCGGCGGCCAGCTCACCAGTCAGGCCGTTCCGCCCGACGAGGCCATCTGGGTCGAGGAGTACGGCGCGACCGCCTCCTACCGCGAATTCCGGGAGGGGGTCCGGCAGGTCTACCGGACCCATCCCCACATCACGGCGGAGGCGGCTTCCGACGCCCACCTGAATCCCGGCGCGGGGAACGTGGGACGGCTGTGCCACGAGCCGCGCGTGGCCCTGCGCGTCCTGGAGGGGCTGCTTGCCCCCTACCTCACCTCCAGGCAGCTGCGGGTCTGGCTGAATACGCGGCCCATTCAGGCGGAGGTGGCGGGCGACTGCATCGGGGCGGTGACCTTCCAGCATGAGTCGGGGGTAAGGCACACCGTCCACGCCGCGTACTTCCTTGACGCGACGGAACTGGGGGAACTCACCGGGCTGAGCGGCGCGGAAAGCGTGACCGGCGCGGAGGGCCAGGACGAGACGGGCGAACCGCACGCTCTGCCGGAGGCGGACCCGCTGAACCAACAGGCCATCACCTGGTGCTTCGCGGTGGACCACCGGGAAGGCGAGGACCACACCATCCCGCGTCCACAGAGTTACGACTTCTGGCGCAGCTATCAGGCCCCCTTCTGGCCCGCGCCGCAACTCTCCTGGACCTATCCGCATCCCATTACCGGCCTGCCGGTCTACCGTGACCTCTTCAGCGACCCCCGGGAGGAAGCCCACAAGGGCGACTTCTGGCATTACCGCCGCATCGTGGCGGGAAGGCACTACGCGCCCCCCATCGGGGACGTGACCCTGGTGAACTGGCCGCAGAACGACTACTGGCTGGGACCGCTCGTCGGCGTGCCCGAGGAGGAGAAGCAGCGGCACCTGGCGGCAGCGCGGGAACTCAGCCTCTCGCTGCTGTACTGGATGCAGACGGAAGCGCCCCGGCATGACGGGAAGGGCGGGGGTTATCCCGGCCTGCGGCTGCGCGGGGACCTGACCGGGACGGAACTCACGCACGGCCTCGCCCTGCGGCCCTACATCCGCGAGGCGCGGCGGATCCGGGCGCAGTTCACGGTGACGGAGAACATGATCGGGGTGGAGGCGCGCGGCAACGAGCAGGGCGCGGAAGTCTTTCCGGACAGTGTGGGCATCGGGCAGTACCGCATCGACCTGCATCCGGGGACGGGCGGGCGGGGCTACGTGGATGTCGCCAGCTGGCCCTTCCAGATTCCCCTGGGTGCCCTGATTCCGGTGCGGCTGGGCAACCTGATCGCCGCCGGGAAAACGCTGGGCGTGACCCACATTACCAACGGTTGCTACCGGCTTCATCCCGTCGAGTGGAATGCGGGGGAGGCGGCGGGTGCCCTGGCCGCCTTCAGCCTGGAGCGGGGCGAGCCTCCCGCCGGCGTCCGGGAACGGCACCTGCCGGACTTCCAGCAGCTCCTGACGCGCCTCGGCCTGCCGCTCGCCTGGCCGGAGGCGTACCGCCTGACGCCCTCCCCCGCGTTCTAGGTGCGGCCGTGACGCGCCCCCCTCCCCGCCAGCAGGCCAGCCGGAACCCGCCCACCCAGAAACAGGTGGCGGAGCGGGCCGGTGTCTCGCAGACCATCGTCTCTCAGGTGCTCAACGGGCAGACGGACCAGGCCCGCATTCACCCGGAAACGCGGGCGCGCGTTCTTCAGGCGATTCGGGACCTCGGGTATGTCCCGAACGCGGCGGCCCGCCGCCTGGTGGGCGGCCGCAGCTCCCTGGTCGGCGTGTTCACCTACGAGGCGGTCTTTCCCAGCAGCACCCGTGACTTCTACGCCCCTTTTCTGGAAGGTATCGAGGAGGAAGCGGCCCGCAGCGGCCTCGACCTGCTGCTGTACACCGGGGGCCGGGGCGGCCGCCGCCTCCCCCGCGACCTGGGGGCCCGCCTGTCCCTGACCGACGGCACGCTCCTGTTGGGCCGGCCCAGCGACCAGGACCGCCGGGAGCTGGCGGCCCTGGTCCACAGCGGCCACCCGGCCGTGTTCATCGGGCGGCGGACCGTGCCGGGGGCGGACCTGACCTGTGTCCAGGCGGATTATGCCTCGGCCACCGCCAAGCTGACCCGGCGCTTTCTGGCCCGTGGGCACCGGGAGCTGCTGTATGTGGGTCCACCTGGGCCGGATGAATCCGCCCTGGACCGGGAGCGCGGTTTTGCCCAGGCGCTTGACCTGGCCCGGGTGGAGCGCCTGGAACCCGGGCACCTGGACCACGCCTGGCTGCGAGGGGCCCTGGAAGGGGGCATCACGGCGTTCCTGCTGGAGAATGACGCCCTGATGCGCCGCCTGCTGGAGGTGGCCCGTGAGGCGGGGTACACGGTTCCCGCCGACTTCTCCGCCGCGGTGCTGGGCGACGCCATCAGCGGGGAGGCGGGAGATCCCACCTGGTCCGGCCTGCACGTCCCACGCCGGGAGATGGGACGCGGCGCGGTGCAGGCGCTGCGCCTGCTGGTGGCCGGAGAACCGGCGGCTTCCACCGTCTTTCCGTGTGAGATCGTGGTGGGCGCGACCATCGGCAGAGGTCCCGCCGAGGCCCGGTAGGGGATGGGGGGCAGACAGACATGCTGAAGCTGTGCAGGAAGATAGCCGCCCCTGCCGCACGCGGAGAGGCAGGCCCATGCGGCGGCCTACCGCCGCATGGCCTCTTGGTTCTCCACTGGCGGGGGTGCCCAGGGCGGTAGCGCCCGCAAGTCGGTCGCCGTGGGCCGCCCCTCCCGCTCGGCCCGAGTCCGGCAAGCGGTCAAAGCGGCCTCACGGTAGCAAGAGAACGGGGAACCGGCATAGGGCTGTTTTTATTCGTCTGGCACGAGGCCAGGGAGAGGGTCTTCCCCTGTGCAAGTCTCAACGGAACGGCGCTCAACCTTGACCATCTCCTCTTCTCCCCACAGCTTTGCCTCCCTATGCTGGGCAGACCGTGGACTCTCCCCCTGCCCCCCTGACCATGCGCGCGCGCGTTGCCGCGTTCGACTGGTCACGCACACCGCTGGGTCCCCGCGACGCCTGGCCGCAGAGCCTGCGGACCGTCGTGGACCTGGTCCTCTCCAGCGCCATTTCCACGAGTGTGTTGTGGGGTGACGACCTGATCCAGATTTACAACGACGCCTATGCCCGAGTTCTGGGGCCGCGCCACCCCGACGCGCTCGGGCAGCCCGTACTGGAGGTCTGGCCGGAAACGCGAGCCGTGATCGAACCGCTCTACACGGGGGTGCGGCGCGGGGAGACCTTCTCCTTCGAGAACCAGCGGTATGTCCTCGAACGCTCCGGTTTCCCGGAGGAAACGTACTTCACGTACTGCTACAGCCCCATCCGTGACGACCACGCAGAGGTCGGCGGCGTGCTGGTCACCGGCGTCGAGACCACCGCGCAGGTGCTGGGGGCGCGCCGCGCGGAGGTCCGGCTCGACTCTTCCACACGGCTCGCCGGGGCGGCGACCGTCGCCGATTTGCGGCACCTGGTGGAGACGACAGAGCCGGTACCTGACCTCCCCTTTGTCGAACTGTACCTGAGAGGTGACGAGGCCTTCCCGGACACCCTCCTGCCCGTGCTGCGGTCAGGCGAACCGTTGCGGCTGAACTGGCCCGCTGAGGGTGAAGCCCCGCGCCTTGCCCTGGCCCTGCTGGTGGACGGTGTGGAGCAGGGGGAGCCGTCCGGGGTGCTGGTGCTGGGCCTTAACCCACAGGTGGCGCTGGACGAGGCCTACCGGGGCTTTCTCACCGAGTATGCCCAGCAGGTGGGGGCGGCGCTGGTGCGGGTGCGTTCCAGTGAGCAGGCCAGGCTGACCCGGAAGCTGGAGGAGGAGCGCGCGGTGCTGGCTGCTTTCGTGGCCTTCACTGAGGCGGTGGGCACCGAGAACGACGTGCTGGCCCTGGTGCGGCGGGCGATGCAGGTGCTGGGCGAGGTCGGGGCGGCGGACACCTTCTCGTACTTCGAGCGCGAGGGGGACCACTGGAAGTTCCGGGTGTGGAGCGAGGATGTCCGCCAGGAGGTGCTGGACGCGAACGCGGCGTTGTCCGACACGCCCCTGATCGCAGACGCGTTGCGCTCACGGCAGGCGGTGTTCCGGGATGGCTGGGACCCCGAGCGGGAGGGGGTGCGGAACACCGAGGAGTACGGCACAGCGGTGTTGTACCCGCTGCTGGTGGGCGGGGAGGTACACAGCCTCTTCGGCGGGGGATCACGGGACCGGCAGCAGTGGCGGGAGCGGGACCGTGCCCTGTTCCGGGCCGTCGGGCGCGGCCTCACCCTCGCGCTGGAACGGGCCGAACAGGTCCGCAGACTTGACGAGGAGCGGGCGGCACTGGACGCCTATACGGCCTTCACCGAGGCGGTGGGCACCGAGACAGACATTCACGTGCTGGCCCGCAAGGCGGTGGACGTGCTGCTGGCCCGCTACCCGGGCGGCACGGCGGTGTACTACGAGCCGGAAGGTCACTTGTGGCGGGCGCGGGTGTGGAGTGACGACCTGCGTCCCGACCTGCTGGAGCTGCTGCGCTCAGGTCTGCCCGGCACAACTCCCTTTATCGCGCAGGCGGTGCGGGAACAGCGGGGCGTATTCACCGACCAGTGGGACCCGGAGCAGCAAGCGGTGGAGCACACTGGGGAGTACCGCAGGTCGGGGCACATCCCCATCGTGCTGGGGGGAGAGGTGCGTGGGCTGCTGGGCCTGGCGAGCCGCGAGCAGCAGCACTGGACCGGACGCGACCGGACCCTGTTCGGCGCGGTGGCGCGTGGCTTGACCCTGGCGCTGGAGCGGGCCGAGCAGACCCTGCAACTCGACCAGGAACGGGAGGCGCTGGAAGCCTTTGCCCGCTTCACCGAGCTGACCGCAGGCACCAACGACGTGGACGCCCTCGCGCAGCGCGCCGCGGAACTGCTGCAAACCACGCTCAACGTCCGCAGCGCGGTGTACTTCGAGCGAGGGGAGGGCCTCTGGAAGGCGCGGTACGTCTCCGGTTCCGTGGCACCGGAGCTGGAGAGCCGCCTGTATGCGGGCCTCCCCGACAGCGCACCGAGCTTCGCCCTGACCGCCGAGCGCCGGGAGCCGATGTTCTTCGAGCCGTGGGATGCCGCCGCAGAGGGGTTGCCCGAAGGAGCAGCCTACGGGGCCGTGGCGCGGTATCCCCTGTTTCCGCCCGATCATCCGGTGGGCATCCTGGGCATGGCCTCCACGGACGCCCCCACCTGGACCGAGCGGGAGAAGGCAGTGTTCCGCGCGGTGGGGGACAGCTTCCGCCTGGCCCTGGAACGCGCCGCGAGTATCCAGCAGATCGAGCGGCAACGCGAGAGACTCTCGGACCTGAACGCCGAACTGGGAAACCTGATCATCCGCACCGCCCACAACTTGGAGGAGCCTGCCCGGCGGCTGGGCGACCTGCTCGACCCCGGGCGGCCTCTTGACCCGCAGGCCCTGGCGGGCCTGTCCCCCTACGATCCGGCAGCCCTGCACGACGAGGTGACGCGACTCAGGAGTGTGGCCCAGGACCTGCGGCAACTCGCCCGGCTGGAACAGCAGGACGTGACAAAAGAACTCCTCTCGCTAGGGGAATTGTTTGGGGAAGTGCGGGCGGAAGTGTCCGCCACAGCCAGAGGCGCGCAGATGCATTGGCGAATCGAGCCGCTCCCGATTGTGCGGGGGGACCGGGCGCTACTGCACCAGGCCCTGGAGGTGCTGATGACCTTCACGCTGAGCGAGACACGCGGCGCACGGTACGTGACGGTCAGCAGCCGGGAGGTGGAAGGTGAAGTGCAGGTTACGGTGGAGGATGACGGGCTGGGGCTGACCGGGGAGGAAGCGGCCACCCTCTTCGACCTGACGGTGCGGACGGACCAGGCGGTGCCCCTGCTGGAGGGGAGCGGCCTGGTGCAGGTGCGGCGCATCCTGGCCGGGCACGGGGGCTGGGCGTGGGCGGAAGCGCAGCGCACCAGCGGCAAGGTCGTCCTGGCCTTCCCCAGGGACGAGGCGGTGAACGAACTGGAAGCCCTCTTCCGTCAGCACAAACCCGGGATGTAGCGGCGGGGGGGAACAAGAAAGACGGCGGCCAGGTTTGGCAGCCGGGTTCATTTCCCCGCTGGGGTTTTGGGCCAGGCGAACCAGAAGGTGGCCCCCTGGTCCACCTTGCCTTCCCCCCAGGCACGGCCCCCGAAGCGCTCGCACAGCCGCCGCACCACCGGCAGCCCCAGGCCCGTACCCTCGTACTCTGCGGATGGATGCAACCGCCCGAACAGCTCGAAGGCCTTGTCCTTCTGCCTCATATTGAAGCCCACGCCGTTGTCCTCCACCCCGATGCGGTACTCGGTTTCAGTCTCCTGCACCAGGACATGCAGGCGAATCCGGGGCTGCGTCCGGGTGAATTTCAGGGCATTGGACAGGTACTCGTGAAGGATGATCTGCAAGGCCTGGCTGTCGCCGTACACCGTGGGTAATGCTTCACTTGTGACTTGAACGTCGCGGCCTGCCATCTGATCCTGCACGTCCTTGAGGACTTCGCGGAGGACCCGCCCCAGGTCCACAGAGCGCATCCGGGCACGCAGGAAGCGCATCTGCATGTACTGCTTCAGGGACTCCAGCAGCCCCTGGGTCTGCCGCACCCCGTCCTCCGCGTGGGCCAGGTAGCTGGGGGTTTCCGGGTGCTGCCGCGAGAGCGTCAGAAAGCTTTCTGCGCGGGTGAGCGTAGCCTCCATCTCTCTCCCAGACGCGAGCATAACGCTCTCGAACTCCTCCTGAAGCTGCCGGAGCTTGAGGGCCTGATCCTGAAGCTGCGTCTCCTGGGCTTGCTGGGTGTCCCAGAGGGCACGGTGGGCCAGCTTGAAGGCGGTCACGTCCGTCAGGGTGAGGTGACAGCAGGGCGATTCGCCACCGGACTGTTGGGGGCTGGCCTCCAGGGCAATGTCGAGAACCTCTCCACCTGAGGTCAGCACCTGGACTTCACCCGTCTGCCGCCCCCGGCCCTCGAACACCCGTGCCAGCAGTGCGGCGAAGGTGGGCTGGGACGCGGGGGCCAGGGACTGGGCGAGGCGGCGGCCCTGGAGGACCTCGCGCGTGGACCCCAGCAGGGCCGCCCCCCGCACATTCACGTCCAGTATGCGGCCCTGTGGGATCAGGAGAAAGGCGGCACCGGGACTCTCCTGGAACAGCACCTGCGTCTGGTCCAACGCCGTTTGGAGCCGCAGCACCTGGGCTTCGAGGGCCTGGAGGCTGGCTTCGAGCGTAGCGGGCGATTCCATCTGGATGTCAGTGGCGGGGGGGGGGAAC
>NZ_JHAC01000025.1:220000-232991 GCF_000599865.1 Deinococcus phoenicis | reverse complement strand
CTGGGGGGGGGGGGGGGGCTTCGGCTTGATCGGCCTGCTGGTGTTCGGCCTGGTGATCTTCACGGTGGTGGGCTTCATGCGCCGCAGCCTGGGCGGGGGCGGCGGGCGGGGGCTGGCGGGTCTGGGCAGCGCCAGCGGCACCGCGCAGGCCGTCAGCGTGCAGCTCCTGCTGGCCGAGGGCGACGAGGTGAAGCGTGACCTCCAGCGGGTGGCCCGCAGCGGCGACCCCGACACCAACGAGGGCCTGGCCCGCATGCTCCAGGAGGCCGCGCTGGTCCTGCTGCGCCACCCCGAGCGCTGGGTCTACGGCAACGTCGAGCGGGCGCAGGGCGCCGCGAGCAGCGCCGACAGTCAGGTGGGCGCCTGGGCCACCCAGGCCCGCGCCGCCTTTACCGACCAGACCACCAGCAACTACCAGAACCGCGACGTGAACAGCGGCTTCGAGCAGCGGGGCGACTACACCTTTCAGAAGGACGTGGGCGACCTGTACCTGGCCGTCACCATCGCCGTCGCCGCCCACGCGCTGGGCAACCTGCCCCCGGCAGGCGTGACCACCGCCCAGGAAGCCCGCGCCGCCCTGAGTGCCATCAGCAGCGTGACCCCCGGCGACCTGATCCGCGCCGAGGTGGTCTGGAGTCCGGACAAGGAAGGCGAGTTCCTCAGCGAGGACGAGGCGATTCAGAAATATCCGGAGCTGACCAAGCTGTAAACCTGGGCGGTAGGTGGGCAGGGGGAGCGGGGGCAAAAGCTCTTGCTTCCCCTCCGCTTCTTTCCTCTGCCCAGTAATGCCCCACCCGGTTTCCCGGGCTGCTGCGCGGCATCATCCGCCGCATGGCCCGCCGCCTGCCCCCTTCCCCCTGGCCGCCCCCACCCGCCGAACCCCTCCGCTGCGCCCTGTGCGAACGCGCCACGCCGGTGCTGACCGAGCATCACCTGGTGCCCCGGTCGCAGGGGCGGCGGCAGGGGGTCAGGGTGCAGGACCTGCCGACCGTGCCGCTGTGCCCCGCCTGCCACAAGTTCCTGCACCGCACCTTCACGAACGCGGAGCTGGCAGGCGAATACCACAGTGTGGACGCGCTGCTGGCCCATGACGGCGTGCGGCGGTTCGTGGCGTGGCTGCGCACCCAGCCGGCCAGCAAGGGTGTCCGGGTGCGCTGAAGCCCGTCACTTCATGCTGCTGATGTAGGCGGCCAGTGCCTTCAGGTCGTCCTCGCCCAGCGGTTTCAGCACAATCCGCATGGCCTCGGGCTGGGGAAGTCCGCCGAAGCTGGGCGTGTTCTTGAACTCGTGCAGCACGTCCAGCGCGTACCCGGGCGACTGGTTGGTGACGCTCGCCACGCCCAGCCGGTTCTCGCCGCGCCCGTTCGTCCCGTGGCAGACAGCGCAGGCAATCGCGCCCCTGGCCGGGTCGCCGCCCATAAAGAGCGCCTGCCCCCTGGACCGCAGGGCCGCGTCCGTCGTCTTCCAGGCCGGACCGACCGGGCGCGACGCGAAATAGGCGGCCAGGTCCGCGATGTCCTGGTCTTTCAGGTGCGCCGCGACCTGCTGCATCACCGGGCTGGGGCGCAGTTTGGCCCGGAAAGCCGCGAGCTGGAAGCGCACGTAGTCGGGCACCTGTCCCGCCAGCCGGGGAGTCTCGGGGTTGGTGCTGACCCCACCGGCTCCGTGGCAGCCCTGGCAGGTGGCCGAGAGCTGCCCTCCCCGCGCCGCGTTGGGGGTGCTGTACTTCAGCGCCAGGGGATTGCCGCCGGGAGGAGGTCCGCCCTGCGTGACAGCGGCCAGCACGGGCGCAGCGAGCGCAAGGGGAACGGCGAGCCACAGCGAACGGCGGACAGTACCTTTCATGAGGACCTCCCGGGCGCGCGAGAATCAGAGTGCTCCCAAGTGTACCCTTTTTCACACTCGAATGGGGGCAGGCGTAATGCAGCCGGGCTGGGGTCCGAACACAGGAGTGCCCCAGACAGGCCAGAAAGACACAGAGAAAGAGACAGATAAAGGTGCCGTGAACTGCTTCCGGGCGCAGATGATGGCCCGGCGGTCATAGGGTAGGGGCATGACCCATTCAGTCTGGGAGGCCCCGGAAACCGGTGAGCTTCCCCTCTCTCTGACGGTGAACGGCGTGCAGCGGCACCTCACGCTCCCGGTCCAGGCGTCCCTGCTCGATACCCTGCGCGAGCGGCTGCACCTGACCGGCACCAAGAAAGGCTGCGATCACGGCCAGTGCGGGGCCTGCACGGTGCTGGTGGACGGCCAGACCCACCTGAGCTGCCTGACCCTGGCCCTGAGCTGCGAGGGCCGCGAAGTTCGCACCGTCGAGAGCCTGGCAGGGGAAGGCGGCGCGCTGCACCCCATGCAGGCCGCCTTTATCGAGCATGATGCCTTCCAGTGCGGCTACTGCACGCCGGGGCAACTGATGAGCGCGGTCGCCTGCGTCGAGACGGGGCACGCCGGAAGCGAGGGCGAGATCCGCGAGTTCATGAGCGGCAACCTCTGCCGCTGCGCCGCCTACCCGCAGATCGTCGCGGCGGTGCGGAGCGTGGCGGGCGGCCAGGGGGAACAGCCGTGAGGCCCTTCGCCTACCGGCGGGTGGAGGACGTGGCGGGGGCAGTCGGTCAGCCCGGCGAGGGCCACCGCTTTCTGGCGGGCGGCACCACCCTGATCGACCTGATGCGGCTGGACGTGGAGCGGCCCGCCGTGGTCACCGACATCACGCGCGTTCCCCTGGCGGAGATCACCGAGCATGAGGGCGGTGTCCGCATCGGTGCGCTCGCCAGCATGACGCAGGTGGCCGAGCATGGGCTGATCGCGGAGCGCTACCCGGCGCTGCGGGAGGCGCTGCTGGCGAGTGCGTCCCAGCAGCTTCGCAATATGGCGAGCATGGGCGGGAACGTGATGCAGCGCACCCGTTGCCCCTACTTCCGGGACGTGGCCTTTCCGAGCTGCAACAAGCGCGACCCCGGCAGCGGCTGCGGCGCGCGCGCGGGCCACCACCGCAAGCAGGCGATTCTGGGCACGTCGGGGGCCTGCATTGCCGAGCACGCCTCCGACGCCTCGGTCGCGCTGGTCGCCTACGACGCGGTCCTGACCCTTCAGGGACCGGGCGGCGAGCGTGAGGTGCCGCTGCGCGAGTTCAACCTTCTGCCGGGCGACACGCCGCAGGTCGAACACGATCTGCGGGAAGGGGAACTCATCACGGCCCTGACGCTGCCCGCGCCCATCGCCCGCAGCGGCGTCTACCTGAAAATCCGCGACCGCCAGAGCTATGAATTTGCCTTGAGCAGCGCCGCCGTGGTCCTGCGGGTCGAGGGCGGGATCATTGGGGCCGCGCGCGTCGCGCTGGGCGGGGTCGGGACGGTTCCCTGGCGGTCCCCCGAGGCGGAGGCGGCATTGACCGGGCAGCCCGCGACCCTGGAGACCTTCCAGACCGCCGCCCGCGCCGCCCTGGCCGGGGCCGAGCCGCTGGAGGAGAACGCTTTCAAGGTGCCCCTGACGGAGCGCGTGATCGTGCGCGCGCTGATGCAGGCGGCGGGGGTGGACGCATGACCACGCAGGGCAGTCATCCGCAGAAATATGTCGGCGCGCGCGTCAGCCGCGTGGACGGCCCCGCCAAGGTGAGGGGCGAGGCGACCTACACCGCCGAGTTCGAGGTGCCGAATCTGGCCCACGCGGTGCTGGTGTCCGCCACCATCGCGCACGGCAGGATCAGGAAGATCGGTGACGAGGCCGCCCGCGCCGTGCCCGGTGTACTGGACGTGCTGTCCCACCAGACCCCCGGCCTGGACCTCAAGGACGTCAAGGGTTATCCGCGCGGCCCGGCGGGCACGGCCATCCTGCCCTTTCAGAACGGTGAGGTGCTGTTCCGGGGGCAGCCGATCGCGGTGGTGGTCGCGGAGTCGCTGGAGGCTGCCCGGCACGCCGCGCTGCTCCTCGACATCGAGTATGCCCCGGACGACTTCCGCGCCACGCTGGAGGAAGGCCGCCGGGGCTGGCCCTTCATCGACAAGAAAAAACCCCGCCAGCTTCAGCATTCGCGCGGCGACGCGAGCCGGGCGCTGAAGGACGCGGCGACCACCTTCGAGGCGAGCTACGACACGCCCGTCCAGCACCACAACCCGATGGAGATGCACGCCGTGATCGCGGCCTGGGACGGCGAGGACCGGCTCACCCTCTACGAGCCGACCCAGTGGATGCAGTCCGCGCCGGGCGTGCTGGCGCAGACGCTGGGCCTGGACCCGGACCACGTGCATGTGATCAGCCCCTTCGTGGGCGGCGGCTTCGGCAACAAGGCGACGACCTGGCCGCACCTGCTGGTGACCGTCCTGGCGGCCCGGGTGCTGGGGCGCCCCGTCAAGCTGGTCCTCACCCGCGCGCAGATGTTCGCCGCCGTCGGCTACCGCGCCGCCACCCGCACGAGCTACCGGGTGGGCCTGGATGCCGGGGGCCAGCTCGCAGCGGTGGACCTCCAGGCCGAATCGCAGACCGGGCCGGTGGACCTTTTTCCCGAGCAGGTCGGCAACGTCGCCAAGATGCTCTATGCGAACGAGAACATGGACCTCACCCACACCATGATCCGCACGCATGCCGGGCCGAACATCATGATGCGCGCGCCCGGCGAGGCCCCCGGCTCCTTCGGCCTGGAAGTCCTGATGGACGAACTTGCCGAGAAAGCGGGCCTGGACCCCCTGGCGTTCCGCAGGCTCAACCACGCCCCCGAGAACCAGGACCCCGAAAGCGGGCTGCCCTACAGCAGCAAGCACCTGCTGGAGTGCTACGAGCGGGGCGCGGCGGCGTTCGGCTGGGCGCGGCGCACGCCCCAGCCCGGCTCCATGCGCGACGGGCGCACCCTGATCGGCTGGGGCATGGCGACCGCCGTCTATCCCGTGTACACCAGCGCCGCTACCGCCCGCGCCCGCCTGTGCGGCGACGGCCGCATCGAGATCGAGGCCGGGTCACACGACATCGGGACCGGCACGTATTCCATCCTGGCGCAGATCGCCGCCGACGAGCTGGGCGTGGATATTGGGCAGGTCGGCGTGAAGCTGGGTGACTCGCGCCTGCCCAAGAACGGCTACTCGGGCGGCAGCCGCACGGCGGGCAGCGTCGGCAGCGCGGTGCAGGCCGCCGCGAGCGGGTTGAGGCAGGAACTCGCCGACCTCGCGCTGGGGGCCCCAGAGTCCCCCCTGCACGGCGCGGCCCCGGTGGATCTGGAGGCCAGAGACGGCGGCCTGTACGTAAAGGGCAGCGACCGGGGCGAGCGCTACACCACCATCCTGAAACGCACCGGGCGCGACCAGTACGACGCCTACCGCGAAACCATCCCCAACGGCGGCAGCGAAAAGGACCTCGAAAAGCTCAAGCAGGGGCAGGAAAGCAGTGTGGAGGCCGTGACCGAGCGTTACGCCCGCTACTCCTTCGGGGCCGTGTTCGCCGAGGTGCGGGTGGACCCCGACTTCCTGACACCGCGCGTGAGCCGCCTGGTGGGTGCCTTCGATATCGGCAAGGTCCTGAATGCCAAGACCGCCGAGAGCCAGCTGACGGGCGGCATGATCTGGGGCGTCAGCGCGGCGCTCCATGAGGTCACCCACACCGACCCCCGGACCGGGCTGATCCTGAACAGCAACCTCGCCGACTACCACGTGCCTGTCAATGCCGACATCGGAGAGGTGCAGGCGATCATGCTGGACTACCCCGACTATCACGTCAGCGCGATGGGTGTGCGCGGGGCAGGGGAGATCGGCATCGTGGGCACCGCCGCCGCCGTCGCCAACGCGGTCTATCACGCCACCGGCAAACGGGTGCGCGAGACGCCGATCACCCTCGACAAGTTGCTGTGACCGGCCGGGCTGGTCCGCCGTGGCACGCGGGCCGGCCTGCTTCCTTCCCAACTTAACAGGGCAACCCGGCGATCTGGGTTGCCCTGTTCGTCCCAGGCTCAGGAATTCAGACCGTGCCCTCGCTGCTGTCGCGGTTGGTGGGGGCGGTGCCGTCGTCCGCGCCGCTGCCGCCCTCGGTCAGGCGGTCCACGTTGACGATGGCGGGAATGCTGCTGGCGTTGCCGTTCACGATGGCGGGCACCGCCACGCCTTCCTGATCGCGCACCTGTTCGCCCTGCACCGGCGAGTTTTCGAGGTTGCCGCTTTCCTGCTCGATTTCCTCGACGCTCTTGCCCAGCGGCGCATTGCCGTAGCGGTTGCCTGAATCGGTCATGCTCCAGTGTGCCGCCTGGCGTGAGCCTGCCGTATGAGGTCCAGTTTGGCGGGCCTTCATTCGCCGCCGGGCGCGGGCAGGGGAGGCGCGGGCGCGGCGGTGTACCCGCTATGCTGCCCCACAAGGTGAGGAGAATCGAGCGATGACTGAGCGCGTGCTTGCGGCCCTGAAGGGCCTGGGAATCGGAACGCCGCCCACGGCGGTGCTGGAACGGGGAGAGGCGTTTTTCGCCCTGCTCGGCGAGATGCTGGTGTACCAGGATCAGAACGGGACGCGCCGGGTGACCCTGCGGGACCTGACCCGCATCCACAGCGATCAGGAGGGCCTGCTGCGGGTGGAGACGCCGGCCGGAACCGCCCTGACTGCCAGTCTGGTGGGCTTCGACCCCGCCCAGGTCCAGGGCTTTTTTGCCCAGGTGCGGGACGCCACGGCCAAGGCGAAGAACCTGCCCTCCGCGCCGCTGCCTGTGCCGGGCGGCCACAAGACCTTCGGCAGCATGCCCAGGACGGGAACGCCCCCCGGGGGTCCTTCCCGTTCTCCAGGCGCGGCGGCCTCCGACCCGCCTTCCCCCGGCACCACCACGGTGGTGCTCGGCGCGGACCCGGCTCCCACCCAGGAGACGCCGGTTAAGAAGGCACCGGAAGAGCGGCCCGCTGCGGCGTCTGCACAGAACACGTCGGCCAGGACGCCCGCCATCTCCCCCAGGCCTGGAACCGTGCGGGAGGTCCGGGGGACCCCGGGCGTTCCGTCTCCCCAACCGGGCAGCCCCACCCCCGCCAGGACGCCCGCGAGCACTGCGCCGGAGCCGGAAACTCAGCCCCCCTTGACGGCCCCCAGCACCGCCAGCGGTCCCGCCGTCTCGGTCCCGGCAGAGCCTGCCCCAGCGACCCGCGTGGCTGCCGCCGGGACCGAGAGCCTGCTGGCCGGGCTGGCCGTGCGGGCGGGGGCCGTGAGCGGGCTGGTCAGCCGCCTGCAACTGCTCGGGGTGGTGCTGGGGCTGGCGGCGGTCGGGCTGGCCGTCTTCCAGTTTCTGGGCGGCGCGCCGCTGAACGGGCTGTGGACCCTGATCGCTGGTGGGGTGGGCTGCATCGCGCTGCTGGCGTTCGCGGACGTGACCCGCCTGATCGTGGCGCTGGCCCGGGCGGTGGCCGACGGTGGGCAGACCCATGACCACCAGGACTGAGGGGGACGCCGACGCCCGCGACCTCGTCATCCGGGCCGTGTCCATTCCTTCCCTGTCGGGGGAGGAGGCGCAGGTGGCGGCCTTCCTGACCGGATGGATGACGGCCCACGGCTTCAGCGCCCACATCGACGAGGCCGGAAACGCGGTGGGCGAGCGCGGCAGCGGTCCCCTGACGGTCGTGCTGCTGGGGCATATCGACACCGTGCCGGGCGAGATTCCCGTGCGGGTCGAGGGAGACGTGCTGTATGGGCGCGGGAGCGTGGACGCGAAGGGAAGCTTCTGCACCTTTGTCGCGGCGGTCGCAGGCCTGCCCGGGGAAGCCCTCGCGGGCGCACGCTTCGTGTGCATCGGCGCGACCGAGGAGGAAGCGCCCAGCAGCCGGGGCGCGCGCGCCGCCATGTCGCGCTACCGGCCCGACCTCGTGCTGATCGGGGAACCGAGCGGGTGGGCGGGCCTGACCCTGGGGTACAAGGGGCGGCTGGTGGCCCGGCTGCACGTGCAGAAGGACAACTTCCACACGGCGGGCGAGGGCACCAGCGCCGCCGATGACCTCACGGAAGCGTGGTTCCGGGTGCGAGCCTGGGCGGCGCAGGCGGCGGGTGGGGGCATCTTCGACTCGGTCCAGGCCACGCTCCAGAGTCTGTCGGCCAGGACGGACGGCCTGGCCCAGATCGCGGAGGGCACCGTGGGCCTGCGCCTGCCTCTGGGGGTGCCGCCCCACAGCGCCGAGACCGCCCTGAGGGAGCTGCTGCGCGACCTCCCCATCACCCTGACCTTCACGGGCCATGAGGCAGCCGTGCGCCACCCGAAAGACAACGCCCTGACGCGCGCGCTGCGAGTCGCCATCCGGGAGCGGGGCGGCACCCCCGTCTTCAAGGTCAAGACCGGCACCAGCGACATGAACGTGGTCGCGGAGCGCTGGCTGGTCCCCACCGTCGCCTACGGACCGGGCGACAGCGCCCTTGATCACACACCGGACGAGCACCTCGACCTCGGCGAGTATGACCGGGCGGTCGGCGTTCTGACGGCGGCCCTCACCCGTCTCGCGGCGGCAGGGCGGGGCCAGGATTCCGGCACCTGAACGCCCGGGCGTGGGCCGGGGTTCCGGCCTGCTCCCCTCTTCTCGCCTTCCACGTCAGGCAACCGGGGACGCGGCGCTCAGCGCCTTCCCCTGCGGAGATTCATGGACCCCGTCACCATCCTGCTGATTCTGTTCGTCGCCGCGCTGGTCCTGTTCGCCACCGAGTGGCTGCCGGTGGACGTGACGGCGCTGCTGCTGCTGGGCGCGTTGCTGGCGCTGGGGCTGCTCTCGCCCAAGGCAGCCTTCGCGGGCTTCGGCAGCGATACCGTCCTGACCCTCGCTAGCCTCTTTATCCTGACGCGGGTGCTGCTGCGGGCGGGCGTGATCGAGTGGGTGGGCCAGACGCTCGCGCGCCGTGCCCGCAACGCGGGGGGCATGATCCGGGGAATGCTCAGCGCCGTCGCGGGCGTGAGCGCCTTTACCAGCAACACCGCCACGACCGCCGTGTTCCTCCCGGTGGTGACGGGCCTGGCACGGCGCGCGGGCATCGCCCCCAGCCGCGTGCTGATGCCGCTCGCGTTTTCCAGCATCCTGGGCGGCACCATTACGGTGATCGGGACCAGCACCAACCTCGTGGTGTCGGGGGCGCTGCCCGCGACCGGGCTGAAACCGCTGGGCTTTTTCGAGCTGGCGTGGGTGGGCCTGCCCGTCGCGGTGGTGGGCCTGCTGTACCTCTTTTTTGTCGCGCCCCGCCTGCTGCCTGCCCAGGACGCCGCCCTGGAAGAATCCCTGCGCGCCTACCTCGCGGACCTGACGGTCGCGCCCGGGAGTCCGCTGGCCGGGCAGACGCTGCGGGAAACGGGCCTGGGCCGCGACCACGGCCTGACGGTCGTCGCCGTGCGGCGCGGCAGCGATACCCTCTACGCGCCCGGCCCCGACTTCCGCGTGCAGGAGGACGACACGCTGGCGGTCGAGGGACCGCCCGACCGCATCCTGACCGGCAAGAGTACCCTGGGGGTGTTCAGCAAGAGCGAGCAGAAGCTCCAGGCCGACGGGACGGCCCCGGTGCGGCTGGTCGAGGCCGTCGTGCTGCCGGGCAGCCCGCTGACGGGCCGGACCCTGCGTGAAGCGCGTTTCCGCGAACGCTACGGCGTGTCTGTTCTGGCCCTGCACCGCCGCGCCCGCACCGTCGAGCGCCTGGCGGGCCTGCGGGTGCAGGTCGGGGACGTGCTGCTGGTCCAGGGCAGCGCCGACCGGATCGCGGGCCTGGGCGATTACCTGACGGTGCTGGGCGACCTCACGGAAGCCCAGCGCGATCTGCGCAAGGCTCCCCTCGCGCTGCTGCTGTTCGGCGGTGCGGTGCTGGCCGGCGGTCTGGGTCTGGTGCCCCTCAGCGTGGCGGTCGTGATCGCGGTGGCCCTGGCCCTCGCCCTGCACCTGGTCACGCCCGAGGAGGCGTACCGCGCGGTCGAGTGGCCGGTGATCGTGCTGGTGGCCTGCATGCTGGCCTTCGGCACCGCCTTCGAGGCGACGGGGGCGGCCAAGGTGCTGACCGGGGCACTCTCAGGCGTGCTGGAGCCGCTGGGACCCTATGGCCTGCTCGCCGCACTGTTCGCCGTGACCGTCGCCCTGACCCAGCCGATGAGCAATCAGGCCGCCGCGCTGGTGATGTTGCCTCTGGCCGTCGGCACCGCCAAAGCCTTGGGCTATGATCCCCGCCCTTTTGTGATCGCTATTACGATCGCTGCCAGCAACTCCTTCATCACACCGCTGGAGCCGTCCTGCATGCTGGTGTATGGTCCCGGACGCTACCGGTTTCTGGACTTCGTGCGGGTGGGGACGGGTCTGACGCTGGTGACCTTTGCCGTCGCGCTGCTGGTGATTCCGCGGGTGTGGCCCTTCTGAACCCTCAGCGTTGGGCCGTCAGCCCGCTGCCCCCCGAACGCCGAAGCCGGCCCGCTAGATAAACAGCGGTGCGTCAGGGTCGTCGGGAAGGGGGCGGTCCTTGCGGGCCAGCAGGGCGGCGGTCGTTCCGATCCCGACCAGAGCGCCCAGGGCAAGCACGACAAGTGCCCAGGTCATCAGAGCATGGCTGCGGTCCGAACTCATGCGTGCAGCATAACAGCCGCCGCCCCCGCCCGCCTCTTGACCCCCTGTTTAAGGTCAGGCCCCGAGCTGTGGAATGCGGGCGGACACCCCCTTTCCTGACCTGCCGCCAGAATGAGGCGTTTGAAGGGGTGCGAATGACACAACCTGCCGACTGTCCGCAACTGTTGTGGGCACCCTGGGGTCTGATAAGGATTCCGATCAAAGGGTGTTGAGAGCCTTGGAAAGCCCCGGAAAGCCGACCGAAAGGTCTTGTAAAGCTGCGAAGCAGAGAAGGAATCTCGGCGGATTCCGGGAGATGGTGGAACAGAGTAGGTACTCTTCCGACTGTTCAGGCATTGGACCGAATCCGTATGAGCAGTGGTGGGCCGAGTCCTGCTCGCGTGCCGACCACAAAAAAAAGTACCCCTCAGGGCACTTCTTGCGGGTGTCGGCGGGAAGACCGGGCTTACTTGCTGAGCTGCCCGATGATGCTGAACATCGGGAGGAACATGCCCGCCACGATGGTGCCCACGATGCTCCCCAGAAACACGATCATCAGGGGTTCGATGGCGGCGGTGAGGCTTTCGACCGCCTCGTCGACCTCGCGGTCGTAGAAGTCGCCCACCTTGCCGAGCATGGTGTCCAGCGACCCGGTCTCCTCGCCGATGGCGACCATGCTGACCACCATGGGCGGGAAGATCTTGCTGGTGGCGAGGCTGGCACTCATCGGGTCACCGACCATCACGACGTTCTTGGCGTTCTCGATGGTGTCCTCGACAATCGCGTTGCCCGCCGTGCCCTTGGTGATCTCCAGGCTCTCGATGATGTTCACGCCGCTGCTGATCAGCAGGCCGAAGGTGCGGGCAAAGGAGCTGATCGCGCTTTTCTGAAGCAGGTTGCCGAACACGGGGAGACGCAGCTTGACGTCGTCGATCACGTGACGGCCTTTGGGCGTCTTGTAATACCAGCGGTAGGCGAAGACCAGCGCGGCGATAAAGACGAAGATCAGCAGGCCGGAGTGTCTCAGGAAGTCCGAGACGGCCATCAGCACCTTGGTGATCAGGGGCAGCGGGGCATTCAGCTGCGCCAGAATCCCCGCGAACTGCGGCACGATGGTGGTCAGCAGGAAATACGTGATCCCGATGGCGAAGACCAGCACCACCACCGGATACGTCAGCGCACTCTTGATCTTGCCACGCAGCGCGAGTTCCTTTTCCTGGAAGGCCGCGATTCGTTCCAGAATGCTGTCGAGGGTCCCGCTCGTCTCGCCGGCGCGCACCAGGTTGATATACAGGCGGCTGAAGACCTTGGGATGTTTGGCCAGCGCCTCGCTCAGCGGCGTTCCGCTTTCGACCTCGCTGCGGACGGTCTTGATGATGTTTTGGAAGGCCTTGTTCTCAATCTGCTTTTGCAGGATCGCCAGCGACTGCACCAGCGGCACACCCGCGTTGATCAGCGTGGCGAGCTGCTTGCTGAACACCGCGATCTGTTTCAGGCCGGGTGGGCGGTCGGACAGGCCGGGAATCTTCACGTCGGCGCTCAGGCCGGTCTTGGGCGGCTTGATCTCGACGATCAGCAGGTTCTTGGCGCGCAGGGCGTCGCGCACCTGGGCGGCGGTCCCGGCCTCCATCTGGGCCTTCAGGACCTTCCCGGAGCGGTCCCGGACGCGGTATTCGTAGACCGGCATAGCCGCGAGTATAGTTGGGCGCGTCTTGCGTTCCCCTTACAAGGGGCGGCGCGCCGGATGGATGGGTGAAATGCGCATGAAGGAACGTCCACAGATCAGGGATGAGATCGGGCAGGCCGCCGAGTGGGCCGCCCAGCTGCTCGCGGCGGGGGAGGTGGTCGGGTATCCGACCGAAACGGTGTGGGGCCTGGCCGTTCGTCCGGACGCCGTGGCGCGCCTGTACGCCCTGAAGGGCCGCGAGTCGGGCAAACCCGTGCAGGTGTCCTGTGTGGACACCGAGGTCGCCCGGACGCTGACCCGGGGCGGGCCGGCGTTCGAGGCCCTCTCGGCCTTCTGGCCGGGGCCACTCACGCTGGTCCTGCCCGCCCGCGCGGCCTGTCCGCCCGACCTCGCGCCGGGGGGCTGGGTGGGGCTGCGCGTTCCGGATCATCCGGTCGCCCAGGCCCTGCTGCGTGCCTGCGGGGGGACGCTCGCCACCACCAGCCTGAATCCCAGCGGTCAGCCTGCGGCGCAAACCCTGGCCGAGGCGCAGGCCTACGGGCTGGCCCCCCTGCTGCCCGACGGCGGCGTTCCGGCGCGGGGGCTGGCCAGTACCGTGGTGCGGATCGGCGGGGCGGGACGTGAGATAGAGGTGCTGCGTGAGGGGGCGCTGCCCAGCCAGGTGCTTCGGGAGCGGCTGCGCGCCCACCAGGCTCGGGGAGGCCGCCCCTGACGCCTTCCCCGCAGGCCCTGATCGGCGCGGCGCTGCTGGCGGCCGGACGCCCCGTGACCCGGCGCGAGGTCGCGGACCTGCTCGGCCTGCCCG
>NZ_JHAC01000025.1:0-215000 GCF_000599865.1 Deinococcus phoenicis | reverse complement strand
GCCAGGCCGCCGCGTTCCTGTCCCCCTGCCCCTGTCCCGCTGCCCTACACTGCGGGGCGTGTTGCGCGCCGCCTTCTGGTTGACCGCGCTGGTGTTCTTGCCAGTCGGGCTGGTCCTGTACTTTCTGCCGCCGGGGCTAGCGTCCCTCCTGGGCGTCTCGCCGCTGTGGCTCGCGCGCGCGGCGGGCGGCCTGTTCGTGGCGTGGGGCGTGTTCCTGCTCGCGGCGAGCGCCCGCCCCGACAGCCTGAGTGCCTTTGCCCTGGCCGGAGGCAACCTGCTGACGGTCGCGGCGCTGGTGCCGCCGGCGCTGCGTCTGGGCGACACGCTGCCCGCCGCCGTGCGCACGGCCCTGCTGGCGCTCTCGACCGTCCTGACCTTGACCGCCGTCGTGGGCCTTTTCATGGTGCCGGCCCGCCGGAGCCGCCTGTGACGGGCGAGGCCGGGAACGGGGGAAGCGGACCGGCCGGGGGAGAGCGCCTCCAGAAGCGCCTCGCCCGCGCCGGGGTCGCCTCCCGCCGCGCCGCCGAGGACCTCATCACGGCGGGCCGCGTGACCGTGAACGGCGAGGTCGCGGCGCTGGGCCGCACGGTGTCGCCCACCGACGAGGTGCGGGTGGACGGCGCGCTGATCGAGACGGCGGCGCTGGAAAGCGTGACCTTTTTGCTGCACAAGCCCGCCGGCTACGTGACCACCGCCCGCGACGAGTACGGTCGCCGCAACGTCCTGGACGCCATGCCTCCGGTCCCCGGCCTGCATCCCGTCGGGCGGCTGGACAAGGATTCCGAAGGGCTGCTGCTCCTGACCACCGACGGCCAGCTCACGCTGACCCTGACGCATCCGCGCTACGGCCACGAGAAGGCCTACCGGGCCTGGACCGCAGGCGACGAGGACCCCGGCGAGGCCGAATTGCGGCAGTTGCTGGACGGCACCGAACTGGACGATGGTCCCGCGCGCGCCCTGAGCGCCCGGCCCGCGCGGGGCGGCGCCTTCGTCACGCTCGGGGAAGGCCGCAACCGTCAGGTGCGCCGGATGCTGGAGGCCATCGGCCACCCGGTCACGCGCCTGCTGCGCTACCGCGTCGGCGGCCTGTGGCTGGGCGATCTGGACCCCGGCGAATATCGCCCGCTTTCGCCCCGCAACCTCCACGACCTGCTCAACCCTGGGCTGGTGCCCCGCCACGCCTGGGAGCGGGCCGAGCGGGAGACGCTGGAACGCTGGGGCTGAGCGCGCGGGCGGGGACCAGAAGCGGAAGCGTTGGCGGCGGCCCTCTGCTAGACTGTCCAGCGCGGGGAGGTTCACGGTCGCGCCCTGGCCACAGGGTGAGGAAAGTCCGGGCACCGCAGGGCAGGATGCCAGCTAACGGCTGGTCGGCGAGCCGAGCGCCTGCATGAACGCCGAAAGCGTGCGGGCAGCGGCGAAGCCGAAGGACAGTGCCACAGAAACCAGACCGCCACCCCTCGGCGTGCAGAACGTGGAGCCTCAGGCGTGGGCGGGGGGGTGGTCAGGGTGAAACGGTGCGGTAAGAGCGCACCAGGCCCCCCGGAGACGCGGGGCGCTGGTAAACCCCATCCGGTGCAAGACCCGACAGTGCGCGAGGGGCGGCCCGCCCCACTGACCGCCAGGATGGTCGCTTGAGGCGCGCGGCGACGTGCGTCCCAGAGAGATGACCGTGACCCCACCTCCCGGTGGGCCACAGAACCCGGCTTATCGCCTCCCCGCACCATCAGACAGAGGGCCACCCACCGGCATGGTGTGGGTGGCCCTCTGTCTTCTCCGGTTCCCCGTGGACTGTGGAAAAAGAGGGGTCTCTTTCCAGACCCTCTACGCTCGGCGGGCGTCCAGCGCGGCCAGCGCAAATCCCGCGATCAGCAGCACGCCGCCGATGGGCGTAACGGCCCCCAGCCACCGCTGCCCACTCAACGCCAGAATGTAGAGCGACCCGCTGAAGATCACGGCTCCGGCCAGGAGGAGCGCGGGGGCGCGGCGTTGTGCCGGTTGCGTGCCCAGAACGAGGAGCGCCAGGGCGGCATACATCTGATACCGCACGCCGGTTTCGAAGTTGGCGAGCATGGCGGGGTCGAGTCTGTTCTTGAGGGCGTGCGCGCCGAAGGCCCCCAGGGCGATGCCCAGGGCCGCGAGGACCGCGCCGGTCGTCATGGAGTTCGGGGAGCGTGGGGGCAGGTTCTGCATGGGCAGAGGCTAAGGGGGAGCCGGTGGGGAATTGTCCCACGGCCAGAGTGGGGAAGGGGGGAAAGCTGCCTCTTCCGTGTCCCCAGCCTGCTCTGGAGGGCTGAATGCCGTTCCAGACGTACTTTTCGGGTCTAAGGGTTCGGGCTTCCGCCGCATTCCTCCGCGAGGGCCGGGGTGGCCGGGTGGGAAAGAGGGGCCGAGAGCGTGGAAGAAGAGGGGAAATTGTGGGGATCGGTGGTAAATCGCGAGCTGGACTGTTACACTCGCGGCAACAGCCCAGAACTGCGCCCAGAGCGTGTCAAAGGGCTGTCAGACACGTGCCTTTCGCCGGCCCGCCCGGTGGCTGACCCGTGGGAATGAGGAGAGCATTGCCCTTTGGAGAGTACCCCTACACCATCGACGATAAAGGCCGCGTGGTCATGCCACCCGCCTTTCGGGAATTCGTCGAGGACGGGATGATTCTCACACGGGGCATGGAAGGCTGCCTGTATGTGTTCCCGCTCGCCAGCTGGCGGCGCGTGGAAGAACAGCTGGAGGGCCTGCCGATCACGGACGCCGGGTCGCGCGCGTTCGTCCGCTTCTTCTATTCCGGTGCGAACAAGGCGCGGCTGGACAACCAGAGCCGCGTCTCGGTGCCGCAAACCCTGCGGGCCTTCGCGCAGCTGGACAGCGACGTGATCGTGGCGGGCGCACCCGGACGGCTGGAACTCTGGAGTCCGCCCCGCTGGGAAGCGGCCATCCAGGCCGTGCAGGACGACCCGCCCAAACCCGACCTTCTCGCCAACTTCGTGGCGTGACCAACATGAACACTGCCTCCCCCGACCTGCCCACTTCCCCCGATTCGCTCTCTCATACCCCGGTTCTGGCCGCCGAGGTGCTGGACGCCCTGGCGCCCGCACCGGGCCGCGTGATCGTGGACGGCACCCTCGGCGGGGCCGGACACACCCGGCTGCTGCTGGAGGCGGGCGCGGCCGTGATCGGCATCGATCAGGACCCCTACGCCCTGAACCGCGCCCGTGAGGCCGGTCTGCCCCACCTGACCGTGCTGGAAGGCAACTACCGCGACATGCGTGAGCTGCTGGCCGCTTCCGGCGTCACGCAGGTGGACGGCGTGCTGCTCGACATCGGCGTGAGCAGCTTTCAGCTCGACGACGCGGGGCGCGGCTTTTCCTATCACACCGACGCGCCGCTCGACATGCGCATGGCTCAGGCGGGCGAGAGTGCCGCCGACGTGGTGAACACCTACGCCGAGGAGGATCTCGCGGCGATCATCTACGAGTACGGCGAGGACCGCCACTCGCGCCGCATTGCCCGAGCCATCGGACAGGCGCGCGAGAAGGCGCCTATCGAGAGCACCGTGCAGCTCGCGGAGATCATCAAGCGGGCCTACCCCGGGTTTTCCAAGGGCATTCATCCGGCCCGCCGGACCTTTCAGGCGCTGCGCGTTCACGTGAACGACGAACTGGGTGCCCTGCGCGACGGCCTCCAGGCTGCCGAGGCGCTGCTCGCTCCGGGAGGCCGCCTGGCGGTGATCTCCTTTCACTCGCTCGAAGACCGCATCGTGAAACGCTTCCTGCGGGGCAGCACCTGGCTGACCCCCCTGACCAAACGTCCGGTCGAGGCCAGCGAGGCCGAGCAGGTGGGCAACCCCCGCGCCCGCAGCGCCAAACTGCGCGTCGCCGAGAAGACGGCCCTTGAAAAGACGGCCCCTGGGGAGACGCCGTGATGGCCCCCCGGTTTGACCTGAGTGCCGCGACCTGGCGGGCACGGGCCATTCGCTACGTCGCCATCTATCTGGTCCTGGCGCTGATGCTGGTCGGCGCGCGGCTGCTGACACAGGATGTGCGGCCCACGCTGCGGACCGCCCAGGACCGGGAAGTGGCGCTGACCACCCAGCGCGATGAACTGGAACTGCGGGTGCAGGCCCTGGGCAATCCGCAGCGGGTGCGCGACTGGGCCTTTCAGAACGGGATGCGCCGCTTTGCCGAAGCGCCCAAGACCACCCAGGACCTGACCGGTGTGCCCGCCCCCGCCCCCGCCGCTGCCCACACCACCCTGGAGGTGACGACCGAATGGAAGTGAAGATTCACCACCGTTCCCGCCTGATGCAAGTGATCGCGCTGATCCTGTTTCTGACCCTGGTGTGGGCCTACGCCCAGCTGGAATGGAACGTGCCCCAGGGTGTCAAACGCACGGTGATGCAGGCGCGCGGCACCATCACCGCCGCCGACGGAACCGTTCTGGCCCGCAGCGTGAACGGCAAACGGGTGTATCCGCAGGGCAAACTGGCCGGGCAGGTCGTCGGCCTGATGGGCGCGACCGAGGGCCTGGAAGGTCTGGAAGCCGCCTACAACCGCGCGCTGGAGGGGGGCAAGAACCTGAAACTCACCCTCGACCCCGGGGTGCAGGCCGCCGCCGAGGCCGCGCTGGCCCAGGCGGTCCCCAAGCACCAGGGCGAGTACGGCTCGGTGGTCGTGCTGGAAACCCGGACCGGCCGCGTCCTGGCCGCCGCCAGCTACCCGCCCTTCGATCCCAATGCCTGGCGCGACTACAGCCCCGAGGCGCGGCGGAACCGGCCCTTCCTGGACGTGTTCGAACCCGGCTCGACCATCAAGGGCCTGGTGGTCGCGGCGGCCCTGAACGAGGGGCTGACCACCCCCGACACGGTCTACAACACCCCCATGCGCCGCTACGTGGGCGGGCGCTGGGGCAGCACCATCGGGGACGCGGTGCAGCACCCCGGCAGCCTGACCACCCGGCAGGTGCTGCAATTCAGCAGCAACGTGGGCATGAGCCACATCGTCGAGCACTTTCCCGCCGACCGGATGCGCGGCTACCTGAACCACTACGGCTTCGGGAACTATGTGGACCTGCCCACCGTGATCACCAGCACGGGCCGCTTGCAGCCGCTGCGCAACTGGGACGAGCTGGTGCGCGCCACCAACGCTTTCGGCCAGGGCATGAGTGGCACCAACCTGCAACTGGCGGCGGCCTACAACAGCCTGGCGAACGACGGCCTGTATGTCTCGCCCCGGCTGGTGGAGGGCGAACCGGCGGGCGAGCGGCGTGAGGTCCTGCGCCCCGAGACGGCCCGCACCACCCGCGCCATGCTCCAGGCCGTGATCGACAAGCAGATTCCCCATCAGGCCGGGATCAAGGGGTACGCGCTGGCGGGCAAGACGGGCACCGCCCAGGTGGCCAGCGCACACGGCTATTCCAGCAACCTGTTCGACAGTGTCTTCGCGGGGTTCTTCCCGGCGGATGCGCCGCGCGTCACCATCACCGTGATGGTTCATGGGGCCAAGATCGACTACCACGGCTCGATGCTGGCGGCGCCGATCTACCGCGACGTGGCTTCCGAGATCATCTCGCGCTGGGCCGCTGCCCCCAGCGAGCAGGAACAGCCCGAGGAGAAAAAATAAGAAGTCTGTGAGGACATCTCTGCGGTCAAGCGGGCGAGCGACACGGTCAGGTGTCCTCGCCCGCCGTTGTTAAGCCTTCAATGGAGAAAGGATTACGTATGGGGGGCTTCGGGCCAGAGATCTGGCCTGTGGGCAGCATTTTCCTCCGGGGATTGGGCCAGCTTTCATGAGGGAGTAAATGAGAGCATTAGAAGCCGTCTCATCTGAAGGATGCGTCTATAACGTGATGTAGCTTGCCCGACAACTCAGATGTGCGGACTGTCGGCAGACGAAATGAGAGAAATTGCCCCGTTTCCACATCAGGCTCCCAGACCTCATCTTTAGGCTCAGTCCTGAAGAGAGCCTGGCTTCAGGGCCGCTCCTTATTTCTGATTTCACTTAACGGCCGTGCCTTCCCGTACGGCCTCTGGAGATTGCATGTCCCATACGCTCTACCGCTGGATGGGTGTCATCCTGCTGACTGCTGTTGGTGCCGCGAGCGCCACCCCGCTTCTTCCTACCCCCAGTGTCGCCGCTCAGGCTGTGCGTGACGCCCTGGCCCCCGAGGCGCCTGTCCTTCCCCAGCCCTCCGTCAGTGTTCAGCCCGCTGCGCCCACGGCGGCGGTCCAGCCTTCCGGGGCCGTTCAGGCGGCGCAGACCCGGGCACTCGGGGTTCAGCTGGCTGAAACGGAACTGGCCCGGGGCACCAGCCGCACGGGGCGCAGCGCCGTGGTGCGCGCCACGGCGTACAACAGCACCCCCGGCCAGACAGACAGCACGCCCTTCATCACCGCGACGGGCACCCGCGTCCGCAGCGGGGTGGTCGCCCTCAGCCGTGACCTGCTGCGCAGCTTCCCCTACGGCAGCAAGATCATGATCGAGGACCTGAGTGGCAGGTACAACAACCTGTTCCGGGGCCGCGTCTTCACGGTGGAGGACACCATGGCCGCCCGCAAGACGGGAAGCCTGGATATCTGGATGTCCACCCGCAGCCAGGCCATCCAGTTCGGGGCGCGCCAGGTCCGGATCACCGCCGTCCGCTGAGCCTGCTCAAACGTTCACCCCGGCAGCAGCGTGGGCAGACCCGAGCGGTCGCCCACGCTGCCGTTTTGTCTGTTGGAGCGCCGCCTGGTCTGAAGGCTGGCTGCCGCACGGCCCGGGCGTTCAGGGGCCGCAACCGGGCGGGCCGGGCGGCCTCTGTTATCCTCCGCAGACGTGGCCCCCTCTCCCCCCGATCTCGCCTGGACGCTCGCCCGCGCGCACCTGTCCCGCCGGCGCACCCAGAATCTCCTGACTGTGCTGGGGATCGCGGTGGGCGTGATGGTGCTGATCGCCGCGCTGAGCCTGACCAACGGCTTCACGCGCGCCCTGGTGGACGCGACGTTGCGGGCCAGTCCGCACCTGAGCCTCACGGCCTTCACGCCGGCTCCACGCGACCCCGCCCTGGAAGCCGAGATGCGCGCCGACCCGCGCGTGACGGCGTTCGTGCCCTTCCTGGGTGACAAGGGCCTGCTGACCCGCCCGGCGGGGGCGGGAAGGCGCGCGGGCGTGGACTTCACCACCCTCTTCGGCGTGACGCCGGAGGCCGCGAACGTCCTGCAACTCAGCCCCGAGGAGGGCACGCTCTTGCGGACCCTGGGTCAGAACGAGGTGCTCCTCGGCTCGGCGCTGGCCCGCAGCGTCGGGGCCTTTACCGGCGATGAGGTCCGGCTGCTGAACAGCGGGCAGCGCCGCGCGACGTTGCGGGTGAAGGGTGTCTTCAGCACCGGCAATTACCTGATCGACTCCGGGTACGCCTTCACCAGCCTGGGCACCCTCCAGGCGCTTCAGGACACGGGCACCATCAGCGGGTATCAGTTGCGGCTGAACGATCCGGAAGCCGCTCCACAGGTCGGGGACGCCCTGACACGCACGCGGCCCTACAGCGCGGTGCCCTGGCAGAACCTCTACGGCACGCTGCTCGACCAGCTCGCCCTCCAGAAGCGGGTGATCGCCTTCGTGGTCTTTCTGATCGTGATTGTCGCGGCCTTCGGGATCGCCAACGTGCTGACGCTGGCCGTGTTCGAGAAGACGCAGGAAATCGCCATCCTGCGCGCCATCGGGGCCACGCGGGGCGTCATCCTGCGGACCTTTCTGATCGAGGGGGCGCTGCTGGGGCTGGCGGGGCTGCTGCTGGGCAACCTGCTGGGCCTGGGCATCAGCGCGTATTTCAAGGTCCGGCCTTTCCAGTTGCCGGGCGACCTGTACTTCATCACGGCCCTGCCGGTCGAGGTGCGCTGGACGGACCTGCTATGGGTCAACGCGGTCGGCCTGGGCACCACGCTGCTGGCCGCCCTGATTCCGGCGCGGCGGGCCGCCAACGTCGAACCCGCACGCATCATCCGCTGACCGCCTGCGATGTGAAAAATGTCGTGTCAGACGGGCATCACCTTCCTGACCGTGGGCTGAAGCACCATTAAGTTTCCCCCCCACCCGGCTCATGGCCCGTCAAGTTGGTCCCCGTACTCTGCTGTTCGGAGGTACCACATGAAAAAGCTTCTGATGATCCCCGCCGCACTGCTGCTCAGCACCGCGGCCGCGGCCCCCAAGATCAGCGCCCAGAGCATTATCGTGAACCCCGTGCAGCCCGACCTGAGCGTCAGCGTGCGCGTGGACAAGGACCAGAGCGGGAACAACAACCCCACCTACCGTGCCGGTGAGAACATCCGCATCAGCACCACCGTGAACCGCGACGCCTACGTGTACCTGTTCAACGTGGACGCGACCGGCGAGGTCACGCAGATTCTCCCCAACCGCCTGAGCGACAGCAACTTCGTGAAGGCCAACACCACCACCGTGTTCCCCGCCGCCGGCGCCAACTTCACCTTCACGGTGGGCAACGATATCGGCCTGAACAAGGTGCTGGCCCTCGCCAGCCTGACGCCGCTGAACCTCGACCAGATCAGCTCCTTCAAGACCGGCCAGGACCAGTTCGCCACCGTCACCGCCCGCGGTCAGCAGCAGCTCGCGCAGGCGCTGAGCATCGTGGTGAACCCCATTCCCCAGAACAGCTGGGTGAGTGACACAGCCTTCTTCACCGTGGTCGGCCAGACCCCCGTGCAGACCGGCAACCTGTTTGTGGGCACCAACGTCGCCAACGCGACCGTGATCCTGAACGGCCAGCGTCTCGGCAGCGCCAACACCACCTTCAGCAACATCCGCCCCGGCAGCTACCCGGTGCGCGTGCAGGCCCCCGGCTACCGTGACTACACCACCACCATCACGGTGCGTGCCGGGACCACGACCAACCTGAACGTCGAGTTCGCGCAGGTCGTCACGCCCGCCCCGGTCGTCAGCAACCAGTACACCCTGGCCATCCGCAGCAACGTGACCGGCGCGCGCGTCTTCGTGGACGGCGAAGAGGTCGGCACCATCCGCAACGGCGGCCTGAGCCTCACGGTCGCCCGTGGCAGCCACGAGGTCGTGCTGATCGCCCCCGGCTACCGCACCTTCGTCAACACCTACAACGTGCAGCGCGACGCCCAGATCACCGTCACGCCCGCCCGCTGAGCCAGCGGCCCGACCGGGTTCCAGCATTCACCCTCACCCCCGTGGTGGGGGTGTTTTCCTGTCTCCTGGCCCGGGTCACGGCCCATGCTGGAGGAGGTCGTGCAGAACCCGCGCCGTCATGCCCCAGATGTCGTGCCCGCGCCAGGGAAAGCGGTAGAGCGGCACCTGCTGACCGCCCGGGAGGGTGCGCGTCTCATGAATTACGTCCAGGCCGCGCAGTTCGCCCAGCGTGGGCGTGATGATCTGCGCGACCTCCGCCGTGAGGGTCAGCCGGGGTTCGGCGGGAACGCGGGCCAGCACCGGCGTGACGTGAAAGCCGACCGGGGTGAACACGTCGTCGAGTTCCCCCAGGACATGCACCGTCCGGGGATCGAGGCCCACCTCCTCCTCGGCCTCGCGCAGGGCCGCCTGGACGGGTGTCTCGGCGGCTTCCAGGCTGCCCCCCGGAAAGCTGATCTGGCCCCGGTGGGTGGGCAGGTCCGCGGACCGGACCGTCAGCAGCACGCGCGGGTCGCGCTCGCGGGTCAGGGCGACCAGCACGGCGGCGCGGCGGTAGTCCGGCAGGTGGAGGGGCGTGCGGGCGCGGCGGCCCAGCCACACGGCCCAGGGATCGTCCAGCGCCCGGTCGAGCGGGTCCGGTGTCTCGCCAGCAGACGTCACGCGTGGGTCTCCGGGTCGGGCAGGGCGGCGAGCGCGGCGTGGGTGCGCTCCCGCAGGGCCACCTCGGCCTCCACACCGGCGCGGCGTGCCCAGGCGACGACGGCGGAGAGGACCTCGGCCACCCCCACCGCCGTCTCGGGGGCCGACTGGAGCACCTCGGCCACGGCCTCCCGCCCGGTCTTCCCGCGCCCGGCCAGCTTCTGCGCCTGCGTCTCGCGGGCCAGGGCACCCAGCGCGGAGGGGACCCGCTCGGCGGCGCTGCGCGGACGGCCCGCGCGCTCGGCGGTCTTGATGGCCTCCCAGTTGGTGACCACCTCGTCCGCGCCCGACACCGTGACCTCTCCGAAGACATGCGGGTGCCGGCGCACCAGCTTCTCCACGATGCCGCGTTCCACGTCCGCATAGCTAAAGGTGCCCGCCTCCTGGGCAATCACCGAATGAAAGGCCACCTGCAACAGCACGTCACCCAGTTCCCCCGCCAGGGCGGCGGGTCCCTCGCTGACGGCGTCTACAGCCTCGGCGGCCTCTTCCAGGAGGTAGGGGCGCAGGGATTCGTGCGTCTGCTCGCGGTCCCAGGGGCAACCGTCGGGGGCGCGCAGGCGGCGCAGGGTGTCCAGCAGCTCTTGCATCTGCCCATGCTAAACCTGACCCGGAACCCTCCGTGCGCCTGACCCACGGAAGACGCCCTGTGGCGGCCCGCGACCCCTCACGCCCGCTTCACCGTTCATCAGGTGGGGTGTGCTGCACTGTGACGCATGAACAAAGGTCTGAAAGCCGGTCTCCTGACGACGTTGCTCGGTGGGACGGCCCTCCCGGCCCTGGCGCAGGGCACACCGTCCGGCGCGTGGACTTCCCCGGCCCTCGCCACCGCGAAATATGTGATTCTCGATCCGCGCATCGAGGGGAACCCCAACATCGTCAATGCCGAGCAGCGCGCGGGCATCCTCGCCGCCATGAAGCGGGACTCGGCAGGAGCCATCCGTCGCCGTTATCCCGGGGCCACCGTCATGACCGGGGGGCAGGCTGCTGGAGCTATCCGGGTGACGCCGGTCCTCGTGACCCCGGACGCGCTGGTGCCCTGGGCGAAGCTGACCGCCCGGCTGGATTTCGACCTGGCCAGCGGTCAGCGGGTCACGCTGGGCGACCAGTTCGGTCTGCTGACGCTCTGGCAACACCAGGCTGACGCCGCCACCTATCTCTACGGTGAACTCGTCAAACAGCTTCCCTGAAGGCCAGGTTCCCTGAAGGCCGGGCGTCTGCCCTGTGCCCGGACTTGAGCGCCCCTTCACCTGCCCGGAAGCGGTGAGCGGGGCGTGTTAGCTTCGCCGCATGACCCAGAGTGATCCTCAGGCCGCCAGCCGGAAAAGCGCCTTTGTCACGGGGGCCAGCAAGGGCATCGGCTTCGCGGTCGCGCGGGCGCTGGCCAACGCCGGCTACGCCGTGACCCTGACCAGCCGCCACGCAGGCGAGGTGGAGGCGGCGGCCCATGACATCGGCCGGGACGCCCGGGGTGTCGCGTGCGACGTGCGCGACCCGCAGGCACTTCAGCAGGCGGTGGACGCCCATGTGGCCGCGTTCGGTGGGCTGGACGTGCTGTTCGTGAACGCGGGGGTCGGGCGCTTTGCCAATGTCGCGGACCTGACCACCGAGCAGTGGCAGGAGGTGATCGACACCAACCTGAACGGCGCGTTCTACACCATCAAGGCGGCCCTGACGGCCCTCAAGCGGCGCGGCGGGTACATCTTCACCCTGTCCAGCCTGGCCGGGAAGAACCCCTTTGCGGGCGGAGCCGCCTACAACGCCAGCAAGTTCGGCCTGAACGGCCTCTCGGAGGTGCTGACCCTCGACCTGCGGCAGCACGGCATCAAGGTCACGCAGATCATGCCGGGCAGCGTCGCCACCCACTTCGGCGGGCACACGCCGAGTGAGGCCGACGCCTGGAAAATCCAGCCGGAAGACATCGCCCAGCTCACCCTCGACCTGCTGGAGATGCCGGAACGCACGCTGCCCAGCCGCATCGAGGTCCGGCCCAGCCGGCCGCCGAAGAAGTAGGGGAGAGCAGAGGAGCGCGCCCCTGGCCCCGGGGGCTTTGGGGGTGGCCCCGTTCCTTTCTGCGCCCTTCGTCCTTTCCGGGAGGCCCTGCTAGAATGCGCCGCGTGTACACGAACCGCCGCGCGCACCATGAATATGAACTGCTGGAGCGCTTCGAGGCGGGGATCAGTCTGACCGGCAGCGAGGTCAAGAGCGTCCGGGCAGGCGGCGTGGACTTCCGGGACGCGTTCGCGCGCCTCTCGGGCGGCAACATCGAGCTGGAGGGCCTCTACATTCCGACCTACACCGAAGCGACCTACAACAACCACGAGCCGCGCAGAAGTCGCCGCCTGCTGCTGCACCGCGAGGAGATCAGCAAACTGAGGCGCGCGCTGGAGCAAAAGGGCCTGACGCTGGTGCCCACCCGGCTGTACCAGAAGGGCCGGGTCTTCAAGGTGGAACTCGCCCTGGCGCGCGGCAAGAAGCTGCACGACAAGCGCCGCGCGGAGGCCGAGAAGACCGTGCGCCGGGAGCTGCGCGAGCTATGAGCGGACGCGCCGCGAGCAGGCGAATGGAAAAAGGCCGCCTCTCCAGACCCCTACTGCTGTCGGCGGCGTTGCTGTGCGCGGGGCTGGCGGGGGCGCAGGTTGCCTTTACCAAGCTGAATCTCGCCGGGCAGCAGGTCCAGAGCATCAACCTGTACGGCGCGGAATATGCCAGCGAGACGGTGCTGGGCCGCGTGCTGAACGTGACCCGTGACGGCGGGATCGCCCGCGTGGAGGCCTACGGGCACACGCTGCTGCTGCCCATCGACGAGGACCAGCAGCGGGCCACGACCGATTTCAACACCGTGCAGCTCGATACCGGGCGCGTCCGGGCGCGGACCGCGACCCTGGTGAACGGAAATCTCTACCTGCCGCTCGACACGCTGGCGCGCGGGCTGGGGGCCAGCTATCAGGCGGGAAACTTCCGGGTGGTGCCGGCCATCCTTCAGGGCGTCAGCAGCCGGGCGGGCAAGGACACGGACCGGCTGGTGCTGGACCTCAGCCGCGACGTGCCGGTCAGCGACGAGCTGCGCGGCACCACCGTGACCGTGACCCTCAGGGGCGCGCAGGGCGAGGCCCGGCGCTACACCACCCGGGGAGCCTTCGTGCCCCAGGCGGAGGTGACCCGCAGCGGCGACGACCTGAAGCTCAGTTTCACCCTGCCACCGGGCAGCGGGTACCGGGTCTACCGGGTGGTGCGCCCCGGCGGCGCGCGCCTGGTGGTGGACGCGGGGCCGGGCGTGCCCTACACCAGCCCGGCGCTGCTGGAACGCATCTCGCGGCCCCTGATCGTGCTGGACCCGGCCCGCGTCAGTGGCCTGGGCCGCGACGTAACGCTGGACGTGGCCCGCCGCGCCGCCGAGCTGCTGAACAAGGCCGGGTGGCAGGTCAAGCTCACCCGCGACGCGCAGACCGCGCTGGGGCTGAACCAGAAGCTGGACCTGGCCCGGCGCAGCGACGTGTATCTGGCGCTCGATCTGGGCCGCTTTCCGGGCAGCCCGCGCGGCGGCGTCACGGTGTATGAACCGACCGGCAGCTCGGCAGCGCAGATCGTGAACGCCGTGCGCGGCGGCGCGCAAGCCCCCTACATCGACCTTGCGGTGGGGAACGGCGGAGGCACCCGCCGCCTCAGCGAGTTGCTGCGCGGGGAACTGCGCGGCGGGGGCGTAACCGCCAAGGCCGAGAACGTGACCCGCACCCTGACCCTGGGAGAGGCCCCCGAGGCCGCGCTGCTGCTGGAACTCGGCTGGGTGAGCAACGCCGACGACCGCGCCAAACTCGGGGTGGATGACCGTCTTCAGGCGATGTCGGTGGCGGTGGCGCGCTCGATTGCCACCTACCTGACCGCCCGCGCCGCGAACGCGGGCCGCGCGGCCCCCGCCGCGACACCCGGGGCGGGCCAGAAAGGAGCGGGGCAGTGAGGCGGCTCTTTTCCCTCTTCAACGTGGTCACCGCCGCGCTGCTCGCCGCCGCCGCCTACGCCTATCAGGAGGTGCAGCGGCCCCCCGCGACGCCCACACCCCCGAAGCTGGAGCTGGAAGAACGGCACGACGTGAAGGTGAAGGTGTACTTCACCGATACGCAGGTCCAGTCCCTGAAACCCGAAACGCGCACGGTGCAGGTCACCGAGGAGAATCCCACGACCCTGGGTCAGGCAGCCCTGAACGTCTGGGCCAGCGGTCCCAGCGCCTCCGGTGCGTTGCGGCTGGTGCCCGAAGGCACGGCCGCCCCCAAACTCTGGATCCGCGGCCAGCACTACTACGTGAATCTGCCCGCCGCCTATCAGAAACTCCGCTACGGCACCAGCGGTGAGCGCATGCTGCTGTGTACCCTCACCCGCACCCTGCTCGACACGCGTGGCCAGGACGTGACCTTTCTGGTCGAGGGGCAGAATGTGGACACCCTGGGGCACCTCGACGTGCGCGAGCCGTACACCCGGCAGGACTGCGCGGATTAGGGTGCTGCGCACCTGTCTGACTGTCAAACCGGCTGACCGTCTAAAAGCCACTCCCTCCCCCTGCCGTCAGACGGTTGGACCGTCAGACTGTTAGACCCCCTATGCTCCAGAGCATTACCCTCCAAGGCTTCAAGAGTTTCGCGGACCGCACCCGGCTGGAGTTCGGCCCGGGCGTGTCTGCCGTGATCGGTCCCAACGGCAGCGGCAAGAGCAACGTGGTGGAGGCGCTGCGCTGGGCGACCCATCAGGCGCGGGCGCGCGAGCTGCGGGCGGGGCGCGGCACCGAGCTGATCTTTCACGGCAGCGGCGGCAAGGCTCCGCTGGGGCTGGCCGAGGTACAGGTCGAACTGCTGACTGCGGAGGGCCGCGTGAACGTGACCCGCCGGGTCTACCGCGACGGCACCGGCGAGCAGGACCTGGGCGGGCGGCCCGCCCGGGCGCGTGACGTACAGAGTGCCCTACGCGGCACCGGGCTGGGACCGGGGGGCTTGGCGGTGATCGGTCAGGGCGAGGTGAGCGGCGTCGTGCAGGCCGAGGGGCGCACTCTGCTGGGCTACGTGCAGGAGGCGGCGGGCCTGTCGCGCGCCGTTACCGCCCGGCAGGACACCGAGGCGCGGCTGCGTGAGGCCGACGGGCATCTGGCGCAACTGCGGCTGGTGCAGGCTGAGCGCGCGGCGGGGGTGGAGCGGCTCGCTCAGGCCGCCCGCGACGCCCGGTCCTGGCGCGACCTCACCTTGCGGACGCTGATGCTGGAGGACGCCCTGAAACGCGAGCGCCAGCTGGCCCTGGGGCGCGAGATCATGGCCGCCCGGACCGAAGCGGACACGTTGGACGCCCGCAGCGCCCAGCTCGCCGCCGAGGTGCAGGCCGCTGCCGCCCGGGTGGAGGCCGCCCGCGAGGCGGTGGGCGACGCCCGCGCCCGCGCCGACGCCTTCGCCGGGGCGCTCGATGCCCTGCGCGCCGCCCGCGACGCCCACGCCCAGGCCGAGCGTTACGCGGGCCACCTCCAGACCGAGGCCGAACGCCTGCGCGCCGAACTCGCCGCCCTCCCCAGCCGCCCACCCGCTGACGCCGCCCCCGATCTCCCCGCGCTGGAAGTCGCTGTGACCGCCGCCCGCACCGCTGCCGAGGCCGCTGAGCGCCGCGCCCGCACGCTGGACGCCGAGCTGACCCGCGCCCGCCAGCAGGCCGCCCGCGCGGCCGAGGCCGCCGCCCGCGTGGACGCCAGCCGGGAAACGCTGGGGGGCGAACTGGAACGCGCCGAGGGCAACCTGGAAGCCGCCTCGGAGGCCCTGGCCGCCGCCCGTGAGCGCCTGGAGGCCGCCGCCCACGCCCGCCAGCAGGCCGAGGCCGGATATGCGGCGCTGGCCGCCCGCCGCTCGGACGCGCAGGCCCACGAGCGGCACCTCACCGCCGAACTCGCCCGCCTGAATGCCGGCGCCGCGCCGCTGCGCCGCGAGCGTGAGCGGCTGGAACAGACCCTGGGTTCCTACGCCCGCTACGGGGAGGGCGCGCGCAACGCCCTACGGCTGGACCACCCCGGCATCGTCGGCTCGGTGGCGGACCTGCTGACCGTTCCCGCCGAGTACGAGACGGCGATCACCGCCGCGCTGGGCCGCCGTCTGGAGCAGATCGTGGTGGGCAGCGGCGAGGACGCCCGGACGATCATCGAGGAACTCAAGCGCGCGGGCGGGCGCGCGACCTTCCTCCCCCTCGACCTGATCCGCGCCCGGCCCCGCCGTGACGGCCCCCTGCTGCGCGAGGCCGGTGTGATCGGCAACCTGGCCGACCTGTGTCCCACCGACCCGCCACTGGTGGGCGAGGCGATTCTGGCCGACACCCTGGTGGTGGAGGACCTGCGCGCCGCCAACCGGATTGCCCGCGCGCATTCAAACCGGCCGCGCCTGGTCACGCTGGACGGCCAACTGCTGGAGGCCGGCGGCGCGATCACGGGCGGACGCCTGCGCGATACCGGTTCCAACGTCCTGGCCGACCAGCGCCGTTTTCAGGAACTGGACGCGGAACTGGAGGACACCGGCCGGCAGACGGCCCGCCTGAGTGCCGAACTGAAGAAGGTCCAGGCGACCCTTTCCGGCGATGCGGACGGACACGGCACCCTGCTGGCCGCCCGCGATCGCGCCACCCGCGAGGAACAGGATGCCGAGAAGCGTGTGACCGAACTGGCCGCCCAGGTCCGCAGCCTGAGCGCGCACCGCGACCGCCTGCTGACGCGCGTGGCCGCCCAGACGCCCACACCTTCGGAACTGGACATTCCGGCTGCCGACCCCGCCGAACTGGAAGCCGACCTGCTCGAAGCCCGCGCCTCTGCCGAGGGCCACCGCGACCAGGAACGCGCCGCCCTGGAAGCCCTCGCCCTGGCCCGCGAGCTGGACGCGGCGTGGCGGGCCTTCCGCACCGCCCGCGCCCGCGCCGCCGACCTGAAGGGGCACCTGACCGCCAACGCCGAGGCGGCCGGGGCGCAGCAAACTCACCTGAACGCTGCCGCCGCCGAGGTCCAGCGCCGCGAAACGGCCCTCGGGACGCTGGATGAACACGAGCTGTACCACGCCGAGAGGGCGCGGGACGCGGCGGCCCAGGCGTACACCTCCCTGATCGGGGAGCAGAACAAGACCCGCGCCCGCCTGGAAGACCTCCGGTTGCTGGTTGCCCGGCGCGAGGGCAGCCTGGACGCCGTTCCCGACGGGTGCAGCCCCCCCGGCACGCCCCGCGAGTGGACGGCGGACCTGAACCGGTCGCGCGCCGAGCTGGAGCGCCTCGGCCCGGTGAATGCCCGCGCGGAGGCTGACCACGCCGCCGAGCGGGCGGAACTGGAGCGCCTGACGGCCGAACTGGACGACGCCGAGAGCGCCGCCGCCGAACTGCGCGCCCACCTCACCGGGCTGGAAACCGCCGAGGGCCTCGCCACCCGCGCCGCCTTTAGCCGGGTGAACGCCGCCTTCCGCGAGTATTCCGCCGAACTGCTGGGCGGCCAGGGCGAACTGGAACCCGAGGAGGACGGGACGGGCCGCCTGACCGGCCTGCGTCTGGCCGTGCAGCCGAGGGGCAAGCGCACCCGCTCCATGACCCTGCTTTCGGCGGGCGAGCGCACGATGGCGGGGCTGGGCTTCCTGTTCGCGCTGAACCACGCGGGCGGAGAAGGCAGCGCCGGGGGACTCCCCCTCGCCGTGCTGGACGAGGTGGACGCGCCGCTGGACGAGGCGAACATCCGCCGCTTCACCGCCTTTCTGGAACGCTTCTCGGCCCGTGGGGCACAGTTCCTGCTCGTCACGCACCAGAAGGCGACGATGGAGGTCGCGCACGCGCTCTGGGGCGTGACGACCGACCAGACCGGAGCCAGCCGCGTCCTGAGCATCCGGCAGGCGGAGGAGGCGGTGGGGCGGTGAGTGCGGCTACTCCCGCACGTCTCGGAACGCCACCTCTACCCCGGCCCGGCAGAGTGGGCAGGCTTCTGCCGCAGAGGTCTGGAACGGCGCGCCGCTCAGGGTGACCAGCCGCTCACCGGCCAGCGGCGTCCGGCTGAGCCAGGCACTCACGCCGCTCACCGTGTGGCCGGCCCGCCGCAGGAAGGCGAGCACCGCGCGGGCGTCCGTGCCGGTGCAGATCAGGTCGTCCACGTAAACGGCCTGCTGACCGGGTGCGGGAAGGTTCATGCGGTGCCACCCCGGGTGCGGGCCGGTCAGGACGTAGGCCACCGGCAGGCCCAGGTGCCGCCCCACGAAGGAGGCCAGCACGGCCCCGCAGGCGGGCGCGCCCACCAGCAGCGTCGTGTCCGGAAAGGCGGCGCGGAGGCTGGCGGCCTGGGCCGCCGCGACCGCGTCCAGCGCGGCAGGATCACGGAACACGTCCCCTTTCTCGGTCCAGCCGTCCGCGTGCCGTCCATTCCGAAAGACCGTATGCCCCCGCCGCAGCGCCCCGCGTTCCTCCAGCACGTTCAGCAGGTCCATATCTACCCGTCCAGCCGCTGCACGCTGCTCCCGGCCACGCTCTTGGTCACGATCAAGCGGCTAGGCAGGCGTTCGGACAGGCTCTCGACGTGTGTGACCACGCCCACCATGCGCCCCTGCGTCCGCAGGTTTTCCAGCGCGCCCGCCACCGCCTCCAGCGCTTGCGGGTCCAGGGTGCCGAAGCCCTCGTCCAGAAAGAGCGCCCCCAGAATCTTGTTGCCCGCCAGATAATCACTCAGGGCGATGGCGAGGGAGAGGCTGGCGAGGAACGTCTCGCCGCCCGACAGGGTCTTGACCGCCCGCGTCTCCCCCGCGTTCCAGAGGTCCTGCACGACGTACTCGCCGCCCTCCAGCGCGAGGCGGTAGCGCCCGTCGCTGATGTCGTAGAGCAGCGCGCCCGCGCCGGTCAGCAGCCGCGCTTCCACCTCGGCCAGGAGGTACTGCTGGAACTCGTTGGCCCTCAGGGTGTTGGTGAGAGTCTGCCAGGTGTCGAGGGTGGCGGCCAGGCCCTTTGCCTGCTCCTCGATCTCGGCCTTGCGCTTCAGGCGCTCACGGGCGCTGCGTTCCTGCTCGGCCAGGCTCCCCGCCCGCTCGCGCGCGCCGCTGAGGGCCGCGTCGGTGGCGATCAGGTCGCGCTCGGCCTGCCGCAGCCCCGCCGGATCGAAAGGTTCCAGCCCAAGCTGCCGTTCGAGTTCCGCCAGTTGCGCCCGGAGCTGCTCCACCTGCGCGGCGTGGGTACGGGCGGCCTGTTCGAGCGCGGCGATATCGGCCTCGGGGAGGGCGGCGGAACGGGCCTGGGCGGCGTCCAGACCCAGGGACGCCAGCGCCGTGTCCAGCGCGGCCTGCGCCTCCTGCGCTTCCCGCGCCCGGCCCCCGGCGGCGTTCCGGGCCGAGGTCAGGGACGCCTGCGCCGCCGCGTGGGCGCTCTGCGCGCGGGCGAGGGCGGCCTGGGCCTCGGTCAGCCGGGTCCGGAGGGCCTTGACTTCCGTCAGGAGCTTCTGGCGTTCGCGGGCCGGGTCGCTGCCCGCCGCCCGCACCTGTTTCGCCAGCCCGGCCAGCAGGCGCAGCACCAGGTCGTGGGGATCGCCCGTGATGTGGGCCTCGAGCTGTTTTAGGTCATGTTCGCGCTGCGTCAGGGCCGCTTCCCAGTCGGCCAGTTCGGCGGTGCGGGCCTCGGTGGATTTGTTCAGGTTGCCCAGTTCCAGTCCGATTTCCTTGTAGCGCAAGCGTCGGTTTTCCAGCGTGCCTTGCCGGGCGCTCACCTGCGTTTCGAGGGCGGCGAGGTCCACCCCGGACGCTTGCGGCAGCGCCCGCACCGTCTGCTCGCACAGCGGGCAGGGGTCGCCCACGTGCAGGTGAGCGCGGTAGGCACTCAACCCCGCTTCCAGCCGCGCGGCCTGCAAGTCCGCCTGGGCGCGGTCGAAGTCCGTCTTGGCGCTTTTGCCCTCGCGTTCGACCCGCTGCTGCTCCAGCTTCAGGGCGGCCAGCTGGTCCAGCTCGGTCTTCTGGCGTTCGCGCCCCGCCTCCAGCGCCGACTTCTGCGCCTCCAGCTGAATGCGTTCCTGCCGCAGCCGGTCGAGCTTCTGGCCCGCCTCGCGCGCCGCGTGGTGCGCGTCCTCGTCCCAGGGGAGGGGAGAGGCGTGGGTGGTCTGCGGGGTGCCGCCCGCGCGTTTCAAGCGGGCCGCGTCGGCCTCGGCCTCGCGCAGGGTGCCCTCACGGGCTTCCAGGTCGGGAATGCGGGCCTCGGCCTCCCGGGCGGCCTCCAGCGTGACCGTCGCCGCTTCCACCGCCTGCCGCGCCAGGGCCTCGGCCTCGGCGGTGCGCTGGGCTTCCCCGGCTTCCCGTGCCGAGGCGATGCGGGCGCGTTCCGCCGCGTCGAGCAGGGGCAGCACGCCCGCCACCCGCCTGGCCCGCGTGGCCCGCGAAGCCCCCTCGCGCACCCCCGCCGCGCGGGCTTCGAGCGTGGTCAGGCGGCGGGCGGTGTCCTGGTGGGCGGTCCAGACGCCCTCCAGCGCGCGCAGGCGGTTGACCTGTCCCTGCAAGCTTTCCCGCGTCTCGCTCAGGCGTTCGGCTTCGGCGTCCACCGCCTCGCGCTCCGAGCGCAGCGCCTTGACCGCCTCAAGGGTCACGCCCGCGTATTCGCCGTCCAGCAGCGCGTGGAGGCTGCCCAGCGTGTGCTTGAACTCCCTGGCGCGGTCGCCCGCGAAGGTATGCATCGCCTTGACATGCTCCAGGCCCATCAGTTCGCCCAGCAGCGCCTGCCGTTCGCGGCCCGTACCGTGCAGCAGCCGTGAAAACTCGCCCTGCGGCAGCAGCACGCTGCGCGCGAAGGTCTTGAAGTCCAGCCCCACCGCGCGCTGGATGCGGTCGTTCACGGCCCGGGTGCCGCCGTCGCTGAGGTTGATCCAGCGGTCCTCCTCCCGCCGCTCCAGCCGCACCTCGTTCTCGGCCTGGCGGCGGCCCTTGGAGCGCGCCACCCGGTACGTCTCGCCGCCCACCTCGAAAGTCAGGCTGACCGACAGCCCCCGCTCGCCCTGCGAGATCAGGGCGTCCAGGCCGGTGCTGCCCAGCCGGGGCGTGTTGCCGTACAGCGCGAAGGTCACCGCGTCCAGCAAGCTGCTCTTGCCGCTGCCGGTCGGCCCGACCAGCGCGAACAGTTCCAGGTCCGAGAAATCCAGCGTGGTGTGCTGCCGGAAGGCGGTAAAGCCCTGCACTTCGAGGCTGAGGGGCCTCATGGGCGCACCTTCAGTGCGGGTCTGATGGTCAGGAGATGGGGAAGGGTTGGACGGTCAGACCGTTTGACGGTTCGACGACGAGCCAAGCGGGTCACGCCACCTCCTCCCCGCGCGCCGCCTCGTCCGCCTCGCGGAAGGCCGTGCGCAGGTCGTCCGGCAATTCGCCCCGGCGTTCCTGATGAAAGCGCTCGTACAGCTCCGTCAGGCTCAGGCCCTCGCGTTTCAGCTCCGGCAGGGCCAGATCGTCCTGCATGGCGTCCAGCTCGACCGCCAGCGCCCCCGGCACCTGACGCAGCACCCGGTCTTTCAGGCCGGGCAGGGCCGTTCCGGCGGGGGCCTGCACGACCACCTTCACCAGCCCGCCGAAGTTCGCCAGCGAGGCCAGGCGCGACTCGACCTGATCGAGACCCACGCGCACCGTGCGCAGTTCGCGCCCGCTGGTCAGCGGAATGGGCGTCACGCGGGCGGGCCGCCCGGCCTCCACCTCGACCAGATTGACCTGCTTCTTCTCGCCCGCCTCCCCGAAGTCCAGCTGGATGACGCTGCCGGGATAATGCGCCAGCGGCATCTCGCTCGACTTCTGCGGTTTGTGGACGTGCCCCAGCGCCACGTACTGCGCCTCGGTGGGCAGCTGCAAGGGCGAGAGGGTGTAGGCGTTCATCAGGTCGAACTGCATGGTGCGTTCGGAGCCGCTGGGCACCGCGCCGTCCATGGTCGCGTGCGCCATCAGCATGTTCACGCTGTTCCCCCGGAACCCTTCCGCGAGCTTCCGCAGGAAAAAGCCCATCCCCTCGCGGTACTTCTGCCGCCACGCGCCCACGTCGCCGCCCAGCAGGTCGGCGGCCTTGACCAGCCGCCGCTCGGACAGGAAGGGCAGTGCCCCCACCGTCAGCTGCTCGCCGCTCCGGGTTTCCACCGTGCGGATCAGGTCCAGCGGATTGGCGGTGGGCTGCGCGACGAGTTGCACGCCCACCCAGCCCAGCAGCCCGGCGAAGCTGTGCAGCCGCGCGGCGCTGTCGTGGTTTCCGGCGATCACGACGGCGGGAATGTCGGCGTCACGCAGGCGCAGGAAGAAGTCGAAGACGGCCGCCTCGGCCTCCGCCGACGGGTTCACGGTGTCGAAGAGGTCGCCCGAAACCAGCACGGCGTCGGCCTTCTCACTGCGGGCCAGCCCCGCGATTTCCACCAGGGCCGCGTGGACCTCCGGCGTCCGGTCAAAGCCCCTCAGATTCCGCCCGGCATGGAAATCTGCCGTGTGAAGTACGCGCATGACGGAAAAAATAGCACGGGCACGTGATTGGCGCTGTTCGGGTGGGAGCGCCTCCCCGCCGGGCGTTTCCACCGCTACTCCCCGCCGCCCCCTACCCCGTGGAGTAGCTCTGCGCCGAAGCTGGGGCATGACCGAGGCCCAGCCTGCCCCCCGACCTGGCGCGCAAACGCTCTGGAACCGCAATTTTCTCCTGTGGTGGCTGGGGGCGGCGCAGAGTGCGCTGGGGAGCGCCCTGGCGGGCATCGCCCTGAGTTTCCTGGTGCTGCACCAGACCGGCAGCGCGGGGGCGATGGGCGTGAACCTCGCGCTGGCGATGCTGCCCGCGCTGTTTGCGCCCTTGTTCGGCACGCTGGTGGACCGTCTGCCCCTCAAGCCGCCCCTGGTCGTGTGCCACCTGCTGCGCGGGGGAATGCAGCTCGGCATCGGCTTCGCGGCCTTGCGGGGGCCTGTGCCGATCGAGGCGATCTACGCGGTGTCCTTCCTGACCGGGCTGATCGGTGCCTTCTACACGTCCGCCAGTATGGGCATCACGGTGCGCCTGGTGCCGCGAGAGCAGCTTCAGCGGGCCACCGGGCTGATGCAGGGCAGCGCGCAGACCATGCAGATGGTCGGCCTGCTGGGCGGCGGCTTCCTGGTGGCGGTGCTGGGCCGGGGGGAGGCGCTGATCTTCGACGGGGTGACGTTTCTGGTCTTCGCGGCCCTGCTGCTGCCGGTGCAGTTTCCCGTCCGCGGGGCGGCAGGGGCGGGCGAACGCTTCTGGGAGTCGTTCCGGGGCGGGCTGAAGTATGTGCGGGGCAGCCTCCTGCTGACCGGTCTGCCGCTGGTGGCGCTGGTGCTGAATGCCAGCTTCGCCCCGCTGGACATGCTGATTCCCAAACGGATGCAGGTGCTGGGCGCGGGAGCCGCCGGGTACGGCCTCTTTTTCGGGATGCTGGTGGCTGGGATGGCGGCGGGCGGCTTTCTGGTGGCGTGGCTGGGCGAGCGGGTGAAGCCGGCCCGTGCGTCCGTGTGGGGCATGGCGCTGATGGGCGCGCTGACGCTGGCCCTCGCGTTCACCCACACGGCCCCGCAGATGTACGCGCTGGCCCTGCTGATGGGCCTGGCAAATGCCTTTTGCAACGCGGGGATCGGCATCCTCTTTCAGACGCGGGTGGACCCCGACTTCTACGGGCGGGTCGGCAGTCTGCTGAGCGCGGTGGGCATGGTGGGGATGCCGGTCACGCTGCTGGCGCTCTCGCCCTTCGCGGACCGGATTCCCGTCGCCATCATCTTCGCGGTGGCGGGGGGGCTGACGCTGCTGGGGGCCGCCGTGTGGGGAGGCATCCTGCGGCGCGACGGTGCCTTTACCGCTCCGGCAGTCGCCCCGGCGTGAACATCAGGCCCAGCAGGCAATCCTCGGCGTCCTCCGATTGCCGCTCCTCCTGTTCGCGGGCCAGGCTCCAGTCTTTCAGGTCACGCAGCCGCCGTTCCAGCTCAGCGCGCGTGATGGGGGAGAGGCGCACCTCCCCGATGGTCCCGAAGCCCCTGGAGGGTTCGTTTCCTGGCCTGGGGCCGCCGTAATTCACCTGAAGCTGGCCCTGACTGTTCATCACGAGCAGCACCTCATGCGCCTGCTGACGGCAATTGGCCGCCATTTGTGAGAGATAAGCTTCCAGAAAGGGCCGATGCAGCGCTGCGAGCAGGTCACGCAGGTCGTCGGCCTCGGTCAGCTCGAAGGGGACGCGGTAGGCGGGCGCGGCGGCGCGGTAGAGCTTGACCGGCCTGCCGCCGCGTTTGCGCTCGCCCGTCACCGCCACCAGCCCGGCCGCGCACAGCCGCGTCAGGCGGTGATGGGCCTGCTTGACGGTGAGTTCGGCGTCACGGGCGACCTCCCCAGCGCTGGCCTCCCCCTGCATGGTCGGCCCCAGCACGCGCTGATAGGCGAAGTCCAGCAGCAGCCGCGCCTGCTCCGGGGTGCGCGCGGTGAAGATGCCTCCGGGCCGGGTCACCCCTTCAGGATGGCGCATCCGGGCCGCCGCGCCCCATTACGCTGTATACAGAACGCTGGCCCTCGCGCTATCCTGCCTCCCATGACCGCCGCTCCCCCCACCGAGCCATTTCGCGTGACGGGCGGCGTGAACCGGGTCCGTTTCCGCGCCGACAGCGGCTTTACCGTGATGACGGCCCGCCTGCGCAACGCTGAGGGCGAGGACCCCGACGCCACCGTCATCGGCGTGATGCCGCCCCTCGAAGCCGGGGACACCTTCAGCGCCGACGTGCTGATGGAAGAACACCGCGAGTACGGCTACCAGTACCGCGTGCTGAACATGGTGCTGGAGGCGCAACCCGCCGACCTCACCGAAGCCGGGGTGGCGGCCTACCTGGAAGCCCGCGTGGGCGGCGTCGGCAAGGTCCTGGCCGGACGCATCGCCCGGACCTTCGGCCCGGCCACCTTCGACGTGCTGGAGCAGGACCCCGAAAAGCTGCTGCAAGTGCCGGGCGTCACCCAGAGTACGCTGCACAAGATGACCTCCAGCTGGAGCCAGCAGGGGCTGGAACGCCGCCTGCTCGCGGGCCTGCAAGGGCTGGGCCTCAGCATTTCCCAGGCACAGCGGGCGGTGAAGCACTTCGGGGAGGCGGCGCTGGAACGCCTGACGGCGGACCTGTTCGCGCTGACCGAGGTCGAGGGCATCGGCTTCCTGACCGCCGACAAGCTCTGGCAGGCCGGGGGCGGGGCGAACGACGACCCCCGCCGCCTGACCGCCGCCGCCGTGTACGCGCTTCAGCAGGCGGGGCAGCAGGGCGGGCACAGCTACCTGCCGCGTGGGCGGGCCGAGCGGGGCGTGGGCCACTACACGCGCGTCTCGCCGGAACAGGCCCGGATCGCGGTCGAGACGGCGGTCGAACTGGCCCGCCTCTCCGACGACCCCACCTCGGAGGGCGAGAGCCGCATCTACCTCCCCCACGTCCTGCGCGCCGAGAAAAAGCTCGCCACCCTGATTCGCACCCTGCTCGCCACGCCGCCCGCCGGCGACGAGTGGCCCGCCTATGAAGACCTGCCCCCCGGGGCCGCGAAAGGGCTGTCGGAGGAACAGGCGCAGGTGCTGGACCTGCTCGAAGACCACCGCCTGGTCGTGCTGACGGGTGGCCCCGGCACCGGCAAAAGCACCACGACCCGCGCGGTGGCGGACCTGGCCGAAAAGCTGGGGCTGGAGGTCGGCCTCTGCGCCCCCACCGGCAAGGCCGCGCGCCGCCTGGGCGAGGTGACCGGGCGCCCTGCCTCCACCATTCACCGCCTGCTGGGGTACGGTCCGGCGGGGTTCCGCCACAACCACCTCGAACCCGCGCCCTACGACCTGTTGATCGTGGACGAGGTGAGCATGTGCGGGGACGGGCTGATGCTCTCGCTGCTGGCCGCCGTGCCGCCGGGGGCGCGCGTGCTGCTGGTGGGCGATACCGACCAGCTTCCCCCGGTGGACGCGGGCTTGCCCCTGCTGGCGCTCACGCAGGCCGCCCCCACCGTGCGCCTGACCACCGTGTACCGCCAGGCCGCCGAGAATCCGATTATCCGCGCCGCGCACGGCCTGCTGCACGGCAGTGCCCCCGAGTGGGGCGACCCCCGCCTGAACCTCACCGAGACGGACCCCGACGGCGGCGCGCGCCGGGTGGCCCTGATGGTCCGCGAACTCGGCGGGCCGGGGCAGGTGCAGGTGCTGACGCCGATGCGCAAGGGGCCGCTGGGGGTGGAGATGCTGAACCAGCAGCTCCAGTCCCTCTTCAACCCCGGCCAGGGCGGTATCCGCATCGCCGACGGCGAGGCCCGCCCCGGCGACGTGGTGGTGCAGACCAAGAACGACTACGGCAACGAGGTCTTCAACGGCACCCTCGGGCTGGTCCTGAAAGCCGAGGGGAACCGCCTGACGGTGGACTTCGACGGCAACATCGTGGAACTGGCGGGGGCCGAACTGTTCAACCTGCAACTGGGCTACGCCCTCACCGTCCACCGCGCCCAGGGCAGCGAGTGGCCCACGGTGCTGGGCGTGCTGCACGAGGCCCACATGCCCATGCTGTCGCGCAATCTGGTCTACACGGCCCTCACCCGCGCCCGCGAACGCTTCTACGCGGCGGGGTCGGCCTCGGCCTGGGTGAAGGCGGCGGGGCGGCAGCGCGAGGAGCGGAATACGGCGCTGCTGGAGCGGGTGCGGGGGCGGTAGAAGGCGTATACTCCTTGTCTCTACAGGAGGGACCATGAAAGGACAGATTCAGAAGTGGGGCAACAGCCTGGCCCTAAGGATTCCCAAGGGCATCGCGGAAGAGGCTCACCTCCAGCAGAGGACGCCGGTAGAGATTCGCATGTCGGAAGGCCAGATCGTCATCACGCCCCTGCGCGCGCCCCGTTACCGGCTGGAAGAGCTGCTGGCGAACATTCAGCCTGGACAGCTGCACGGGGAAACGGACTGGGGTGTGCCCCAGGGTCGCGAAGAATGGTGAGTGACCCGGCCTATGTCCCCGAACGCGGTCACATCGTCTGGCTCAACTTCACGCCACACGCTGGGCACGAGCAGGGCGGGCGGCGTCCAGCGCTGGTGCTGACGCCCGCGAGTTACAACGGTCTGACGGGCCTGATGATCGCCGTGCCCGTCACGAGCCGCGTGAAAGGCTATCCCTTCGAGGTGGCTCTGCCCACAGGTGGAGCCGTACAGGGTGTTGTCCTCAGTGACCAAGCCCGCAGCCTGGATTGGCGTGCCCGGCGCGCGGAATACGGGGTGGATGTTCCGGAAGAGGTGCTGGACGAGGTGGGCGGCAAGCTCGCTGCCCTGCTCCATCTGGGCTGAGCGCTGTTCCTTCAGCCTCAAAAAGGAGGAAATGAAGTGAGGCAAGCCACCGTCTGTTTCCTGCTGCGCCGCCATGAGGTGCTGTTGGGACTCAAGAAAGTGCGTTTTGGGGCTGGCCGGTACGCGGGCATCGGCGGAGGTGTGGAGGCGAGGGAGATGCCCGAGCAAGCCGCCCTCCGCGAACTGGCCGAGGAAATCGGCGTGACCGTCGAGGAGGATCAGCTTCAGTTCCGGGGTGAGGTGACCTTCCTCTTTTCCGCGCGCCCGGCCTGGCATCAGCGGGTCCACATCTACACCCTGACCCGCTGGCAAGGCGAACCGCAGGAAAGCGAGGAGATGCGCCCCGAGTGGTTCTCCGTCTCGGCCCTGCCGCTGGACCGGATGTGGGCGGACGCGGCCCACTGGCTGCCGGAGGTGCTGACGGGGAAGACGGTGCGGCTGGAGTGCGTCTACGCTGACGACGGAGCCACGCTCTCCAGTGTGATGGCGCTCTGAGTCCGGTCCGCCCCCCGCCGTGCTATCCTGTAATCCCGGAGGCCGAGCGCCCCGGCTTTTCTTTTTGGCCCCTCTGACACCGGATTTTGGGGGTCAGGCGCTCGTGTTCAGACATGAAATACATCTTCGTGACGGGCGGCGTGGTCAGCAGCCTCGGCAAGGGCGTGGCAAGCGCGTCCCTGGGGGCGCTGCTGCGGGCGCGCGGGTACAAGGTCACTGCCGTTAAGATCGACCCCTACATCAACATCGACGCGGGCACCATGCGGCCCTACGAACACGGCGAGGTCTTCGTGACGGCGAGCGGGGCGGAAACCGACCTCGACATCGGCAACTACGAGCGCTTCCTCGACCTCGACATTCCGGCGGGCAGCAACATCACGACCGGCCAGGTGTACCTGGAAGTCATCCGCAAGGAGCGCGCCGGGGATTACCTCTCGCAGACGGTGCAGGTGATCCCGCACGTCACCGACGAGATCAAGCGCCGGATTCGCGCGGCGGGCGAGAACGCTGGGGCAGAAATCGTGCTGATCGAGGTGGGCGGCACGGTGGGCGACATCGAGAGCCTGCCCTTTCTGGAAGCCATCCGCCAGTTCAAGTTCGATGAGGGTGACGAGAACGTGCTGTACCTGCACCTCACGCTGGTGCCGTACCTGGGCACCTCGAACGAGTTCAAGACCAAGCCCACCCAGCACTCGGTCGCCGAACTGCGCTCGGTCGGCATCAGCCCCGACATCGTGATGGTCCGTTCCAAGGAAAAGTTGCCCTCCGACATCACCCGCAAGATCGCACTCTTTACCTCGGTGCGCGAGAACCGGGTCTTTTCCTCCTACGACGTGGGTCATGTCTACGAACTGCCGCTCGCCCTGGAGGAACAGGGCCTGGGCAAGGCGGTGGAGGACCTGCTGGGGCTGGAGCGCACGCACCCCAACCTCGGCGTGTGGCAGAACGCGGTGCGCACCATCAAGCAGCCGAAAAACGAGGTCACCATCGCCCTCGCGGGCAAGTACACCGAGATGCCCGACGCCTACCTCAGCCTGCTCGAATCGCTGACGCACGCCGGAATCGCCAACGACGCCCGCGTGAACATCAAGTGGGTGAACGCCGAGGAGCTGGCGGGGGGTGACCTGGAAGCGCAGCTCGGGGACGCCGACGGCATCCTGGTGCCCGGGGGCTTCGGCATTCGCGGGATCGAGGGCAAGGTGCGCGCCGCCGAGTACGCCCGCACGCGCGGCGTGCCGTACCTGGGCATCTGCCTGGGGATGCAGATCGCAGTGATCGAGTACGCCCGGCACGTCGCCGGTCTGGCCGGAGCCAACTCCGCCGAGTTCGACCCCTACGCGCCGCACAAGGTCATCGACCTGATGCCCGAACAGCTGGAGGTCGAGGGCCTGGGCGGCACCATGCGCCTGGGCGACTGGCCGATGGACCTGCGGGCCGGAACGAAGATCGCGGAACTGTACGGTGTCCCGCAGGGCGGCACGGTCCGGGAGCGTCACCGCCACCGCTTCGAGGTGAACCCCGCCTACACCGGGCCGCTTCAGGACGCGGGCCTGGTCATCAGCGGCGTGACGCCCGGCGTGGAGGGGCGCGGCGCGGGCCTGGTCGAGAGCATCGAGATTCCCGGCCATCCTTTCTTCGTGGCCCTGCAAGCCCACCCCGAGTTCAAGAGCCGCCCGATGCGGCCCAGCCCGCCCTTCGCGGGGTTCGTGGCGGCGGCGCTTCGGAGCGATCAGCCGTCAGCCGTCGGCGGGCAGCCGGAGAAGGCGGGAGCGTAGGCCGCAGCCTGGGAGAAAGCCTCAGCGGGTGCTGGGGCTTTTTTCTTGCTGGGGGCTGTGGATGCCCAGCCCTGCCAGCGCGGCGTCCACCTGACGTTCCAGCCCTTCGCGATCGCCGCTGTTGTCCAGCACGAAGGTCGCCCGCCTGCGTTTCTCGGCGGCGGGCATCTGCCGGCTGTCGCGGGCCAGCACGTCTTCCTCCGTCAGGCCGCTGCGGGCGACCACGCGGGCCACCCGCACGTCCAGCGGCGCGTCCACGACCAGCACGGCGTCCATCTGGGCCTCCAGGCCACCCTCGAACAGCAGCGGCACGTCCTGCACGACCCAGGCTTCGCCCCGGGCCGCCGCCGCCTGCTCCAGCGTCAGCATCCTCTGCCGCACGCGCGGGTGTGTGATCGCGTTCAGCACCGCCAGCCGCGCCGGGTCCGTGAAGGCGACCTCGGCCAGCGCCGCGCGGTCCAGCACGCCACCCTGCACCGCGCCGGGAAAGGCGGCCCCGATCTCGGCCAGCACGGCCGGATCGCGCGTGACCTCGCGGGCCGCCTCGTCGGCGTCTAGCACGGTCAGGCCCCGGGCGCGCAGCAGGGCGGCGACCGTGCTTTTGCCCGCGCCGATGCTGCCGGTCAGGCCCAGGCGTTGTGGGGAGGAGGAGGGGGGAGAGGACACCCCCCGAGTGTAAGGCCCCCACCGGCGGCAGATGCTTCGCTGGCGCGGCGGACAGCTCGTCAGAAGCCGGTCAAGCAGACCTCTTTCCCGGCGCGTATGCTTGCCCTGTCCCGGTGTGGGGCCGTTTCCCCCTCTCACAGGGGTTTCACCCCGCCGCTGGGCACGTTCCCTATCCTGTTCCCGTGATCCTTTCCATGCCGGACATCGGCTTGCACCCCCTGTGGAGCGGTGTTAGCCTCACCCCGGAGGTTTCTGAGTGAAACGACGTACCCTCGGCCTGCTCCTCGCGGCAGCCACCCTGTCCGGCGCAGCCGCGCAGACGCAACCGACGGCTCCGGCCACCGCTCAGCCTGCTCCCCCGGCGGCCGGCCCCTCCGCCCCGGCCCGGCCTATGCCCCCCGCCGCCAATTACGTGGTGCTGGGCAACTACTGGTATGGCGACGGCAAGTACGATCAGGCCTACGCGGCCTTCCGCGCCGCCACCGAGATCGACCCCAAGAACACCGACGCGCTGCTGGGCCTGGGCCGCTCGCAGATGCGGTTGCGGCTGTATGCCCCGGCCATCGAGACGCTGCGCCGCCTGACCGCGCTGGACAGCCAGGATATCAGCGGCTACCTTGCGCTGTCGCAGGCGTACCAGCAGCAGTTCATCGGGGCCGGAGACCGCTCGGCGGTGACGGGTAACCTCGCGCTGGCGCTGCGCACGCTCTCGGACGCCGAGGCGGTCGCGCAGAAGCTCGGCGGGGGCGACAGGAACCTCGGCCTCAGCAAAGTCTGGAACGAGCGCGGCTACGTCTACAAGCTTCAGGGCGACGGGGCCAGGGCCATCGACGCCTTCAAGCAGGCCAGCACCCTCAACCCCGAAAACGGCGTGATTCTCTCTAACCTGGGGGAGATGTACTACCTGACCGGCAACCTGGTCGCCGCGCTGGGCAGTCTCCAGCAGGCCGTGATCGCCGACCCGCGCGACGCCTACAACCGCGCGTACTACGCCAAGCTGCTGGCCCTGAGCGGCAACACGGTGGCCGCCAAGCCGGAAGCGGCGCAGGCCGCACGCCTCGCGCCCAGCAACGCCTACGCGGTCGGGCAGTACGGCGTGGTCAGCTATCTCAGCAAGGACAGCACGACCGCCCGCGCGCAACTGGCCCAGGCCGTCAAGCTCGACCCCCTGCGCTATCCCGAGTTCTACTACTACCTGGGCCGCCTGGACCTCGACGGCGGCGATCTCAAGGCCGCCCGCGAGAACCTGACGCGCGCCGCCGCGCTGGGCAGCACCACGCCCGAGTACATCTACTATCTGGGCCTCAGCTATGAGCGGGGGGCGGGGGCCGTCGCGCCCGACCGGATCAAGGCCCGCGAGAACTACGAGCGCGCCCTGAAGCTCAACCCGAACTACGCGCTTGCCAAAGAGGGCCTCGCCCGTCTCCGCTGAGCTGTTATGCCGCACCCTGGCCCCTTCCTGTACTGGAGGGGGCCAGTGGTGTTGGTGTCACTCGTCTTGGGCCGCCTTCCTCTGAACGTTCCCTTAAGCCCCTCCCGCCGCCTCCCCCTCACCGGGCGCAGGTAAGATGAGAACCGTTGCCGCCCCCGCCCACCGTGGGCGACGGACACGGCCCGAAAGGAGCAACACCCATGGCTTACCAACTGCCCCCGCTGCCCTACGCCTACGACGCCCTCGAACCCTACATCGACGGGCGCACGATGGAGATTCACCACACCAAGCACCACCAGACCTACATCGACAACGCGAACAAGGCGCTGGAAGGCACCGAGTTGGCCGACCTGCCCGTCGAGCAGCTGATTGGGCAGCTTGACCGCGTGCCCGAAGGCAAGAAAAACGTGCTGCGCAACAACGCGGGAGGCCATGCCAACCACAGCCTGTTCTGGACCGTCCTGCGCGGCGGCAACGGCGAAGGCAACGCGCCCAGCGGCGACCTGATGCAGGCCATCAACGACGCCTTCGGCTCCTTCGACGCCTTCAAGGAGAAGTTCGAGGACGCGGCCAAGACCCGCTTCGGCTCGGGCTGGGCGTGGCTGGTCGTGCAGCCCGGCGGCCAGCTCGCCGTGGTGTCCACCGCCAACCAGGACAACCCCCTGATGGGCGAGGCCGTCGCGGGCGTCAGTGGCACGCCGATCCTGGGCGTGGACGTGTGGGAACACGCCTACTACCTCAACTACCAGAACAAGCGCCCCGATTACCTCAAGGCGTTCTGGAATGTGGTGAACTGGGACGAGGTCGCCCGCCGCTACGCGGAAGCCAAAGCGCAGTAAGTAGCTGGCGGGTGATGATGCCATCATCACCCCGAGCGGAGCGAGAAGCCAAAAAGTGGCGGGTGGCGGAGGTGAAGCGCTTCCGGGTGTCGTTTCCCGGAAGGGCGGAACTGTAGCCGCCTGCCACTTAGGACGAAAGGTCAATGGAATGCCCCCAGTGCCACGTGGCCTGGGGGCATTCTGTTGAATTCCGTTGACGCTGAGCCGTGGGCTACGAGCGATAAGAGAGGGGGCCGGGGCAGAGCGGAAGCGCTCCGGGTGCCGGTTCACCGCTCATGGCCCAGCGCTTCTGCTTACGGGGCTGCTGTTGCCCGCCGGGCCGCCCGCGCCCTCAGCACCGGGGGCAGAATCAGGGCCAGTGCCACGACGATCAGGATGAAGGCGGTGAGGGGCTGCCGCGCGAAGATGCTGAAGTCGCCGTTGCTCTGCTGGAGGGCGGTGCGGAACTGGGCCTCGGCGGTCGGCCCCAGGATCACGCCGATGATCGCGGGCGTGACCGGGAAGTCGAAGCGGCGCATGCCGTACCCCAGGACGCCGAAGAGGGCCAGCAGGAACAGGTCGAACACGCTGTTGTTCAGCGAGTACACGCCGACCGTCGAAAAGACCAGAATCCCGGCGTACAGGAACGGGCGCGGAATCAGCAGCAGCCTCGCCCAGATCGGCGCAAGCGGCAGGTTCAGCGCCAGCAACATCACGTTCCCGATATAGAGAGAAGCGATCAATCCCCACACCAGGTCGCCGTTCGTGACGAACAGCAGCGGCCCCGGTTGCAGGCCGTACTGCTGGAAGGCGGCCAGCAGGATCGCGGCGGTCGCGCTGGTCGGCAGGCCGAGGGTCAGCAGCGGCACCAGCACCCCGGCGGCGCTCGCGTTGTTGGCCGCTTCCGGCCCCGCCACGCCCTCGATGGCCCCCTTGCCGAATTCCTCGGGGTGCTTCGTGAGCCGCTTTTCCAGGGTGTAGCTCAGGAAGGTCGGGATTTCCGCGCCGCCCGCCGGAATCGCGCCGAAGGGAAAGCCCAGGGCCGTGCCGCGCAGCCAGGGTTTCCAGCTTCTGCGCCAGTCCTGGCGGCTCATGCTGGCACCCCCTTCCAGCTTGATCACGCTGCCCTTGTCCTTGCGCAGGCGGGTGGCGACATACAGCGTCTCCCCGATGGCAAAGAGGCCGATGACCACCGTGATGAAGTCGATGCCGTCGAGCAGTTCGGGTCGGCCCAGGTCGAAGCGTGACTGTCCGCTCTGGAGGTCCGTGCCGACCAGCCCGATGGCGAGGCCCACGAACAGGCTGATCAGACCGCGCAGGGGGCTGCCGCCGAAGGTCGCACTGATGGTCACGAAGGCCAGCATGATCAGCGCGAACTTGGCGCTGGGCGGAATCTGCACCGCGATGTCCGCAATGGCGGGCGCGGCGAAGGTCAGCAGCATGGTGCCGATGGTCCCCGCCACAAAGGAACCGATGGCGGCGGTGGCGAGCGCGGCGGCGGCGCGGCCCCGGCGGGCCATCTTGTTGCCCTCCAGCGCCGTGATGATCGAACTCGACTCGCCGGGGGTGTTCAGCAAGATACTGGTGGTCGAGCCGCCGAACATCCCGCCGTAGTAGATGCCAGCGAACATGATGAAGGCGCTGACGGGCGGCAGTTTGGCGGTGACGGGCAGCAGCAGCGCCACCGTCAGCGCCGGGCCGATGCCGGGCAGCACGCCGACGAGGGTGCCCAGCGTCACGCCGACGAGTGCCCACAGCAGATTGAGGGGCGTGAGGGCCGTCTCGAAGCCCGCGAAAAGCGAATGCAGGGCGTCCATCTACAGCACCCCTTTCAGCACGCCGGGCGGCAGGGTCAGCCCCAGCCCGTGCGTGAAGACGAGGTACGTGACCAGCGCGACGGCCAGCGCGACGAACACCATCAACCCCCAGCGGCGCTCCCCGAAGGCGTAGGCCACGCTGAAATACATGATGGCGGTGCCCAGCACGAAGCCCAGCGTGGGCAGCAGCACCGCGCCCAGCAGGAATCCGCCCAGGATGATCCCGGCGGCCCCCAGGTTCACGGGCGCGTCCGGATCGGTGTCTTCCTCGGCGGCGGGTTCGGCGCGGTCGCCGCGCAGGGCGTTCACGGTCAGCAGCGCGCCCAGGGCCGTCATGCCGACGCTGACGATCAGGGGAAACACGCGCGGCCCCACGACCGCGTTGATGCCGAAGGGAATCTTGAGGCTGCCCAGGAGCAGGGCCGCGCCCAGCAAGGTGACGCCCAGGGCGACCAGCAGGTCGGGCGCACTGATGCCGCGCCGGGCCGTGGAGGGCGGGGGAGAGGGAACATCTGTCATGGCATCTCCTCACGGACGGCGGACCTTCATCCTGCCGTCAGGAATACAGGAAAAAGCGGGCGGGGCGGCTGTTTCCAGCTCGCCCCGCCGCACGGACATTACTTGACGAGGCCGATGTCCTTGAGGATGCCCTTGGTCCGGTTGGCCTCCACCTTCAGGTACACGTCGAACTTGCTGCCGCTGAGGTACAGGTCGGTCCAGTTGCGGGTCGTCAGGATGTCCTTCCAGGCCTTGCTGGCGTGCATCTTGTCCAGCGCGGCGACCAGCGCGGCCTTTTCCGAAGCGCTGATGCCGGGAGGGGCCACGATGCCGCGCCAGTTGGCGAGGTCGATGTTGTAGCCCTGCTCCTTGAGGGTCGGCACCGGAATCCCCGTCTGACGCTTGGGCGCGCTGATGCCGATGGCACGCAGTTTTCCGGCCTTGATCTGCGCCTCGAACTCGCCGTAACCGGCCACGCCCGCCGCGACCTGGTTGCCCAGCACCGCCGCCAGCGTCTCGCCGCCGCCGCTGAAGGGCACGTAGTTCATCTTGCGGGGGTCCACGCCCGCTTCCTTGGCGAGCAGGCCGACCAGCATGTGGTCCGTGCCGCCCGCGCTGCCGCCCGCGAAGGCGACCCCGCCCGGGTTGGCCTTCCAGGCGGCGGCCAGGTCCTTCATGTTCTTGTAGGGGCTGGCGGCGGGCACGACCACGACCTCGTACTCGCCGGTCAGGCGGGCGATGGGCGTGACGCGGCTGAGGTCCACCTTGCTGTTGTTGGTCTGGATCGCGCCGATCATCACCAGGCCCATCGTCATCAGAAGGTTGCCGTCGCCCTTGGCGTTGTACAGCTGCGCCAGGCCGATGGTGCCGCCCGCGCCGGGCACGTTGAACACCTGCACCGGCTTCACGAGGTTTTCCTCTTGCAGCACGGTCTGGATGGCGCGGCTGGTCTGGTCCCAGCCGCCGCCGGGGCTGGCGGGCGCCATGATTCGCAGGTTGTTCAGGCTTTGGGCGCTACTCAGGGGCGCGAGAGCCGTGAGCAGGGCGAGGGACAGCGCGGTCTGAAACGGGACTTTTTTCATGGTTCCTCCGGGGGTGCGGGCCGGGTCGGGCCGCGCAGGTGTCAGGCTGTGAGAGCGCCCTCACCTTACTCCCCGCCACCGGGGGAAGCAAGAGGTTTTTGACGTTCTGCACGCACTTTTTCCTGAGCATTATTTACAGTCCCGAACGCAATGCACGCAACGGGGGGCCGCAGCCTGCCAGCCTCTAGAATGGCCGCACCACCATGCCGCCCTTCGCCCGCACAGAACCGGGACCCGGAGCCAGACCGGGGTTGCCCAGGCCGGGCTTTTCCAGACTGGGCCTACAGGGCCGCCTGGTCTGCCTGCACCTGCTGGTCCTGGCGGCCATGACGCTGGTGCTGGTCGCGGTGCAGACCGTCTCCCTGTACGGGCAGGCGCGCGAACGCCTGGGCGAGCGGGCAATCACCACCAGCCGGCTGGTCGCCCAGCTTCCCCTGGTGGTCCGGGGCGCGGCGGCCGGTGGGCAGAACCCGGCGCTCAATGCCCAGGTCAACGCCCTGCGGGGCGCGGCGGAGGCCGATTTCATCGTGGTGGGGAACCGGCAGGGCCTGCGGCTGGCGCACCCCGTCCCGGACCGGCTGGGGCAGCCGATGGAGGGCGGCGACAACGTGGAGCCGCTGGCGGGGCACGAGGTCGTGAGCGTGGCGCGCGGCAGCTTGGGCGTCAGCGTGCGCGGCAAGGTGCCCATCTGGGAGGGCGGTGTGGCGGGTGGGCAGGTGGTCGGCGTGGTCAGCACCGGCTACCTGATGCCGCAGGCGTGGCATCTGGTGGCCCAGGCGCTGCTGAGCCTGGCCCCCTGGTTCCTGCTGGCCCTGGCGCTGGGCACGGTGGGGGCGGTCTGGACGGCGCGGCGGCTGCGGGCCGAGATTCTGAACCTCGAACCCGAGCAGATCACGGCGCTGGTGGGGCAGCACCGCGCGGTGCTCGCGGCCCTGCGCGAGGGGGTCATCGCGGTGGACGCGCAGGGCCGGGTGACGCTGACCAGCGACCGCGCCGCCGAGGCGCTCCCGGCCGGGCCGCCCCCTGACCGGCTGGCCCCCACGTGGCCCGAACTCGCCGCGCATCTGGCCGCCACCGGCCCGGTCCGGCAGCAGAACGTGGAACTCACGCTGCGGGGCCAGCCGGTGCTGGTGAATGTGGAACCGCTGGGCAGCCGGGGGGAACAGGGCGGTTTCGTCGCCAGTTTCCGCGACCGCGCCGAGGCGCTGGCCCTGGCCGACGAACTCACGCACGCGCGCGGCTTCGTGGACGTGCTGCGCGCGCAGACGCACGAGTACCAGAACCGGCTGCACGTGCTCTCCGGCCTGCTGCAACTGGGTCGCCCCGACGAGGCCCTGCGCGTGCTGGACGCCGAGATCGAGCAGGGGGCGCAGTTTCGCCAGCTGCTGCGCGACGTGCAGGTGCCCCGGCTGGTGGCCCTGCTGGCCGGAAAGCGCGAGCGCGCGCAGGAACTGGGGATCGACTTTCAGGTGGCCGAGGGGAGCAGCCTCTCACCCGCCTGGGAGCGGCACGCCGACACGCTGGTGACGGCGGTGGGCAACCTTACCGAGAACGCCTTCGAGGCGCTGGGGGGGCAGCCCGGCAGCGTCACCGTGTTGATCGGTGAGGACCCCGAGGGCGCGCAGATCGAGGTGGAGGACAGCGGCCCCGGCGTGCCCCCTTCGGTCGCCGCCCGGCTCTTTACCCGTGGCGCGAGCAGCAAGGGCGAGGGGCGCGGCTATGGCCTGGCCGGGGTCCACGCCCGCGTGCTGGCCCTGGGCGGCGAACTGCGGCACACCCGCCGGGGAGAGCGCACGGTGTTTCAGGTGAACCTGCCCCCGCCCGCCGCCCTGTCCCTCGCCGCCCCGCCCCTGGAGCGCGCATGACCCGCGTGCGCGTCCTGCTGGTCGAGGACGACCTGCGCGTCGCCCGCGTCAACCGCGACCTGTTGGAACGCGACCCCGACGTGCATGTGGTGGGCAGCGCGGCCACGCTCGCGCAGGCAGACGCGCTGGCACAGGCCCTGGCGCCCGACCTGATCCTGCTCGACGTGCATCTGCCCGACGGGAGCGGCCTGGGGCTGCTGCGCCACTGGCGCGCGCAGGGCCGCACGACCGACGTGGCCCTGATCACGGCCGCCGACGACGAGGCCTCGGTCAGGACGGCGCTGGCGCAGGGGGCCTTCGACTACCTGATCAAGCCGTTCACGGGCGCGCGGCTCGCGGAGGTGATCGCCCGGCACCGCGCCCGGCGGACCCCCCTCCGGGGAGGCAGCACGCTCGATCAGCCCCTTCTCGACCGGTTGCTGGGGGTCAGCGGGAACGTGCCCGAACCGCTCCCACGCGGCATCGACCCGCATACCCTGGAACGGGTCGGGCAGGTGCTGGAGGGCGCGGGCCACGCCCTGAGCGCCGAGGAGGTCGGGGACCGCGCGCACCTGTCGCGGGTGACGGCGTGGCGGTACCTCGAACATCTGGTGCGGGTGGGGCGGGCCACCCTCGACCATCAGTACGGTCTGGCCGGGCGGCCCGCCAAGCTGTACCTTGCCCGCACCGAAGCGCCGGAATAATGCCTTCATCCCCCTTCACCTCTCGCCGCCTAGACTGGCTCCCCGATGCGCGCCCCCCGCCTTTCCGTCCTGCTCGCCCTGTCCCTGACCCTGGGGGCCTGCGCGCCCCGCGCCACCGTGCCCACCCATACCCCGGCCCTGGACTTCGGCGGACCCGCGCCCGACGTGGTGATTTTTGCCGTGTCGGGGCGCTGCGGAACAGGCTGCGTCGCCCCGCGCGACAACTGGGACTACCTCACGGCGCGCGGAACGGCGGACGTGGTGGCCGACACCATCGCCGCCGCCGGGTACCGTGTGGAGGTCGCCGGGTACGCCTCCAGCGCGGCGGCCCAGTTCACGTCGCGCCTGACCCCGGCCCCGCAGCGCGGGTATCCGGCCCTGCTGGCCGATTATGCCCGCCTCCAGACGGCCTGGGAGGGCCAGCCGCGCCCGCGCGTGGTGCTGCTGGGGCACTCGCAGGGGGTGGCCTGGCTGCACCACCTCGCCCGCGTGACGCCGCAGCAGCCGGTGGCCCTCCAGATCGACCTCGACGGCATCTGCGCCGCGTGGCACAGCGATCACGGGGCCGCGCTGGCGGGCCTGCCGGTGGACCCGGCGCGGCCCTCGCCCCTGGAAGCCTGCAACCTCTTCCGGGTGGCCGGGCGCTCGCTGCGCGGCAAGGACATCGTGTGGCCGAACGTGGCCCGCAACCTGGAGGTGCAGAGCAAGCGCCTGCCCGCGCGGGCCGGAGACAGCGGGGGCCTGCTGTTCAACTACCTGTTCGAGGTCACGCCCAACGCGCGGGTGGACGGCAGCCAGACCGGGATCGAACGGTACGTCTCCCCCCGCGAGGACCACGGGGCCGTGTCGTTTCCGAACAGTGACGCGCTGCGCTGGGTGGTGGGCCGCACCTCGCTGATCGTGCAGGACTGGAAGCGCGAGGACGCGGCCCGGCCCCGGCTGAACTGAGCCTGAGCCGCCCTCAGGTGCCAGCGGAAAGGGACGCCAGCCAGGTGGCCGCGGCCTCCGCGCCTGCCAGCCGCGCGCCCCGTTCGGGCGGGAACCAGGCGAGCAGGGCCAGCAGGTCGCCCCCGTGATGGTCTTCCAGGGGGCCGAAGACGACCTTGTGATCCCCGTCGGCCAGGTGCAGCAGGCCGGACGGAACGGCACTGACCCGGGTTCCCACGGCCAGCGCTGCGCCCAGCCACACGGCGTCCACCTCCGCGCCGTCGGCGGGATTGAGGGTGCCGGGCAGGCAGCCGTAGTTCACCGGGGCGGGCCAGGGTTCGGTGCGGTAGGGCACGGCGGCGTCCCCGCGCCATACGAAGCGCTCCAGCGTCCCGCGCGTCCACTCCACCACGCCGACCACTTCCGGCCCAGTCGTTGTCGGCCCAGTCGCTGCCCGCCCGCTCAAGGCTGCACCTCGTACAGTTCGACCTGGCGCAGCACGGTGCCGCCGAACGAGATCACGGCCCGGTACGCGCCCGGTTTCGGGACGGGCAGCCGGAAGGTCGCGTCCCGCTGCGCCGCGTCGAGGTAGACGCTGTCGCGGCCCAGGTCGCGCGGCCCGTCGAACCACGCCACACTCAGGTAGCCCGGCTCGAACCGGCCCTCCACCCGCGCCCGCAGCACCAGGGCCTCGCCCTCGCGGGTCAGCGCGGCGGTGGTGACCCGCGCCGGAAGCGTGACCTCCACCGCCTTGGGGATCAGGGGGACATAGGCGTAGCGGCAGCCGCTCAGCGCAGGCGTGAGCAGGCACGCCAGCAGCAGCAGCCGGAGCGGGGAGGAGGCGGGGCGCATGGCCCTCATTGTAGAGAGGGGGCTGTGAGAGGGGAGAGGGAGAAGTTCAGGGGCCACGGCGGGGAGCGTTGGTCCGTGTCGGCCCACCCGGTCTGCCCCACCGCCCTAGACGCCCGTCGCCACCAGCGCCCCCAGCAGCGCCACCGGGGCCGTTTCCGCCCGCAGGATGCGTGGCCCGAGCGTCACGGCGACCGCGCCTTTTGCCGTCAATCCGGCCACCTCGGCCTCCGAGAGGCCCCCTTCCGGCCCGGTCAGCACCGTCACCGGAGCGTTCCAGGTCAAGTGGTCGGTCAGGCGGGCCGCCGCGCCGGGCTGCGCGACGAACAGCGTTCCTTCCCAGCTCAGGTCGGCCAGGGGCAGCGGGGCCAGCACTTCCGGCGTGACGGTGCGGCGCGACTGCTTGCTGGCCTCCTCGGCCACGCGGCGCAGTCTCAGCAGCTTCTGTGTGCCGATTTCGCGGGCGTCGGCGTGGCGCGTGACCAGCAGTTGCACGCGCGCCGCGCCCAGCTCGGTGGCCGCGCGGACCACGTCCGCCAATTTGTCGCCCTTGAGTAGCGCCACCGCCAGCGTGACGGGCTGCGGCGTCTCGGCGGTTCCGTTCAGGCGCTCGCCCAACGTCAGCACGGCCCGCAGGTCGTCCAGCAGGGTCAGGGTCGCTTCCGCCTCGGCCCCGCGTCCGTCGAACACGCGCAGCGGGTCGCCCTCACGCAGGCGCAGCACGTGCAGGTGCCGGGCCTCGCGGGGGCCGAGGGCCATCTCGGGGGCCAGGGCGGCCACGCGCACACGGTGGGGGGCCACGCCGCGCCTCAGTCGAGCGGCGCGCGGGCGGTGACCAGCGCCCACTCGCCGTCCAGCGTTTCCCGCACGTCACCGAACCTCTCACGTGCCAGGGCCGCGCGCACCAGCGGCAGCTTGACCGTCAGGATGCCGGTCAGGACCAGCGGCCCGCCGGGGATCAGGTGGGCGGCGTACTCCCCGGCCAGCAGGTCATGAAGCTCGGCGTAGAGGTTCGCCACCAGCACGTCGTAGGCGTCTGTCTCCTCTTCCGGCTCCTCTTCCGGCCCCCCTTCCGGGAAGTTGAGGGGATCGGCGCCCAGCGTCCCTTCCTCGAAGCGCACCCGCTCTGCCGGCACGCCGTTCTCGGCCGCGTTTTCCCGCGCAATCGGAATGGTGATGGGGTCGATATCCACCCCGAAGGCGAAGCGCGCGCCCAGCAGCGCCGCCGCGATGGCCAGCACGCCGCTGCCGGTGCCCACGTCCAGCACGCGCGCGCCCGTCCCGTCCAGCCCCAGCGTGGCGAGATTCAGGTCGGAGAGCGCCTCCACCGCCAGCCGGGTGGTCGCGTGGTGCCCGGTGCCGAAGGCCATGCCCGGCTCGATCACCAGCGGGAGTTGCCCGGCCTCCACCTCCTCCCGCAGCCAGGGCGGGATGATGGTCACGCGGCCTGCCCGCACCGGGCGGAGCGTCCGTTTGAACTCGGCCTGCCAGTCCTGATCGGTTTCCTCGCGCCACTCGCCGTCCGACACGGGGGCGGGCAGGTCGGTCCGGGCGTCGAAGTAGGCGCGGATCACGCCCGCGCGCTCCTCCAGGCCGGTCGCGCCGGCACCCCACAGCAGGTCGAGGTCGGCTTCGCGGGTGTCCAGGGTGCCGGGCAGGTGGTACACGAGCATGGGGGAGAGTGTAGGGCTTTGGGGCGCAGGGAGGTCAGGTCAGCCGGGTCCGGGACGGGACGGGCGGCCCACCGCCCCTCTACACGCCCCCGGGTCACGGGGGACGGGCCTTCCCTATACTCCCCCCATGAGACTCGCCATCGTCGGCGTCGGGAAACTCGGCCTTGCCCTGCTGGAGGGCGTCACTGCGCGCGGCGTGATGTCCGCCGGAGAGATCGGCCTGCTGGACGCGAACGCTGGCCGCGCGGCGGAGCTGGCAGAGCGCAGCGGGGCACGTGTCCTCACGCCCCCCGACCTGCGGGCCGCCGAACGCATCCTGGTCAGCGTGCAGCCGCGCGTGTTCCCCGAGATCAGCGAGTGGCTGGCGCAGGAAAACGCCGGCTACATCAGCACGATGGCGGGCGTCAGCACGGCCACCCTGACCCGCCGCCTGGGGACCAAGCGGGTGGTGCGGGTGATGCCCAATCTGGCCGCGACCATCGGCCTGAGCCAGACGGCCATCACGGCCCCGCGGGAGGCCGAAGGGGCAGGCGACCTCGCCTTCGCCCGGCAACTCTTCGGCTCGGTCGGGGACGTGTACGACCTTCCCGAGCACCTCTTCAACGCCTTTACCGGCATGAGCGCCTCCGGCCCCGCCTACGCCGCCGTCTTTGCCGAGGCCCTCGCGGACGGCGGCGTCCGGATGGGGCTGCCGCGCGCCCTGGCCCACGAACTGGCCGCCAAGCTGCTCGTCGCCAGCGGCGAACTCCTCCAGCAGCGTGCCCACCCCGGCCTGCTGAAAGACGAGGTCGCCAGCCCCGGCGGCACCACCATCGCCGGGCTGGAGGTGCTGGAGGCGGCGGGCGTGCGCGGCGCGCTGATGGGGGCGGTCGTGGCGGCCACCCGGCGCGGGAGCGATCTGGGCAAGGATCAGGAGTAGGGGAGGGAACTGGCCCAGGCCAAAAGCGTTTCCCTTGCTGGCCGCCTCCGCCCTCGCGGATGGCGGCGGGTCACGCCTCTCCCCACGGGGCATTGCCGACAGCGATGCCGTCACGCGGCATTGCCGGAGCAGACACCGCATCCTGTTCTTCGCGCTGAACACACAGGCTGTGCGGCGGCTGTACCGGGGGCAGGTAAGCCGCCTGAACTTCCGTTCTGACGCGCATTATGTCGGTCTGCCTGGTCTGCCGAACTGGGACGTACCCTGGCCCGGCACCGGTCTGGAGTAGCGCAGCCTCGGCAACTCCGGCTCCGGCTGATCCCGCCCGGGCTGCTACAGTCCGGGGCGTGCCCGGTCCCGAAGTCCTGCTCTACGGCCTCCCCCTCGCCTTTCTCGCCGGCTTCGTCGATGCGGTGGCGGGTGGCGGCGGCACCATCACGCTGCCGACGCTGTTTTTCATGGGCCTGTCGCCCGCACAGGCGGTGGCGACCAACAAGCTGCTTGCGATCTTCGGGTCGGGCAGCGCCACGGTCCAGTATTGGCGCCGGGGCCACGTGGAGCAGGGACTGGTGCTGCGGCTGATTCCGCTGGCGCTGGTGGGGAGTGCACTGGGCGCCTACCTGGTCCATTTCGTGAATCCCGACGCCTTTCGCACGCTGATCGGCGTGGTGATCCTGGGCGTGGGGGCGCTGGTGCTGGTGAACAAGCGCTTCGGGCTGGAGGACCGCTATCCTGGCCTGACCGCCCGCACGCTGGCCCTGACGCTGCCCGGCGCACTGATCATCGGCGTCTATGACGGCTTCCTCGGCCCCGGCACCGGCACCTTCCTGATGTTCCTGTTCGCGCTGGTGGGCTTCAATCTGGTCCGGGCCAGCGGCAACGCGCGCACCATCAATTTCGCCACCAATCTGGGCGCGTTTCTGTTTTTCCTGATCGGGGGGCAGATGGTGTGGTGGATCGGCCTGCCGATGGGCGCGGCCAATGCCCTGGGGGCCACCCTGGGCGCACGCATGGCGATGCTGCGCGGCAGCGGGTTTGTAAAGGTCATGTATGCGCTGATCGTGGTGCTGGTGGCGGCGCGGCTGCTGACGCAGTGATGGCGGCGCGGACGCCTCCTTTTTCAACCGTTCACGTTGTCTGAGAACCGTGCCTCACCCCTCCTTGGCCGGCTCCTCCAGACGCCAGAATCGGCCCATGACTTCACAGACGGGCGGACAGGAACAGCAGGCGATCTTGGCGGGCGGATGCTTCTGGTGTACCGAGGCGGTCATGAAGGACCTGCGCGGCGTCTCGAAGGTGGAAAGCGGATATATCGGGGGGCAGACGGAAAATCCCGACTACCGCAGCGTTTGCAGCGGCGCGACCGGACACGCCGAGGCCGTGCGCGTGACCTTCGACCCCGCGCAGGTGAGCTTCAAGGACCTGCTGAACCTGTTCTTTGCCACGCATGACCCCACCAGCCTGAACCGTCAGGGGGCCGACGTGGGCACGCAGTACCGCAGCGCCGTTTTTCCGCTGAACGCCGAGCAGGAACGCGAGACGCGCGAGGTGATCGCGGACCTGACCGGGCAGGACGTCTTCGGTCGGCCCATCGTGACCAGCATCGAACCTGCGGGCACGTTCTATGTCGCCGAGGACTACCACCAGGACTACTACGCGCAGAACGCGCGCCAACCCTACTGCGTGGCCGTGATCGCCCCCAAGGTCGCCAAGCTCCGCAAGGAATACGGCGACCGCCTGCGGGCCTGAGGGCGGCTCCAGCCTCCGGTTGAGCGGCGACGGGACCTGTTCAAGCGCGCCGGGCGCGGGGAGCTGCGAAGCAGCGGGAGAAGGAACCCGCACGAGAAGCGGGGACGCCTCCTCCCCGTCTCCCGTGCCCTACTTTGCGAGCAGCTTCTCGATCTCGCGGCGCAGCCGGATGCCCAGCGGGTAGGCCAGGTAGTGCTCCAGCGTCTCGCGGCTGGGCGCAGCCTGATACCAGAGGTCGAACACCTCGCCCACGGTGGGGGCACCGCCGGGGGCCGCCTCGCGGGTCACGTCGTCGCCCCGGCCCAGCTCCCCGGCTTCCAGAACGCGGGTATAGAAGCCGGGGCGGCGGGCTTGCGCGAACCGCTTCACGAAGCCCGCGTCCTCCATGCGTGCGCCCAGCGTGCCGCAGGGAATCCGCGCCGCCGTGACCTCCAGCAGCACGCGGCCCACCCGGAACCGCTCGCCGACCCGCCCCCCCGCCGACTCCAGCCCGCCGATCAGCAGGTTCTCGCCGAAGAGGCCCGGTTCCAGCGTTCTGCCCAGGGTATCGGTCCAGTGGTCGTAGTCTTCGCGGGTGTACACGTACACGGCCTGATCGGGGCCGCCGTGGTGCTTGCGGTTCAGCACCCGGTCGCCGTCCAGCCCCTGCGCCGTGACCTGCACCCGGCCCGGCACCGGATGCTTGCGGATGCCGGTCACGGTGGTGCGGTTGCCGACCTGCACGGCGGTGGGCTGGCCGACGTTCACGCTGAGCACCTTCATCGGGGCGTCTTTCTGCGGGGCGGGGTCTGGGGCATACCCCAGGCTAGCAGCCCGGACAAAGGGAAAGCAGGTGGGCATGATCCCCCCAGCCTCCCGTGTGTTCCGTGGGGCCTCGTTTCGGGGCGGCCCGTTGAGCTGCACTTTGGACCCGGCTCATGGTTCCGGCCTCCTGGCCCCGCGCGTCATACTCTGCGGAGGATGCGTGCTGTCCCCTCCACCCGCCTGACTGCCTGGGTCCTCACCCTCCTGGCGCTCCTGGCGGGACCCTGGCCGGACGCGCGTGCCCGGGGGCCACTGCTCGCGGCGGGAACGGAGGTGGTGAGCGGTCACCTGCCTCCGCCGGACCTCGCCGCCCTGGACGGCCTGGGCCTGAACACCTGCCCCCCGCCGGAAGCCCCGCTCGACCGCCTGCTGTACGGCCGCACGCTAGACGAGGGAGCCGCCCTGAGCTGCGGCAACCGCGTGGAAGGCCTGCTGCACTTTCCCAACGCGGACCCGGCCTACAGCACCCAGCCGCACACCCCCCAGGGCGGATTCGACGTGCTGGACACCCAGTTGCGCGAAACCCGCCGTGAACTCCTGATCGCCAACATGATCTGGGACGACGGCCCGGACGCCCCCGGCGCGCAGGTGGCGCGGGCCATCGCGGCGCTGCGGCGGGACGTGGCCGACCACCCCGAACGGCATCCGCAGGGCCTGACCGTGCGGGTGATGCTGGGCAACTCCATCCGGCTGGGTGCCCTGCTCGACCCCACCGCGAGTGCGTACAGCGCCGCCCGGCACCTGCTGGCGGCGGGCGTGCCCCTGACCGGGGACACGGTGCCCGGCTGGCGGCTGGAGATCGCCAACTACGCCTACGTGCTGCCGCACCACCACGTCAAGCTGGTCGTGCAGGACGGCGAGACGGTGCTGGCGGGCGGCTTCAACATTAGCCTGTTTCATGTCCCGGCCGACGCCCCCGGTGGGCACGGCCTGGACCTGACCGATCTGGCGATCCGGGTCCGGGGGCCGGTCGCGCGCCACGCGGTCGCCGCCTTTCACGACGGCTGGGCGCTCAGCCACCGGCTGACCTGCCGGGCAACCCCGGCCCCCGAGACACTGCGCCGCGTGTGTACCTTCACCCAGCCCACCGCGCCCCTGCCGCTGGACTGGAGCGCCCCGGCCCCCGCCGCCGGAACCGCCCACGTCTATCCCCTCTACCGCCGCAGCGGCTACACCGGCGCGGACGACACCGTGACGGCCCTGTTCGGTGCGGCCCAGACCAGCATCGACGTGATGCAGTCGCAGGTCAGCGGCACGCTCGGCTGCCTGGGGGCGCTGTTCGGGGAGGCGGGCTGTCCCCCGGCCCTGCAACTGCCGGTGTGGGAGGCCGCCGCGTGGGCCATCCGTGAACGGGGCGTCACGCTGCGGTTGCTGCTCGACTACGATCCCGTCCTGCAGGCCGAAACGCTCGCCTTCCTGCGCGGGCTGCGTGCCGAGCTGGCCCCGCTGGGCCTCGCGGACCATGTCCAGGCGCGCTGGTACGGCACGGCGGGCGGCCTGCACACCAAGGCCGCGCTGATCGACGGCCAGATGCTGATGGTCGGCAGCCAGAACCTGCACCATTCCTCCTTCGGGCGGCTCGGCCTGGGCGAGTACAGCCTCGCCACCAGCGATCCGGGGGCCGCAGAGGAATACCGCCGCATGTTCGCTTTCGAGTGGGCACGCGCGGGGGCCATTCAGGCGCCCTGGTGGCTGCCGGACGGCACCGGCTCTGCGCCCCCGCGCCCGGAGGCCCAGCCCGGCGACCGGCTCGACCGCTCAGATCCGTAAGATCAGTAAGAGAGGTGGAGTGCCCTGGCCGCGCGGTACCCCCTTCCATTCCCGCCGGGCCGCCTGCGCTAGCCTGGGCAGATGTTGGATCGTCCCCGTCGGCTGCGCCGCACCGCTGGCCTGCGTGCCCTGATGCGTGAGGTCACGCTCGCGCCGCAGCACTTCATTCACCCGGTCTTCGTGCATGAGCAGGACGGCGAAGTGCCCATCACGACCATGCCGGGCGTGAGCCGTCACAGCGTCGCCGGGGCGGTGGAGCAGGCCCGGACCGCGCGCGACCTGGGGATTCCCAGCGTGATCCTGTTCGGGATTCCCGACTACAAGGACCCCCGGGGCAGCCAGGCCTATGCGGGGGACGGCGTGATTCAGCGCGCCGCCGCCGCGATCAAGGCCGCGCTCCCGGACCTGACCGTCATCGCCGACACCTGCCTGTGCGAGTACACCGACCACGGGCACTGCGGGCCGCTGTGCCAGACCGCGGACGGCGACTGGACGGTGGACAACGACGCCGCTCTGGACCTCCTGGCGCAGACGGCGGTGTCTCAGGCGCGGGCCGGGGCGGACGTGGTGGCCCCCAGCGCGATGATGGACGGCCAGGTGGGGGCGATCCGCACGGCCCTGGACGCGGCGGGCTTCAGCCACGTGCCGGTCATGAGCTACGCCGTGAAGTACGCCAGTGCCTACTACGGCCCCTTCCGGGACGCGGCGGGCAGCGCCCCCAGCGTGGGCAACCGCGCGTCGTACCAGATGGACCCGGCGGGCGGAGAGCGTGAGGCGCTGCGCGAGGCCCGGCTGGACGTGGCGCAGGGCGCGGATTACCTGATGGTCAAGCCCGCCCTGGCCTACCTGGATATGCTGCGGCTGCTGCGGGACACCTTCGATCTGCCGCTGGTGGCCTACAACGTCAGCGGCGAGTACGCGCTGATCAAGGCCGCAGCCCAGGCCGGCTACATGGACGAGCGCCGCACCGTCCTCGAAACCCTGACCGGAATGCGCCGCGCCGGGGCCGACGCGATCATCACCTATCACGCCCTGGACGCGGCCCGCTGGTTGCGGGACGGCTGAGCGCGTGACCAGCGAGACGCACCCGATCCGGGTGGACTGGATCGACACCGGCCTGTGGCCGGGCCGCCTGGGCCTGACCTTCGCGCCCGGCAAGAAGGGTGCGAGCGTCATTCAGGCGGGCGTGACCCATGACCGCGACCTGGCCGCCGACCTGACCCGCCTCGCGCAGCAGGGGGTGGGTGTCCTGGCCCCCCTGATCGAAGCCCACGAGTACGACCTGCTGGGGATCCCGGAATACGCGGCGCTGGCCTCTGAGCGGGGCCTGACCATCCTGGCCTGCCCCATCCGTGACCGCGACGTGCCGGGAGACTTCCCGACCTTCAGTGCCTTTCTGGATGAGGTCATGGAACAGCTGCTCGACGGCCGCGCGGTGGTCGTGCATTGTCGGGGTGGCCTGGGCCGCGCGGGCCTGACCGCCGCCTGCCTGCTCACCCAGGCGGGCATGCCGCCCGAGCAGGCCATGGCCCGCGTGCGCGAGGCCCGCCCCGGCACCATCGAGACGGCGGCCCAGGAACAGTTCGTGTACGATTTCGCCAGCCGCTAGCCTGCCGCATCCCCGTCTCCGAGGAGGACCGACCCATGATCACCGTCGCCAACCGTATTGCCGTCAAGCCCGAGTACCATGACCAGTTCGAGGCCCGCTTCCGCGACCGCGCCGGACTGGTGGACGGGATGCCCGGCTTTCTCGCCAACCACGTCTTGCGCCCCACGCGGGAGGGGGAACCGTTCGTCGTCCTGACCTTCTGGGAGAGCCGCGAGGCGTTCGAGGCCTGGACGCAGAGTGACGCTTTCCGGCAGGGACATGCCCGCAGCGGCAGCCTCCCCAAGGACGCCTTCAGTGGGCCGAATGTGCTGGAGGTCCATGAGGTGGTGCAGAGCAGCGGCATCCCGGCCTCGGCGCCCATCGCGCCTCACTAAGGCGGCGTGGCGGAACAGCTGCTGCGTGATAGGAAGTTGAGCGGAATCTGACAGAGCTGTCAGAATCGCCCCCTAGACTGAGAACATGATGAAAGCCATGCTGACCTGCCTGGGTTGTGCGGCGCTGCTTGCCTCGTGTGCCCCCACCCTGACGGCGCCCACCCTGGGCGGCATCGTGAATGCGGGCACCGGACAAGAGGGCGTCGTCACCTTCCAGCCGGGGACGCTGGGGGCCAGCGCAGGCAGCACGCTGGGCGCCAATAATGTCACCCTCCAGATCGGGGGGCAGACGTATACCGGGCGAGCGGCGCTGCTCGACACGGCAGTCGTTTTTCCGGCTCGCGCCGCATTCGAGTTGGGGTTCGGCTTCGGCTCGGGGGCCTGGAACCCCGGGGCCGACTGGATCTGGGGCAGCCGCCTGCGAACTCCCCCCACGCCCCAGGCCACCCTGCGCACCGGGAACCTGATCGCCAAGACCGCCGGGCCTGTTCCGCTCACCCTCACCTGTTCTCTGCAAGTGGACGCCTCGGAACACGGCATCGGGGACTGCTTGGGCAGCGACGGCGCGCGGTACGCCATGCAGTTCTGAGGGAGACGGTCAGAACCAGGGGCCAGCCGGGAAAGAGCTGGCCTCTGAACCTGCACCCCATCAGTAAGCCCAGAGCATAGGTAAACCAGGAGGGGCCGGGGTACCCGTGATGGACCCCGAGAAGCGGATGGTCGATCAGGCCCTCGGTCACATTGAACAGCTCCCGCTCCAGCAGCAGCGTGAAGGCTCAGGCCACCGGGTGAGCTTGAGGTTCTCCAGCGTATCCGGCGGATGGATGGCGCTGACCCTGGGGTGCCATTGCCGCAGCCGGCGAACCGCGAGGCCGTCGAAAAAGCTGCCCGGCCCCAGCAGCAGGCCAGCTCAGCGCCGCTCGCCTGCTGGCGAATCGTGTCGCGCGCCTGACCTCGCCTGTGCCCCTGTCGCCTCCCCGCGTTCCCCTGACGGTAGGGGAGACATGGGTACTTGAGCCGGGCTTGAGCGTCGGGGGACCACAGGAGAGGGGCGGAAGCCTGAGCCTCCGCCCCTCCTGGGTTGCCGGTAGTCGGCGGCAGTGCGCCGGTCCCTGGCCTTACGCCTGCTGGTACATCACGGCGCGCTTGACTTCCTCGATGATCGTGGTGATCGGGATGTCGCGGGGACACGCCTCGGTGCAGTTGTAGGCGGTGCGGCAGCGCCAGACGCCGGTGTTCTGGTTCATGATGTTCAGCCGCTGCGGGGTGGCCTGATCGCGGCTGTCGAAGATGAAGCGGTGCGCCTGCACGATGCTGGCCGGTCCCAGGTAGCTGCCGTTCACCCAGAAGATCGGGCAGGAGGTGGTGCAGCACGCGCACAGGATGCAGTTGCTGGAGTGCGCCATACGGTCGGCCTGCTCGGGCGATTGCAGGCGCTCGGCGGGCGGGGGCGGACTCTCGTTGATGAAGTAGGGCATGATGGCCCGGTAGGAGTCGAAGAACGGCTCCATGTCCACCAGCAGGTCTTTTTCGACCTTCAGGCCCCGGATGGGTTCCACCGTGATGGTGCCGCCGTCCTTGGCCACGTCACGCAGCAGCGTCTTACAGGCCAGGCGGTTGCGCCCGTTGATCAGCATGGCGTCGCTGCCGCAGATGCCGTGCCCGCACGAGCGGCGGAAGGTCAGGCTGGGGTCGAGGTACCACTTGACGTGGTTGATCACGTCCAGCACGCGGTCGCCGGCCTGGGCCTCGACCGGGTACGTTTCCCAGTGGGCTTTGCGGTCCTTTTCAGGATCGAAGCGCAGGATTTTCACGTTCACCCGCATCATCGCCACACCTTCGGCAGCGTTCGCGGGGGCGGGATAGGTTTCAGGCATAGGAGTTCCTTTGCTTGGTGAGGCTTGTGGCCTGCCACCCGCAGCTCGTGGAAGCGAGAGAGGCTTTTTCCCCTCCAGGCCCCACGGGCCGCAGGCGGCCTAGTACACGCGGGGCTTCGGCTCAAAGGCGCGGGTGTACCCCTTGAGGGCCACTTCCTTGTAGCCGATCAACACGTGGTCATTCTGGTTCAGATCCTTGTAGGCCATGGTGTGCTTGAGCCAGTTCTGATCGTCGCGCTCCGGGTAATCCTCGCGGTCGTGGGCACCGCGCGATTCCTGGCGGTTCAGCGCGCTCGCGGTCGCGGCCTCCGCACAGTCGAGCATGAAGCCCAGTTCCATCGCCTCGATCAGCTCGCTGTTGTAGCGGATGCTGGGATCGGAGACCCCGACATTCTTGTAGCGGTCCTTGAGTTCCTTGATGATCTCGACCTGTTTTTCCATGTCCGGGCCGTTGCGGAAGATGCCGACGTTGTTCATCATCGACTCCTGCAACTCCTTGCGGATCACGGCCGAGTTGTCCTTGCCGCTGGCATTTTTCAGGCGGCTGAGCATCTCGACGCTGTCGCGCTCGGGGTTTTCCGGCATCTCGGGGTAAGCGGCCTGACGGGCATACTCGGCCGCGAAGATGCCCGCGCGGCGGCCGAACACGATCAGGTCGCCCAGGCTGTTGGTGCCCAGACGGTTGGCGCCGTGCAGCGAGACACACGCCTGCTCGCCCGCCGCGTACAGCCCTTCCACGTTCGTGCCGTTGCCGTCCGCGAAGCACAGGCCGTTGATGTCGGTGGGAATGCCACCCATCGCGTAGTGCGCGGTCGGCTGCACCGCGACCAGGTCCTTCACCGGGTCCTGACCCAGATACGTGCGCGCCAGGTCGGTGATCTCGGCCAGCTTGCCCTCGATGACCTCGCGCGGCAGGTGCGTGAGGTCGATATGCACGGCGTCCTTGTCGCGGCCCACGCCCCGGCCTTCCCGGATCTCGGTGATGATGGAGCGCGAGACGATGTCGCGCGGCGCGAGGTCCTTGATGGTCGGCGCGTAGCGTTCCATGAAGCGCTCGCCGTCGGCATTGCGCAGAATGCCGCCCTCCCCGCGAATGCCCTCGGTGACCAGAATCCCCAGCTTGGCGAGGCCGGTGGGGTGGAACTGGTAGAACTCCATGTCCTCCAGCGGCAGGCCCTTGCGGTAATAGATGCTCATCAGGTCACCGGTCAGCGTCAGGGCGTTGGAGGTGATCTTGTAGACGCGCCCGTAGCCACCCGCCGCCAGAATCACGGCCTTCGCGTGGAAGGTGTGAATCTCGCCCGAGGCCAGGTGATAGGCCACCACGCCGCAGCAGCGCCCGTTCTCGATAATCAGGTCGGTGACGTGGAACTCGTTGTAGAAGGTGGTCCCGGCCTTCACGTTCTGCTGGTAGAGCGTTTGCAGAATCATGTGCCCGGTGCGGTCCTGCGCGTAGCAGCTGCGCTCGACCGCCGCCTTGCCGAACTCGCGGGTATGGCCGCCGAACTTGCGCTGGGCGATCTTGCCTTCCGGCGTGCGCGAGAAGGGCAGGCCCATGTGTTCGAGTTCGTAGACCGCCTCGATGATGTCCTTGGAAAAGATTTCCGCCGCGTCCTGGTCGGTGAGGTAGTCGCCACCCTTGACGGTGTCGAACATGTGCCATTCCCAGTGGTCCTCGGCGACGTTGCCGAGCGCCGCGCCGATGCCGCCCTGGGCCGCGCCGGTGTGGGAGCGGGTGGGATACAGCTTGCTGATGCAGGCAACCGACACGTTGCCCTTGGCGGCGTAGAGGGCGGCCATCAGTCCCGCGCCGCCCGCGCCGACCACCAGTACGTCGTAACGATGGTGCATATCAGTCCTTTGGTATGGAAGCTAGATAGAAAACTAGATAGAAAAGAGGCCGACCGTACCGAGCGTAAAGATCACGGCGCAGACGGTGTAGAAGATGCCCTTGACCCACGCGCGGTTGGGGCGTGAACGCACATAGTCCTCGATGGAGTAGCGCGCGCCGTTCACGCCGTGCAGCATGGCCAGCAGCAGGATCAGCCAGTCGTAGAACTTCCAGGCCGGATTCGAGAGCTTATTGACGACCGCGTCGAACGTCGCGTCGGATTCGCTGACCTGGATAAAGGTCATGTAGATGTGGCCCAGGATCAAGAAGATCAGGATCAGGCCGCTGATCCGCATGAAAATCCACCAGTTCAGCTCGGCGTTGGAGTGCGACTGCTGCCGGGCGTCGGTGAGGGTGCGTGCACGGATCATCAGTAGCCTCCCACCAGGCGCGGGTACAGGCGGACAGCCGTATACAGGGCCGCCAGCACGCTGATCGCCAGCACGCCGTACCACATCTGCCGCTGGTACGCGACGCCGGTGCCGGTAAAGTCCATCACGATGATGCGCAGGCCGTTGAACGCGTGGTACACCACGCCCGCCACGATCAACACCAGCCCGATGCGGAACAGCCAGAAGTCATACAGCCGGTGAACGGTCATGTAGGCGTTCTCGCCGAACATGAACAGGCTGATGCTGATGACGTGAATCAGCAGGTAGGCCAGAATGGCCAGCCCGGACAGGCGGTGAAGCAGGAAGGCCCACTGCCCTTCTCTTCCTCGGTACATTCCCTCTTCCTCCTCTTGCTCTTGCGCCTGCGTGCCTGCGCACTTTCCCCAGGTCAGGGCGGCGGGTTGCCGTGTGGGTGTGGCTTTAGGCCACCTTGACAGACGGCCCGAGCATACCACTCGCCCCTGCCGGTCTAGCCAGGGTGTCCCGCCTACGGGAATGCCCCCGGGCCGGTTCTGTGTCACTGCTGCGGTAAAGGCGCGGCGGGGCGGCGGTGAAATCCGGCCTTCCGGCCCTCCCCGGCCACCCTCCCCGTCCATCCGCGCTAGGGTGCGTATATGACGCGGCAAGGCGCGCCCACCCCTCCTCCTCCTTCTCCGGCAGATGTCGAGTACGTTCGCAAGTTGTCTCTGGCCATTCTCAGCACCCTACAGACCAAGGGCCTGCTGAGTGCCGACGAGGTGGACACCATCCTGATCACGGCCCGGCGCGCGGCCCAGGGGGTGCCGGGCCACACTCAGGCCGGTCAGAGTGGTCAGAGTCAGGCTCAGGCGGGCCAGGGGCAGCTCGACCCCGGGAGCAGCGGTCTTCCCAGGGACATCATGCAGGTCATGGTCCAACCGTCCCCGCCCCCGTCCAGCTTCACGTGGAGGGTCGGCACGCCGCCTGCCAACCCGGACACCACCCCGAAAGCGCAGGAGAGTCGGGAGCCGGACAAAGCGGAGGCCTCCGCAGAGGAGCAGGCGCGGCCCCTCTTCATCGACATCAAGCTCGACTGAAGCAGGGTTGGGGCTACCTGTCATTTCGACGGGCGGGCCGCAGCGTGGCAGACACAGGCCCGGGACGCCCGAGGTGCGCCGTAGAGACATCAGAGAACGGGAGCGCGGGCACTCGCCTCACGCTCCCGCTTCCCGCCTGGCCTTTAGAGGTTGACGGTGTCGTTCTTGCCCAGGTCCGTGGCGGGTTTGCCGGTCACGGCACCGCGCGCCATCTGGAACAGCGTCTTGATCTTGCCGTCGCTTTCCCAGTATTCGGCGCCGTGCGCGCTGATCTTGATCAGCTGGATGTTGGGATCGTCGATGCCCTGGGGAAAATACGCCTTGTAGAAGTCGCTCCAGAGTTCTTCCAACTTGGCGCGGTCCTCCACGAGCTGGGCCGTGCCACCGATGCTGACATAATTGCCCTTGCCGGGGTCCGAGTAGCTCACGTTGACCTGCGGCCGGGCCGCCATGCACTGCACCTGCTCGGTGTCCTTGCCGCCGATGAACCACACGTCGCCGTCGAACTCGGTCTGCTGGGTGGTCATGGGGTGCGCCTTGAGATGGCCCTGATCGGTCGTGACCGTCAGCATGGCGAACTTCACGCCCTTGATGATGCCGCCCAGGGTCTTGATGCTTTCCTCGCGGGTGGGTTGCTCGCTGTGCTCACTCATGGCCCGAGCATGGCAGGTGGCCTGCCTCACGTTCTGGCACAACGGGCACCGTCTAAAGGTTCCCGTCAGGTTGCGTGAGCGCGGGTGCGGACGACCTCCGGCACGTTCCGCACCAGGATGACCCCGGCCAGAAAGAACAGCGCCGCGATGCCGAAGACCAGGGTGTAGCCCAGGTTCCCGCCCTGCGCGTTGCCCCAGTCCAGCAGCGCACCTTGCGGCGCGCTGGAGAGCTGCGGCGCGACAAAGGCCACGTGCCAGATGCCCATGTCACGGGCATAACTGCTGGCGCTGGGCATGGCGTCGCTGCCCAGCGCCCAGTCCACGCTGGTAAAGGCGCCGAAGCCCAGGCCGAAGAACACCGCCAGCGCCAGCGCGACCGGGTAACTCGGCGCGATCAGCAGCAGCAGCGCGGCGGCCGCCATCGCTGTGCCCGCCACATAGATCACTGGCTTGCGGCCCACCCGGTCACTGATCCGCCCCCCGATCAGCGCCGAGACGATGCTCCCCACGATGATGCACACGAGCATGATGCTGGTGCTGGTCTGTGCGTCCCGCTGCCGCAGCACGTCCACGTTGTAGTACTGAAGGAACGGTTGCACGCTGTATTGCCCCAGCGCGAACAGCACCCGCGTCACGAACACCCACAGGAAGGGCTGATACGCGAACAGTTGCCGCCACGAGAAGATGGGGCCGCCGGACGCCTGCACGGGCTGGTCCACCTCGGCGGGCACGCCGCGCAGCGTGATCAGCGCCGGAACGAACAGCACCAGCGCGATCAGCGCGAAGGACACCAGCACCGGCAGATGCAGCAGTCCGACCACGAAGGCGGTGACCGCCCCCAGCAGTTGCCCGACCGCCTGGAGCAGCCCCATCACGCCGCTGTAGCGTCCGCGCTGCTCAGGCGGCACCAGCTGGGGAATCAGGGCGCTATAGGGCGCCGTCGCGTAGTTGTTTCCGAACTGCACCAGCAGGAAGCCCAGCACATATACCCAGAAGCCGCCCATGCCCCCCAGCGCCGAGGCCGCGAACGCCATCACCGCCAGGCCGACCAGATTCACGCCCAGGCCCAGGCGGATGTACGGGAGCCGCTTGCCCGTGCGGTCGCTGCGCGCGCCGATCAGGGGCGGCAGCACCAGCGCCATCACCGCACCCACGGCGGTCAGAACCCCCAGATATGTCCCTTTTTGCCCCTCGCCCACGAAACGTACGACGTTGGCGGGCATCAGGATCAGCAGCAGCAGCAGCCAGTGAAAGGCGGTGCCGAACCAGAAGGCGGACAGCACCCACGGATTGACGCGCGGGGCCGCGGAAGAGAAGGTCGTCATGTGCGGCGAGTATAAGCCGCCCCTTCAGCCACCCTTCACGCCCCCGCCGGGATGTGGTGAAGGCAGCAGTTCCCTTCCGGAAACGCCGGTCAGACTGCGCCCATGACCCCACGCCTGAACCTGCAAGACGCCCTGGCCGCCTTCCGCACTGCCTTCACCTACGACCACCCCGAGGGCCTGACCATCACGCCGCAGGTGGAGGGCGGCACCCTGCGCGTCGAGGTGCGTCATCAGGACGTGAACGCCCTGCGCGGCTTCGACGTGGTGGCCGAGCCGCTGGAAAGTGAGGAACGGAACGCCGCGCAACTCGGGGAGGACGTGGCGCGGGTGGTGGAGCAGGAACTGATGTACGGCCAGCTTCCCGCCGCTGATGAGGACGGCGCGTTCCGGCGCATCGTGGTGTGAGGCGGAGCGGAGGGGCGGGCCGGTGAGTCTGGTCCGCCCCTCCCGCGTTCCCCTCAGCGCACCCGCTTGAGGTACGCCTCGCCCCTGGGCGTGAGCTTCAGCAGGTGCAGCGGCGCGGCCTCGCCGTTCGCGTTGCGGCACATGCTTTTCAGGGCGCAGGGACCGCAGGCGCAGCCTTCCGTCTGCGGAGCGGCCTCCTGCACATAGCCGCCCGTTTGCAGGGTGAGCAGCATCCCCGAGAGCGCCGCCTCGCTGCTGCCCAGCGTGCGGGCCAGTTCGGTAGGGGTGCGCGGCTCACCCGCCACCGCGCCCAGAATGGCGGCCAGCGGCGCGGTCACAGCAGTCCCCGCATCACAGCAACCTCGCCGCGATCTGGTACACCAGGAAGGCCGCTGCCCAGGCAATCGCCAGCTGATACGCGACTGTCACCCACGCCGTCCGCCGCCCATGCTCCTGCGCGAGTGCCCCGACGGTGGCGATGCACGGCGTATACAGCAGCACGAACACGAGGTACGACAGCGCACTGGCCGGGGTAAAGGCCCGCGCCAGCGCGGCGGCCAGCGGCGTCTTCGCGTCGGCGGTCGTGTCGGCGCCCAGGTGCGGCAGGGCGACCACGGTCGGAAGCGCGGCCACGCTGGTCTTGACCGCCTCCCAGGTGGCCCCCAGCGCCTGCTGCGCGCCGGCCAGCAGTCCCACCGGAGCCGGGGCGGCGGCCTGTTCACCCAGGTAAATCTGCCCCAGCGTGCCCACCACGACCTCCTTGGCCACGAAGCCGGGGACCAGCGCCCCGGTCGCCTGCCAGTTCCCGAAGCCCAGCGGCGCGAAGATGGGCGACATGGCCTCGCTGACCCGCCCGAAGAGGCTGTCTTGCGGTGCGACGGTGGCGAACTTGCCGCCCGCCACCGCCGGGAGCGCCAGCAGCAACCACACCACCGCGACGGTCGCCAGCACGGTCGTCCGGGCACGCCTCGCAAAGCTCGCGGTGCGGCGCCAGGCGTGCTTCCACAGCACCTTCCAGGCGGGGAAACGGTAGGGCGGCAGCTCCAGCAGCACCCCGCCCCCCTCGGCGGGCAGCGAGGTCCGGCGCAGCAGCAACCCGAAGGCGAACGCGACCGCCATGCCCAGCACGTACAGCGCCCAGACCAGCCAGCTGCCCGACCTCGGGAACAGCGCGGCGGCAAACACCACATACACCGGCAGCCGCGCCGAGCAGCTCATGAAGGGCAGAATCATGCTGACCAGCACGCGGTCGCTGCGGCGTTCCAGTGTGCGGGTGGCGTACACGGCGGGCACGTTGCACCCGAAGCCCAGGATCAGCGGGATAAAGGCCCGCCCGTCCAGCCCGATGCCGCGCATGGCCCGGTCCATCAGGAAGGCGGCGCGGGCCATGTAGCCGCTGTCTTCCAGAAAGCTCATGGCGAGGTACAGCACCAGCAGCGTGGGCAGGAAGCTCAGCACCGTGCCCACGCCGGGAATGATCGCGCCGACCACCAGATCGCGCCCCAGCGGGAACCACGCCAGCGCGGCGGCGGCCCACCCGCTGAGCGTGTCTTGCAGCGGCCCGCCAATCAGGTCCACGAAGGGCGAGGCCACGCTGAAGGTCAGGCGGAACACCAGCAGCACCAGCGCCAGGAACAGCGGAATGCCCAGCCAGGGGTGCAGCGCCAGCCGGTCCAGCCGCTCGCTGAGGGTGCGCCGCGCCTCCGCCTGCGGCACCGCCACCCGCGCCAGGTCGCCCGCCCGAGCATAGCGGGCCTCCGCGATCTCGATCAGGGCGTCCACGCCTTGTGTGTCCAGCGCGGCCAGATGTGCGTCCGCCGCGTCCAGCAGGGCCGTGTGTCCAGTCGCCGCCAGCCGTCCGCGCACGCTGGGGTCCCCTTCCAGCAGCGCCAGCGCGAGGTAGCGGTGCGCGTGGGGCGGCAGGGTGGGGACCTGTTCCATCCGCGCCATCAGGTCGTCTACAGTGGCCTCGATGGCCTCCGGGTAGCGCACGCCGATGCCCAGGGTCGCCCCCCTGAGCGCCCGGTCCAGCAGCGCCCCGGTCCCCTGGCCCCGGCTCGCCACCGTTTCCACCACCGGCACGCCCAGCGCGCGCGAGAGCGCCGCCGCGTCCACCGTCAGGCCCTTGTCGCGCGCCTCGTCCACCAGATTCAGCGCGACCGCCAGCGGCACCCGGAAGTCCAGCAGTTGCAGCGTCAGGTAGAGGTTGCGTTCCAGATTGCCCGCGTCCAGCACGTTGATGACCGCGTCCGGGGCCTCGTCCAGCAGGGCCGTGCGGGTAATCAGCTCCTCGGGGGTGTGCGGGCTGAGCGAGTACGCGCCGGGGAGGTCGAGCAGATAGACCGGGCGGCCCCCGTGCGTCAGCCGGGCTTCCCGCTTCTCGATGGTCACGCCCGACCAGTTGCCGACCTTGAGGCGGGTGCCCGCCACCGCGTTGATCAGGGTGGTCTTGCCCACGTTGGGATTGCCGACGACCACCACACGCGGCTCGCGGGCGGCGCGCAGCTTCTCGACGGTGGCCGCGCAGGTGGCCTCGTCGGGCACCAGCAGGGGAGGCGCGGGGGGCAGCAGGGCCGTCATGCGCGCACCCGGATGCCGCTCAGATCCGCCGCCCGCAGCGCCAGGTCGGTGCCGTTGACGCGCACCTCGACCGGGTCGCCCATCGGCGCGCGGCGCACCACCGCCACCCGCGCTCCCCGCACGAAGCCCAGTTCCAGCAGCCGGCGCCTCAGCGGATGCCGGGCGTCCAGCGCCACCACGTGCGCCGCCTCGCCAGGCTTCAGTTCATTCAGGTTTCGCTCGTCCACCTTTGCCCCCAATACCTGACCAGTGTACTCGGGATTAAGAGAAAGACAAGGGGGCAGAGCGGGGGGCTGTCTCCGTCACTCTCCACTGGGTTGGCCCGCGTCCAGCCCCGCCCAGAACGCCCGCAGATCCGCGGCCAGCGGCGCGGAGGCCGCGAACTGTGCGCCCGACCAGGGAAAGGCGATGCGGGCGGCATGCAGCGCCTGCCGGGGCAGCAGCAGCCGCGCCGTGAGTTCGGGGGTCTGCCCCGTTTCCATGAAGTCCAGAAAGGCCTGCGGGTCGCGCCCGTAAATCTTGTCACCCACCATCGGCAGGCCCAGGTGCGCGAGGTGCGCGCGAATCTGGTGCAGCCTTCCCGAACGCGGGTACGCCTCCAGCAGCGTGAAGCCGGCCCGGCGTTCCACCACCCGGAAGTCGGTCACGGCGGATCGCCCGTCCGGCACGACCGCCTGCCGGATCACGACCCTGTTGGCCCCGCCCAGCCCCAGGTCGCCCAGCGGCGCGTCCAGCGTGTACCGCTCCCAGGCAGGGGAGCCGTGCACGGCCGCCAGGTACGTCTTGCCGACCAGATGTTCCTTGAACAGGGTGAAAAAGCGCCGGGCCGCGTCCGGGTCGCGCGAGAGCAGCTGCGTGCCGCTCGTCTCGCGGTCCAGGCGGTGGGGCGGCGCGAGGGCGGCTTCGCCCGTCTCGGCGCGCATAAAGGTCAGCACGTCCGGCACGTCAACGCGCGCCCGCACCGGATGGGTCAGCCACAGCGCGGGCTTGTGGACCACGTAGAAGTCGGGGTGCTCGACCAGCACGCGCGGTTTTTCGGTGGGGGGGAGGAGGGGCGCGCGGGCGGTCATACCTCCCACACCGACCGGTAGGCCCGGTCCCTGAGCCGCTCCGAAAGGTCCATGCCGCGCTCCACGGTCTGCGCCAGCCGCCCGGCCAGCCATTCGCCCGGCACACCGTCTGCCGCCCAGGCCGCCCCGGTCGCGTAGACGAAATGCGGGTTCACCACGCAGCGAAAGTCCGTCATCAGCCCGAAGGCGAAGGCCCCGTGGCTGAGGTAGCCGTGGTCCAGGCCGCCCGACACCAGCAAGGTCACCACCCGGTCGAACCACGCGCCGTGCAGGCCGCGCTCAGGGTCGGTGCTGCCGGTCAGCTCGACCAGATTCTTTGCCCCGGCCCCCAGGCCCCAGTTGTAGACGGGAGCCGCCAGAAAGACGCCGTCCGCCTCGCGGATGGCCGCGTAATAGAGGGCGGCGTGTGGGTGCGCGTAACAGGTGCTGTTGTCGAACGGGGGAAGCGGCGTCGCGCGCAGGTCGAGCAGCGTGACCGGGTGCCCCGCCGCCCGCAGTTGCGCCGCCGCCAGCTCCGCCATCCAGCGGCTGCGGCTGACGGGATCGAGGCTGGTCGAGAGGACCGTGAATTTCACGCCGGGTAGGGTAGCAGGGGAGAGGCCGGGCGAACGGGGAACCCCCCGTGCGGGAAGGTTCCCCCTACCGCCAGCCCAGCGCCAGCAAGACCGACATGGTGTCTGTCAGCTCGCCGCCCGCCGTGTGGGTGTCCAGCCAGTCGGCCACGTCCGCCTGGAGCTGTTCGGCCAGCTCGGCGCGGGCCGCTTCGTCCAGGGCGGCCCAGGCGGGCAGGGCGGCGGCGGCCCCCTGAAGGCTGAGGGCCACGAACCGCTCCGGGAAAGGAAAGCGCACCTGGAGGGCTTCCGGCCAGACCTCGACCCGCTGGAAGCCTGCCCCGGTCAGGAGCAGCCGCAGCCGGTCGGCCTCGCCCAGCGCGAAGGGCGCCGCGTAGGCCGGGACCCCCAGGCGTTGCCGGGCCGCCTCGTTCAGGCGGTGGTACAGCGGGTTGTGCTCGATGGCCCGCGAGACCAGCACGGCCACGCGCCCACCGGGAACCAGCACCCGCCTCATCTCGCGCAGGGCGAGCGCCGGACTGGGGAAGAACTGGAGGCCCTGCTGGCAGCAGACCACGTCGAAGGCCCCGTCCGGGAAGGGGAGCGCCTGGGCACTGCCGCCCTGCCAGTCGATCTCCGCTCCTGGCGCGACCGGGACCGTCCGGGCGACCGCCAGCATGGCCGGATTGAGGTCGAGGGCGGCCACGCGCCCCTCCTGCCCCACCAGTTCGGCGGCGTGCCGCGCGACCACGCCCGTCCCGCAGGCCACGTCCAGCACCTGTTCACCCGCCTGGACGCCCGCCCGCGTCAGAAGCACCTGCGCCCACGGCCCGAACATGGCGGGCACCAGATACCGCTGATATGTCTCGGCTGACCGGAGGGCCGCTTGCTGAGCCTGTTTCTGGGCCTGACTCATGTGCTGTACCGCCTTCCCACCGGATTCGGCCCCCGGAAAGGTCTGCCTGTACTGCTCTGCCTGGGCTGGTCTGCCTGGCCTGCGCGCCTGAGCCTCCAGTGTACCGCTGCGCCCCGCATGGGCAGGTGGGCGGGCGGCTTCAGCCCTGTTCGCCAGTATTCGTCAATGTTCGGCTAAGCCACCCGGCGCACGTTCCCCTGCCGGGTGCGTTGTTATCCTCCTGCTTGACATGCCGTTCGATGCCCGCGCCCTGACTGCCCTCGATTTCCCCCGTATCCGTGACGCCCTGGCCGAGCGCAGCGCCACGCCCCTCGGGGGAGAGCGGGCGCGGCGGCTGATGCCCTCCGACGACGCGGGCCGCATCGCCCGCGAGCTGGACGAGGTGGAAGACGCCCTGTTCGGCGTCAGCCTCAGTCTGGGCGGTATTCAGGACATCCGCGACCTGCACGCGCGGGCCGCTGAGGGCCGGGTGCTGTCGGGCCAGGAGCTGCTGAACGCCGCCTACTCGCTCGACGGCGCGATGACGGTGAAGCGGGCCATCCACGCCAACTCGCGTGGGCCGCTGCGGGACGTGGCCCTGGGGCTGGGCGACCACAGCGAACTGGTGCGCCGGGTGCTGAGTTCGCTGGACCGCGAGGGCGGCGTGCGCGACGATGCCAGCCCCAGGTTGCGCGACCTGCGGAGGCGCATCGAGCCGCTGCGGGGCCGCATCCGCGAGCGGCTGGCCGCCACGCTGGAGAAGTGGTCGGACGTGCTCCAGGAACACATCGTCACCATTCGCCGCGACCGCTACGTGCTGCCGGTGCAGGCCAGCCGGGTGGGGCAGGTCCAGGGCATCATCGTGGACGCCTCGGCCACCGGGCAGACCTACTTCGTCGAACCCGCCGCCGTCACGCCGCTCAACAACGAACTCACCCGCCTGATCCTGGACGAGGAAGCCGAGGTCCGGCGCATCCTGACCGAGCTGTCCGGCCTGCTCGCCTCGGACGCGGACGTGCCGATGACCCTCGCCACCATCGGTGAACTCGACCTGATCGCCGCCAAGGCCCGCCTGGCCCGCGACTGGCGGCTGAACCGCCCGGAGTCGGTGCCGGGGGACACCTACGACCTGCGGGAAGCCCGCCACCCCCTGATCGAGCGTCCCGTCGCCAACGACATCCGGCTGGGTGAGACTCGGCTCCTGCTGATCACCGGGCCGAACATGGGCGGCAAGACGGCCACCCTCAAGACCCTGGGCCTGGCGGTGCTGATGCACCAGTGCGGGCTGTACGTGGCCGCCGCCAGCGCGAAACTTCCGGTGGTGCGCGACGTGCTGGTGGACATCGGCGACGAGCAGAGCATCGAGGCCAGCCTCTCCACCTTCGCTTCTCACCTCAAGCACCTTCGCTTCGTGCTGCGCCACGCCGCACCCGACACGCTGGTCCTGATCGACGAGCTGGGCAGCGGCACCGACCCCGACGAGGGGGCCGCGCTGGCGCAGGCCTTGATCGAGACGCTGCTGGCGCAGGACGCGCGCGGCATCATCACCTCTCACCTCTCGCCCCTCAAGCTGTTCGCGCTGGAGACGCCGGGGCTGAAAAACGCCAGCATGGGCTTTGACCTGGCGACCCTGGCCCCGACCTACCATCTTCAGGTGGGGCAGCCGGGCCGCAGCTACGCCCTCGCCATCGCCCGGCGCATGGGCCTGCCCGCCGAGGTGCTGGCGCGCGCCGAGGCCCTGCTCGGCCCCGACGCGGGCCTGATGGAACGGATGCTGGAGGGCCTGGAACGCGAACGCGCCGACCTCGCTACGCAGCTCGGAACGGCGGATGCCGCCCGCCGCGAGGCCGAGGCCGAACTCGCGCGGGTGCGGCAGGAGCGCGAAACGCTGGAGCAGCGGCGCAACGAGATGCTGGCGGAAGCCGCGCAGAAGGCCGAGACGCTGTATGCCGACGCCATCGAGCGTGTCCGCACCCTGCGTGCCCGCGCCCAGGAGGACAGCGCCCGCCCGCGCGTGATGCAGGAACTGCGCGAACTGCGCACGGCGGCCCAGAAGGCCAGGCCCGCGCCCCCAGTCCCCCGCGAGGACCGGGGCGACCCCATCCGGGTGGGCAGCCGGGTGGACGTGCCCGCCTACGGGGCGGCCGGGCAGGTGCTGGAACTGCGCGGCGACGACCTGGTGGTGCAACTCGGCGTGATGAAGGTGGGTGTCAAACGCCGCGACGTGCGGCTGAAACAGGACCCCAAGCCCAAGGTGGTGCGGTCCTCCTTCGGCACGGCGCCGACCACCTTCGACAAGGAACTGCAACTGCGCGGCCTGGGGGTCGAGGAGGCCGTCGAGGAACTGCGCACCGCGATCACCGAGGCGCACGCCCTCAAGGAAACGCCGCTGCGGGTGGTCCACGGCAAGGGTCAGGGGGTGCTGCGGCGGCTGTTGCGCGATTACCTCAAGACCGACAAGCGTGTCGAGTCCTTCCACGACGCCGAGGCGAACCAGGGCGGACACGGCGTGACCATCGTGAACGTCCGGACCTGACCCCCGCTTTCTGACGGACGGGCCACCCCGTGTTCATCAAGCTGCGCGTTCATCAAAAGGAGCCGCGAAGGCGTCAGGATGCCGGGGTGCCGAACCGCGTCTCCAACCTCGTCAAGCTCAGTGCTGCCGTCCTGTCCCTCACCGCCCCCGCCGCCGCTGCCCAGAGCAGTGCCGCAACGGCTCCGGCGCTCCGGCTGCCCGCCAACTACTTCTCGCGGTTCGGGGGGGCCGAGGTGGTCACGGGACTCGACGGCGGGGTCACCTTCGGCGTGCGCGGCTTCCCGCTGCCTTTTCAGCAGGACGTGCGTCTGCTGGTCGTGAAGCACCCCAGGTACTGGGAATATGGCCTGAGCACCCGCAGCAATGACACGACGCTCGCCGCAGGCGTCTTCGACAACGGCCTGAATGCGGCGGTGGGGATCCCCAGGCTGGAAATCACGCACGACCCCTGGAAGGGCACGCAGTACAGCGGCCGACTTCAGGGCAGCGGCTATTATTCCCGCTTCACGGGCGGCTACGCCTTCACGGCCGCCCAGGACCGCGTCCGTGTCCTGAACAACGTGGGGGTGGCGTTCCAGGGGGACGTGGCCGCGCCCTACAGTCAGACGGAAATCGGCGGCGGCTATGGCCGGGCCTTCGGCAAGGTGAACGCGGGCTTCGGCAGCGCCGTCCGCCTGTACACCTTCCCGGTGCAGAAGCAGGCGCAGGGCAGCCTGGAATTCTCGGTCAACGCGAACACCACGCCGGTGGCGGGCCTTACGCTGGCCGCCTCGCACTTCGAGCGGTTCGTGGCGGGCAAGGTCGCGATTCCCGACCTGAACCTGGGGCGCTACCAGGAAACCAATGCCAGCATCACCTACCGCCTGCCCGTCGCCGGCGAGCCGGGCGCGTTCGGCCTGGGGGCGGTCCGCAGCCGGGTCGTCCGCTACTGGCAGGACGACAAGACCGACCTCTACAACGATGTGCTGTTCCGCGTGAAGGCCCTGCCCAGCCTGGTCGGGGCCAGCGTCGGGTACGAGTGGACCCGGGATGGCAAGGACAACAAGTGGCTGTTCAGCCTGGTCTTCTTGCCCAAATAGGGCGGCGCGTCCAATAAGGACAGCGTGACAGCGTGTCCGGGGCGGCCCCTCCCCTGCGCGCCGTCCTCAGCACGCCACTCTGCCCCGAAGTGGAGGGGTCAGCCGACCGGGGGACCTCTCGGGGCCATGCTCCGGGCTGTGGTACGCTCCCTGGCCGATGAGTGCCCCTCCCGCCGCCCCGCGCCTGACCTTCACCCTGCTCGCGCCGGGGGCGGCGGCGTTTCTCACGTTGGGCGTGCTTCAGGCCATGTATGGGGCGGCCTTTCCCCTCTTTCAGGAGCGGTACGGCGTGGGGGCGGCGGTGGTGGGCTGGGTGGCGAGCGCGCATTTTATGGGGTCGGCGGTCGCGCCGCCGCTGGCCGGAGCCGCGCTGACGCGGGTCAGCCTGCGGACCGTGGTGGCGGGCAGCACGCTGGTCCTGGCCGCGGGCGTGACCGGAGTGGCCCTGGCGCCCACCTGGGCTGCGGCGGTGGCCGGGGCGCTGCTGGGGGGGCTGGGGCTGGGCGGCGTGAGTGCCGCGCTGAACGCTGCTTACGCGAGCATCGGAACGCGGGCCGTGAACCTCGTGAACGCGGTGTTCGGTGTGGGCAGCATCCTGTCACCGCTGCTGGTCTTTGCGCTGGGTCCGCGCTCGCTGGCGTGGCCTTTTCTGGTGGTGGCGGCGCTGAGCCTCGGCACCCTGCTCGTCACTCGGGTCTGGGGCGTGCCCGCCCTGCGGCCCCCGGACCGGACGGGCACGGCCGCGCGGCCCGGCCTGAGCTTCGTGCTGTTCGCCCTGTTGATCGGTGTGTATGTGGGGCTGGAAGTGGGCTTCGGCGCGTGGCTGGCCCGGCATCTGGAGGGAGGAGGCCACGCCCGCCCCGCCCTGATCCTGAGCGGCTACTGGGCGGGGCTGACCGCCGGGCGCGTCCTGACCGGCCTGCTGGGTGAGCGTGTCGCCGCGCCCCGGCTGGTGCTGGCGGCGGCGCTGCTGGCCACGCTGACGGCCCTCGCCGCCACGCTGCCGCCGCTCGCGCCGCTGGCCTACGTGCTGGCGGGTGTGTCCCTGGGTCCGGTCTTCGGGACCACCCTGGCCTGGATGACCCGCAGCCTCCCGGCGGTGCTGGTGCCCTACCTGCTGGTTGCCGGATCACTGGGCGGTGTCCTGGCGCCTGCCGGGCTGGGGGTGTTGTTCGCCCGCTTCGGGGGGGGTGCGGTGCCTCTCACCCTGGCGGCGCTGGGGCTGGTTCTCACGGGCCTGGTGCTGCTGACCACCCGCGTGACCCGCTCTGCCGGAGCAGGGGCGGCCCCCTGACCCCGGCGCGGTGTCTGGGGTGGCCCCTCGGAGGCACCCCTCGGCGTCGGGCGCGCGGAGTTCGTTGCCCCCGAAACGCGCCTGTGGCAGAATGCTCACCGATTCTCAGAAATCCGTTCCCTATCCCCATCCCCCGCACGCAGTTCCCGAGCATTCGGCAGTGGAGGTCAGAAGTGGTACAGGCGACCAGGCAAGTCAAACTCACGCGCGAGGGCTTCGAGCGCCTTCAGCGGACGCTCGACCAGGAGCAGACCCGCCTCGCGGAAGCGACCCGCATTCTTCAGGAACAGATGGAAACCAGCGCCGACAACGAGGACACCGGCCTGGAGGACGCCAAGCGCGAGAAGCTGGGCATCGAGGCGCGCATCGAGGAACTCGAAGACACCCTCGCCCGCGCCACCATCATCGAGGATCACGAGAACGCGGGCCGGGTGGAACTCGGCGCGGTGGTGACCCTGGCGAACGAGGCGACCAAAAAGGACATGCGGGTGCAGGTCGTCAGTGCCCCCGAGGCGACGGTCCTGGGCGGCTCGCTGCCGCGCATCAGTGAGGAAAGCCCCGTCGGCAAGGAACTGATGGGCCGTAAGAAGGGCGAGACCTTCGTCGTGAATCTGGAAAACGGCAAGCAGGTGAAGTACAAGGTCAAGACCATCGAGTACTGACCGCAACTGCACGGGGCAGGGGACCGGGGGCGCAGGCCCGGGTGTCCTCTGCCCTCCACGTTCTGGCCGCTGTCTCCCCCTATACTTCCCCCCATGTCTGGTGACGCCCCTACCCCTGATCCCCGCCGCGCGGGCCTGCACGAGCAGACCGTCAGCCGCCTGAACAACCAGGGCGCGCTGCACGAGGCGGGGTTCGAGACGCATCCCTACAGCTATCCGCAGACGCACCATGCCGCTGACGTGCTGGCCGCGCATCCCGCCGGCGCAGACGGCAAGCTGGAGCCGGGACAGGAATGGCCGGGGGAAAGCTACGCGCTGGCGGGCCGCGTGACGCTGATGCGGCACATGGGCAAGGCCGCCTTCGCGGACCTCACGGACGAGCACGGCCGCATTCAGCTGCACTTCAGCAAGCAGGACACCGCGCAGTTCGACGCCACCAAAAAGATCGACCTGGGCGACATCATCGGGGTCACGGGCTTTCCGTTCGTCACGCGGACCGGGCAACTCACGCTGCGGGTGACGTCCTGGCAGCCGCTGGTCAAGAGCCTGCACCCCCTCCCCAGCAAGTTTCACGGCCTCCAGGACGAGGAGTTGCGCGCCCGCCGCCGCTACCTCGACCTGATGGTGACCGAGGGCGCGCGGCAGAAGTTCCAGGCCCGCAGCCGCATCATCCGTTACATCAGGAACGAATTGGACGCGCGGGGCTTCATGGAGGTGGAGGGGCCGACCCTCCAGGTCACGGCGGGCGGTGCGGAGGCCCGGCCCTTCATGACGCACCACAACGCGCTCTCGCACGACTTCAAGTTGCGCATCAGCCTGGAGCTGTACCTCAAGCGGCTGCTGGTGGGCGGCTTCGAGCGCATCTACGAGATCGGGCGCGTGTACCGCAACGAGGGCATCGACCGCACCCACAACCCCGAGTTCACCATGCTGGAGCTGTACTGGGCCTACGTGGACTACTCCGATATCGCCCGGCTGGTCGAGGACCTGCTCAGCGGGCTGGCGCAGGAACTGCACGGGGCGTACCGCTTCGGGTACGGCGGCAAGACGCTGGACTTCACGCCGCCCTTTGCGCGGGTGGACTACGTGGGGGCGCTGCGCGAACACGTGCCGGGGCTGGACTTCGACCCCCTGGACCTGGATCGCCTGCGCGAGTTCAGCGACGCCCACTTTCCGCAGTGGAAGGACGTTCCCGCCTACAAGCTGCTCGACAAGCTGTTCGGCGAGTTCGTGGAGCCGCTGCTCACCAACCCGACCTTCGTGATGGACCACCCGGCGGTCATCAGCCCGCTGGCCAAGGGGCACCGCACCCGCCCCGGCCTGACCGAACGCTTCGAGGTGTTCTGCTCGGGCTTCGAGCTGGCGAACGCTTTTTCGGAGCTGAACGACGCTTTCGACCAGCGCGCCCGCTTCGAGGCGCAGTCGGCCCGCCGTGACGCCGGGGACGACGAGGCCCACGCCCAGGACGAGGATTTCCTGCTGGCGCTGGAGTACGGGATGCCGCCTGCCGGGGGCCTGGGCATCGGCATCGACCGACTCGCCATGCTGCTCACGGACAGCGACTCCATCCGCGACGTGCTGCTGTTCCCGCTGCTGCGCCCCGAAGGGCAGAGCCAGACGGAGGACGCCGGAGAGCCGCCCGCCCAGGGCTGAGGGCCGGGACAGGGCAGAGGTCGGAGGAGCTTCCCCTGGCCTCTGCCCTTCTATGCGGGAAGGCAGGAGAGAAATAGGCTCCAAACAGTTAATTTGTTCATTTGACAAACAAAATTGAGAAGGCGCACCATGAGGGCCTCAATAAGACACCCTCATCCGCCGAGGCGGACTCTGTCTCTGTCCGCTGCTCTGGAGTTCTCTGTGACGTATGCTGCGCCCCTGCCCGATACGCTCGATCTGGCCGCGATTCGCGCCCGCCATACGCTGCTTCTGCTGGCCCGGTTGTGGCAGGGCAACCGGGCGCGGGTGGACCTGGCGCGGGAGCTCGGGCTGTCGCGCAGCGCCATCAGTTCCATCGTCACGGAACTGATGGAGGCCGGGTTGATCCACGAGGCGGGGCACCGCGCTGCCGGAAAGGAAGCTTCCGAAAGCGGCGAACCGGGCAAGGCGAGAGGCGGGCAGGTGGGCCGCCGCGCCACCCTCCTCGCCCTGAATACCCGCGCCGCCTACCTGCTCGCGGTGGACCTGGGGGCCAGCCATGCCCGGGTGGACCTGCTGGACCTGCGCTGCACCACGCTGGCGACCCGCAGCGTGACCCACGACATCCTGCGGGGTCCGGCCAGCACGTATGCGCTGCTGGCGGACCTGGCGCAGGCTGTGCTGGTGGAGGCGGGCGTGCCGCGTGAACAGGTGGCGGGCGTCGGTGCGGGCGTGCCGGGTCCGGTGGATCACGCGACGGGCCGCGTCGTGCAGCCGCCCAACATGCCCGGCTGGGACGGCGAGAACGTGATGGCCGGTCTGGAAGGCGCGCTGGGCCTGGGGACCCGCGTGGACAACGACGCGAACCTGGGTGCCCTGGCCGAGAACCGCTTCGGCGCGCACCGGGGCGCACCCGACCTGATCTACGTGAAGGCCGCGACCGGCATCGGGGCGGGGGTGCTGCTGGGGGGACGGCTCCACCGGGGCGTGCGGGGCGGCGCGGGCGAGATCGGGCACATCAGCATCAACGAGCAGGGACCGGTGGGCCGCAGCGGCAACCCCGGCAGCCTGGAAAGCTATGCGGCGGCGCAGGTACTGGTGGAGACGGCGACCGCCCGCCGCGCCGCCGGGACGCCCACGGCCCTCCCCGATGCCCTGACCCTCGCGGACCTGATCGCCGCCGCCGACACCGACCCCCTCGCGCGCGCCGTGTGGGCCGAGGCTGGGCACCACCTCGGGGTGGCGATCAGCACGGCGCTGAACCTGTTCAATCCCAGCGCCGTCGTGATCGGCGGGCGGCTGGCCCAGGCGGGCGAGGTGTTCTTGCACGCGCTGCGCCGCAGCGCCCTGAGCCGCACCATGCGGATCAACGCGGGCGGCACCCGCATCGACCTCAGCACGCTGGGACCGGACGCGGGCGTGCTGGGCGCGGGCGCGATGCTCCTCGACCACCTGTTCACACCTGCCGGTCTGCGGCATCTCTACCGGGTCGCCGGGTCGGGCCGGGACCCCCCTCACGCCCGGCCTGTGGCCCCACCCACTCCCCCTGCACTTCCCTTTTCCCTCGGAGGAACCCCATGAACCGGATCCAGATCAAGAAGGCTCTCCTGATCGCTGCTGCCCTCGCCGCCACGTCCAGCGCTGCCGCCGCCGGCAAACTCGAAATCTTTTCCTGGTGGTCCGGCGACGAGGCCCCGGCGCTCGACGCCCTGGTCAAGCTCTACAAGCAGAAGAACCCCGGCGTCACGGTGGACAACGCGACCGTCTCGGGCGGCGCGGGCACCAACGCCAAGGCCGTCCTCAAGACCCGCATGCTGGGCGGCACGCCCCCCGACTCCTTCCAGGTCCACGCCGGACAGGAACTGATCGGGACCTGGGTGGTGGCGAACCGCATGGAAGACCTCAGCAGCCTGTTCAAGTCCGAGGGCTGGACCAAGGTGTTCCCTCAGGACGTGATTGCCCTGCTTTCGAGCAAGGGCGGCATCTGGAGCGTGCCCGTCAACGTCCACCGCAGCAACGTGATGTGGTACAACCCCGCCAAGCTCAAGGCCTGGGGCGTCACCCCGCCCAAAACCTGGAACGAGTTCCTGACCACCTGCGCCAAGCTCAAGGCGAAGGGCGTCGCGGCGCCCCTGGTCGTCGGTGAGAACTGGACGCAGCAGCACCTCTGGGAAAACGTGATGATCGGCACGCTTGGATCTCAGGGCTGGAAGGACCTGTGGGCCGGGAAGCTCAAGTTCACCGACCCCAAGGTGGTCGCGGGCTTCACCACCTTCGGCAAGGTGATGGACTGCGCCAACAAGGACGCCAGCGGCCTGAGCTGGCAGCAGGCCAGTGACCGCATCGCGGACGGCACCAGCGCCTTCAATGTCATGGGCGACTGGGCCGCCGGGTACTTCACCACCACCAAGAAGCTCGCCCCCAACACGGGCTTCGGCTGGACGACCGCCCCCGGCACCAGCGGCACCTTCGTGATGCTGGCCGACTCCTTCGGGCTGCCCAAGGGCGCCAAGGACCGCGCCGAAGCCATCAACTGGCTGAAGCTGGCGGGCAGCAAGCAGGGCCAGGACGCCTTCAATCCCCTGAAGGGCAGCATCGCCGCGCGCACCGACAGCGACCTGAGCAAGTACAACACCTACTCCAAGAGCGCCGCGGCCGACTGGAAGAAGAACAAGATCGTGGGCAGCATGGTTCACGGCGCGGTCGCGCCCGAGAGCTTCACGAGTGCCTTCGGCGCGATCATCGACCAGTTCGGGGCCAGCAAGAACGCGCAGGGGGCCGCCGCCGCCGCGCAGCAACTGGCCGACCGCTCGGGCATCGGCAAGTAAGGGCGGCTTGAAGGTCGTGGGCTGTGGGGAGAGCTGTTCCTACAGCCCACAACCCACGCCCCACACTCCGAAAGCCCCGCAACCCGAAAGGAGGTGACCCTACCTGAAAGGCCTTTCCCGTGACCGCCTGTGGTCCATCGCCGTCCTGCTGCCCAGCATCCTGCTGCTCGGCGTCTTCGTGTACGTCTTTATCGGGCGCACCATGTATGTCAGCCTGACCGACTGGGGCAACGATCCCGCGCAGGCCCTCGCCCTGAATCCGGTGATCCGCTGGGTGGGCCTCGCCAACTACCAGGACCTCTTTACCGGCTTCCTCCAGGGCCGCTTCCGGCAGGAGCTGGTCAATACCATCTTCTTCACGCTGTTTTTCATCCTGGGTTGCCTCGGGCTGGGGCTGGGGCTGGCGCTGATTCTGGACCGCAACCCCCGGGGCGAGGGGCTGTGGCGGACCATCTTCCTGTTCCCCATGAGCCTGAGCTTTATCGTGACCGGCACCATCTGGCGCTGGATGCTGCAACCGCAAGGAGGCCTGAACCAGTTCCCGACGGTGCTGGGCCTGCCGGCGGGGTCGTTCGGCTGGCTGAGCAGCACCGATTCCATCTGGAAGTTCGACTGGAACAAACTGCCGCTGTTGACGGCCAGCGTCGTCGCGCTGGTGCTGGTGTGGCTGGCCGTGCGGGCAGTCCGCGCCGGTGACCGCACCCGCGCCGTCGTCGCCGGACTGTGCGCCGCGCTGCTGCTGGGGTGGGCGCTGCTGGTCGCGCCGAATCTCAAGCTGCTGCCTGCGCCCGAAGCCCACGGCTTCAATCTCGCGCTGATCGGCATCATCGTCGCCGCCGTGTGGCAGATGAGCGGCTACACGATGGCGCTGTATCTGGCGGGCCTGCGCGGCATCCCCGAGGAGCTGCGCGAGGCGGCGCGGGTGGACGGCGCGAGCGACTTCGGGATGTACCGGCACGTCATTTTCCCGCTGCTGGCGCCGATCACCCTCAGCGCGATGATCATCCTGGGGCACATCAGCCTCAAGATTTTCGACCTGGTGTACGCGATGGCCGGGCCGGACAACACCTATACCAGCGTGCCCGCGCTGAACATGTACCTCACCTCTTTCCGGCAAAACCAGTTCGCGCTGGGCGCGGCCATCGGGACCATCCTGCTGATTCTGGTGGCGTTCGTGATCGTGCCGTACCTGAGCAGCTCGTTCCGCAGTGAGGAGGGGCACGCGTGACCACCACCGTTCCCACCTCGTCCGCCCAGCCCGCGCCGGTGCCCCGCCGTGCCGGTCTGGGCCGGGTCGGGCTTTACGTGCTGCTGGTCGTCGCAGCGCTGTTCTTCCTGTTGCCGGTCTACCTGCTGATTGCCACGGCCCTCAAGACGCCGGACGCCATCAATCTGGCGACCACCTGGCAGTGGCCGCGCGCCCTCAACTGGGCCAGCTTCACCGAGGCGTGGGGCAAGGTCGGCGGAAATGTCGGCAACAGCCTCTTTCTCGCGGTCGTGTCCACCATCCTGGCCGCCTTGCTGGGATCGCTGAACGGCTACGCGCTGGCAAAGTGGAAGTTCCGGGGCGCGAATACCCTCTTCGCGCTGATGCTGTTCGGCATGTTCATTCCGTATCAGGCCGTGCTGATTCCCCTGTTCCAGTTCGTGAAGGCGCTGGGGCTGTACGGCAGCATCTGGGGCCTGATTCTGGCGCATGTCGTGTACGGCCTACCCATCACCACCCTGATTTTCCGCAACTACTACGCCGAGGTGCCCGACGCGCTGGTCGAGGCCGCCACCATCGACGGGGCGGGCTTCTGGAGCATCTACCGCCAGGTGATTCTCCCGCTCAGCGTGCCCGCCTTCGTGGTCGTGATCATCTGGGAATTCACGCAGGTCTGGAACGAGTTCCTGTTCGCGGCGACCCTCACCAACACCAGTTCGCAGCCCGTCACCTACGCGCTGTCGCAACTGGCGGGCGGGCAGGCCGTGAGCTGGAACCTGCCGATGGCGGGCGCGATTCTGGCCGCGCTGCCCACGCTGCTGGTATACATCCTGCTGGGCCGCTACTTCGTGCGCGGCCTGCTGGCCGGGAGCGTGAAGGGGTAGGGGAGAGAACGGCGAGCGGGGCCAAAGCAGCCGGGCATGCCTGTTCCACCTGGGAGGCATGCCCGGCTGCATGGTAGATCTGGTGTCTCCTGTCCTCCGGACGGGGTAAGCTGACCGGTACGTCATGTCCATTGCCCATTCCCAGGTGGCCCAGGCCCAGGTGGTCTTCGTCGTGTCCCACGACCGGGCGCACGCCGAATTGCTTGCGCCCGCGCTGGCGGACGCCGAGGTCTTCTCCATCCCCGATGCCGAGACGCTGCTGCGTGAGGCGCATGTCCGCCCGCCCGCAGTGGCGCTGCTGTACGCCGACACGCGCGGTGTGCCCCTGGCCGAGGTGCTGCCGCTGCTGCGCCAGCGCGCCGAACTGGCGGGGACCTACTGGCTGGCGGTGGGCAGACAGGGCCTCGGGGCGCTGCTGGCCTCGGGGGCGGACGCGCTGGTCAGCGACGCCACGCCGGTCGGCGCGCTGGCCCTCCAGGTGCGCACGCTGCTGGGCCGCGCCGCCCAGCACCGCGACCTGGAGGGCCGGATCGCGCAGTACCAGCGCCGTCTGGAAACCTGGGAACACGAGGAGCGGGTGCGCGACCAGCTTGTCCATATGCTCGTCCACGACCTGAAAAATCCCATCGCCGCCGTCATGGGCCTGCTGGAAGTGGTGGAGGACGACCACCGCGTCCCCGACGACGCCCGCGACCTGGTGAAGGTGGCCCGCGACGAAACCGGGCACCTGCTGCACCTCGCCGTGAACATGCTCGATGTCCGCAAGATCCAGGCGGGCAAGATGCACCTGAGGCCCGAACTGGTCTTCAGCCCGATGTTCGAGGAAGTGGTCGAGCAGGCGCGCGGCGACGTGGGCAGCGGCCTGCGTGACCGGCACATGCAGGTGGAGGTGGCGCCCAACCTCAGTCCCACCCGCGCCGACCCGGAAATCCTGCGCCGCGTCCTGGCCAATCTGGTCAGCAACGCCCTGAAACATACCATCACGGGCGGCGTGATCCAGCTTCACATCTGGCAGAACGAGGACGAGACGTACGTCACGGTCCGCGACGACGGTGAGGGCATCCCCGCCGAGGACCTGCCGAACCTGTTCGCGGCCTTCGAGCAGTCGCGCCTGACCCTGCATGGCCGCTTCGACACCGGCATGGGCCTGGCCTTCTGCAAGCTGGCCGTCGAGGAACACGGCGGGCGCATCTGGGCCGAGTCCGAACGGGGCCGCGGCTCGACCTTCACCTTCACCCTGCCCCTGGCCCAGGACGGCGAGGACGATGATTTCGTGGAACTGCTGAGCTGAGGCCGGGGAAATCCCGAGAGGACAGCCGGCAGCAGCGCCGCAGTCTGGCGTCCGGGAGACAGGTCCGGTCGGTTAGGCCGCGAGCGCCTGAGCGACCGGGCAGCACAGATGCCGCCCGCCTGTTCCGGGCCGGGTCATTCCGTGCGGCCCGGGTCTTTCGGCGGCGCGCGAACCTGGGCGTGGCGCCCAGGTTCGCGCCGCCCAGAACGTGTTTTCGTGCTAGAACATGAGGCGTACCACAAGTCGGTTGCAGATTCGGTTCGTCAGGCCCGCGTCTCTTTTTTTCGAGCTACTCGTGCGTTTTTTCACGAGCTGTTAGGAGAGAAAGAGACAGAGGCGGAAGGGAGACTCCCATCGAGTACGCGAATTTCGTGATCATGCTGCTGGTGGCGCTGGGGATCGGCATCCTGGCGGTCATTGCCAGCGCCATCCTGGGGCCGAAGAAAGCCACCCGTGCCAAGCTGATGGCCTACGAGAGCGGCAACGACCCCGAGGGCGGCGTGGGCACCGGCCAACGCTTCCCGGTGCATTTCTATCTGGTCGCCATGCTGTTCATCGTCTTCGACATCGAGACGGCCTTTTTCTACCCGCTGGCGGTGGCCTACCAGAAGCTGGTGCCGTTCGCCTTCTGGGAAGCCCTGACCTTCGTGGGCCTGCTGCTGGTCGGGTACTACTACATCCTGAAAAAAGGGGTGCTGGAATGGGCGTAGGCGCTGCGCGCTGTCTGACCGTCAAAAGGTCTGACCGTCTAAAAAAGCCGATAGCCTTTGCGGTCAGACCTTCAGACGGTTTGACCGTCAGACCCAAGCCGGACTTGCAAAGCCGTGAAACGGAGGCTTGCCCATGGCCCTGAAGGAACTCTTCGACCGCGACTGGCAGGAACTCGAATCCGAGGGGGTCCTGTTTTCCAGTCTGGAGAAGCTGGTGGCGTGGGGGCGCAGCAACAGCCTGTGGCCCGCGACCTTCGGGCTGGCGTGCTGCGCCATCGAGATGATGAGCAGCACCGACGGGCGCAACGATATGAGCCGCTTCGGCTCGGAGGTCTTCCGCGCGTCTCCCCGGCAGGCGGACGTGATGATCGTGGCCGGGCGGCTGTCCAAGAAGATGGCCCCGATCATGCGCCGGGTCTACGACCAGATGCCCGATCCCAAGTGGGTAATCAGCATGGGGGCCTGCGCGAGTTCGGGTGGCATGTTCAACAACTACGCCGTCGTGCAGAATGTGGATACCGTGGTGCCGGTGGACGTGTTCGTGCCCGGCTGCCCGCCCCGCCCCGAGGCCCTGATCTACGCCGTGATGCAGCTTCAGAAAAAGGTGCGTGGCGAGGCCTACGACGAACGCGGCCAGGAACTCCCGATGGTGGAGGCGTGGACCAGATGACGGAGCGGCCTGAACCCATCGTCTTCACCGCCTCTGCCGGAGCGGGCGTGACGGACCCCCGCGACGTGACCGGCCTGATGGCTGAACTGGGCCTGGAGGCCGAGCGCAGCACCGAGCCGACGGCCCCGGTCCCCCCGGAGCGGCTGCGTGAGGTGGCGTTGGCCCTCAAGGAACGCGGGTTCATGTTGATGGACAGCGTCGGCGTGGACTACGGGGCCTACCCGGAGCGCAGGCCCGCCCGCTTCGCCGTGCTGCACAACATCTATCACCCGGAAGACCACCGCCGCCTCTTCCTGCGCGTCTGGCTGGAGGAGGGGCAGCCCTTAGACAGCCTCTATCCCGTCTGGCGGGCCGCGAACTATCTGGAGCGCGAGGTCTACGACCTGATCGGCGTGGCGTTCGTCGGCCACCCCGACCTCCGCAAGATCCTGACGCCCGACGACCTCGAAGGCCACCCGCTCCGCAAGGACTTTCCCATCGGGGAGTCGCCCACCCTGTTCCGCGAGGGACGCTTTATCGACCCCGCCGCCTTCCGCGCGGGCCTCAGCGGCCAGAACGCGGGCCTGACCGGCTGGCGCGGCGAACTGCGCCGGGGCCAGGGCGAGGACCGCGTGCCGCCGGTGATGCCGGAAGGGGGGCCGAAGTGAAGCGCGCTGGCGCGCGGTCTGACCGTCTAACCGTCGAACGGTCTGAAGGCGTTGGACTTCTGGCGGTTCGACCGTTCGACCGTTTGACCTTCAGACAGGCGCCACCCCAGGAGGTGCCCGCATGACGACCGAGCCACTGACCCCCCCCACCGGCGGCGCCCTCCTCCACACCGAGATCATGAGCCTGAACGTGGGGCCGCAGCATCCTAGTACGCACGGCGTGCTGCGGCTGGTGGTGGACATGGACGGCGAGTATGTGGTGAAGGTCACGCCGCACATGGGCTACCTGCACACCGGCTTCGAGAAGACCTTCGAGCACCGCACCTACCACCAGGGCGTCACCTACGCGCCGCGCACCGATTACCTGCACTGCTTCGGCCACGAACTCGCCTACGTGCTGAGTGTCGAAAAGCTCCTCCAGGCCGAGGTGCCCGAGCGCGCGACCACGGTGCGCGTGATCCTGCACGAACTCGGGCGCATCCACTCGCATCTGGTGTTCGTGGGAACGGGCCTGCTCGACCTCGGCGCGCTGACCCCTTTCTTCTACGCCTTCCGTGAGAAGGAGGCGTTGCAGGACCTGTTCGAGGCTGTTTGCGGCTACCGCATGAATCAGGGGTATTTTCGCGTGGGCGGCCTCGCGCGCGATATCCCCGAAGACTGGCCCGCCCGCGTCGCCGCCTTCCTCGACACCTTCGAGCGCGGCGTGGACGAGTACGAGACGCTGTTCGCCAGAAATCCGATCTTCCTCGACCGGGCGACCGGTGTGGGCGTGATTCCGCGCGACGTGGCGATCGACCTGGGCCTGACCGGGCCGAACCTGCGGGCCAGCGGCGTCCCCCTCGACCAGCGCAAGGCCAACCCCTATTGCGGCTACGAAACCTACGACTTCGAGGTGCCCGTCAGCCAGGCCGGGGACAGCCTCGCCCGCTTCCAGCTGCGGCTGCTGGAGTTCCGCGAGAGTGCGAAGATCGTGCGCCAGGCCCTGAAGCGCCTCACGCCCGGCCCAGTCAAGGACCCCAACCGCAAGATTTCGCTCCCGCCCCGGCACGAGCTGGAGACGAGCATGGAAGCGGTCATCCACCACTTCAAGCTGGTCACGGAGGGCTTTCACCCCCCGGTGGGTGAGGTGTACGTCCCCACCGAATCGGCGCGGGGCGAGGTCGGCTACTACATCGTCTCGGACGGCGGCTCGATGCCCTACCGCGTGAAGATTCGCGCGCCCAGCTTCGTGAACCTTCAGGCGCTCGAATACGCCTGCGTGGGCGCACAGTTCGCGGACCTGATCACGATTCTGGCGACGATCGACCCGGTGCTGGGGGATGTGGACCGGTGAGGAACCTCAGTGTCACGGGTTCGGACATGAGGCGCGGGTTGCTCCCTGACCTCCTACTGGGAGGCGTCCCAGGGGTAGTGCTCTTGTTCTACTCCGGCGCGGTTGTGATGGGCAGCTTCGTGGTGTTGAGAGAAGCGTCGTTCGATGGCGTGGGCCTGTCCGCACAGATGTTCTTGCTGGGCATGCTGGGCGTGTTCGCCTGCCTCTCGCTTCTCGCGGTGCTGCTGCGTTTTGCTCGGGGAACGCAGGCGTCACTCACGCCCCGAGTGGCCGTTTCCCTGCGCTGGGGATTGGGAGCGGGCATCATCCTGACCGCCGCTGTGATCCTCCTGCTCGTGTTGGACCTCTTTCAAAGGGGAACGGGTGTGGACGGCACCACGGCGCTGATCTGCGCGTTGTTCCTGGCTCCCGCTGTGGTGGCGGCCAAGTATATCCGGGTACTTCAAAAGGTTGGAGGCTAGGCTTGTCCTACTTTGCAGACAAACAACCCCTCGTGACGGACATCTTCAGTCGCTACCCGGCCTCTCCACAAGGCCGACGCTCGGCGCTGATGCCGCTGCTCCGCGAGGTGCAGGACGCCGAGGGCTTCGTGTCCGAGGCGCGCATGGCCGAGATCGCGGGGCTGTGCGGCACCACAGCCACCGAGGTCCGCTCGGTCATGAGCTTCTATTCGACCTATCACACCCTGCCCACCGGGCGGTATCACCTTCAGGTCTGCTCCACGCTGATGTGCGCGCTGGCGGGGAGCGATGAACTGTGGGACCACCTCGTTTCGGTGCTGGACGTGCAGCCCGGCGAGGTCAGCCCGGACGGGCGCTTCAGCGTGCAGAAGGTGGAATGCCTCGGCTCGTGCGGGACGGCCCCGGTCGTGCAGCTAGGCGACGAGGGCTATTACGAGCAGGTTACCCGCGCGAAGTGTGACCGCCTGCTGGCCGCCATGCGGACAGACGCCCCGCCCCCGCCCGACAACCCGGTGCCCGTCACCGTGCGCGAGGACGGGCGGCAGATGCTGGCGAATGGCGAACGGGTCGGGGCCAGCATCGCGGACCTTGCTCCCGTGGGCAGTGCCATGTCAGGGGGTGAGGCGTGACCGTCGCGGAACCCGCCCCCAAACCCATCACCAGTGGCAAGGATCCCCGCTTCGCGCCTACCCTCTACGCCCATGTCGGGCAGCCGGAAAGCTGGACGCTCGACTACTTCCAGCGTCACGGTGGGTATCAGGGTGTGCGCCGGGCCTTCGCCATGGGACCGGACGCCGTCATCGAGGAAGTCAAGAAATCCGGCCTGCGCGGGCGTGGCGGCGCGGGCTTCGCCACCGGCCTGAAGTGGTCCTTCATGCCGCTGAAGGACGGTAAACCGCACTACATCATCTGCAACGCCGACGAATCCGAGCCGGGCAGTTTCAAGGACCGTTACCTGCTCTCCGAAGACCCGCACCAACTGATCGAGGGCATGCTGATCGGCGGGTACGCCATGCGCGCTTCGGTGGGCTACATCTACATTCGCGGCGAGTATGTCCACGCCGCCGAGCGGATGTGGGCCGCGATTCAAGAGGCGCGGGCAGCGGGCCTCCTCGGCAAGAGCGTGCTGGGCAGTGGCTTCGACTTCGACCTGCAAGTGCACCGGGGGGCCGGGGCCTACATCTGCGGCGAGGAAACCGCGCTGATGAACTCCCTGGAAGGGCTGCGCGCCAACCCGCGCCTCAAGCCGCCCTTTCCCGCCGCCGCCGGGCTGTATGGGCTGCCGACCACCATCAACAATGTCGAAACCTTCTGCGCGGCCACGCAGATCCTGAAGTACGGCGCGGACTGGCATGCCCGCATGGGCACCGAGAAATCCAAGGGCATGAAGCTTTTCCAGATCAGCGGCCCGGTCGCGCGGCCCGGTGTGTACGAGCTGCCGCTGGGCACCACCTTCCGCGAGTTGATCTACGACTGGGCGGGCGGCCCGCTGGAGGAGATGAAGGCCATCATCCCCGGCGGCTCCAGTTGCCCGATGCTCCCCTGGGACGACCGTGTGCTGGATACGCCGATGGAGTACGAGAGCGTGGCCGCCGCTGGCTCCATGCTCGGCACGGGCGGCGTCACCCTGATTCCGAAGGCCGACTGCATCGTGAACGCGACCTGGAATCTGGTGCGCTTCTACGGGCACGAAAGTTGCGGCAAATGCACGCCCTGCCGCGAGGGCATCAGCTCGTGGATGACCCGCATGTACGAGAAGCTCTCTCGCGGGCACGGTCAGCCCGGCGACGTGCAACTGATCCTCGACATGAGCGACAACATCGGCGGCCGGAGCTTCTGTGCCCTGGCCGACGCCTGCCTGGGGCCGGTGCTGAGCAGCATCAAGCTCTTCCGCGAGGAATACGACCAGCTGGCGCACACCGAGCAGGCGATGTATCCGGCGCGGCGGCGGTGGAGGGACTCGTGAAGCGGCTGACTGCCCGGTGTCCAACCGTCGAACGGTCTGACCGTCTGACCGCCGAAGCCCCCACGCCTTTAGACCTTTCGACTCTTAGACCTTTAGACGCCGACCCTAGGGAGGCCTTATGAAAGTCGTTGTCGACGGCACCGAACTCGACCTCCCGGCGGGCACCAGCGGGATCGACGCCGTGTTCGCCGCCGGGCGGGACGTGCCGTATTTCTGCGCGCACCCGTACCTCTCGCCCGTCGGGGCGTGCCGCATGTGCCTGGTCGAATCCGGTTCGCCGCGCAAGGAGAAGGACGGCACCTTCACCCTGGACGAAGCGACCGGGCAGCCCAAAATCTTCTGGTTCCCCAAGCCGATGGCGGCCTGCACCATGCAGGCGACCGACGGCATGCACATCCGCACCGCCAAGACTTCGGACGTGGTGGCGAAGGCGCAGGCGGGCATGATGGAGTTCACGCTGCTGAACCACCCGCTCGACTGCCCGACCTGTGACAAGGGCGGCGCCTGCGAGCTTCAGGACCGCGCCTTCGAGTACGGCTACGGTGCGAGCCGCTTCGGCTTCGACCGCCGCCATGCCGACAAGCACTACCCGCTGTCCGACTTCGTGATTCTCGATCAGGAACGCTGCATCCACTGCAAACGCTGCGTGCGCTACTTCGAGGAAGTGCCGGGTCAGGAGGTGCTGGACTTTATCGAGCGCGGCGGGCACACCTTTATCGACACTGGGGAAGGCGGCCTGCCCACCGGCTTCCAGGGCAACATCACCGACATCTGCCCGGTGGGGGCGCTGCTGGACAACGTGGCGCGCTTCCGGGGCCGCAACTGGGAATACGACCACACGCCCACCACCTGCACCCTCTGCCCGGTGGGCTGCTCGGTCACGCTGGACGCGCGCAACGGCCGGCTGGAACGCGTCGTGGCGGGCGAGAACCGCGAGGTGAACGAGGCCTGGATCTGCGACGCGGGCCGCTTCGGGCATGTGTTCGCCTCCGAGGAGCGTCTGACCGTGCCCCTGATCCGCGTGGACGGCCAACTGCGCGAGACAGACTGGGATGGGGCGATTGCGGCCATGCAACGGGGCCTGGGGGGGATGAGCCTCGCCGACCTCGCCCTGTACCTGAGCGCCGACAGCACGCTGGAGGAAGGGGCGGCGCTGGAGGCCCTCGCGGGGCTGACCGGCACTCCTTCGGTGGACCACTGGCCGCGTTACGGGATGAACGTGGAGACGACCGCCACGCTGACGGACGTGGCGACCGCCGACGCGGTGATCGTGCTGGGGGCCGATCTGGGCGAGGAAGCCCCGGTGCTGGAACTGCGCGTGCTGGAGATGCTGCGCGGCGGCATCCTTCCGCCCGAGTTTCCGCACGGCACCGCGATTGCCGACCTGCGTCTGGTCGAGCGCCCCACCCGGCATCCCGAACGCCTCGCGGTGATCGGTGGGGAGTCGCGGCTGTCGGCGCACGCGGGCCTGCGCGTCTCGGCCAATGGGCACAATGCCCTCGCGCGGCTGATGAGGCCCGACACGGACGAGTTGCGCGCGGCGGCGGGGCTGTTGGCGGAGGCGAAGAAGCCGGTTCTCATCCTCGGCGCAGATGTGCTGAACAGCGTGACTCAGGACTTCACGGCAGCGCTGGCCGACCTCGTCACCCGCACGGGCGCGAAGGTGCTCCCCATCTCCGCCGCGCCGAACAGCAAGGGACTGGCGCACCTGAACCTCGTTCCCCGTGCGGGTGGCCTCGGGTATGACCGGCTGGAGGAGGCGCGGGCGGCCTTCATCTCGCGGCTGGACCCCGCCGCTCACAGTTTGCCGGGGCGGGCACGCGGCTTCACCATCGTTCACGACACGCACCTGACCCGTACGGCGCGGCTGGCCGATGTCGTCCTCCCCGCCGTCACCAACTACGAGAAGCGCGGGACGACGGTGAACCTCGAAGGTCGCCTCCTTCCGCTGCGGCAGGCGGCGCTCAGCGCGGGCGAGGGGGCCGACCTGATCCGCACCCTGACCGCGCTGGCCGAGGTGCTGGGCGTGCGCGCTCCGGTGCGCGGCCTGAAGTCGGCCCAGGCCCTCCTGCAAACTCGCCTCGGCGTGGACGTGACCGGGCTGCCGAACGGCGGCGTCATCCGCCCGCTCGGCCAGCGGTTCGAGGCCCCCGCCGGGCAGGTCTATGCCCCGCGCCTTTGGAAGGAACGGATGCACCCTGATCCCGAACGCCGGGGAAGCGGCGTGCCGGACCGCGAAGACCGTATTGCTACCTGGGAACTGCCGATGCACGACCCGGCGCTGCAACCGGGAGGGGACGACTGATGCCCGACTGGCTCGCCCAACTCCTCGTCACCCTGCTCAAGGCCGTGCTGGTGGCCCTGGCGCTGCTGACGACCTTCGCCTACATGACCCTGATCGAGCGGCGGCTGCTGGCGCGAATGCAGATTCGCATCGGGCCGAACCGCGTGGGGCCGATGGGCCTCCTGCAACCGCTGGCGGACGCCATCAAGAGCATCTTCAAGGAAGACCTCAGCGTCACGCTGGCCGACAAGCTGGTGTACACGCTCGCGCCCATCGTCGCCATCGGGATGGCGCTGACGGCCTTCGGGGGCATTCCCGCCGGGCCGCCCCGCAGCCTGTTCGGGGCCGATCCCTGGGTCTACAACCTGGACGCCGGGATTCTGGTGCTGCTGGCGCTGACCAGCATGGGCGTGTACGGCATCTTCCTGGGCGGCTGGGCCTCGGGGTCCAAATACCCGATTCTGGGCGGCCTCAGAAGCAGCGCGCAGATGATCTCCTACGAACTCGGCATGGGCCTGAGCATCCTGGGTCTGCTGATGCTGGTGGGCAGCACGTCTTTCCGCGCCATCGTGGAGTGGCAGGCCCTGAACGGCTGGCTGATCCTCTTTCAGGTGCTGGGCTTTGCTCTCTTTCTGGTCAGCTCCTTCGCGGAGACCAACCGGACCCCCTTCGACCTGCCGGAAGCCGAGCAGGAACTGGTGGCGGGCTACCTGACCGAGTATTCCGCGATCAAGTGGGCGCTCTTTCAGATGGCCGAATACGTGAACATGATCACCGCCTCCGCCGTGATGTCCACGCTGTTTTTCGGCGGCTACCGGGGGCCGGTGTTCCTCGACGCGCTGATTCCCGGCATCTCGGGCTGGCCGATTGTCTGGCTGGTCGTGAAGATCGCCTTCTTCCTGTTCCTGTTCATCTGGGTGCGCGCCACCTTGCCCCGCCTGCGCTACGACCAGCTGATGCGCTTCGGCTGGAAACTGGTGCTGCCGGTTGCGCTCCTCAACACGCTGATGACCGCCGCGTATCTGGCCTTTGCGCGCGGCACGGGCCTGTGGCTGCTGGGTCTGCTGAGCCTGGGCGGCCTGCTGCTGCTGTTCGTTCTCAGCGACCGGGTGCGCGGGTTGTGGAACACGCCCACGCAGCGCCGCGACAGGGAAGCGGCGGCGGTTCGCACGTCGGGGGGCGACTGAATGCAGAGCCGTCCGCTTTCGGCCGTCCGCCGCTGGCACCTTCTCGTCCCCGATCACTCTGCCGGAGGTTCATATGGGCGTTCTTGAAATCGCCAAGGGCATGGGCGTCACGCTCGGGAAGCTCTTTCAGAAGCCGGTCACGGTCAGCTACCCCGAGCAGCGCGCGACCCTTCAGCCACGTTTCCGGGGGCGGCACGTCCTGACCCGTCACCCCGGCACCGGCCTCGAAAAGTGCATCGGCTGTAGCCTCTGCGCCGCCGTGTGCCCCGCCTACGCGATCTATGTGGAGGCCGCCGAGAACGATCCCCTCAACCCCACCAGCCCCGGCGAACGCTACGCGAAGGTCTACGAGATCAACATGCTGCGCTGCATCTTCTGCGGCCTGTGCGAGGAAGCCTGCCCGACCGGCGCGGTGGTCCTCGGCAACGAGTTCGAGATGGCCGACTACCGCTACCGCGACTTCGTGTACGGCAAGGAAGACATGCTGGTGGGCGTGGAAGGCTCCCTGCCCCAGCGCCGCGAGGCCGCGCACACCGGCAAGCCCGTCCGCCTCGGCTTTCAGGTGCCGCAGGGCGCGAGGCCCGAACTGGAGGGGGTGGAGTACCCGCGATGAGGCAGAGAGCAGAGAGCTGGCGCTGTCTAACCGTCACACCGTCTGACCGTCTGAAAAAGTCGGCGGCCTTTGCGGTTAGACCTTTAGACGGTTTGACCCTTAGACCCAGCCCGCAGGTGCGCCCATGATCGCCTTCATCCTCCTGGGTGCCCTCACCCTGGTCGGTGCAGTCATCACGGTCGCGGCGCGCAATGCCGTTCACGCGGCGCTGGGGCTGGTGGGCACGCTGCTGAGCGTGGCGGGGCTGTTCGCCAGCCTGAGCGCGTCCTTTCTGGCAGCGACGCAGGTGATCGTGTACGCCGGGGCGATCATGGTGCTGTTCCTGTTCGTGATCATGCTGCTCAACGCAAATGCGCCCGTGCGGGGCCGTGACCCGGTGCCCTTCGTGCGCGAACTGGCCGGGATCGGCGGCGTGGTGCTGGCGGGGGCCTTCGCGGTGCTGGCCTTTACCTACAAAGACCCCCGGCCCCTGGCGGAAGGCGTTGCGGCGACCCGTGGCGGCGGGGCCGGGCCGGTCGGTGAAGTGCTGCTGACGCGCTTCCTGCTCCCCTTCGAGGCGGTCAGCATCCTGCTGCTGGTGGCGATTGTGGGCGCGGTGGCGCTGGTGAACCGGCCCGCGCCGCAGCCGGACGGTGTGGCGGATACCGGGGGCCTGACGCTGCCGACCTCCCCCGACCTCCAGTCCGAAGCCCTGTTGCCGGAAAAGGTGCGTGCCTGATGGCCCCGACCGCCTATTACATCGCCCTGTCGGGCCTGCTGTTTGCCATCGGCATGATCGGCGTGCTGACCCGGCGCACCGCCATCATGGTCTTTCTGAGCGTCGAGCTGATGCTGAACGCCGCGAACCTCGCGCTGGTGGCCTTCGCCCGCGCCTGGGGTGACCTGACCGCCCAGACCGCCGTCTTCATCGTGATGACGCTGGCCGCCGCCGAGGTGGCGATCGGCCTCGCCATCATCGTGTCTATCTTCCGCAAGCGCGAGACCACCAACGTGGACGACCTCGCTGGCCTGAAAGGCTGAGTGGCGCGTGCCCCTGTACCTGCTTCCTCTCTTTCCGCTGATCGGCTTCGCGCTGCTGATCCTGTTTCCGCGCCTCTTTCCCGGCAGGGCGGCGGGCTGGCTGGGGTCGGCCACCGTGCTGGCGAGTTTCGTCGTCGCTGGAGCGCGCTACCTCGGCCAGACGGACACGCCCGCCCACGAGGTCCTGTGGACCTGGCTGCCGAACATGGCGCTGAACGCCAACCTGTCCGCCGGCTTCTACCTCGATCAGCTCAGCGCCCTGATGGCCCTGATCATCACCGGCGTCGGTTTCCTGATCCACGTCTATTCGGTCAGCTACATGGGCCACGACCCGAAGTTCACGCGCTTTTTCGCGTTCATGAACTTCTTCGTGGCGATGATGCTGATTCTGGTGCTGGCCGACTCCTACCCGCTGATGTTCGTGGGCTGGGAGGGCGTGGGCACGGCGAGTTATCTGCTGATCGGCTTCTGGTTCAGCGGGCGCAACTCCGAGGCGTCGGATAAGGACCTGCGCGGGGCCAGCGACCGCGAGGGCGTCGCCAACTCCAACGCCGCCCGCAAGGCCTTCATCATGAACCGCATCGGGGACCTGGGCTTCATGCTGGGGATGTTCCTGCTGTTCAAGCTGTACGGCACGCTCTCGATTCCCGAACTCGCGGCGCGGGTGCCAGGCGCGCAGGTGGCGACGGCGGGCATCGAACTCGCCTGCCTGTTCCTGCTGGTGGGCGCGATCGGCAAGAGCGGTCAGCTCCCCCTCACGACCTGGCTGCCGGACGCGATGGCGGGTCCCACGCCCGTCTCCGCGCTGATCCACGCCGCCACGATGGTCACGGCGGGCGTGTACCTGATCACGCGCAGCCACTTCCTGTACGATCTCGCGCCCGTCGCCTCGACCTGGGTCGCGTGGGTGGGCGGTCTCACCGCGCTGTACGGGGCACTCTCGGCCCTGAACCAGCACGACATCAAGAAAATCCTGGCGTACTCCACCGTCTCGCAACTGGGCTACATGTTCATGGCGGTGGGCCTGCACGCCTACTCGGCGGGCGTGTTCCACCTGCTGACGCACGCTTTCTTCAAGGCGCTGCTGTTCCTCTCGGCGGGTGCGGTCATCCACGCGCTGCATGAGGAACAGGACGTGCGCGCGATGGGCGGCATGCGGAAGTTCATGCCCTTCACGCATATCGCCGCACTGATGGGTGTCCTGGCTATCTCGGGCATTCCGATCTGGAGCGGCTTTTTCAGCAAGGACGCGATTCTGGCCGCCGCCTACACGTCCAGCCCGCTGCTGTACGTGGTCGGGCTGGGGGTGGCGCTGCTGACCGCCTTCTACATGGGCCGCTGGTACTTCCTGGTCTGGCGCGGTGAGTACCGGGGCCACGTTCCGCACCCGCACGAGGCCGACGGGCTGATCAAGGTGCCGCTGGGCATTCTGGCGGCGCTCGCCACGCTGGGCGGCTTCCTGAACGTCCCGGCCTTCCTGGGCGGCGGGCACGCCTTCGACGCCTACCTGGGCCGCGCCATTCCCGTTCACCTGCACGAGATTCCCGCCGCGACCGAGTGGCTGCTGACCCTGCTGGCGGTGGCCGCCGGGGTGGGCGGGCTGCTGTGGGCGCTGGCCGAACACCGCCGCCGCAGCCTGGCGGACGGACCGCTGGGACAGATCAGCAGCAACGCGCTGTATCTCGACCGGGTGTATGACGGCCTGATCGGGGCGCCCAGCCGCGCCATTGCTGAGGGCCTGGACGTGGTGGACCGGGGTGTGGACGGCACCCTGGCCGGGATTGCCCGCACCAGCGCCGCGCCCGGAGGCCTGTTCTCGCTCTGGCAGAGCGGCTTCGTCCGCGCCTACGCCGTCTCGATGCTGCTCGGCACGGCGCTGATTCTGGGGTACTGGGCCATCAAGACGATTGGAGGCGGGGCGTGAGGGGAGCGCGGTACGCGGTATGCGGTGCGCGGGTTGACGCCTCGGCCCCGCACTCTTCCCTGCACCGTTTGACCGTTCGACCGTTCGACCTGCCCGGAGGGCACCCATGATCCACCTGATGATTTTCCTGCCCCTGCTGGGCAGCCTGCTGCTGCTCGCCACGCCAAAACGCTGGCGGGACGAGGTGGCAGGTTTCGTGGCGGCCCTGACGCTGGGCCTGGGCCTCCTGATCTGGCGCGGCGGCGGCGCGGAGGTGTTCCGCGTGGACTGGATTCCGGCGCTGGGCGTCACCTACTCGGTGGCGCTGGACGGCGTGAGCCTGACGCTGGCGCTGGTGACGGCCTTCATGTCGTTCATCGCGGTGCTGTACGCGGCGCGGCGGATCAGCAATCCCGGCACGATGCTCTCGCTGGTGCTGGCGATGGAAACGGGCCTGCTGGGCATCTTCGCGGCGCGTGACCTGCTGCTGTTCTACGTCTTCTTCGAGACGGCGCTGCTGCCCGCCCTGCTGATGCTGGCGATCTACGGCAAGCCGAACCGGATGCGCGCGCTGGTGAAGTTCGCCGCGTACACACTGTTCGGCAGCCTCCTCATGCTGCTCTCGATCATCGGCGTGAAGGCGTACGGGGGCAGCCCAACTTTTGCGCTGGCCGACCTGATCCAGAACCCGGTGAAGGGTGCGGCGCAGACCTGGCTGTACCTGGGCTTCCTGGCGGCGATGGCGGTCAAGCTGCCGCTGTGGCCGCTGCACGCCTGGCTGCCCGACTTTCACGAGCAGAACCATGACAGCGGCGTGCCGGACGTGATGGGCACGCTGTACAAGGTGGGCGGCTACGGCCTCTTCCAGTTCGGGCTGCCGCTGTTTCCCGACGCCTCCGAGCAGCTCCGCCCCATCCTGATGGGCCTGGCCGCCTTTACCGCGCTGTATGCCGCCTGGATCGCCTTCCGGCAGACCGACTGGAAACGGCTGATCGCCTACGCGGGCCTCTCGCATATGGGCTTCGTGGCGCTGGGTGTCTTTTCGCTGAACGAGACGGCCACCATTGGCGCGATGTACCTGCTGGCCTTCCAGAACGTCTATACGGGCGCCCTGTTCCTGGCGGTCGGGATGCTTCAGGAGCGGGTCGGCAGCGTGCATACCCGCGTCGGCGGCGTGATGACGCAGGCGGGCGCTCTGGGCGGGATGACGCTGGCGCTGTGGTTCGCCTCCATCGCTGTGCCGGGCCTGGCTGGATTTGTGGGCGAGTTCAGCGTGCTGCTGGGGGCGTATCAGGTGCAGCCCTGGCTGGCCTTTATCGCGGGCCTGTCCACCATTGCCGCCGCGGCCTATGCCCTCACCGCGTTCCAGACGACCTTCTGGCAGGGGCGTCCGCTGGGGGCGGTGCGGGTGGCCGACCTGCGGCACACCGAGTGGCTGGTGCTGGGGCTGCCGCTGGCGGTCGCCGTCTTCTTCGGGGTGTATTCCGCCCCGGCCTTGAACCTGATCCAGCCCGCCGTGCGCGGGGTTCTCGCTGGCCTGGGAGGTCAGTAGATGTTGCAAGTGCCTGACGTTCACCTCGCGCCCATGCTGCCTATCCTGATCGTGCTGGCCGGAGCACTGGCCAGCACAGTACTGGGCTTTCACCTGCCCCGGCGGGCGCTGACGATCATCAACCTCGTCATGCTGGTGCTGAGCGGCGTCAGCATGGCGTATCTCTGGAACAGCGGCGCGGCGGCCTTCGGCGGCTCGCTGCAAGCCGACAACGCCGCGATTCTGCTGGGAATCACCATCCTGATCGGCAGCGCGATGACGCTGCTGGTCAGTCTGGACACGGCCTACCGCGCCCGCGTCAGCTTCCCGGAGTTCGACGCCATGCTGATGTATGCGGTGACCGGTACGCTGCTGATCGCCTTTTCGGGCGACCTGATCACCATGCTGATCGGCCTGGAGATCATGAGCCTCAGCGGCTACGTCCTCGCCACCCTCCAGGACTCGCGCCCGGCGGAGGAATCGGGCCTGAAATACTTCCTGCTGGGCGCGGCGGGCAGCGCCATCCTGATCTACGGGATCGCCTTCGTGTACGGCGCGACCGGCAGCCTGAACTATGCGGGCATCGCGGCCAAGACGGCAGGGCTGACCCCCGAAAACGTGGGCATCCTGGTCGGCGGGGCGCTGCTGCTGCTGGCGGGCTTCGCGTTCAAGGTCGCGCTGGTGCCCTTTCACCAGTGGACGCCGGACGTGTACAGCGGCGCGCCGACCAGCGTCAGCCTCTTTCTGAGTACGGTGGTGAAGGTCGCGGCCTTCGCGGGGATGCTGCGCGTGTTCGGCGGGGCGCTTCAGAACGCCCCCGGCTGGGCCTCGGTCCTCCAGATTCTGATCGCGGCCACGCTGATTATCGGCAACGCCGCCTCGCTCTTCCAGACCAACTTCAAACGGATGCTGGCGTATTCGGCGGTGGCCCACACCGGTTTTCTCGCCCTGACGCTGCTCGGCACGCCTGCGCTGGGCGGCGCGGCCATGACGTATTACCTGCTGATCTACACGCTGATGACCGCCGCCTCGTTCGCCATCGTCGCGGCGCTGCAACGCAGCGAGAAGGGCATGGAGATTGGGGATCTGCGCGGCCTGTACTACCGTCATCCGGGTTACGCGGTCGCGCTGGCGGTGTGCCTGGCCTCGCTGGCAGGGTTGCCGCCCTTCGCGGGGTTCTTCGGCAAATATCTGGCGTTCCAGGCCGCCTTCCAGAACGGGTACGTGTGGCTCTCGGTGCTGGCGGCCCTCGCCAGCGTCGCCGCGCTGGTGTACTACCTGCGTCCCGCCATGCTGATGTTCATGCCCGACCGCACCCCCGCCCGCGAGTACCAGCATGGCGAGCGCCCCGCCACCACCTTCACGGTCGCGCTGGGTGTGGTCGGCGTGACGGTGCTGGGTATCCTGCCGAACCTCTGGTATGGGTGGGTGGCGAATCCGGGCATCTGGGGTGCTTTGGCGGGGAGGTAGGTTGTGGGCAGTAGGTTGTAGGAAAAGATCAGGGAGGGGCCGTCAGAATCATGCTGGCGGCCCCTCCTGACCTTCCCGCCCCGCTCGGATTTCAGGTTTGCGTGTCAACCTTTCAATCGGAGTCGGAGTCCGGATCACTCCCCCTGTTCGCGCTGGTACTTCATCCGGTAGCGGCTGCGGCTGGCGGCCTCGATCAGTTCGGTGGGGGTGCGGACCTCGGGGCCGGTGGTCGCGCCGCCGACACTGGCGCGCAGGGACAGGTCACGGTAGGTGAAGTCCTCCAGGGTCCGCTGCACCTTCTCGGTGAGCGGTCCGAGGTCCCCGGGACCGGTGTTGTCGAGCAGCACGGCGAACTCGTCGGGACCCCAGCGGAAGACCACGTCGCCCCGGCGTTTGTGGGTCTGGAGGCGGGCCGCCAGGCCGCGCAGCACCTCGTCCCCGGCGGCGCGGCCATACGTCTCGTTGACCCGGCGAAAGCCGCTGAGGTCCACCAGCAGCAGGCCGATGGGGCGGCCCTGGCGGCCCGGCCAGCGGTGCTCGACGGCCCGGGTAAAGGCCAGGCGGTTGCCGAAGCCGGTGAGCGGATCGCGGGTGCCCAGGTTCCGCAGCGTCCACCAGCGTTCCAGGCCGACCAGGGCGGTTCCCAGAATCGCGGCGAGCGAGACGGTCATTCCCGGAAACAGCACGTTGACCTGCCAGAGCGGCACCGCCAGTCCCAGCGCCGCCAGCGCGATCACGAAGCCCCACAGGCCCCGCACCAACACGGCCCCGACCGCCACGGCCACACACAGCAGCAGCGTGAGCCACAGCGGCAGGCGCAGCAGGGGCGCGCCCAGCAGCGTGGACACCGCCCTGGCCTGGAGCAGCACGGCGGGCGTGACCTCGCCAGCGGCGTCGCGGCGCGTGGCTCCGGGCAGGCTCTCGGCGGTCAGGCCGATCAGCACGACCCGGCCCTGGAGGTCCCCGAAGCGCACGTTGCCGTTGACCACGTCGCGGAAGGGAATGATCGACAGGCGGGCGGGGTCGCTGCGCACGTGGCGCAGCAGCCGGGGCGTGGTGTCGAGCGGCACAGGTTGCCCGGCATTCACGGCGAGCTGGCGCGCGAAGCTGGGTCGCAGCGCGCCGCTGCGGTCCTTGTAGGCCGTCTGGAAACTGCGGACCGTGCCGCCCGGTCCGGTATTCAGCGTGTTGACGCCCGTCGGTGAGCGCCAGCCCGGGGGCAGGTCGAGGGTCTGGCCGGGGGGAGTGGCGAGGACCACGTTCGGGCGGGAAAAGAGGTCGGCCAGCCCCGTCTCGCTCTGGGCCAGGTCGGACAGCCCCACGTCGAGGCCGATGGTCTGAACGCCCGCCTCATCGAGCGTGCGCAGGGCCTGCCCGTACAGTTCGCGCGGCCAGCCGGACAGCCGGCCGTAGTCGCGCAGCGAGGCGTCGTCGATCCCGACCACCACCACGCGCGGGTCGGGCGGGCTGGGAAGCGCGCGGTTCAGGCTGTCCCACAGCCGGTCGTCGTTCGGCAGCAGCAGCGCCAGCCCCGCCGCGAGCAGCGCCGCCGCCGGCACCATGTAGCGCGTCAGCGAGCGTTCAGGGGAGGACCGCATGAGCCTCGTTTCCCGCCTCGTCCCGGACACTCAGGCGCGTGGGCGTGCCCGGTGCGGGGGCGGGCAGGGGCAGCCGGAAGGTGCCCTCGCCGCCCGTCAGCGTGACCGTGCGGGTAAAGCTCTCCCCGCCCAGCTGCACCGTGAGGCTCAGCCGCCCGCGTCCCCCCGCCGGTCCCGCGTCGCGTACGGTGCCGCTGACCAGCAGCAGGCTGCCCTCGTTTTCCGCACGCAGATCGCTGAGGGTGGGAGGCGTGCGGTCGAGGGTCACCCGCAGCGTCCGGGTCCTGACCTGGCCGCGCCATTCGGCCCGCACCACGACCGTATGGGTGCCCTCGGACAGCGGCGGAGCAGAGGGGAGCAGCTGGAAGTGCCCCGTCCCGCCGACGGGCGTCAGGGGGAAAGTGCGGGTTCCCACCTGCGCCGTGACGCGGGCACCCGGCAGGCTGGTCGCGCTGAGGGTCAGGTCGCGCAGGGGGTGCGGGGCCGGGTCGACCTGCAAGGTCAGCGGCTGGGTCCGTTCGGCGTCGAGGGGCTGATTGAGGTGGCCCAGGGCCGCCGGACCCCCCGCCTGCGCGCCGCTCCCGAACACTCTGACCAGGCGGCCCGCCTCCACCTGGAACACGCTGCCGCGTGCGGCGGTACTCAGGATGGAGGCGCTCGCGGCGGCCTGTGCCGTCCCGCCGGAGGTGCCGGACACCACGTTCCAGGCGCTCCCGCGCGTGAGTTGCAACGTCACCTCCTGGCCCCGGGCGGTGCGCTCGCTGCCGCGCACGCCCAGTTCGCTCTGTGCCTGGAGCCGCAGGTAGCCGCCGCCCGTGAAGCCGACCTCCGCCCACGCGCCGCTCCCGGTGAGCAGGCGCTCGCCGGCCTGCAAGACTTCCCCCACCCCCGCGATCTGCCGGGTTCCCCCGCTGGCGACATAGACCGGACCACGGGTGGCCTGCACCGTCGCTTTGCCCAGCCCGGTGAACTGCGCGGCGTACCAGGGGTCCGTCTCCGTGAAGGGCGTGACCTGTCCGGTCTTCAGGGCGGCCTGCTGCCCCGCCGCCAGCCGAATGACGCGCGCGCCGAGTGCCAGCCGGGCGTTTCCTCCCAGCACGGCGACCCGCCCCGGCCCGCTTGCCCCGCCCAGGTCCACGCGCGCCTGCGCGCCCCGCTCCAGCACCAGGTGGTTGCCCAGCACATGCACCCCGACCGGTCCCCCCAGCAGGAACTGCCCGCCTTGCAGGTCCGCCTCACCCTGGAAGACGCGCAGGCGGGAGGTGGGGCCGACCAGGAGGGTCCCCGACCGGCCCCCGGCGGTACTCGCCAGCCAGGCCCGGCCCGCGCCCGTCCGCAGCCCCAGCCGCACCGGAGAACGGTCGCTCACGGCCCGCCACGCGCCCCCCTCCAGCAGCACCTCGGCGCGGCCCAGGACCTGCTGAACCGTCAGCGGAACGGCCTGGGCCTGTGCGGGCGCTCCGCCGATGGGCAGCCCGGTCGTGAGCAGCGCAGCCAGGGCCAGACGCAGAGGCGGGGCGGTTCGGGCGGCGGGCAGCCACGGGGCAGCAGTGGCTCTCATCGCCTCAGTCTACAGAAAGGAGCTGGGCGAGAGGGGCAAACCGCCGGGAAAGACCCGTGACGGGCGGGCCGCGAGCGAAACCGGCCAGACCCTATCCGGCCCCTATACTGCGGGGCGTGCTTGTTGCCGTTCAGGACGCTACCAAGGAGTACGGGCCGCTCACCGTCCTGTCAGAGATCACGTTCGCCGTGGAGCCTGGCGACCGGGTGGGCCTGGTGGGCCGCAACGGGGCGGGCAAGAGTACCTTGCTGCGGCTGCTGACCGGCGAGGTGCTGCCCGACGGCGGGACGGTCCGGCGCGCGCCCGGCGTCCGGGTCCGCGCGCTGAAACAGGACCCCACCTTTCCCCCGGACGCCACCGTGGACAGCGTGCTGGAAGCGGCCTTCCACGATCTCGACGCGCTGGAGGCCGAGCTGAGTGCCGCCGCTGCGGCCATGGACAGCGGCACCCCCGAAAGCGTGCTGCACCACGAGGAAGTCCTGGAACATTACGTGCGCCGGGGCGGCTTCGAGCGCCGCAGCCGCAAGGAGGCGGTGACGCTGGCCTTCGGGTTCCGGGGCCGCGAGAATGACCCGGTGTCCGGCCTGTCGGGCGGCGAGCGTACCCGGCTGGGCCTGGCCGCGCTGCTGGTCGAGAACCCCGACGTGCTGCTGCTCGACGAGCCGACCAACCACCTCGACATCGTGATGGTGGAGTGGCTGGAAGCCTTCCTGGGCCGCTACCCGGGCGCGGTGCTGGTCATCAGCCACGACCGCGCCTTTCTGGACACGGTGACCAACGAGACGGCCTATCTGCGCGGCGGCACGCTGCGGGTCTATCCGGGGGGGTACACCACCTTCCGCGAGACGCTGGACGCCGAACTCGAACAGCAGGCCGCGCAGCACGCGCAGGACGCCCGGCAGATCGCCAGCCTCCAGGCCAGCGCCGACCGCATGAAAATCTGGGGCCTGGGCATGAGCAAACTCGCGCGCCGCGCCAAAGCCATGCAGGCCCGCGTGGACCGGATGCAGGCCCGCGCGACGGCGGCCCCCCCAACCGACGAGCGCACCACCCGCATCACCTTTCACGCCCCTGGGAGCGGTGACGTGGTACTGGACGCGCGGCATATCAGCAAGTCGCTGGGCGGGCGCACCCTCTTCCGCGACGTGAGCGTGCAGTTGCGTCGGGGCGACCGCGTGGCGATCATCGGGCGCAACGGGGCGGGAAAAACCACGCTGCTGCGCGCCCTGCTGGGCCTGATCCCCAGCGACGATCCCCCGAATGGCCCCCACGCGCGCGTCCTGACCGGTGCCCGCGTCAGCGTCGGCTACTACGATCAGGCCCTGCGCGGCGTGGACCCCGACGAAACCCTTTACGACGTGGCCCGCGAGTACGTCCAGAAGGACCAGGAGGCCCACGACCTGCTCGGCACCTTCATGTTTCCCTACGACCAGCACGACAAGCAGGCCCGCATCCTCTCGGGCGGCGAACGTGCCCGCCTGGCGCTGCTCAAGCTCGCGCAGGAAGACCACAACCTGCTGGTGCTCGACGAGCCGACCAACCACCTCGACATGGAGATGGTGGAGGCCCTGGAAGACGCCCTGACCGCCTTTGCGGGCACCCTGCTGATGGTCAGCCACGACCGCGCCTTTATCGAGGGCCTGGCCGACCGCATCTGGCTGATCGAGGACGGCCAGTTCTACGAGTACCCCGGCTGGGAGGACTACAAGGCCAAGCACCGCCCGGTTCAGGTGGAAGAGGCGCAGCCGGAGGTCAAGTCGGCTCCCAAACCCGCCGCCCCCAGAGGCAAGGGTCTGTGGCACCTCAAGCGCGAGGTGGAGGCGGTCGAGGCCGACATCGCCCGGCTGGAAGCTGAACTCATGGACGCCCAGGCCGCCCTCGCCAGCGCCCCGCCCGACGCCGATTTCGTGACGCTGGGGCAGGCCGCGCACGACCTCGAAGCGCAGTTGGAAGAGAAGATGCACCTCTGGGGTGAAAAGCAGGCGGAGGTGGAAGCGCGGGGGGGCTAAGTTGTCTGGAGGTTGGACAGCGTTTACGCTCGGGGAGTGAAACGTAAGGGCAACGATTATGCCGCGTGGTTCGGAGTGGGTGAGCAGCAGGTCATAAAGGTGCCGGGTGGTTCGATTGTGGATTATCGCCCTGGCATGGTTGAAACGCCGTTGGATGTGACCATTCTCGGTCAGACAGTCCGAGTTTTGGCTAGCGGATACCGCTGGGTAGACTTTATTCCTACCGCCGGGCATCATGCCCTCAAGGTCCAAATGAATGAATGGGGCGTTCCGCTGCAACTGTATGTGGACGTTTTCCGAGAGTCTGGCATTGACGGTAATGGGGTGCCCTGGATCAATGACCTCTATCTGGATGTGGTGGCGCTTTGCGAAGTGCGTCTGGATGGGGAATGGCACGTAACAAAAGCCGAAATTATAGATGCGGATGAGCTGGAAGACGCTCTGGCGGAAGGCCGTGTGAGTCAGGGGGATGCAGAACTATCCTGGGAACAGGCCCGTGTGGCGGAGGCGGCGTTACGGGAGCAGAACTTCGCTTTGGTGGAAGTCATCAGGCAGTACGTTCGGGGCGCGTCTACCTGAACACGCCTTCTTATTCCCCCGTCGGAAAGGTATCCGGCACCTCCCCCTCCGGCTCTGCGCCTGCCGCTCCGTCCAGCGGCACCACCGCGCTCGTCTTGTCGAAATGGAGGAGAGCGTCGTACATCTCGCTCAGGCGGGTGTGGACGTAGTGGCTCCAGCGTTCGGTCTGCGGGGCGTAGATCACGCCGATGAAGCGTTGCAGCCGCTCGGGGCGCAGGCCGTCGGTCGCCGCGTTCTGCTCCCGCAGGTCGAGCCAGAAGTCACCCCCGCTCACCTCGTGAAACACGTCCTCGACGCTGCCCGGCAGGCCCGGGCGAACGCGTTTGGTGCGGGCGGGCGTGTCCCAGTCGTCGGCGGCGGTGACGGTGCCGTGGTGGGTACTCAGCCCGACGATAAAGGTGTCCTCGGGCCAGCGTTCGCGGGTCAGTTGCCCCAGGTTGAGTTCGCCGCGCAGCCAGCCCATTTCACTGGCGCGGGCGTCGCCCAGGTGCGAATTGTGCGCCCAGACCACGATCTTCTGCGGGCGGCCCTGGCTCTCGCCGTGTCGGGCGAGCGCCTCCAGCGTCTCGGCCATGTGAGCATCGCGGATGTTCCACGACTCGTCGCGGCCCCGGAACATCGCGCGGTAGTAGTTCTCGGCGTTCAGGGCCAGCCGCGCGTTTTGCTCGGCATAGAAGTGTTCGTCCCCGCCCAGTGGCCCCCCGGCCAGTTCCGCCTCCCGCCGCTGGAGTTCCAGGAGTTGCTGCACGGCGGCGTCCTCGCAGGGTTCCCGGCGCCCATACTCGGTGGCGTAGCCGTAGGCCTGCGGATTCTCCCCGAACTGCTCGAAGCAGGCGTAGCGCTGCCTGGCCCGCTGCGCCGCTTCGGGGTCCACCCCTTCCAGATATTCGACCACCGCGTTCATCGACCGGTGCAGGCTGTAGAGGTCCAGGCCGTAGAAGCCGGCCACCCCGTCCGGATAGCGCTCGTTGTGGTCGCGCAGCCAGTCCACGAAGCCCTGCACGTCCTCATTGCGCCACATCCATTTGGGGAAGCGCTGGAAGTCCCGCAGGGCCTCCAACGCATTCTCGTCCTCGCCCTGGCCGCGCACGTAGCGGTTCACACGGTAGGCGTCGGGCCAGTCGGCCTCCACCGCGACCGCCGTGAATCCCTTTTCCTCGATCAGCCGCCGGGTCAGCCGCGCCCGTTCGCGGTAGAACTCGTGGGTGCCGTGTGAGGCTTCCCCGATCAGCACGAACCGCGCGTCTCCGATGCGGTCTAACAGATCGTCGTAGTCGTCTGCGGCTCCGGTCAGTGGGCGGGCGACGGCACGCAGGGCCTGAATGAGGGCAGCTTCGGGATGGACGCGCTGGGTCATGGCTTCACTCCTCGGGCTGGACTGTGCTGGGTTGTGGAGAGGCGGCGCGCGTCAGCAATTCACGCACCTCCTCGTCGCTGGTTTGGTGAAAGTCCCGGTAGAACTGGCCCACCGCCATGAAGTCCGGCGGAGTGAGGAGGCAGACCACCTCGTCAGCCTCGGCTTTCAGGGTACGGCAGACCTCGGGCGGGGCCACCGGCACGGCGACCACCACGCGGGCGAGGGAGAGGGCACGGAGCGCTTTCAGACCCGCGCGCAGGGTGGCCCCGGTCGCCACCCCGTCGTCCACCAGCAGCACGGTGCGGCCCTGGATGGGTGCGGGCGTGCGCCCCTCACGGTAGGCGCGTTCACGGCGGGCGAGTTCGGCCTGTTCGCGTTTCTCTGCGGCGGCGATGGCCTGGGGCGTCACCCCCGCGCGGCGCACCACGTCCTCGTTCAGGACACGCACGCCGCCGGAAGCAATGGCCCCCATCGCCACCTCCTCGTATCCGGGCACGCCGAGCTTGCGCACGAGGAACACGTCCAGCGGAGCCTTCAGCGTGTGCGCCACCTCGTAGGCCACCGGCACCCCACCGCGCGGCAGGGCCAGCACGGTCGTGTCCGGCCAGGGATGGAGGTCGAGCAGTCGGGAAGCGAGTGCCCTCCCGCGTCCCGGCGGTCGAGAAAGCGGTCCTGGGGCATGGGGAACCTCGTTCCCGATTGTGGTCGCCCCGGCCGGATGCTGCCAGCCGGGTTCGCTTCATGGCGTGTTGGCGGGGCGCTCATGCGCCACATCGTTCAGGCCCGGGCCGACGCCCGGACCACGAACGGTGCCTGTAAATCGTTGTTGTCCACGACCACGCCCGCGTGCCGCTGCGGATCGGCCTCGCGGAAGTACAGGCGGTTTCCCTCCACGTAACGGTGGTTGGACTCCGCATGCGGGTCGGGGGAGCCGTACCCCGGTCCCCGCGCCGCCCCGCGTGGCACGGAAATCTCGAAGTCCACATGCAGGAAGACCGAATCGTCCCACAGGTCCCGCAATTCGGGGCGGTGCAGAAACAGCCCGTCGAGGAGCAGGATGCTGCCTTCTTCGGCCACCCGTTCCGGCAGTTCTACCGGCGCGTCGGTGACATGGTCGAAGATTGCTGGCCGGTAGCGCCCGGAGCCGCCCGGCCCGAGGGGACCGAGCAGCGCCGCCCGCAGGCCCGGACAATCGTAGGAATCGCGGTAGAAGCCTTCCGGCGAGGTGCGGCCCCGCCGGTAGCGCACGGCTCGGGGCGCGTGAAAGCCGTCCACCGAGGCGTGGATGACCGTTCGCCCCCGCGCCCGCAGCACCTCCGCCAGTTCGTCCGCAAAGGTCGTTTTTCCCGCGCCGTCCACCCCGTCCACCGCCACCCGCAGGACCGGGCGGGCAGGCTGGGCGTCCAGCCGGTCCGCGAGGTCGCGCAGCAGGGCCGCCCGCCGACTCAGAGTTTCAAATCCCCCTTCTCCGTCACGCTGAGGCCCTGCGCCACATCGCGCGAGGCCGTTTGCCGCTCGCGGTCCAGGTACGTCTGCGCGTGGCTGACCTCGCGGTCGAGGACCTGAATGGTGTCCTTGAAGCGGTCGAGGGCCTGCGCGCGGTAGGTGCTGATGGCGTCGAGCGCCCCGTACACCTCGCGGAAGGCGGCCTGGATGACCTGCGGGTCCACCGTCGCGCTGCCCGCCTGCTTCTGGATCTCGGTGGACTGCTGCCGCAGCAGGCTGGCCGTCGAGCCGATCATGCGCCCGGTCGTGTCGTTGAGCGCGGTGACCTGCCCCAGCACCGCCTGCTGCGTGCCCAGCGCCTGCGCGACCATAATCGCGGTCCGCAGCGCGCTGACCGTGGTCGTCGTGGCCCGGTCCACCCCCTTGATCAGTTCGAGGTTGTTGCGCCGCACCAGGTCCAGCGCGAGGTAGCCCTGAATCCCCACCGCCAGTTGCGTCAGCAGATCGGTCACGCGCTGGCGCACGGCGAACAGCAGCTCCTCGCGGACGATGCGGGCCTTTTCGGGGTCGTTCTGTTCCAGCAGGGCGAGGCGCTGCGTCAGGGCGTCGTCCACCGCCTTGCCGACGTGGGCGTACTGCCGCAGCTTCTGCATCGTTTCCCAGAGGTGGACCTTTTCGGTCTCGATGCTGGCGTTGTCGCGCCGCAACTCGTCCTGAGAGCGGTAGAGCGTTTCCAGAATCGCGTTCAGGTGGCTCTGGGCGCTCTGGTAGCGGTCCAGTGCGTTCTGCGCCTTGCGGCCCCCCGGCAGCTTGCCGAAAAAGCCGCGCACGGTCGGCGTGCGGCTGGGGTCGAGGTCCTCTACCGTGCGGCGCAGGTCGGTCAGGCCCCTCAGGATGTCGCTGCCCTCGGCCAGCGCCCCGGCTTTGGTCGTTCTGAGGGGGCGCTCCAGCATCCGGCTCGACACCTGCGCCGCCGCGCGCTGCTCGGGTGCCCCGAGGTCATGCACGGCGTCCAGCTTGCGTTTGAACTCGGGGCTGTGCGTTCCGGCGTGCAGCACGTCCTCGACGAAGGCGCGCGCCAGCGTGTCCAGCCGCGCGCGGTCCTCGCCGGAGAGCGGCACCATGTCCGGGGCGTCCTGCGCGGGGACGGCGGGGACCGCTTCCGGCGCATTCAGCAGCGATTCGGGCGGCGTGAGGGGACCGGGCCTGTCAGCACTCATGCCCCACAGTACGCACCGGGGACGTGAGAGGTTGCATCCGGCAAAAGGCGGAGGGAGCCGAACTGCCCCCCGCTGCCGGGGAGGGGCCGCCGGGCAGAGGAGGGCGCAGAAGGGATCACAGAAGGGATCGGGGTCAGCGCAACGTGACCGGCACCTCGGGCGGGCGAATGGTGACGTGGCGGTCCCAGAACACGGCGCGCAGCGTGTAACTGCCCGCAGGCAGAGGCTGGCCGCTCGCGTCCTTGCCGTCCCAGCGCAGGCTCAGCACGTCGCCCGTCTGGCCGGGGGCCACGTCGGTGATGACCAGTTGCATGGTGCAGATGGTGTTGGTCAGGGCGGGGCGCACGATATTCCCGGCGGCGTTCAGCACCTCGAACTTGAGGTCGCAGGCCCCGTGTTCCAGGTGAATGGCCGTCTGCCCGGTGTTGGTGAGTTGCAGCGTCCAGACGCCCTGGGTGCCGCGCGTCAGCGTGGACGGCCCGGCCAGGACAGCCCGGTGCGCCTGCCCCAGCGCGGGGCCGACCGGCAGGCTGGAGGGCGTGGGGCGGGGGGTGGAGGTGGGAGGCGTGACGGGCGCTGTGGGCGCGGGCACGGGGAATGTCGGCGCGGGCAACGTCGGCGCAGGCAACGCGGGGGCCGACCCGCCCGGCGGAAGCGCGGGGATGTCCCGCACGTCGATGGCACAGGCGAGGGTGCCGCAGGTCAGGGCCAGCGTCAGCAGCAGTCTGGAAATCATGCCCCAGCGTCTCCCGCCGTCCCTGACGCTGCATGAGCCACCCTTCAGGTCCCCCGTATACTCCCTTTCATGATGAATGCCGGCATGATTGACGCGGCCCAGATCGAGCATCTCGCACGCCTCGCCCGTCTGGAATTGACCAGGGAGGAGCGGGAGACCATGCAGACGGACCTCAACAGCATCCTGGGGTATTTCGAGCAACTCAGCGCGGTGGACACCAGCGGCGTCGAGGAAATGCAGCGCCCGGTGGACCTCGTGAACGTGCTGCGCGACGATGTGCCCGGGGCCACGTTCGGCCCGGACGTCGTGGCCGCCCTCGCCCCCGAAGTGCAGGACGGCTTCGTGCGCGTGCCCCGCACCGTGGAGGCCGACTGATGGCCGGCCTCAGGGGCGGCCCTTCGCCTTTCTTGCAGACGGCTGACCGTCTCTGGAGGCTCTGATGCTCGACCTCAAGTTCATCCGCGAGAATCCGGGGGCGGTCCAACACGCCACCGAGGTCAAGGGCGTGAAGCTGGACCTGGGCGAGCTGCTGCGGCTCGACCGCGAGCTGGTGGCCCTCAAGCAGCGCGTGGAGGCGATGCAGACCGAGCGCAACGCGAACGCGAAGCTGGTCCCGAAGGCCACGCCCGAGGACCGCCCCCACCTGATCCAGAAGGGCAAGGACCTGGCCGAGGAACTGCGGGGCCTCGAACCGCAGCTCCGCGCCCACGAGGACCAGCTCCGGCAACTGCTGCTGCGCGTGCCCAACATCCCGCACCCCAGCGTGCCGGTCGGCAAGGACGACACCGAGAATGTCGAACTGCGCCGTGAGGGGCAACTCCCGCAGTTTTCCTTCCCGCCGCTCGACCACGTCGAACTCCTCGAACGCCAGGGCTGGGCCGACCCCGAGCGTGTGGCGCGGGTGAGCGGCAGCCGCTCGTATCTGCTCAAGGGTGACGCGGTGCTGCTGGAAATGGCCGTGCTGATGTTCGCCATGGACTTTCTGCGCGGGCGCGGCCTTACGCCGCTCAGCACCACCGCGCTGGTGCGGCCCGAAACCTTTGTCGGCTCGGGCCACTTCCCCGGCGGCGAGGATCAGGTCTACAAGATCGAGGGCGACGAACTGATGCTGGCCGGGACCGCCGAGGTGCCGGTGAACAGCCTGTACGCGGGCGAGCAGCTCCAGGGCGAGCAATTGCCGCTGGCCTTCGCGGCCATCAGCGCCGCTTTCCGCAGCGAGGCGGGGTCGGCGGGGCGGGACGTGCGCGGGCTGATTCGCGTCCATGAGTTCCGCAAGGTCGAGCAGTACGTGATGACCCACGCCGACGAGGCCGAGGCCCTGCGCTGGTTCGGCGTCATTCTGGAGAATGCCGAGGCACTCCTGCGGGCGCTGGAACTGCCCTACCGCGTCGTCCAGAACTGCACCGGCGACATGGGCGCGGGCAAGGTGCTGATGTACGACATCGAGACCTGGGTGCCCAGCGAGAACCTCTACCGCGAGACGCACTCCTGCTCCTACCTGGGCGACTGGCAGGCCCGCCGCACCGGCCTGCGCTACCGCGACGAGGCGGGTAAGCTGGTCTACGCCCACACGCTGAACAACACCGGCATTGCCGCCCCACGCATCCTGGTGCCGCTGCTCGAAAACCACCAGCAGGCCGACGGGACCATCCGGGTGCCGCAGGCGCTGCGCCCCTACCTGGGCGGGCGGGACGTGCTGGGCGTGCCGGTGCGGGAAACGGCGGAGGCATAGGGGGCTGCTCTTTTGCCACCCAGAGGGTCGGGTCAGGTCGCCCGGCCCTTTTTCCTGTAGCTTGCGGCACATGCGGGCGCGTTGGCTGTTGGCTCTGGTTCTCGGTCTGTCACTGAAGGGCGCGGCCTTCGCAGGCGGCGCAAACGGCCCCACCGCCTGGCTGGGCAACCGGGTGGACGTGGCGCAGACGGCGTTCTGCCGCGTGAACCGTTGCAGGTTGGAGAGCGTGCGGCAGAACACCGAAGCCTATGAGGGCTGGCATGACGGGACGCATCACATCTACCGGCTGCGCGGGGGCGAGCGGCTGGAGGTGGCGGTGCGGCCGGGTGGCTGGATCAGCAACGCCTTTTTGTTCTTTCCGAACCCACCCACTCTGAACGGTCGGGCCGCCATCACACCGGGCGGGCACCGTCTGGCCGCCGAGTTCCTGAGTGCCGTCACGGGGCGGTGGTTTTCTGCGGGGGCCGTGGCGGCTTGTGACCGCGCGGGGCAGGCGGCGCTGGCCCGTGACCCGGACGTCTACGGTCCCCCCGAGGCCCTGAGCCGCTGGACGACCCCGGCGGGTCTGCCCTACCGCGCCCGCTGCGGCGTGACCTGGCAGCTCGGTGTCTGGGCCGGGTGGCAACAGGCCTGAAGGTTCCCCCGGTCACCCTCCTCACCCCTCACCCGTTACCCTGTCCTATGGACATTCCGCCCGAGGTGCTGGCACAAACCCAGGCCCGCTTCATCCGCCGCGACGCCGAACGGGGGCAGTGTCAGGCGAAGTTGGACGCGGGGGGGCCGCTCGCCGCCGACTCGCAGGGGCGCGTGGAGGCCCGCCTGACCCGGCTGGGGGTGCCTCTCCCCGAGGCGCGGGCCGTGGCGGAAGGCCACGAGGATGCCCTGACTGTCGCGGCCCGTCTCCCCGACGACGCCCGGCTGCCGCTGGAACGCGTGATCGGGGCGAACGACCTGGTGGGCGTGGCTTACCTGGACCTGGCCCGCTCGGCGGCGCGGGCGGTGGGGCGCATCGTGCTGAAGGACGCGCGGGGCCGCACGCTGGGCTTCGGGACCGGCTGGCTGTGCAGCCCCCACGCCGTCCTGACCAACCATCATGTGCTGGAGGACGCGGGGGCCGCCCGTCCATCCGTCATCGAGTTCAACTACGAACTGAAGCCGGACGGCACGCTGCGCGACCGGGTCACGCTGACCCTCGACCCGGACGCCCTCTTTCTGACCTCGGTGCCGCTGGACTACTCGCTGGTGGCAGTGCGGGGGGAGACGTCCGCTTTCGGCTGGCTGCCCCTCTTCGGCACCACCGGCAAGGTGCTGGTGGGCGAGGCGCTGAGTATCATCCAGCACCCCAGCGGCGAGCCGAAGCAGGTGGCGCTGCGCGAGAACCGGCTGGTGGACCTGCTGCCCGACTTCCTGCACTACGAGACCGACACGGCCCCCGGCTCCAGCGGCAGCCCCGTGTTCAACGATGCCTGGGAGGTCGTGGCGCTGCACCACAGCGGCGTGCCCCGCACGGACGCCCAGGGCCGCACCCTGCGCCGTGACGGCCAGCCCCTCCAACCCGGCGACCCCGACACGCTGATCGACTGGATCGCCAACGAGGGCGTGCGCGTCAGCCGCATCGTGGAGGACCTGCGCGCCCGGCCCGATGCCACGGGGAATGCCCTGGTCGCGGAGGTGCTGGCCGCGAACCGTCCGCCCGTGGTGGGGACGCCCGGGGGGCAGGAGAGGGGTGCCGCCTCCCGCGTGCTGGACCTGGGGGCTGTCACCGTGGGGGCGGACGGCGTGGTGGCTATCCCCCTCACCCTGCGGATGAGCGTGAACGGGGGAGAGGCGCAGCGGCCTGGCCCCGTTCCGTCCCCGGCCCGGCCCTACCTGGACCCGCAGGACGCCGGGCAGGCCGCGGCCTATTACGCGGGCCTCCCCGAAGGCGGCACTCCCCAGGCCCGTTTCCTGGCCCTCTCGGAACTCGTGACGCGCACGCACACCCGCACGCCCAGTTACGACCCGGCAGACGAGCTGTATCCCTGGGTGGACCTCTGGCCGGATGGAAAGTTGCGGAGCCTCTACTCGGCCCGCGAACATCGCCCGGAAGAACTGATCGCCGCCGACCGCGCCGCCCAGGAACGGCGCGCCGCCCTGGCCGCCCGCGAGAATCTCCGTGTGGACGCGCTGGAAGACGCGCTGCCGTACAACTGCGAACACGTCGTTCCGCAGTCGTGGTTCGGCAAGCGCGAGCCGATGCGCGGCGACCTGCACCACCTCTTCGCCTGCGAACCCGGGTGCAACTCCTTCCGGGGGAATACGCCCTACTTCGATTTCCCCGACTACGGCGAGGCCCTGCGGACCGACTGCGGCCGGCGCGACCCCGGCGAGTTCGAACCCGCCCACGGCAAGGGGGCCGCCGCCCGCGCCACCCTCTATTTCCTGCTGCGGTATCCCGGCGTGGTCCGGCAGTACGCCGGGCGCCATCTGGCGACGCTGCTCGCCTGGCACGCCGACGAGCCGCCCGCCGACTGGGAGCGCCACCGCAACGCCGCTATTTTTGAGCGGCAGGGCAACCGCAATCCGCTGATCGACCATCCGGAGTGGGCGCAGGGGGTGGCGTGGGGCGAGGGGCTGGGGCGCTGAAACGCCCGCCCGCGCGCTGTACCCTCCTCGCATGAAGACCTCTCCCACCTCCGCCCGCACCGACAAGGGTGTGCGCGGCTTCGATCTCGACCTGCACGTCACCTTTGCCCGTCCGCTGGCCCGCGAGTCGGCCCTGGCCGTGCTGCGCGCCGCCGAGGGCTTCACGGTGGACCTGTATGCCCCGCACGGCCAGCCGGACGCGCCCGTGCCCTCCGCCCGCCTGACCGGCCCCCTGCGCGACCCGGAAGCGGTGCGCGCCGCTCTCCGCGCCTGGCTCCAGGGCGAGGCGCGGATGGTCGAGGTCGGTCTGCACGGCTTCCTGCGGTCCTCCACCGGCCAGACCGACTGGATGCCCTGGCGGCGTAATGTGGTCCTGCCCCGCGCGGACGTCGGGCGCGTGGCCTTCGAGGAGGGCGTGAAGTACGTGCTGGAATAGAGCATTTGTCAAAAAGAGACTTCTTTTTGACCGAGCGAAGCGAGTGAAAGAGGGAGAGCGTTTGGGAGAATGGAGCCGGAGGAGGCGCTTTTTCTCCTCCGGCGTAATTCGGACAAATGCTCTAAGTTCCGGTGGGCGGTGTCAGGCGCTGAGGGGCAGCACCAGCGCCCGCGCCTTGGCCGCCTCGTCGAGCTGGGGGCGCAGCACCAGGACATGCAGCCGCACGTCGGGGCGCAGCAGGTACGGCAAGCAGGTGTAGGTCAGGGTCAGCAGCGCCTTGCGGGCCTGGGCCTCCGCGTCCCCGTGCGGAATGCCGCGCAGCACCAGCACGGCCTGCGCGCCGCTTCCGCTGGCCCACACGTCCACCGTGCCGAGCTGATCGACGCCCTGGTGGTCGCGGTACTCGAATTGATGGGCCTGCCTGAGCAGCTGCATTCCTCTTCACTCTCCTGGTCTGGCTCCTGACCCGCCTGGTCTGGAGCCGTGCTGCCCAGTGCCCCCTGTTGGGTCCCGGTCCAGCTGAACTGTCGCTACCTGCCCAGGGTAAGGGCTGAACATGTGGCCTTTGTCCCGCTGCCCCGCTCCGTTGCCACCGCTCTACAATGGCGGGATGACGGGGGGAGGCCTCAGGGAGATGCTGCTGGAGTTCCAGGGGTACGTCCTGGCCTACCGGCTGCGGACGGCGGTGGGGGGCCGCGTCCTGCCGGCGGGGGCGCTGCTGACCCTCGCGGAATACGCGGCGCGGCGGCTGGAACGCCAGGACCTCGCGCGGCGGCTGGTGCAGACCGGGCTGGACCCCCGGCAGGTGCAGCGGCTCGAAGCCCTGTCCGGCGAACTGATGTTCGGCTTCTGGCTGAACCCCGCCGAGGTCGCCGCCTTCCTGCGGGCCGCGCGGCGGCAGGGCGGGCACCCGGCCCTGGGCGACCCGGCCGCCTTTGCCGTCCTGCTGACTTCCGCCGAACAGGCGCGGCTGGGCGACCTCGGTGTGCGGCTGGTGTGCGCCCATCACCTCACCTGCCTGTCGCTGGCCTCGCCGCTGCTCGATCCGGACGCGCTCACGGACGTCTGGCAGCGCGTGGAGGCCACCACACCGCCCCTGTTCGTGGACGAACTCGCGCTGGCCGGTCAGGTCTAGGATGCCCGCCCTGGACCTCCTGCGCGCGCTTCTGCCGCGCCGTTGCCCCGGCTGCGACGGCCAGCTCGGGCGGGAGGCGGGCCTGTGCGCCCGCTGCCGCGCTGGCCTGCGGCCCCGGGTCGAGGCCCATTCGCCCCTGTCACCCCGTGCAGCAGGTCACCTCGTCACGCTGGGCGAGTACCGGGGCGTGACCCGCCGCGCCGTCCGCGCCCTGAAGTTCGGCGGGGCGCGGGACCTGGCCGGCGCGCTCGGCGGGGCGCTGGCAGACGGCGTTCCGGCGGCGTGGAACGTCCGCGCCGTCGTCCCCGTACCGCTGCACCCGGGCCGCGAGCGGGAGCGGGGCTTCAACCAGTCGGAGCTGCTGGGGCGGGCGGTCGCCGCCTCCCTGGGGGTGCCGTGTGTCCCCGCGCTGCGCCGCACCCGCGCCACGGCCCAGCAGGCCCGCTTGCACGCCGCCGAACGGGGGACGAACCTGGCCGGGGCGTTCCAGGCCGATACCTGCCGCCTTCCGCCCGGCCCGGTCCTGCTGCTGGACGACGTGATGACCACCGGCAGCACGCTCCTCGCCTGCCGGGACGCGCTGCACGCGGCGGGCGTGCCACAGGTGTACTGCGCGGTCGTCGCCCGCTGAAGGCTTTTCCCTGACCTGCGCCTGACGCCTCCTGCCGCCCTGTTCACGTCCGGCGCAGCGGCAACTCATGCGGGCGCGCTACCGTGCGGCCCATGAAGGTTTCCCTGCCCGCCACGCTCGCCGCCGCCCTGCTGAGCAGTGCCCTTGCCGGCACGGCGGGTGCCCAGACCCTCGTGCCTTTCAAGGACCCCAAGTTGCCCTTCACGGTCAGCCTGCCCAAGGGTTGGCTCGGGGCGAACTTCGCGGACGGCAGCAGCGGCGTGAGCGTCGTGTCGGCCAAGGCCCCGCCCGCCACCCTGATCCGCCTGCTGTTCATGCCCAAGAACGGCAAGGCCGCCGACGTGAACCAGGAGTTCCAGGGCTTCGAGGCGGGCGTGAAGCAGACCGGCGGCACCCTCCAGCAGCTCAGCAGCAAGGCGGCCCGCTACGGCGGCGTGAGCGGCGTCGAGCGCGAGTACAGCCTGACCCATCCCAAGGGCAAATTGCGCCTCCGCATCTGGTTCGGCAACGGCGCGAAAAACCTCTATTCCTTCCAGGTGACCGACACGCCCGAGCGGTACGCGGCCAGCAGTGCCCTGTTCAGCAAGGTGCTCGCCAGCGTCCGCTTCTGATCCGGCGTGGGTGGGCGGCCGACCGGAGGGGTGCCCCCTTTCCTCCCGGCCGCCCACCCGGTACGGTAGGCCATGCGCCCTCTGCTGACCGCCGCGCTGGCCCTGCTGGCCCTGGCCCCGACCGCCCGCGCGGGTGACCGCCTGGACGTGCTGCGGGTGGCGTTCTCGCCCTACGGCACCCGGGCGCTGGTCGTGACGGGGGGCGTGCAGGACGGCAGCGGCTTCAGCGTCGCGGCGCTCACGGTTCTGGGCACGGGGAACGGCCAGAACCTCCTGAGCGCGCAGGCCCGTTCCGAGACGCGGCCCGTGCCGACAGTCGTGACGGCCCTGCTGGCCCGTGAGCGGCCCCGCCTGATTCCCCTGGGCCTGGTGCCGGGCAAGACCCCGCCGCCCGTCTATGTCCGCACCTTTCCTGCCCTGGCCCCGGTCTGGGCCGAGGGGGTGCGGGCCGGGGCCAGCGCGACCACGCCCGTCCGCCTCTGGAGCCGCCCCGTCCCCGTTCGCCTGGCGGTGCAGCCTCTGCCTTCCCGCTGCCCCTACCCGAAGGCGCTGCCCCCCGGCGAGCGCCCCGCCGGGTTTACCCTGAGCGTGAACGGCCAGACGGTCCATGCCGACCGCGCGCTGCCCCCGGAGCGGCTCTGCGCGGCCCGCTACGCGCTCGACCGCGTGTACGTGCAGGGCAACCGCGCCATTTTTATCGTCCGGGCCTACACGCCGGGGTTCGAGGGGCCGAACGCGGAGGTCGTGGCGGTGGCGGCAATGTTGCGGTAGGGCCGGGAGGCGGGGCGCGGTGGCTGCCTTCCCGCGCCCCACCTCCCGTGGCCTCAGAGCCGCCCTGCCACCCCCTGCATGATCTCCCGCACCGCGTCCAGTTCATCTCGGTTGATGCTGTGGCCCAGGCCGGGATACACCCGGTCGTCTACCCGCGCGCCGCGTGCACGGAGCTGGGCCGCGCTCTCCTGAAAGCGCGCAAGGGGAATATGCGCGTCGTCGGGTGCGACGCCCATGAACACGGGCGTGCCACCCAGAGGGTCCGTGCGGTCCAGCGTGATCAGACCGCCGCTGAGGGCGACGACGCCGCCCAGCGGTTGTCCCGCCCGGCTGGCGTATTCCAGCGCCAGGCAGGCCCCCTGCGAGAAGCCGCCCAGCACCACGTTCTGCGGGGGGATACCCTGCGCCTCCAGTTCGGTCAGGACGGCGTCCACCGTGGCGAGGGCGCGGTCCAGCTCCGGCTGGTTGCGCTCCACGGGGGCCAGAAAGGACAGCGGATACCAGCTGTTTCCCTCCGCCTGCGGGGCGAGGTACGCGAAGGCACTCAGGTTCAGGTCGTCCGCGAGCGAGAGGATGTCCGGTGCCGTGCCGCCCCGCCCGTGCAGCAGCACCATCGCCACCCGCGCTTCGCCCAGCGGGCGGCCCGCCGCGTACACCTGCACGCCCTGAGGTTCAGGCGTGGCCTGAATGGCCCCGTTCGGCTTCAGCTCCCGCGTGCCGAGGGTCACGCCGTACTCGCGGTTCACGATCTTCGGCACATGCGCCTCGATGGTCGCGCGCCTCGGCTCGAACCACTCGGGCAGTTGGAGGTGTTTGCCGAGTTCCCCCACCGGTTCGTCCCCCACGAAGCCGGGCGCGTCGGTGGCGATCTCGAACAGGACGCCATTCGGCTCCCGGAAATAGATGGAATGGAAATACTGGCGGTCCTGCACGGGCGTGGGGCGGTAGCCCGCTTCGCCCAACCCCGTCAGATAAGCCGCCTGTTCGGCGTCGTCGCGGGTCCGCAGGGCGACATGGTGGATGCTGCCCGCCCCGAAGCTGCCGCGCGGCTGGCCGGGCCGCTCGACCACGTCCACGAACAGGCCCACGCCGTCCCCGCTGCCCCGGAAGCGGGTGCGCATGCCCTCGGCGTCCGGCTCGCGGCCCGCCTCCGTGAAGCCGAGCTGCCCCACCAGCAGGTCGCGCACCGGACCCGTGTCCCGCACCCAGGCCGTGACCGAATGAAAGCCGCGCAGGGCGTGTTCGGCGGGCACCGGGCTGCCGGGCCAGGGCTGCACGGGCTGGCCGTCCTCGAACACCAGTTCCACCCAGGTCCCGTCGGGGTCCTCGAAGGTCAGCACCCGGTCCCCAAAACGCTCACCCTCCGCGAACGTGACGCCCTGCCCCTCCAGGCGGGCCTTCCAGTAGCCTTCGCTGGTGCGGGGGGCGCTGTAGGCGGTCGCCACCACCTCGCCGTTGCCGCGCACGCCCTTCGCCGCGTCCGGCCAGGGAAAGTGGGTCATGACCGTGCCCGGTTGCCCGGTCAGGTCGCCGTAGTAGAAGTGGTAGGTGCCGGGATCGTCGAAGTTGACGGTCACCTTGACCAGCCGCTGCCCCAGCGTCTGCGAGTAAAAGTCGATGTTGCGCTGCGGGTCCGACGCCATCACCGTGACGTGATGCAGACCCTGGACCGGCGTGGTGCCGGGGAAGTGGGGGGAAGAAAGCGTCATGCTCACAATATAGTTTAATGTTAAGCGAATTGCTGTGATGGTCGCACCTTGAGGCCCGGATCCTGGCGAGCGCGAGCCGGGGCAGAACGCGGTCTGGAGGAGGTCGGGGTTCACGGACTCGGGGCCGACCGGCAAGGTCCCTGGCACGTCGCCCGGACGTGCGGCCAGCCCTCCCGGACTCTAGAGATCGCGCCGCTTTTGCCGGAGCGGGATTTCGTCCTCAGCTCCGACCAGCCCGCGCCCCAGCTTGCGGGTCAGAGCCGTCAACTGGTCCAGTTCCTCCGGGGCCAGAACCGCGAACACGTCCTGAATACCGCGCACATGGTCGGGCAGCACGCGCGTGACCAGTGCCTCGCCCGCCGCCGTCAGGAACACGTTCATCATGCGCCGGTCCTGGGGATTGCGCTCGCGGCGCACCAGGCCGTCCCGCTCCAGATTGTCGATCACCATGGTCAGGTTGCCGCTGGACCGCAGAATCTTGTCGGCCAGCTGGCGCTGGCTGAGCGGCCCCAGGTGATACAGCGCCTCCAACACGCCGAACTGGCTGATCGTCAGCCCGTGGTCCGTCAGGTGACGGTTCGCGGTCACCTCGACCGCGTGCGCCGCACGCCACAGCTTGATATAGGCGTCGAGCGCGGCGCGTTCCTGCGGTGAACCTGCGTAACGGGTGGGCATGCCGGCTATGGTCGGGGCAGAGGGGGCGGGAAATCAAGCGCTGGCCGGGTACGGGGTGGTCCTACTGGGTGGTCCGGTCAGACGATGCCCTGCGCCAGCATCGCGTCCGCCACCTTGATGAAGCCGCCGATGTTCGCGCCCCTCACGTAATCCACCGTTCCGTCGGGGCGGGTGCCGTACTGCACGCAGACGTTGTGGATGCTGCGCATGATGCCGTGCAGGCGCTGATCGACTTCCTGCGCCGTCCACGAGAGCCGCATCGCGTTCTGGCTCATTTCCAGGCCGCTCACCGCTACGCCCCCGGCGTTGGACGCCTTGCCCGGCGCGTAGAGAATCTCCTGCTCGGTGAAGATGTGGACCGCTTCCGCCGTGGAGGGCATGTTCGCGCCCTCGGCCACCAGGATGCAGCCGTTCTGAATCAGGGTGCGGGCGTCCTCGCCGTTCAGCTCGTTCTGGGTGGCGCAGGGCAGGGCGATGTCACAGGGAATAGCCCAGGGCGTCTGGCCGGGCCGGTACTCCAGCCGGAACTGCTGCGCATACTCCTCCAGGCTTCCCCGGCGGACATTTTTCAGGTCCATCAGGGCGTGCCATTTCTCCTCGGTCAGTCCCTCGGGGTCGTACACGGTGCCCTGCGAGTCGCTCCACGAGACGACCTTCGCGCCCAGGCTCATGCTCTTGAGGGCCGCGTACTGCGCCACGTTCCCCGAGCCGCTCACCGTGACCCGTTTCCCGGCGAAGTCATCGCCCCGGCTGTTCAGCATCTCCTGCGCGAAATAGACCGTGCCGTACCCGGTGGCTTCCGGGCGGATCAGGCTGCCGCCATACTCCGGCGCCTTGCCGGTCAGCACGTAGCCGCCCTGCCGCGTGATGCGCTTGTACTGGCCGTACAGGTAGCCGATCTCGCGCGCCCCCACGCCGATGTCCCCGGCGGGCACGTCGAAATCCTCCCCGATGTGGCGGTACAGCTCGGTCATGAAGGACTGACAGAAGCGCATCACCTCGCCGTCGCTGCGGCCCTTGGGGTCGAAGTCGCTGCCGCCCTTGCCCCCGCCCATCGGCAGGGTCGTGAGGCTGTTCTTGAAGACCTGCTCGAAGGCCAGGAACTTCATCACGTCCAGCGTCACGCTGGGGTGAAAGCGGAGGCCGCCCTTGTACGGCCCCAGCGCGCTGCTCATCTGCACCCGGAAGCCCCGGTTGACCTGCACCTCGCCCTGATCGTCCACCCACGGCACCCGGAAGAGGATCGCCCGCTCGGGTTCCACCATCCGCGAAAGCAGCCCCGCTTGGCGGTACTCGGGATGCTCCTCCAGAAAGGGCCACAGGCTCTCGGCCACCTCGCGCACCGCTTGCAGGAAGTGCGGCTGGTGCGGGTCACGCCCGGCCACGCTGTTCAGGAACTCCTCCAGGCCCGTTCCTGCTTTCCTCCCGGTTTTTACACCGGCACCGCCCTTCGCGAGAACCGTTTCCATAGGTGGGACAAGGGTAAAGGCAACACTCGGGGGGGCAGGGGAGGCGGTCTAGTTTTTTGTTAGACGTATCCTTTTTTCAAAGGTTGGCAGCTGGGCAGGCGTGGGGCAGCCGCCCGAGGCGCGCCTCAGCGCCCCGACTGCCCCTGGGCCGCCCGGTATTCCTCCGTTGCCAGCCGGATGCACGCGGCCACCCCCTGCATCGCCGTGCGCACGTCCTCTGCGGGCGGGCGGGTGGGAGCGAGGCGGAGATTACGGTGATGGGGGTCCTGTCCGGCGGGATACGTCGCCCCGGCGGGCGTGAGGCTGACCCCGGCAGCGTCGGCCAGCTCCACCACCCGGTCCGCGACCGGCTCTGCCGTGTCCAGGCTGATGAAGTAGCCGCCCTTCGGCAGCGCCCAGGTGGCGTACTCACCTCCCTCTCCCAGTTCGGCACGCAGTACCTCGTCCACGGCGCGGAATTTGGGGGCGATGATGGCGGCGTGGGCCTGCATCAGCCCTTCCAGGCCGCCGGGGTACTCCGTCAGGAACTTCACGTGCCGCGCCTGCTCCACCTTGTTCGGGCCGATGGACTGCGCGTTGAGGTACTTCGAGAGCCACTTGATGTTGTCCTCGCTGCTCGCCACGAAGCCCAGGCCCGCGCTGGCGAAGGTGACTTTAGAGGTGCTGGCGAACACGAAGGCGCGGTCGGGGTGGCCCGCGTCCCGGCACAGCGCCACGAAGTTCACGGGTTCGGCGCGGTCCTCTTCCGAGAGGTGGTGGACCCGGTAGGCGTCGTCCGCGAAGACGGTGAAGTCGGGGGCCGCCGCCTGCACGCCCGCCAGCCACCGCGCCTTTTCCGGGCTGATCGTCTCGCCGCCGGGGTTGGAATAGGTCGGCACGAACAGCACGCCCTTCACCGAGGGGTCCGTGCCGGCCAGCCGCTCGATGGCGTCCACGTCCGGGCCGTCGGGCTGCATGTCCACCGTCAGCAGCTCGAAGCCCAGCGTTTGCAACAGCAGGAAGTGGCGGTCGTAGCCTGGAACAGTCACGATCATCTTCGGGGCCTGCGCAAGCCAGGGGCCGATGCTGCCGCGTACCCCGTGCAGCAGGGCGAAGGTCAGCACCAGGCCCTGGAGTTCCAGGCTGGAGTTGTTCCACACCAGCACGTTCTCGGCCTTCACGTCGAGGTAATGCGCGAACAGCGCCCGTGCCGACGGCAGGCCCGCTACCCCGCCCGGATAGTTCCGCAGGTCCAGGCCGTCCATCCGGGTGTCGTCCTCGCCCAGCGCCGTCAGCAGGCCGTTCGAGAGGTCGAAGTCGGCGTCGGCGGGCTGCCCGCGCTGCATGTTGAGCGTAAGCGCGCGCGCTTTGAAGGCTTCGTAGGCCTGGCGGGCCGTGGCGACGGCCGGGGGGGAGGCTTCCTTCGTCATGCCTTCACGTTACCCGCGCCGCGCCCACAGGGGGAGGGGGGCTGCTTAGCGGGGCGTTGGCGCACCCTTGCGGCGGGGCACGCGGGCGGCCTATGCTGCGGCGCGGCCTGGCCCCGTTTTCGCCCCCCTTTTTGATCTCGCCCCAACAGGAGAAGTCTAATGCACTACGTCGTTTCCCGCCCACGCGTGGGCGTTTTTATCGATACCCAGAACCTCTACCACTCGGCCCGCGACCTGCTGGAACGCACCGTCAACTTCGAGACGATCCTGAAGTGCGCGGCCGAGGGTCGGGAGCTGGTCCACGCCATCTCCTACACGGTGGAGCGCGAGGGCGAGGCCACCGCGCGGCCCTTCATCTACAAGCTCTCGGCCCTGGGGTACAAGGTGCGGCGCATGAACCTCACGCTCCACCACGTCACGGAGGGCGGTAAGGCCATCTACGAGGGCAACTGGGACATGGGCATCGTGGCCGACATGGTGCGCCTGATGGACCACCTCGACGTGGTGGTGCTGGGCAGTGGCGACGGCGACTTCACCGACATCGTGGAGGTGTTGCAGGAACGCGGCAAGCGGGTGGAGGTCATCGCCTTCCGCGAACACACCGCCCAGAAGCTGATCGACGCCGCCGACCGCTTCACCCATCTGCCCGACATCGAGGAGGCGCTGATGCCCGCGCGCCAGAAGGTGGACAGGGCCGAGAAGGTGGAAAAGTCCTGAGCCATGAGCCAGGAGCAGCCATGAGCACGGAAGAGCCTCGGATTCAGGACGCCGACGCTGTCCTGGCGCGCCTCGCCTTTGACCTGCCCCAGGCGCGGATTGCCCAGACGGGAGCCGAACCGCGCGACTCGGCGCGGCTGATGGTGGTGACGCAGGGCGGCCTCACGCACCGCGTCTTCCGTGACCTGCCGGAGCTGCTGCGGGCCGGGGACGTGCTGGTCTTCAACGAGAGCCGGGTCATTCCGGCGCGGGTGCTGGCGCGCAAGCCCGTCACGGGGGACGGCCTCGGCGGCGGGCAGGTCGAGGTGCTGCTGCTGCGCGAAGAAGAACAGAATGTCTGGTCGGCCTACCTCAAGCCCGCCAAACGGGCCGGGAAGGAGCTGTGGCTGGGGCAGACCGGGGGCGTGCAGCACCGCGCGGAGGTGGTGGGCGTGCTGGAGGACGGCGCACGCCTGCTGCGCTTCGACCACGACATCAAGCCCCACCTGGACGAGATCGGGCGGCTGCCGCTCCCGCCCTACATCGACGCCGGGGCCAGTGACGAGACGTGGCGCGAACGCTACCAGACGGTGTACGCCCGCGACCCCGGCAGCGTGGCCGCACCCACGGCGGGCCTGCACTTCACGCCCGAATTGCTCGCGCGGCTGGACGCGCTGGGGGTGGAACGGCATGCGGTCACGCTGCACGTGGGCGCGGGGACGTTCCGGCCCATCACGGGCAGCGTGGCCGACCACGTGATGCACGCCGAACGGTACGCGATCAGCGCGGGGGCGGCGGGGGCGATCAACCGCGCGAAGGCGGAAGGCCGCCGCGTGGTCGCCGTCGGGACCACCACCGTCCGCGCCCTGGAAAGCAGCGCCGACGAGGACGGCACCGTCAAGCCCGGCGAGGGCGACACCCGCATCTTCATCACGCCGGGGACGCCCGTGCGGGTGCCCGACCTCCTCATCACGAACCTGCACTTGCCGGGCAGCACGCTGCTGCTGCTGGTCGCCGCCTTCGCCGGGGAAGGACGCATCCGGGCCGCCTACGACGCCGCGCTCGCAGGGGGCTACCGGTTCTACTCGCTGGGAGACGCGATGCTGCTCGAACGGCAGGGGGCGTCGGCGGCCCGTCCCTGACTCTGGGCTGGCGTCGGGAGAACTCGCCAGACCGGGAGGGCCGCCTGACCCACCGCACAGCCCACCGTACAGTCCACAAGGAGACCGACATGCAGGACGCTTCCGAAAAGAACCCCGCCCCGGCGCTCGATCAGGAGACGCTGGACTATTTGCAGGCCGTCTTCGAGCTGGTCCGGTCCGGGGACGCCGGCCGCCTCGGCCCACTGCTGGACCGGGGCGTGCCCGCCAACCTGCTCAACCAGAAGGGTGACAGCCTGCTGATGCTCGCCAGCTACCACGGCCATCTGGACACCGCGAGGCAGCTGCTGGAGCATGGGGCCGATCCCGAACTGCACAACGATCAGGGACAAACGCCGCTCCAGGGCGCGGTCTTCAAGGGCGACGAGGCGATGGCCCGGCTGCTGCTGTCGCATGGGGCCAGCGTGGAAAGCGCCGGACCCGACGGGAAGACGGCGCTGATGATGGCGGCCATGTTCAACCGGACTCAGCTGGTCGAGCTGCTCCTCGAACACGGGGCCGACCTTCAGGCGCGCGATGCCCGGGGGCTGTCGGCGCTGGACGTGGCGCGGATGATGGGTGCGCCCGATACCGTACCCCAGCTCGAAGAGCGGCTGCGGCAGGTGCCCTGAGCGTCACCCCTGGGTCGCCGCCCGCAGCAACGTCACCGTTGCCGCCTCCCGCACGAAGCCCAGCCGCTCGTTGATGGCGAGCATGGGGCGGTTGACGGCGTGGTTGCTGGTGCGGGCGTGGGTAAAGCCCCGCGCCAGCGCCGCGCGGGCCGCCGCGAGCTTCAGGGCGTAGGCGACCCCGTGCCCGCGCCACGCCGGGAGGACGCCGGTCAGGCCGTTGTGCAGCGTGCCGGGGCGGGTGAGCACCGGGAGAGACAGCTCGCTGACGCCGACCCATTCGCCGTCCGGGGCGACCGCGACGAACAGCCCGGCGGGATGGACCTGCTCCGCTGCCCGGCGCTGCCACGTCTCGAAGGGCCACACGCTGATCTGCGTCGTGCTGGGCACATCGCGCAGCAGGGCGGCGATCAGGGCATACAGGCGGCGCTGCGCGGCCTCGTCGAAGGTGCCCACCAGGTTGCCGAGGGGCTGGATGCGGACGCCTGCCGCCTGCGCCTTGGCCTCCTGCCAGGCAAAACGCGCGAAGTCCAGCGTCCGCAGGTCGAGGGTGCTGGGCCACATCCGGTCGTGTTCCCGGTAGCCGTGCGCCTCGGAGAAGGCTTTTTCCCACCAGTCCTCGCGGACCCGCGTGACCAGGGTGTGCGCGCCGTGCTGACGGGCCTGGGCCTCCGCGTGGGCCAGCAGCGCCTCCGCGAGCGGGCCTCCCGCGAGGTCCGGCCGCGTGCGGACCGTCACGTCCAGCCAGCCCGGGTGGCCGTCCATGCGCGGCACGCCGGTTTCGGCCAGGCCGACGATCTCCGTGCCCTGCCAGGCCAGCGTCCGGACGTGGGGTTCTCCCTCCAGGCGGCGGGCGTCCTGCCGCTCGATCTCCCCGGGCGCGACGGGCGATTCGGGGTGGGCCAGGCTCAGGAACGCGGCCACGCGGGCGGTCTCCGTGGGCGAGGCGGGGCGCAGGGTCAGGCCGGACGGCAAGGCTGGGGGCGAGGTCGGGACCATGGGGCAGGACAGCACAGCGGGCCACGCCGCGCCATCCGCCGTTTGGCGCAGTCCATTGGCGGCCTCTCCTCATTGCGCCGCTCTCTATACTCGCCCGTATGACACAAGCGCCCGATGCGCCCACAGAGCGCCAGGACAGCCGGAGTGACAATCCCCTGCTGAACGTCGGCTTCCGCATTCCCTTCGACCGGATTCGGCCCGAACATGCCGAACCCGCCGTGGACACGCTGCTGGCGCGGACCCAGGAGAGGCTGGAGACGCTGGCGCGGGCGGGCGAGCGGAACTACGAAGGGTTCATGGCCGACCTCGACACGCTGACCGAGCAGCTCGACACGGTGCGCGTGATCGTGGGCCACCTCGACGGCGTGGTGAGCAGCCCCGAGTGGCAGGCCGCCAAGCGCGCGATTCTGCCCAAAGTCACCGAGTTCTCCACCCAGCTCAGCCTGCACCCCGGCCTGTGGGCGGCGCTGAAGGGCTTTGCCGCGACAGAGGCGGGGCGCGGCCTCGACCCGGTGCGCGCCCGGCACCTGAAACTGACCATCGACGAGTTCCGCCGTCAGGGCGCCGACCTGCCCGAAGAGCAGAAAGCCCGTCTGCTGGCGGTGAATACCCGGCTGGCCCAGGTCACCAACGACTTTTCCAAGAACGTGCTGGACGCGACCGCCGCCTACGAGCTGTATGTGCCCGGCGAGCGGCTGGCGGGCGTGCCGGAGCGTGTGCGGGAAGCGACCCGGCTGGACGCCGAGAAGCACGGCCAGGCGGGCCACCGCCTGACGCTGCACCAACCCACGCTGGAACCCGTCCTCACCTACGCCGACGACCGCGAGTTGCGCCGTGAACTGTGGCTCGCGCAGAACTCGGTGGGCGTGGGCGTGGGCCGCGACAACCGCCCGCTGGTGGGCGAGATTCTGCGGCTGCGGCGCGAACAGGCCCGGCTGCTGGGCTTCCGTGACTTCGCGGATTACGTGCTGGAAGACCGTATGGCGGGCGGCGGCGAGCGGGCGCTGGGCTTCGAGCGCGACCTTGAAGCCCGCATCCGGCCCTTCTTCGAGCGCGAGAACGCCGAGCTGGAAGCCTTTTACCGGGGGCAGGCGGGAGCGGACGCGCCCCCGCTCGAAGCCTGGGACGTGGGCTACTGGGCCGAGAAGCAGCGTCAGGCGAAGTACGACTTCGACGAGGAGGCGCTGCGCCCCTACTTCGCGCTGGACAACGTGCTGGCGGGGATGTTCGAGATCGTGAAGCGGGTGTTCGGGATCACCGTCCGCGAGGCCCAGGCCCCCGGCTGGCACCCCGAGGTGCGCTACTACGACATCTTCGACGAGGCGGGCACCCACGTCGCCTCCTTCTACACCGACTGGTTCCCCCGCGACACCAAGCGCAGCGGCGCGTGGATGAACGCCTTCGTGACCGGCGGCCCGCGCGAGCAGGGTGTGGACCCGCACCTGGGGCTGATGTGCGGCAACATGACGCCCCCCAGTGCAGGCACGCCCGCCCTGCTGTCCATCCGCGAGGTCGAGACGGTCTTCCACGAGTTCGGGCACCTGCTGCACCACGCCCTCTCGCAGGTGGAGGTCCGCAGCCTCAGCGGCACGCGCGTGGCCTGGGATTTCGTGGAACTGCCCAGCCAGATCATGGAAAACTGGGTCATGGAGCGCGAAGCCCTCGACCTCTTCGCCCGCCACTACCAGACCGGCGAACGGCTGCCCGACGCCCTCTTCGGGCGCATGGTGGCGGCCCGCAACTACCGCGCGGCGAACGCGGCGATGCGCCAGCTTTCCTTCGGCACGGTGGACCTGTCGCTGCACGTCGAGTTCGACCCGGGCGCGCCCGGCGCCGACCCCATCCGCGAGGCGCGGGAGATCATGGCCCGCTTCTACCCCTACCCCTTCATCCCGGAATACGCCCGCATTGCGCAGTTCGGCCACCTGTTCAACAGCCCGGTCGGCTACGGGGCCGGGTACTACTCCTACAAGTGGGCCGAGGTGCTGGACGCCGACGCCTTTTCCCGCTTTGCCGGGGAAGGCATCTTCAACCGCGAGACGGGCCGCTCGTATGTGGACACCATCCTCAGCCGGGGCAACAGCGCCGACGCCGCCCAGCTCTACCGCGACTTCATGGGCCGCGACCCCGACCCCGAAGCCCTGCTGCGGCGCAGTGGCCTCGTCGAAGCGTAGGGCCTGACGCCCGGTTCGCCCGGCTCCCTCAACGCGAGGGGGCCGGGCACTTTCTGGCAGGGGGTCCCGCCACTTCGTGCCGTCTCAGCGCAGATTCTCACGCTGCTCCCCAGCCTTGCAGGTCCGTTCAGCAAGGTTCGGCAACCTGTACCGGCCCCGCCCTGGAGCATTGGACAGAAGGGAAGCCCCTGTGGCTCTTTCCCCGAGGGCTTCCCTTCTGTCCATGCTCTTCTCTCACCTGCTTCGTCGGCCAGCAACTGCGCAACCCCAGCGCATTCTTAGAGCCGCTGCCCTAGCAGAACAGGCCGCCCCTGTCTGCCGTCCGGCTCACTTCCTCTGCCCACCGCCGCCTTTAAGCTGCCTTCACATGCAGCGTGTCAAGGTCACGTTTCTGGCGGGTGTCCTCGCGGCCCTGCCTTTCCTGAATGCCCAGGCCCAGGGCGGGGGGCGGTCTTCTGCCGAGGCGCAACTGCTGGCCGGACTGAATCAGGCCAGGGCGCAGGGTGTGGTCTGCCCCGGCCTGGGCCGCCGTCCAGTTGCGGGGCCGCTCTCTGCCAGCGTCTCCCACGCCCTCGCCGCCCGGACCCAGGCCGGGTACATGAGCAGCAGCGGACGCATCACGCATACGGGCGCAGGGGGCAGCACCCCGCGCATCCGGGCGGCCAGCACCGGCGTGCAGGCGGTCAGCGTCACCGAGATCATCTATCTGGGTGCGGGCGTGGGTCCTCAGGGGGTAGTGCGCTGGTGGCTGAATTCGCCCGTCCACTGCTCGGTCCTGACGGACGCCCGCTACACGCACGCGGGCGCGAGCGCCGTGCAGGGATCACGCGGCACCGCCTACGTGGTCGTGCTGAGCAGTCGGCCCCGCTAAGGCAGACATCTTGTTGCAGACACCTTGAGGCGGGCACTTACCGTGCCGTCCACCCCAGATCCAGGTCCAGCACCGCGCCGGTCATGCCCCAGGCGGCGGGACTGACCACATAGCTGGCGAGGGCGGCCACGTCCTCCGGGTTCAGCAGCCGCTTGATGGCGGCGGGTTCCAGCATCACCTTCTGCTCGACCTCCTGCTCACTCAGGCCGCGCGTGCGGGCCTGGTCCCTGATCTGGCCTTCCACCAGCGGCGTGCGGACGTAGCCGGGGCAGATCGCGTTGACGGTCAGGCCCTGCTCGCCCGCCTCCAGCGCCGCCGTGCGCGTCAGGCCGATCAGGCCGTGCTTGGCGCTGATGTAGGCGCTCTTGAAGGGGCTGGCGACCTGCCCGTGGATGCTGGCGATGTTCACGACCCGGCCCTGTCCCGAGCGCGTGAGGTGCGCCCAGGCGTACCGCGTCAGCAGGAAAGGCGCCGTGAGCATCACGTGCAGCATGGTGTCCCAGGTGTCTTCCGGGAAGTCCCGGATGGGGTCGATGTGCTGAAAGCCCGCGTTGTTCACCAGCACGTCCAGGCCGCCCAGCGCTGCTGCCGTTTCCTCCACCGCGCGGCGGCAGTCCTCCCGGCGCGCGAGGTCGGCCCCGATAAAGGTGAAGCCGCCCTGCTGCGTGGCCTCGCGCCCCTGCGGGCGGTCGAGGTCCAGCACCGCGACCCGCAGGCCGTCCGCCTGGAGCCGCCGCGCGATGGCGAGGCCGATGCCGCTGCTGCCGCCCGTGACGAGGGCCACGCGGGATTCGTTGGGAGTCATGCGGGGAGTCTACGGTGGGGGTATCACGGGGCCGTTGCACAGGCGGTCCGGGGCACGTCGTACGGTTGCCTCAGCAGACCGCCCCGCGCACCTCCCGCGCGATGACGTGGCGGTGACTGGGATGGTTCTCCACCTTCCCGGTCATCACTGCCACCAGGTCCAGCTCCGGGAACACCGCCACGTATTGCCCGCCGTACCCGGTGGCGTACCAGCCCTCGGTGTTCCCCTCGCGCGTCACCCACCAGAGCAGGCCGTACCCGGGCAGGCCCTCCATCCACTCGTATCCCGGCACGTGCGGGCGCGTGGCCTCCTCCACCCATGCCGGGGAAACCACCCGCTGGCCCGCCCACTCCCCCCGTTGCAGGACCAGTTGTCCCAGCCGCAGCATCTGGCGCGGTGTGAGGCGCAGGCCGCCGCTGGCGAAGGGCCGGCCCTGGGGATCCCGTGGCCAGGGGGGCGCCGTGATCCCCAGGGGTGTCCACAGCGCCTCCTGCGCGAACGCCGCCAGGTCTTGCCGGGCGGCGTGGGCAAGAACAGCCCCCAGGACGTGTGCCCCCGCATTCGAGTAGTGAAAGGCGGTGCCGGGGGGAGAGACCAGGGCCTGCGCGAGGGCGAAGCGAACCGGGTCGGAACTCGTAAACCAGGCGTCGTCGTAGGCGGGGTCGGTGAGTTCGGAGGGCAGGCCCGAGGTCATGGTGAGCAGATGCCGCAGCGTCACGTGCGGCCAGCGCGTGTCCTTCACGCTGTCGGTGAGGCCGGGCAGGAGCGGTAAGACCGGCTGGTCGGGACCTGGCAGCAGGCCCCGGTCGAGGGCGATGCCGGTCAGGAGAGACAAGGCGCTCTTGGTCACCGACTGGGTGTCCTGCGGTTCGGTGGCCTCGATGCCGAAATACCGCTCGAAGGCGAGATGACCCCGGCGCGCGACGAGCAGACTGGTGACCTGGGGCAGATCGCGCGCCACATGCAGGCAGGCGGCGTGCAGCCGGGCCGGATCGAGGCCGACAGCTTCGGGTGGGGCGGTGGGCAGATCATGGACCATGCCGGTCATCCTGCCGGACAGCGTACGGGGGGACTGTCGGCCCTCCGGCCTACCGGGCGAGGCTCCGAAAAAGGGCGCTAAGTACAAAGCCAGAAGTTACGCGGGATGTGGGAGAGAGTCTGGCTGTGACGAGAGCTGGACACTGGCTCCCACTCCGCATGACTTTCAAGGTTGTACTTAGGCGTCCTGCCCCGTCAGCGCCCGGTGCAGCGCGTCCGTTTCCGGCAGGGGCGTGAGGCCCAGGTCGGTCAGGGCGGCGCGCAGGGCCGCGTAGGTGCGGGCGGCGGCGGCGGGATTCGCGCGGGCGTGGTGGGCGCGCATCAGGGCGCGGGCGGCGGGTTCAAAGGCGGGGTCGAGGTGCAGGGCGCGTTCGGCCAGCCGGGCGGCCAGGTCGGGCTGGGCAGACCGCAGGGCCTGGGCGGCTTCCGCCGTCAGCGCCTCCGGGAGGTGGGCGGCGTAGCGTTCGGCCTCGGTCTGCACAGCTTCGAGGTCGCTGTCGGTGACGGCGCCGGGGAGGGCCAGCAGGGCCGCCGCCCGGCCGGGCGTGCCGGGCGCGGCGTGCAGGTGCGTGCGCGCTTCCGTGAGGTCCACCGTCAGGTCGGGGCCGGGCCGCAGCCGCAGCCAGTCGCCGCGCTCCAGAAAAGTGCCGCTCGCCACGCCTTCTTCCAGCACCTGCCCCAGCGCGTGCAGCGTCACCCGGAAGTTGCGTTCGCCCACCTGGGGGTCCGCGCCGGGAAAGAGGGCCTCCTGGGCGGCCTCGCGGGGTAACCCCTCCGGGTGAACGGCCAGCAGCGCCAGCAGGTCGCGGGCACGCGCGCGGCCCCACTCACGCGCCCCCTGCCCCCCACGCAGGACCGCCACGCGGCCCAGCACCCCCACGCGCACGTCCACGCCCGGCACCTCCTCCGGCGTGGGCAGGTGCGCGTAGCCCAGCGCCCGCGCGACCGGAAGCAGCGCCGCCTGTGCCTCCGGCACCGCCGCGCCCAGCCGCGCCAGCAGGGCCGCCCGCGCCCCACGGTCCGGGGCGGGGGAGAGCAGGGAGCGCCGCGCCAGCAGGAAGGGAAAGCGGCCAGCGGCCTGCGCGGCGGCCCGGGCCTCCTCCCCGGTCGCCGCGTACAGGGCCAGCGCCGCCGCCCCCGTCCCGAAGGCGTCCCCGCAGGCCAGGAAAGTGGCCCGCGCGGCCCTCAGCCCCGGCAGCGCGCCCGCCGTGTCCCCCCCGTGCAGCCGCCCCAGGGCCGCCGTCAGGCGCGTCAGGCCCGCCACATAGTGGTCGCCGCCCGTGTGCGCGAGGGCCTGCGCCTCGTGTTCGGCGGCCAGGACCGGGTTTCCGGCGTTCGCCTCCAGATACGCGAGGCCCATGCGCGGCTCGACCTGGAGGCGCGGCACCACGGCCAGCGAGAGGGCCAGCGCCTCGGTGTAGGCGGCCCTGGCGGCGTCCATCCGGCCAGCGGTGACCTCCGCGTGGCCCAGCCGCGCCAGGGCCAGCGAGCGCACGAAGCGGCTCTCCAGCCGTTCCCCCTCGGCCAGCCCCGCGCGGGCGAGGCGGGCGGCCTCCTCCGGCTCGCCCAGGGCCGCGTGGAGGAAGCTGGCGAGCAGCAGGCCCTCACGGTGGTTCTGGGCGGCCCGCGCACCCCCCGCCTCGCCCCGCGCCGCGTGCAGGGCCAGCGCCAGCGCCTGGGTGAGTTGCCCGGAGCGCAGCGCGTATCTGGCCCCGTGGGCGAGGTCGGGGGCCAGCGCCAGCGCAGGCTCCAGTTCCCCAGCGTTCAGGTGGTTCTCGGCGCGCATCCGCCGCACCTGGGCGCGGGCGGCCTCGGCCACCGTGAGGGCCTCGGCCTCGTCCAGCGCCGCCCAGGCGAGATCGGGTTGCACCGTGTCCAGCGCGACCTGCGCCCCGCCCAGCGCGCGGGCCAGCGCGCCCGCCTGCGCGTAGGCCGCCAGCGCCTCCTCGTAGCGGGACGCGAGGCGCAGGGCGTCGCCGGAGAGGGCGTGCAGGGCGGGGGTCCAGGCGGACGCAGGCAGCCGCGCCAGGCTGCGGCCCACCAGCGTCACCCGGCCCTGTGCCAGCCAGCGCCCACCGGAGTCGGCGAGCAGTTCCGCCGCCCGCGCCGCATTCCCCGCCTGGAGGTGCGCCGCCAGCGCCCGCCGGGGCCGCCCGGTGCGCTCGAAGTAGGCCGCGCCCCGCGCCGCGACCGCGCATGCCTCGCCGGGAGCGAGCAGGCCGCGCAGGTGGGCACGCAGGAGGGGATGCGCCCGGTAGGTGTCGCCGGTGCGGGTCAGGAAGGTGCCGCCGCCCGCCAGCGTGTCCAGCAGCGTTCCCGCCTGCCCGCCTTCCGGCAGATCGGCCCCCAGCACGTCGGCCAGCAGTTCGGGCGAGAGTTCCTCGAAGACGCTGCCGCGCGTGAGCAGGGTTCGCAGGGCGGGGTCCAGCGGCCCCAGCACCTCCTGGGCGAGGTAGGCGAACAGGGTGCCCAGTTGCGCCTCCCCGCCGTCGATGTCCGCGAGGCTGCCCAGCCGCACCCGGCCCTGCGCCGCCGCCTGCGCCAGAAAGCGCGCGGCAATTGGCCAGCCTTCCGTGACTGCGTGGGCCAGCCGCACGTCCGCCCCGTCGGCCGCGACGCCCTGCGCGGCGAACAGCTCCGCGAGTTCGGCGGGCGTGAAGGCGAGGTCGGGGGCCGTGAGGCGGGTGAGGTCGCCGCCCGCCTCCAGCCGCGTGAGGGCCGGGCTGTCCAGCGGCGTGCGCGACAGCAGGGCCACCCGGCCCCCCAGCAGTTCCTTGAGCACATCCCCCGTCAGCGGCCCGGCGAGGTGCTGCGCCTCGTCCAGCACCAGCAGCGCGCCCGCCGCGTCCAGCACGTCCGCGGCGCGCGCCGCGACCCGCCGGGGTGCCCCGCCCGCGTCGAGCAGCGCCCCCGGACCCTCCCCGCCCGGCAGGCCGGCCACCGCCACCGCGAGGCCCGCCGCCAGCACCTGCGGGTCGGCGTCGTCCACGTCCAGCGTGAGCCAGGCGGCGCGGCCCAGGTCGGGCAGGTGGGCGGCCAGCGCGGTCGTCTTGCCGTAGCCCGCCGGGGCCACCACCGTCACCACCCGCGCCGACGCCAGCAGCGCCAGCAGCCGGGGCCGCGCCACCGCGCCGCGCACCTGCGGGGGCCGCGCCCGCCGCGAGGGGGCGTGTTCGCGCCAGTCCGTCGTCACGCCCGCCATGCTAGAGCATCCCCTCCAGCCCCAGTTCCTACAGCCCCAGCAGCGCCCCCACCGCCGCCGCACCCAGGACCACCACCGCGCTGTTGACCCGCGTGCGCCACAGCAGCAGAAAGGCAAGGACGGCGAGCAGCACGCCGGGCCAGGACGTGACGCTGGTCCGCGCCAGCACCAGTGCCCCCGCCAGCATCACCCCCCCGCCGAAGGGCAGCAGGGCATTCCGGAAGGCGATGACCCAGGGCTGCGCGCTGTGCCGCTGCCACGCGAGCGCGGCCAGGGCGCTGAGCAGGGCGGTCGGCCCGTAAAAGCCCAGGGTGGCGGCCAGCGCCCCGCCCAGTCCGGCGGCGGCGTACCCATAGTGCGTGACGGCCAGCATGTTCGGCCCCGGCATCAGTTGCCCCAGCGCGAACCCGTTGGCGAGCGTCCGCGCGTCGATCCAGCCATGCTGCAAGACCAGCGACCGCTCGATCTCCGCGACGTTGGTGCCGCCGAAGCTGATCAGGCCCAGCCGGGCGAAGGCCAGGAACATCTCCCCCAGGTCGGTCATGGGGCCTCGCCCCGGGCGGTGCGGGTGGGACGGTGAAGCAGCAGGCCCGCCCCGAGCAGCACCAGCAGCACGGGCAGCAGGTCCAGCCGCAGCACGCCCAGCGCGAGGAAGGCCAGCACCGTGATCACCGGGCCACCCCGCACGCTCCACCCCACCCGCACGACCGGCAGCGCGGCGGTGAGCAGCACGGCCAGCGCCGCGCAGGCCGCGCCCCGCAACCCGCTCTGAAGCGCGGGCGGCAGGCCGCCGGGCCGCCCCAGCGTCACCACGCTGACGGCCAGCATGGCGAGCAGGCCGGGCGTCAGCACACCCAGGGTGGAGGCTGCCGCCCCGGCCCGCCCGCTCAAACGCGCCCCCACCATCGCCGCGAGGTTCACCGCATTCGGCCCCGGCGTGAGCTGCGCCAGCGTGAAGGTTTCCGCGAACGCCTCATCGGTCATCCAGCCGCGACCGGTGAGTGCCCGGCGCGTGTGGGCGGGCAGCCCGCCGCCGATGCCTGCCAGCGCCACGCCCACGAACATCCGGGCGAGGGCCAGGGGTGTGGGGGATGAGGTCGCCGCGCCTTTCTCCGGGAGCGTGGTGGGGGTCATGCCCGGAGGGTAAGCCTGTCTCCGGCGCGCCGGGCCGTGACTGCCCGGGGAACAGCCGGGCACGTAACGCACGAAATGGCAGGGGAGACAGGCGGGGCGCTCAACGGGTCAGGACCGGGCGTCGCCCCGGCCTGTTCCCCGGGGGCGGGCCCCGCCGGTGCCGGTCTCTTTGCCGCCGGGCTTGCCGGGTGCGTGCGCCAGCCAGATCGTGTGGTGCGCGCCCTTGCCGGGCCGGGCGCGGACGGTGCGGACCTCCACCCGGAAGCCCGCCCGGTTCAGGCGCGCAGTGAAGCGGGTGTCCGGTGTGGCCGACCAGACCGCCAGCACGCCGCCGGGCCGCAACGTGCGCTGCGCGGCGGCCAGGCCTGCGGGCGAGTACAGCCAGTTGTTCCCGTGGTGCGTCATGCCTTCCGGGCCGTTGTCCACGTCCAGCAGCACGGCGTCGAACGCAGCCTGCCCCCGCCGCAGCAGCTCGGCCACATCGCCCACGTGGACACGGGTGCGGGGGTCGTTCAGCGGATAGCCCGCGCATTCGCCCAGCGGGCCTCTGTTCCACTCCACCACCTCGGGCACGAGTTCCGCGACCGTGACCACACCGCCCGGCCCCAGCGCCTTCAGGGCCGCCGCGAGCGTGAAGCCCATGCCCAGGCCGCCGACCAGTACGCGCGGTTGCGGTCGGTCCGCGATCTGCGCGCAGGCAAGCTCGGCCAGCGCGTCTTCCGAGGCGTGCATGCGGCTGTTCATCAGCTCGCTGACATAGCCCGAAATCTGAATGGAGAACTCGGGCAGGTCGCCCCGGCGGTACAGGCACAGCGCCTGTTCGGTGCCGGGAATGGGCGCGCGGCCCAGCAAGGCCCAGGGAATCAAGCGGGCATCCGGGGGGAAAGGGGGAAGGAGCCTGGAAGCATCCGCCGACTGTATCCCGTCCCGCGCCGGGCGGACCGGGACGGCACGCCATTTCGCGCATTCCTGCCCCGCGCCCGCCGCGTACTCTGAGGCAGCTATGACCACTCGCACCCCGGACGCCAGCGTGCATGTCCGTGATCTCCGCAAGCATTACGTCGTCCACGAGAAGGAGCCGGGCTTTCTGGGCAGCCTCAGGAGCTTCGTGAACCGCAAGAGCCGCGACGTGGAGGCCGTCCGGGGCGTCTCCTTCGACCTCCAGCCGGGCGAGGTGGTGGGCTTCCTGGGACCCAACGGGGCGGGCAAGACCACCACCCTCAAGATGCTCTCGGGCCTGCTGCACCCCTCGGGCGGCGAGGCGCGGGTGGCCGGCTTCGAGCCGCGCCGCCGCGAGGCCGATTTTCTGCGGCGCATCACGCTGGTGATGGGGCAAAAGCAGCAGCTTCTGTGGGACCTCCCCGCCCTCGACTCCTTTCTGGTCAACCAGGCGATCTACGAGATCAGTGACGCGCAGTACCACGCCACCATGCGCGAGTTCACCGAGGTGCTGGGCCTCGCGGGCATCCTGAAAAAGCAGGTCCGCAAGCTCTCGCTGGGCGAGCGGATGAAGTGCGAACTGGCTGCCGCGCTGCTGCACCGCCCGCAGGTTCTCTTTCTGGACGAGCCGACCATCGGCCTGGACGTGAACATGCAGGAGAGCGTGCGCGCCTTTATCCGCGACTACAACGAGCGGTACGGCGCGACCGTCATCCTGACGAGCCACTACATGGCCGACGTGACCGCCCTGGCCCGCCGCATCCTGGTGATCGACGCCGGGCAACTCGTCTTCGACGGCGACCTCGCCCATCTGGCGGGGCGCGGCAGCGGCGGCAAGCGGGTGCGGTTGCAGCTGCGCCAGTCCGTCAGCGAGGCGCACCTCGCCCGCTACGGCTCGGACGTGAAGGTCGATGGCCTCAGTGCCGAACTCACCGTCCCGCGTGCCGAGGTGAGCGCCAGGGCCGCCCGGCTCCTCGCCGACCTCGACGTGGCTGACCTGACGGTGGAGGACCCGCCCATCGAGACGGTGATGGCGGAACTGTTCGGGGGGCGGGAGGCAGAGCGTGTGTAGGGCTGTGGCGTGGAGCGTGTGGCTCATAGAGCAGGTGTCCCTCTTTTTCTACAAGACCTTTTTCTACTACAAGACCTTTTTCTACAGGCCACGAGCGACAAGCCACAAGCTCCGCACGGGGGGTGGGCCATGACCGCCATCTGGCGCAAAGCCCGCGTTCTCTTCTCCACCCAGTTCGCCCTGACCACCGAGTACCGCGCAGAGAGCATCATCTGGATGCTGTCGGGCACGCTGTCGCTGGTGATGATGCTGGTGTGGATGGCGCAGGCCGCCGCCGCACCGGGCGGGCAGATTCGCGGCTACACGCCCGCCGAGTTCGCCACCTACTTCCTGGGCACCTGGGCGGTGGGGCAACTGCTGGTCGTGTGGGTGGCCTGGGAACTCGACTTCGAGGTGCGGCAGGGCGCCCTCTCGCCCAAGCTGCTGCGGCCCCTGGACCCGATGTGGCAGCACTACGCGGGCCACGCCGCCGAGCGGGTGGTGCGCTTTCCCGTCATGCTGGTGCTGGTCGCCGTCTTCGCCTGGCTTTCCGGCGCGAGCTTCACGCGCGACCCCCGCGCGTACCTCGCCGCCTTCGGGCTGGTCGTGCTGGGCTTTTCCGCCCGCTTCCTGTGGGAATACAGCATCGGCCTGCTGGCCTTCTGGACCGAATCGAGCACCAGTTTTCAGGAGGTCGTGTGGCTGGTCTACGCCGCACTGGGCGGCCTGTTCGCCCCGCTCGCCTTCTATCCGGGGTGGGTCCAGACCATCGCCGTCTGGACGCCCTTTCCCTACATGCTGGGCCTCCCCGCGCAACTGCTGGCGGGCAAGGCCAGCCTGGCCGACGCCGGGCGCGGCGCGCTGGTGCTGGGGGCCTGGCTGCTTGTCTTCTGGTTCGTGCGGCTGGCCGTGTGGCGGGTGGGCCTGCGGAAATACGGAGCGGTGGGAGCGTGAGGCTTGTGGTGTGTAGCGCGTGGCCTGTGGAGCGGGTGTCCCTCTTTTTCCACAAGCCACCAGCGACAGGCGACCAGCTGCGCCGGGGGCGCGCATGACCCGCTACCTCCGCCTGATCCGCATCTTCACGGGCGCGACGCTCTCGGCGCAGCTGGAATACCGGGCGAACTTCTTCGGGGCCGTTCTCGCCAGCCTGGGCGAGGTGGGGGTGGCGCTGCTGGGCATTGCGGTGCTGTTCGGGCAGCCGGGCACGGCGGCGGTGGGGGGCTGGTCCTTCCATCAGGCGCTGCTGGTGGTGGGGCTGTTCATGCTGACGGAAGGCTTTATCAGCGTGTTCGTGCAGCCCAATCTCACCAAGATCGCGGAGGCCGTGCGGACGGGCAGCATGGATTTCACGCTGCTCAAGCCCATCGACGCGCAGTTCGGCGTGAGTACCCGATATCTCAACATGCTGCGCGTCACCGACCTGCTGATCGGGGCGGGCCTGACCGTCTCCGCCGCCTCGCACCTGCCGGTCACGCCGGGCGGGGTGCTGACCGCCGCCCTGCTGTACCTGTCGGCGTTGGTGATGGTGTACTGCATCTGGCTGGCCCTCTCCACGACCGCCTTCTGGTTCGTGAAGACGCAAAACGTCTCCGAGCTGTTCAGCGGCGTGTTCGGGGCGGCGCGTTTTCCGGTCACGGCCTTTCCGGTGCCCGTCCGCGCGTTCCTGACCTTTGTCGTGCCCATTGCCTTTATCACCACCGTGCCCGCCCAGGCGCTGACGGGGACCCTCTCGCCCGCGCTGGCCGTCGCCTCGCCGCTGGTGGCCGCCGCGCTGTTCGGGCTGACGCGCCTGTTCTGGCTGAAGGCGGTGGCGAGCTACACGAGTGCGAGCAGCTGATGTCCGGTGACCTGTGGGCGCAGTGGGCGGCGCTGGGGCAGCCGCGCCCGCGCTCGCTGAACCTGACGCCCGCCGCCCGTGCCCGGCTGACCCACCTGGCCGAACTGCGCGACGTGGCCTCGCCCTCGGACGCGGCGCGGGTCGGGGCCGAGCTGGCGTCCGAGCGCTGGCTGGCCCCCGACCTGCTCGCCGCGCGGCCCTGGCTGCCCCTGGACACGCCGGCCCGCGCGCTGCCGGGCGCCGTGCTGCACTCGGAATGGACCGGCTTTCTCGCCCTGCTGGGCGAGTCCGGCCCCTGGGTCTACGCGGCGAGCGTGACCGACCTGCAACGCCTCTCGCGCCTGTACGGCGAGCTGGTGGGTGCGGCTTCGCATGCCTCCGAGGCCACCGCGCTGGAGGCCGCCGGGTCGGGCGGCCCGCTGCCCTCGCTGTTGGCCCGCCTGGAGGAGACCGACTACCGCACGCCCGCTGCCCCGTCTCCCACCGCCTCCGAGCTGGTTGCCCTGGAGCGTGCCTTCTGGCAGGAGGCGCAGGCCCAGGCCGGGGCGCGGCGGGCAGCGTGGCTGGCGCGGCGGCGCTGAGGTCAGGGAGGGGGCGGGGGTTCCCCGCTTTGCCGGGCAGAGTTCCGCTGGAACATCGTGGTTCCCCGCTGAAACCCAGGCGCTCATAAAAGGGCACCAGTCCGTCGTCGCCGCTCAGGTCCACCGCGTAGAGGTGTTCGGGCTGAGCCAGCAGATGCCGCATCAGCGCCGAGCCGAGGCCCTGCCCCCGGCGCGTCGCCTGGACCTCCAGCAGCGGGACAAAGGCCGTGACGCCGTCGCTGATCGCCTGGGCAAAGCCCACCACCTGCCCTTCCCCGTCCACCGCGAGAGAAACGCGGTACGACCCGGCCAGCAGGCGGTGGAGTGTTTCCGGCGTGGGCGGGTCGGGCCAGCCCTCGAAGAAGCCCTGGAGCTGCGTGGGGCCGAGGCCGTCCAGGCTGGAGGTGAAGCGCATGGGAGCCAGCATGCTCCGCCCACGTTGCATGAAGCGTGCGCCATCTGGCGCAGCTTCCCGGCCTGCGGCTACATTCGGCGCATGACGCAGCCCGCCGCGACCTCCGACAGCCTGCCCACGCCGCTCCTGTTCACGCCGCTGAAACTGCGCAGCCTGACCCTGCCCAATCGCGCGGTCGTGTCGCCGATGTGCATGTACAGCGCGCAAAACGGCGTGGCGAACGATTTTCACCTCACGCACCTAGGCCAGTTCGCGCTGGGCGGTGCGGGCCTGATCTTTACCGAGGCGACCGCCGTCTCGCCCGAGGGCCGCATCAGCCCCGAAGACCTGGGCCTGTGGACCGACGAGCAGATCGTGCCGCTGGGGCATGTCACCGATTTCGTTCACCGCTCCGGCGGATTGATCGGCGTGCAGCTCGCGCATGCGGGGCGCAAGGCCAGCACCTCTGCGCCCTGGCGCGGGCGGGGCATGGTGCCCCCCGAGGCGGGCGGCTGGCAGGTGATCGGCCCCAGTGACGAGGCTTACAACGCCTTCTATCCGCAACCGGTCGCCATGACGGTGGACGAGATCCGGCGGGTGACCTCCGATTTCGCGGCGGCGGCGCGGCGGGCACAGATGGCGGGCTTCGACGCCGCCGAGATTCACGCGGCGCACGGCTACCTGCTGCACCAGTTCCTCTCGCCGCTGGCCAATGCGCGCACCGACGAATACGGCGGCACCTTCGAGAACCGCGTGCGCTTCCTGCTGGAGGTCGTGCGCGCCGTGCGAGCGGTGTGGCCCACGCACCTGCCCCTCTTCGTGCGGGTCAGCGCGACCGACTGGGCCGCAGGGGGCTGGGACGCCGACCAGACCGTCCAGCTCGCGGGCCTGCTGCGCTTCGAGGGCGTGGACGTGCTGGACGTGAGCAGCGGCGGCCTGACGCCCCTGCAACAGATCACCGCCGGGCCGCTGTATCAGGTGCCCTTCGCGGCCCGCGTGAAGGCGGAGGTGCCCGACTTGCACGTGATGGCCGTCGGCATGATCGACACCCCCGCCCAGGCCGAGCAGGTGCTGGAGGAAGGGGCCGCCGACCTGATTGCCCTCGCCCGCGCGTTCCTGCGCGACCCCCACTGGCCGCAGCGCGCCGCCCACGAGTTCGGCCTGACGCCCACGCTGCCCGACGTGTACGCGCGGGCGGGGTGGTAAAGGACGGCCGGGGAGCCTGCCCGCGCCAGTGCGCAGGTCGGGGCGCAGGTCAGTGCGCGGGCCGCGCGGGTTCCCGCTGCACCGTCTCCCCGTCCACGATCCGCCCGTCGAGCAGGTGCAGCGCCCGGTCGGCCAGAGCCGCGAGCCGCTCGTCGTGGGTGACGAGCAGCACGCCCGCCCCCTCCCCCCGCGCCAGATCGAGGAGCAGCCGGGCAATCACCTCCGCGTTCGCCCGGTCGAGGCTGCCGGTGGGTTCGTCGGCCAGCACCACGGCGGGCCGGGTCGCCAGCGCGCGGGCGACGGCCACCCGCTGACGTTCGCCGCCGCTGAGGACGCCGGGCAGCGCTCCCTCTCGTCCGGTCAGCCCCACGCGCGCAAGCAATTCGAGCGCCCGCCCGGTGCCGTCCTGGCCGGTCAGCAGGGCGGGAACCAGCACGTTTTGCAGCACCGTCAGGTCTTCGAGCAGGTAGTGGTGCTGGAAGACCAGCCCGACCCGGCCCGCCCGGCGCACCGCCCGCGCCTGGGTCCCCAGCGTGTCCACGCGCTCGCCCGCCCACCACACCTCGCCCTGCTGCGGCGTGTCGAGGCCGCCCAGCAGGTGCAAAAGGGTGCTTTTGCCGCTGCCGCTGGGGCCGGTCACGGCGACCACCTCGCCCGCGCCCACCGCCAGAGAGACGCCGTGCAGGACCGTCATGCTTCCGAACCCATGGCGCAGATCGTGGGTCTCAAGGGCGGGGGCCGGAGTCGTCACGCGGGGCACTGTAGCGCAGCGGGCGCCGGCGGCCCAACGTGTCGTCGGGCCTGGGCAGCCGCCTGCCCTGACGCTAGAGCATTTGTCAAAAAGAGACCTTCTTTTTGACCGAGCGGAGCGAGTGCAAGAGGGAGAGCGTTTGGGAGAATGGAACCGTTGGAGGCGCTTTCCCTCCAACGGTGTAATTCGGACAAATGCTCTAGGATGGCGCGCGATGGCCCGCCTGGATGATCTGAAGCGCTCCCCCCTTTTCCAGAACGTCCCCGAGGACGCTGTGCGCGAGGCGCTGGGGGTGGTTACCGAGCGCACCTTCCGGCCCGCTGACCTAGTGGTCGAGCAGGACGCCGAGGGCGAGGCCCTGCACCTGATCGCGGCGGGCGTGGTGCGCGTCAGCCGTGTGAGCCTGGGCAGCCGCGAGCGCGTGCTGGGCGACATCTACGCGCCGGGTGTGGTGGGCGAAACCGCCGTGCTGGCCCGCCAGGAGCGCAGCGCGTCCGTGCGCGCCCTGACCGAGGTCCGCACGCTGATGCTGCACCGCGAACACTTCGAGCTGATCCTGCGCCGCCACCCGCGCGTCCTGTGGAACCTCGCGGAGATGCTGGCCCGGCGCGTCACTTTCCTGAACGACGAACTGATCGCCTTCGGCCTGAACACCGAGGCAGCGCTCTCACACGTCTTCGCCAACCTGTACCGTCAGCGCGCGGCGGCGGGCGTGCCCCAGCCGGAAGTCCTGCCCCTCGGCACGGCGGACATCATGGCCCGCACCAGCAGCAGCCGCGAAACCGTCTCGCGCGTCCTCAAGAAGCTGGAGGCGCAGGGCGTCCTGACCGTCACGCCCCAGGCGGTGACCCTCCTCGATCTGGCGGGGCTGGAGGCCGTCTCGGTCGAGGTGGAGGGCGTGGACTGAAGCTCAGGGGAGAGGGGGAGGTGGGTGCGTCCCCCTCCCGTCACGCCTCCTTGCGCAGGAGGATGCTCTTGAGGTAGAGGCTCTCGGGCACGCTCAGCAGGTGGGGGTGGTCGGCGGGCTGGTAGGTGACGGCCACGACCTCCGCGCCGCAGTTCGCCTCGCCGGCGGCCACCCGCGCCGCGTCCAGCAGGTCGTCCACCCGGATGTAGTGCGCGCAGGTGCTGATCAGCAGGTGCCCGCCCGGCTTCAGCATTCGCAGCGCGCGCGTGGCCCCATCGGTGAAGATGCGCTTGGCACGCGGCACATCGTCCTTGCGCTTGGCGAGAGTGGGCGGATCGAGGACCGCCGCGCCGAACACGCGCTTCTCGCGTTCCAGGGCCGTCAGCGTCTCCAGCGCGTCGCCCCAGCGCACGCCCACGCTGACGCCGTTCTCGCGTGCCTCGCGCTCCAGCACCCCCAGCGCGACCTGGTCCTTGTCCAGCGCCACGGGCTTGGCCCCCGCGCGGGCCGCGTGCAGGCTGAAGCCGCCCGTGTAGGAGTACACGTCCAGAAAGCCCTCGCCCGGCTGGACCAGCGAGCGCATCAGGCGGCGGTTGTCGCGCTGGTCCAGAAAGAAGCCGGTCTTCTGCGCGTCCATCGGCGCAAAATGCAGGTTCAGGTCGTCCTCGAAAAAGGTCACGCGCTCAGGCACGTCGCCCCACAGCACGCCCGTCCGCAACGCCAGTCCCTCGCGGCGGCGCTCGCCCGTGTCGCTGCGCTCGAAGGCGGAGGCCGCGCCCGTCTCCTCGCGCAGCGCCCGCACGATCAGGTCGCGGTGGCGCTCCACGCCCGCATTCCTGAACTGCACGCTCAGCACGTCCCCGAAGCGGTCCGCGACCACGCCGGGCATCCCGTCCGCCTCGGCGTGCAGCACGCGCAGGGCGTCCGTCCCGGTGATGCGGCCCTCGCGCCGGGCCAGCGCCGAACGCACCCGCGCGCGGTAGAACTTCAGGTCAATGTCCTCCCGCCCCCAGGTCAGCATCCGCAGCGGCGTCGCACCCTGGGGGTTGAAGTACCCGCGCCCGATCCCGGGGCCGTCCGGCGTGCGGACCTCCACCACGTCGCCCGGCGTGATCCCCGCGTCCGCGTCCTGAATGTCCCCCGTGTGCCCGAACGGATAGCGGCCCGCGATGCGCCGCACCGCCCCCGGCTTGAGGGTCACGCTGCTCAGTTTGCCTGCCTTGGTCATCCGTGCAGGGTAGCAAGGGGGGACCGGGACGGCAGGGGGCTTGATCCTGACGTAACGTCCGGTTCTAAGGTGGGGGCAGGAGGACAGGCATGAAACTCAGGATCGGCGAACTCGCCCGGCGCACCGGACTGACCGTCAGGACGCTGCGCCACTACGACCAGATCGGGCTGCTGACGCCGAGTGGGCGGACCGAAGCCGAGCATCGCCTGTACTCCGAAACCGACCTGCGGACCTTGCAGCAGATTCAGAGCCTCAAGGCCATCGGCCTGCCGCTGGGGCAGATCCGGGCCGTCCTGCAAGACCCCGGCCATGATCCCCAGCGGGTGATCGCGCAGCATATCCGGGTGCTGGAAGAGGGGCTGGCGCGGCAGCGTGCGTTGCTGGAGCGCCTGAGGCGGCTGGACCTGGCCGGGGCGAGCTGGTCGGACCTCACGGAGGTGATCGGGATGAGCGAGAAGGTAGAGAGGATGCTGGACACGGCCCGCCGCGTCGGGGAACAGCCCAGGTTCGACGACGAGCAGATGAAGTACCTGGAAGGGCGCAGGGCGGAGGTGGGTGAAGCCCGAATCCAGGAGGTCGAGGCCGAGTGGCCCCGCCTGATGGCGGAGGTGCTGCGCGAGATGGCAGCGGGGACGCCCGCCTCTGACCCGCGTGTTCTCGACCTCGCCCGCCGCTGGCGGGGGTTGGTCGCCGAGTTCACCGGGGGCCGCGCGGACATCGGCGGGACCCTGAACGAGTCGTACCGGGCGAACATGACGCCCGAGATGCAGGCGATGTGGAGCTACATCGGGGAGGCGCTGGGGCACCTTCAGTAAAAGAAATCAGGAAAAGAAACGAGAAAAAGAGAGGCGGCCCCATCTGCAAGGGGCCGCCTCCTTCTACTTGTGCTCAGTCCTTGACGAGTTCGATGCCGGCCAGTTCGTCCACCGGCAGGCCCCATTCGTTCATTGCGGCGATAAAGGGATCGGGGTCGAATTCCTCGACGTTGTAGACGCCGGGTTTCATCCACGTTCCCTGAAGCATCAGCATCGCGCCGATCATGGCGGGCACGCCGGTCGTGTAGCTGATGCCCTGCGCCTGCACTTCCCTGAACGTCTCGGCGTGGTCGGTGACGTTGTAGACGAAATGCACGTTCGGCTGTCCGTCCTTGCCGGTGCCCCGGGCCTGCACGCCGATGCAGGTCTGCCCGGTGTAGTTCGCGGCGAGGCTCTCGGGGGCGGGCAGCACGGCTTTCAGGAACTCGATGGGCGCGATCTTCTGGCCCCGGAAGTCGATCGGCTCGATGCTGGTCATGCCGATGCCTTCCAGCACGTTCAGGTGCTTGATGTACTGCTCGCCGAAGGTCATCCAGAAGCGGGCACGCTTGATGGTCGGGAAGTTCACCACCAGCGATTCGAGTTCCTCGTGGTACAGCACGAAGCTTTTGCGGGTGGCGACCTTCGGATAGTAGATGTCCTGGCTGATTTCCAGCGGCGCGGTTTCGACCCACGCCCCGTTTTCCCAGTAGCGCCCGTTGGCGGTGATCTCGCGGATGTTGATCTCGGGGTTGAAGTTGGTGGCGAACGCCTTGCCGTGGCTGCCGTTGTTGCAGTCCACGATGTCCAGATACTCGATGGCCTGGAAGTGGTGCTTGGCGTGGTGCGCCGTGAATACGTTGGTTGCGCCGGGGTCGAAGCCGCAGCCGAGGAGCGCCATCAGGCCCGCCTGCTCGAAGCGCCCCCGGTAGGCCCACTGCCAGGAATACTCGAACTTGGCCACGTCGCGCGGCTCGTAGTTGGCGGTGTCCAGGTAATGCACGCCCGTCTCCAGGCAGGCGTCCATGATCGTGAGGTCCTGGTACGGCAGCGCCACATTAATGACCAGTTCCGGGCCGAACTCGCGGATCATGGCCGCCAGTTCCGGCACGTTGTCGGCGTCCACGGCGGCGGTCGTAAAGACCGTGCGGCTCCCGGGGAGATGTTCGCGGATTTCCTGGACGATCTTGTCGCACTTGCTGACCGTGCGGCTGGCGAGCAGCACTTCCGTGAACACGCTGTCGTTCTGGGCACACTTCTTGGCGACGACGTTGCCCACGCCACCCGCGCCGATAATCATGACCTTGCTCATCCCGAGCAGTGTAACGCGCGGGTGCCCGGTGCCCCGGTCATGCCCGCGTCAGGTTCGCGCCGCAGCATGGCAACCGAGCGGCTCTTTGGTTCCCGCTCGCCCCCGCGGGCCGCGCCTCCCTCCCTCCTCCAGGGCGCGGCCCGCCCCCTTTGCCGGGGTGGGGGCGTGGCCGGGGCGGTGCGCTAGCCTGCCGGGCGTATGCGGACGTTCCTGCTGATCCTGCTGGCCTTCGTGGCGGGCGTCATGATTCTCGTCGCGGTCTTCTCCTGGCAGGGCCGGGCAGCCCGCGAGTATGGCCGGGAGGCGGTGCAGGCCGCGCAGCGTGTGGGCCTCTCCCCGGACGCTGAAACCCCCTGCGCCGACCTCCTCAAGCGTCCGCCGCCCGCGACCGTCCAGAGTTGCGTGGTGAAGGCTGCAGGCGGGCAGGCGACCGCGACCGTGACGCTGGAGGGGAACCGGGCGTTTCGCGTCGGCCCCTGATCTGCGTCGGCCCCTGATCCGAGGGTGCCGGGTGGGGCCGGGGGGCCTTCACTCCCTTGTCTCGACCCTTTTGCCGGTGGAGCGCGGCCCCGCGCTAGCCTGCCCCCCATGACCGACGGCCTGCCCGAGCGTTTCGATGTCCTGGTTCATCCGGCCCCCCGACTGCGGGGCGAACTGCGCGCGCAGCCCAGCAAGAACTACACCACCCGCTACCTGCTCGCGGCGGCCCTGGCCGAGGGCGAAACGCGCGTGGTGGGGGCCGCGACCAGCGAGGATGCAGGAGCCTTGATCCGCTCTTTGCGGGAGTGGGGTGCCGGTGTGGAGCGCGTGGGGGACTTGCAAAGCTCCGCAGGAGAGGACGTGGTGGTGCGCGGGTTCGGGGCGCGTCCAGCGGCGGGCGTGACGCTGAATCCGGGAAACGCGGGGGCCGTCGCCCGCTTCCTGATGGGCGTGGCGGCGCTGACGACCGGGACCACCTTCGTCACCGATTACCCGGATTCGCTGGGCAGGCGGCCCCAGGGGGACCTGCTGGAAGCGCTGGCGCGGCTCGGGGCGCGGGTGGGCAGCGAGGGCGGGCGGCTCCCCATTGCCATCAGCGGCCCGGTGCGCGGCGGGCGGGTGGAGGTGTCGGCCCAGCGGTCCAGCCAGTACGCCAGCGCCCTGATGTTCCTCGCGCCGCTGTTGCCGGAAGGGCTGGACCTGCACCTCACGGGCGAGATCAAGAGTCACGCGCCGCTGCGGCAGACGCTCGCCACGCTCGCCGCGTTCGGCATTCAGGCCAGCGCCAGTGCCGACCTCGCCCGGATCAGCATTCCGGGCGGGCAGGCGTACCGGGCGGGCCGCGTGCTGGTACCGGGGGACTATCCGGGGAGCGCGGCGCTTCTGGCGGCGGCGGCCCTCCTCCCCGGCGAGGTGACGGTGACGAACCTGCGCGAAGGCGACCTCCAGGGCGAACGCGAGGCGCTGGCCGTGCTGCGCGGGATGGGCGCAGACCTGGTGCGCCAGGGGGACCGGGTGACGGTGCGCGGCGGGCGGCCCCTCCACGCCGTAACCCGCGACGGCGACAGCTTCACGGACGCGGTGCAGGCGCTGACGGCCGCCGCCGCTTTTGCCGGCGGCACGACCACCTGGGAGAACGTGGCGACGCTGCGCCTCAAGGAATGCGACCGCATCAGCGACACCCGCCGCGAACTGGAACGCCTGGGCCTGAGGGCGGGCGAGACGGCAGACAGCCTCAGTGTCACGGGCACCGAACGCATCGCCGGGGGCGTCACCGCCGACGGGCACGGCGACCACCGCATGATCATGCTGCTGACGCTGCTGGGATTAAAAGCCGACGCGCCCGTGCGGATCACCGGGGCGCACCACATCCGCAAGAGCTACCCGCACTTTTTCCGTCATCTGGAGGAACTGGGGGCGCGGTTTGACTATCTGACGACGGACGCGCCCTGAAAGCATGGGCTGTGGGCGGCGGGAGGCCCTTCACTTCGTTCAGGGCAACAGGTTCCGCGCTCCCGATCCCGGCTTGTCGTGCCGGGCTGGAGGCGAGGCCTCTCCAGGGGAACGTTGCTCTTACACTGGGGCATGTTCCCGCCCTCTGACGCCCCGCTCACCTCCGGGCAGCGGTTCATTCTGCTGATCCTGACGCTGTTTTTCCCGGTGCTACTGGTCATGTATATCGTTGCCTTCTTCTGGTTCCGTGACACGTATCCCCAGCGGGCACGGAGCATTGCGGGCGTCGGGTTGACCTTTATGCAGGGCGTGTTGCTCGTGGTGGTGGTTGCCGTCGCGTTTCAATTCCTGGCGGCCCTGTTCGTGCGTTCCTGACCGCCTTTACCCGCCTCCCCGCGCCTTCTCACGCCCCCGTGGTCTTCTGAACCCATGCAAAAAAGGATGCTGGTGGTGGCCGGCGCTCTGGCCCTCGCGGGGCTGGCTGGGGCGCAGGCCCCCGACCTGAAAGCCCCGGACGGCTTCAAGGTGTCCGTGTTCGCGGAGGGCTTCAAGCAGCCGCGCTTCATGGCGGTCGCGCCGAACGGGGACGTGTTCGTGAGCGACCCGCAGGCCGGGACCGTCACGGTGCTGCCTGACCAGGATGGCAACGGCGTCGCCGACGGCAAGACGGTCTTTGCCTCGGGCCTGAACCGCCCACACGGCCTGGCCTTTCAGGGCGGTTTCCTGTACGTGGCGAACACGGACGGCGTGGTGCGTTTTGCCTACAAGGCGGGGCAGACGAAGGCGGGCGGCGCGCCCCAGAAGCTCCTCAGCCTGCCCGCAGGGGGCGGACACTGGACGCGCACGGTGACATTCGGCCCCGACGGAAAAATGTACGTGGCGACCGGCTCCTCGTGCAATGTCTGCGAGGAGAGCAACAGCCACCGTGCTTCGGTGTGGGTCTATGACGCAGATGGCTCGAACGGCAAGCCCTACGCCACCGGTCTGCGCAATCCGGTGGGTCTGGAGTGGTTCGGCGGCACCCTCTACGCCACCAACAACGGGCGCGACCTGCTGGGCGACAACATTCCGCCCGAAGGCTTCTACAAGCTCCGGGCAGGCGGCTTTTACGGCTGGCCCTACTGCTACACCACCGAGGCCGGGCAGCCGCAGGTCTGGGACAAGGATTTCGGGAAGAAGAGCGCCGCCACCTGCCAGGACGCCACCCCCGCCTTTGCCCTGACCACCGCGCACAGTGCGCCGCTGGGGCTGGCCTTCTACGACGGCAAGACTTTCCCCGCCGCCTACCGGGGCCAGATGTTCGCCGCGCTGCACGGCTCGTGGAACCGCAGCACCAAGAGCGGCTACAAGGTGGTGCAGGTCAATCCCCAGACAGGCCAGGTCACCGACTTTCTGACCGGTTTCCTGAGCGGGCAGCGGACGCTGGGCCGCCCCGTGGACCTCGTGGTGGCGCAGGACGGTGCGCTGCTGCTGACCGATGACGGCGAGGGGCGCATCTGGCGGGTGCAGTACGTGGGGAAGTAGGCGAGAGGGACGGGGAATGGCCGGCCCTTTTCGCTGGCCCCCGATCTCCCCCCACGTACACTGACCCATGACTACCGCGCCCTCCACCTCCGCGCCCGCACCGGAGGCGTCCCCGCGCGCCACACCCGCCCAGAACCTCGTCACCATCACCCTCGGGTGGTGGCTCACGGCGGGCATCTTCGTGGACGGGTGGGCGCACAACCGCTTCGGGGAAAGCCTGGAGACGTTTTTCACGCCCTGGCACGCGCTGTTCTACTCGGGGTTCCTGGCGGTGGCGGCCTGGGTGCTGTGGCTGGCCGTGCGGGGCTGGCTGGCCGGGCGGCGGGGCTTCGCGGCCTTCCCGGAGGGCTACCACCTCGCGGCGCTAGGGGTGCCGATTTTCCTGCTGGGTGGGCTGGGCGACCTGACCTGGCATACGGTGTTCGGCATCGAGGTGGGCATCGAGGCCCTGCTGTCACCCACCCACCTGCTGCTGTTCGCGGGAGCGATGTGCCTTCTGTCCGCACCGCTGGTAAGTGCCTGGCGCGCACCGACGCCCCGCGCGGCCCCGGCGGGGGTGGCCTGGACCGCCGTGCTGGCGGCCACCTCGCTGCTGAGTTTCGTGGCCTTTATGCACATGTACCTGTGGGGCTTGCTGCTGGCTCCGCAGGGCCTCGGCTTCGTGCAGACGCGCGGCGAACTGGGTGGCATCCTGCTGACCGCGCTGATTCTGGCCGCGCCCGTGCTGCTGCTCCTGCGACGCTTCCGCCTGCCGTTCGGGGCCGTTACGGTCATGTACGGCCTGAATACGGTCCTGATGACGCTGATGCTGGTGCCGGGCGAATGGCGGGTGCCGCTGCTGATGGTGGCGGCCGGGCTGGTGGTGGACGCCCTGCTGCTGGTGCTGGACCCGTCGCCCGCCCGGCCCTGGGCGCTGCGGGCCTTTGCCTTTCTGCTGCCGCTGGCCGTGTGGGGGCCGTACCTGGGCGGCCTGACACTGCTGCATCTCAGTAACCTCAGCCTGGAGCTGTGGCTGGGCGTGGCGGTGATGGCGGGGCTGGGCGGCGTGGCGCTGAGTGCGTTGGTGGTGCCGCCACCCGTGCCGGCGGAAGCCGGGGGCTGAGCGGCGTATCCTGCCCCGCATGACTGCCCGAACGCCCGGGGAAGTGCGGGCCTTTTACGACGCCCACCGCACCGTCCGCCACTACGTCACGCGGGAGGACGGCACGCCCTTGCCGCTGCCCGCCGAGCATCTGGACGCCATGCTCTACGCTGCCCAGCGCGCCCCCACCGACGCGACCGCGCAGCTTTACTCGCTTATCCGGCTGGTCAGCCCGGAAGTCCGCGCCCGCCTGGCCGAACTCACCACCAACGCACACATTGCCACGGCCTCCGAAGCCTTCGTGGTCTGCCTGGACGTGCGGCGGGTGGGGCGGGTGCTGGAGGTCGCGGGGCAGGGGGTCGGCCACTGGCCCGCCATCGCCGTGCATTTCGGCATCGGGGATGCCGTGCTGGCCGGGCAGAACCTCCTGACCGCCGCCGAGATGCTGGGGTATCAGGGCTGCTGGATCGGCGGCGTGCTCAACGGGCTGGAAGGCATTCTGGACGTGCTGGAGCTGCCCGCCGGGGTGCTGCCCTTCGCGGCCCTCACCATTGGCACGCCCGCCGAGCAACCGCTACTCCGCCCGCGTGTGCCCCGGCCCCTGGTCGTCCATGAGGACCGTTACCGCGACGGGACGGAGGAGGAATTACGCTACGCCATAGAGGTCATGAACCCCATCGCCGCACGCGGGGACAAGCCCGGCGACTGGGTCCGGCTGCTGCGGGCGTACTTCGCGCCAAGCGGCAGCATGGAGAAGCGCGAGCCGGGGCTGGTGGCGGCCTTGAAACGGCAGGGGTTGTGGGCGGGGGGGGAGTGAAATGAGTTACACGTTATATATCTCTCCGATTGAGGCGATGCAAGCCATCAAAGCTGGGGGTGATTGGGAGGATGTGGAAAATGTTCTGCTTGAATCTGCTGCTAGGGAGCGCCTACTAATGAGGCTGGAAAAGTATGGCTACCAGCTTGCTCATGAGCGGCATGGAGTGCGTGAGTACGAGAAGGCTTTTAAAGGTCAGCCCGTTCGGGTTCACGTTTACGACACAGAAATTGCTTTCTCAGCCTCATATTGGGAAAGGCTGAACGATATTCTCTTTGATCTTCGTATGGAGATCATGGAGCTTGCAGACTCCCCACGTCTTGCTTTTTATGATCCTCAGCAGGACGAATGGATAAGCGGTGAATAACATGTCCATACCCGACTACGACCTGACCACCCTCGCCGCCCGCGCCGGGGAGGAGGCCCGCCCGAACGCCAGCGTGCCCCTCGTCCAGCCCATCTACCAGTCCACCGTGTACGCCTTTCCCGACCTGGACGCCCTGGAACGGTCCATGAGCGGCGAGGAGCCGAGCAGCTTCTACTACCGCAACGGCACACCGAACGCGGGAACGCTGGAGCGCGCCCTCGCCGTGCTGGAGGGCACCGAGGCGGCGTTGGTGGCCGGAAGCGGGATGGCCGCCATCAGCGCCGCGCTGCTGGGCGTGCTGAAGGCCGGGGACCACATCGTCGCGGATGCCCGCGTCTACGGCGTGACCTACGCCCTGCTGGCGGAGGAGTTCCCGCGCCTGGGGATTGAGACGACCTTCGTGGACGCCTGCGACCTGGAGGCCGTGGAAGCCGCCTTCCGGCCCGCCACACGTGTGCTGCACGCCGAGAGCCTGACCAACCCGCTGATGACGGTGCCGGACGTGCCCCGGCTGGCGGACCTGGCCCACGCGCGCGGCGCACTGCTGAGCGTGGACAACACCTTCGCCAGCCCCGCCGTGTTCCGGCCCGCGCTGCACGGGGCCGACCTCGTGACGCATTCGGTCAGCAAGTACCTCAGTGGGCATTCCAACGCGTTCGGTGGCGTGGCCTGTGGACGCGCCGACCTGATCGCCTCTGCCCGCACCCGGCTGACCCGCCTGGGCGGCACCATGAGCGCCTTCGACGCCTGGATGACCCTCCAGGGCCTCAAGACGCTCGGTCTGCGGATGCGTGCCCACAGCGGCAACGCGCAGGCGGTCGCGGACGTGCTGGCCAACCATCCGCGCGTGCGGGCGGTGTACCATCCCGGCCTGTCCGACCATCCGCAGTTTCACCTGGCAATGGACCTGTTCCCGCAGGGCTTCGGCGGCATGCTCAGCGCCGACATCGAGGACGCCCCGGCCTTTGTCCGCGCGCTCTCTGGCCGCATTCCCCTCGCGCCCAGCCTGGCGGACGTGGTCAGCACCCTCTCGTGGCCCTGGGGCACCAGCCACCGCGCCCTGCCCGAAGCCGAACGCCGCCGCCTGGGCATCACGCCGAATCTGCTGCGCCTCTCGGTCGGCATCGAGGACATCGGGGACCTGCTGACCGAGATCGAGGGGGCGCTGGAGGGGACAGGCTGAGCGTCTCCGGCCCCTTCTCCCACGCCATCGGCTTCGACGACGCGCCCTTCGCCCGCGAGGACCGGGGCAATGTGCGGGTGTTCGGCACCGTCTATGCGCGCACCACCCTGCACGCGGTGGTCAGCGGGCGGGTGCGGCGCGACGGGCGCAACAGCACGCCGGAACTCGCCCGGCTGGTGGGGGAGAGCGGCGCGCGGGAACACCTGCACCTGATTCTGCTTCAGGGGGTGGCGCTCGCGGGCTTCAACGTGGTGGACGCGCCTGCCCTGGGTGCGCTCACCGGCCTGCCCGTCCTGATCGTGGCCCGCCGCCCACCGGACTTTGAACGCATCCGCGCGGCCCTCCTGACCCGGGTGCCGGGCGGGGCCAGGAAGTGGTGGTTGATCGCGGCGCTGGGGCCGATGGAACCTTGCCGGGGCGTCTGGGTGCAGCGCGTGGGCCTGAGCCTGGGAGAGGCGGAAACGGCCCTCGCCGCCCTCACGGTGACGGGCCGCATTCCCGAAGCCCTGCGGGCCACCCACCTGATCGCGGGGGGCGTCACGCGGGGGAGCAGCCGGGGCGGGCGGGTGTAAGACGAACGCCGACTGAATCGTTGACGGCGTGATTCCACCCGAGCGGGAGGAGCAGCGTCCTCATGGGCGTCTGTTCGCGACGACGCGAGAAGGAGAACAGACGGGTTCCGGGAGCTGGATTGACTTCCGGCACTGTTCCGGAAGGAAAGGAATCAGACGGAATCCGTCTGATTCAGCGCCCCCGCGCCTCGATGTCCCGCAGGTGCCGCAGGCGCTGGGCGGTACCGGGATGCGTCTGGAGCAGGTCCTCGGTGCGGCTGCCGCCCCGCACGCTGCTTTCGTCGGCGTTCCGGTCCTCCCGGTCCAGCCGGGCGAGAATGTCGCGCAGGGGCCGGGTCGTGCCGTATGTCCCCATCAGGTAACGGCCCGCGCCCTCGTCGGCCTGCGTCTCGGCGGCCCTGGAGTAGCCGTTACGCAGCAGGGCGGCGGGCACGGCGGCGGCAAAGGTTCCGGCGCTGATCAGGTCACCCGTCACGGCCACCGAGAGCAGCGTCAGCCCCAGGCCCTGGTACACCCCAGCCAGCCCGTGCCGGTGCGTGACATGCCCCGTTTCGTGCGCCAGGACGCCCAGCAGTTCGCGGTCACTGCGCGCCAGGGCCACCAGTTGGTCAGTCATCACGACCGTGCCGTTGGGCAGGGCAAAGGCGTTGGCCCCCAGTTGAAAGGGCGCGTCCTCCGGTGCGCCGTCCCGCAGCAGCAGGCGGTAGGGATAGCCGCCGCCTGCCCAGGCCGTCACGCGCCGGAACTCGGTCTGGAGCTGTGCCTGACGCGCGGCGCTGAGCCGGCTGGAACCGAGATAACCGCCGTCTTCCAGAAACTGGACCGTTTCCCGGTCGAAGGTGGCCAGGACGCTGCGCGGGGTGGCCTTTGCGGCCCCCCGGGCCAGCGCCGGAATCCCGTACGCCACGAAGCCCCAGGCCAGGGCCAGGGTCAGGGCCAGCGCACCCAGGGCGGTCCACCAGCGGGTTTCCAGGCGGCGCACCTGGCCCAGCGCGCGGTTGCGGCCCGTGCGGGCTTCCAGCGCCGTCACGCTGGCGTCGTCCGCCGTCTCGAAGCGCGAGCCGTCGGGAAACTTCAGGACGCGCCGCACGCCGGGCACGGGCGGGTCGATACGGAGCTGCGTGACGGCCCAGCGGGTTTCCAGCCCGCCGTCCACCCGCAACTGCGCCTCGCCTGCGGACACGGTCAGGGTGGCGGCGCGGTCGCGGCTGGTCCGTCCGTCGAAGAACACACCGGACAGCGAGAGGGGGTCAGGGGCAGGCAGCGTCACAGGGCACCTCGGGGGTCGGGGCGGGACAGGCCGGGCAGGGGCATCAGAAGCCGAGGTTGATGTCGAGCAGTTCGGTGGCGGCCTCTCCCAGCGCGCTCTCCGACGGGGCGGCGTCGGCGGCGAAGTCGTCCAGGCTGGCGATGGCGCGGACCTGTACCCCCTGCACGACGTAGCGGGCGCGGCGCACGGCCGCCCAGGGCGTGGCGAGGCCCAGCGTGAGCGCCTGCACCAGCGCGTTCGACACGCCGATCCACACCAGCCGCCACGGGCTGAAGGTCGCGCCGGTGCGGACCACGCCGCCCACCTCCACCCGGTTCAGCACAGAGCGCAGCGTGGCGGCGCGCACGTACTGCCACGCGACGGCGTACAGGGCCAGGAGGGCGAGGTAGGCACCGACCAGCCCGGCCACCAGTCCGGGGGTGAACGTTTCCCCGCCCGCTTCCGGAAAGTTCGCCCCTCCCAGCAGGAAAAAGAGCGCGATCAGGGGAAGGGCCAGCAGCACCCCGCCCCCGATCCCGACCGCCAGCCCGGTCAGCCCGATCACGTAGAAGTCGCCCACATCCCCCCGAAAGGTCGCGTGGGCGTTGCCGTACGCGGCGTTCTGCACCTGATAGCGCCTCTGCATGAACCAGGCCCAGGGCAAGGCCAGCCCGCCCGTCAGCCCCGCCGCGACGTTCGCCAGCCCGTAGGCCAGATACGCCCCGCCCGCCTTTCCGTGATGCCGGAACCGCAGGCCCCGGTAGGTGGTACTCGCGGCCACGAAGCGCAGCGACTTCATCACCAGCCAGGGATACAGCCCGAAAAACAGCACGGCGATCAGGCCCGCGATCCACAGGGTCGAGTCGAAGTTCGCCGTCACCGAGTACGCCAGGAAAAAGGCCCCCACGATCAGGTACCCGCGCAGCAGGGCGACCGGGCTGGCGGTGTACTCGAAGTTCTGCCCGTCCAGCCAGGTGTGTCCGTAGAAGTACTGCCGCTGCCGCACCCGCGCCCACGGCAGGTAAAGGCCCAGCGTCACGATGCTCAGCGCCGTATTCACGATCCAGATGCGGAAATACTCGCCCGCCTGCCCGGTAAAGGCCAGCGGGTAGGTCGTGACCACGGGCAACTCGGAGACGGCCTGTGCCCCTCCCGCAGGGGCCAGGGGCCGGTCGTGTCGGCCCGGTGGGGCGGGAGGCGGCGCGTCGGTCATGCAGGCATCCTACGGGGCGGACGGGGGCTGCGGGGCCGCACCTGCCCACACACCCCGGGAAGACGGCAGCAGAAGGGGCGAACACCCGCTGGCGTTCACCCCTGGAAGTTCAGATGACCGGGTTCAGGTCCCCGGGTGTGGGTCCGGCCTTACCAGCGGCTCCCGCCGCCCCGGTTTCCGCCGTCCATGTTGCTCCCGCCCATCGGGGCAGGCGCGGCGTTCGTGACGACCACGTTCTTGGCCTGGGGGCCTTTGTTGCCCTGACCGGCCTCGACCTCGAACTCGACCTCATCGCCCTCGTTCAGCTTGCGGAAGCCGCCGCTCTGGATGGCGCTGTAGTGTACGAACACGTCAGGGTTGCCGGGGTGTTCGATAAACCCGTAGCCCTTCTCGACGTTAAACCACTTTACCCGACCTTGAGCCATAACTCTCCTTGCATCTCAATATCTGGAACCCGGTTTTCGGCCCTCTGAGCCGAAACCTCTTGATGGGGGATTTGAGACGTGTGCAGTATCGCATGTCCGCCCGGGGGAGATGCACCCGAATCGGGAAATGGTGAAGGCCGCCGGGGCCGGGGCACGTATACTCCCGGCATGGCTTCTCCCGCTTCTTCCCGTGAGGCCTCTGCCGGCGCGGCTTCTTCCGCCGCCCCCACACCCGGCGCGGGCGGCGTCGTCCTGGATGCTGCCGGGCAGGTCCTGCTGGTCCGCTACCGCAGCGGCGCGTGGGCTTTTCCCAAGGGCCACGTCGAGGTGGGCGAGACGTTCGCCCAGACCGCCGTGCGCGAGGTCCACGAGGAAACCGGCGTCACGGCGACGCCCCTCGCGCCCCTGCCGGACACCCGCTACACCAACGACCGGGGCGAGGCCCGCGTCATCCACTGGTTTGTCATGCGGGCCGCGCCCACTGACCCGGTGGCCGCCCCGACCGCCCTGGAAGACACCTTCGCGGAGGGCGGCTTCTTTCCGGCGGAGCAGGCGGCAGGCATGTTAACGTATCCCGAAGACCAACAACTGCTGCGCGCCGCGCTGGCTCTCACGTCTGGCGTGAACAGCCGGTGAGGGCCGCACCCGGAGGCCCCATGCCCCTGTACGCCCTCGACGGAGTTTGCCCGGAGATTCACCCCACCGCCTTTCTCGCGCCCAGCGCCGACCTGACCGGGCGCGTCTCGGTCGGTGAGGCGGCCAGCGTGTGGTTCGGGGCAGCGGCGCGCGGCGACATCGAGGCCATTACCATCGGCCCGCGCTGCAACGTGCAGGACGGCGCCGTGCTGCACAGCGACCCCGGCTTTCCCTGCACCCTGGAGGCGGACGTGACGGTCGGCCACCGCGCCGTCGTCCACGGCGCGTCCTGCGGCCCCGGCAGCCTGGTCGGCATGGGGGCCATCATGCTCAACGGTTCTCGCCTGGGTGCGGGCGCGGTGCTGGCGGCCGGGGCACTCCTGCGCGAGGGCCAGCAGGTTCCCGACGGCATGCTCGCGGTGGGCGTACCTGCCCGCGTGGTGCGGGAGGTCGAGCCTCCGGCCAACGCCGCCCGCTACGTGGAACAGGCCGCCCGCTACCGCCGCAGTCTCGTGCGGGTGGAAGACGGCACGGTGGCCGATCCCCGGAGTACCCCATGACGCCCCCGGGGGAGGGGCCGCGCGGTGACGGCCTGCGCGGAGAGGGGCTGAGGGGGAGCGACCCGCCCCCGCCCAGCCAGCCCCCCGCAGCCGGCGAGGAACTGGTCCCGGAGCTTGCCCCCATGTTCCCGGGGGCGGCCCCATTCCTGGCGCGGTTCCTGCCGCATTCGCCGCCCACCCACACGGGCCTGAGTGTGCAGTTCTGCGATCTGCACGCCCTGTTGCGCCACCTGCACGAGCAGGGTTGGTTCGGCTACCTGCACGCCATGCTGGGCGACCAGCACGCGGTCGTGCTGCTGTTCGAGGGCCGGGCCGTCACCGCCGCCGCCGTGAGCACCACCGGGGAACAGGCGCTGGGCGAGCTGCTGAATCTCTACGAGCAGGGGGCGGTCCTCAGCGCCCACCCGCTGCCCCCGACCCACGCGCACGTCCTGAGCGGCGTGGGCAGCCGGGCCTGGAAGTTCAACCTGACGGAAGACTTCACCGGCCTGCACGCCTGCCCGACCGGCGCCATCTTCTACGCGGGTGGCGAGGTCGTGGCGACCATGAATGTGGCCCTGCCCTACGAGGGGGCCTTTCCCGCCCCCCTGCGCCCGCAGACGCTGATTCTGCCCCGCAGCCTCGCGGGGTGGGCGCATCAGCCCTACACCCTGACGCTGCGTGGGCGCGACGCCCTGAACGCCATCACCGATGTTCACCGGGGCTTCCGCTTGCAGCACGGTGCGGTGGGCCTGGGCTTTTTGCGGGCACTCTGGGAAAAGCTCACGCCCGCCGAGTACGCCATGCGCGGTGATCTCGCCCTGCATGACCTCGAACCCCTGCTGGGCGAGTTTCTGAAAACCGGGCTGGTGCGCGGGGGCTAGGCCGGACAGAAAACCGGAACGGCCCTGACGGTTTCCCGCGCCCGCCCCTACTGCATCGTGCGCGGCAGCGCCTGCGTCGGCAGCAGTTTTTTCGGCTCGCGGAACTCGATGTTTTCCCACTCGCCTTCCTCGATCACGGCCAGGCCTGGATTCAGGCGGCGGAAGTGCGCCACCACATCCTGCACCAGATCGTCGGGGGTGCTGGCCGCGCTGGTGATGCCCAGCGCCTGGACCCCCGTCAGGTCGAGGTGTGCGAGGTCCTCAGCCGTTTCCAGCCGCTCGGCGCGGCCACACAGGTCCCGGGCCAGTTCCAGCAGCCGCATCCCGTTGCTGGAGTGCGTGCTGGTCAGGACCAGAAAGGCGTCCACCTGCGGGGCGATGGCTTTGACGGCGTCCTGGCGGTTTTTGGTGGCGTAGCAGAGGTCCTCGCTGGGGGGGACCACCAGCGCCGGAAAGCGGGCTTTCAGGATGTCCACCGTGCGCCGGGTGTCGTCCACGCTGAGGGTCGTCTGGGTCAGGACCACCACCCGTGCGGGGTCGGGCACCTCGACGGTGTGCGGATCGTGCAGGCCCGCGCCGCTCTTGCCCAGCACGCCCACCACGATCGTGTGTTCCGGAGCCTCGCCGCGCGTGCCGATCACTTCCTGATGCCGCGCGCTGTCTCCGATCAACAGGATGGTGTAGCCCTCGCGGGCGTACTTCTTGGCCTCGGTATGCACTTTGGTCACCAGCGGGCAGGTGGCGTCGATGGTGCTCAGACCCAGTGTCCGCGCCCGCTCGCGCACCGCAGGGCTGATGCCGTGGGCGCTGAAGACCACCGTCTCGCTGCCGTCCGGGAGCGCCGTGAGGTCGTCCAGGCTCTCGACGAACTGCACGCCGCCCTGCTGCTCCAGGCGCTCCACGACCGTGTGGTTGTGGACGATGGAGTGGTAGACCGTTACCGGCTTGTCCTCGGTCCGCGCGGCACGCTCGACCGCCTGGATCGCCATGACCACGCCCGCGCAGAAGCCGCGCGGCTTGGCGAGATGAATGCGTTCAACCATGTGAGGCTCCCGTCACGCCTCCAGTGTAGGCGGGCGGCCCTGGCCAGAGGGTGCGGGAAGTCCCGGAAGGGTGGCCGCCCAGGCTCAGGGCCTGTTTCAAAAGGGTCCTCATAGACGGCGAAGTGCACGGGGAAGTCGTGCCCGTTCCCCCCTCTGCCTCGCAGCTTTGCAAGTCCCAGCCTCCCCCGCCAGGGGGGACTCGCAGAGCTGCTTGCAGAGGAGTAAAAAGTGCGTATTCTCCAGCGAGATGAGGGCACCCGCCAAACTTTTGAAACACGCTCTCAGGGCGTGGGCCCCTCCACGTTCCGCATCCACCATTCCTGCGGCACCTCGCGGCTGTGGTGTGCCCAGAGGTCCTCGAAGCTCGCGCGCTGCTTGTCCACCGCTGCGGGGGCCGTCGTCGCCAGCATCGCCTCGTTCAGGCCCAGCGGTCCCCAGGCCGAGAAGTGCAGGTTCTGGCTTCCGGCCAGCACCACGCGCCCGTCCACCGTCATGGCCTTGGTGTGCATGTTGAAGGTCACGTAGCGGGCCTCGAACCGGTCCTCGATGCCGCGCCGCCGCGCCGCCAGCCGCATCAGGGCCACGCCGCTGCGGTTGGCCGCCCGGTCGGTGCCGTAGTCCACCATCAGCGCCCGGACCTTCACGCCGCGTTCCATCGCGCCCAGAATGGCGCGGAAGTACACCGGCCACCCGCTGACAGGGCAGTCGTCGGGGTTCAGGTAGGCATACCAGCAGTGCAAGCTGGGGCTGAAGTTCGCCTGCATCAGGTCGAGACTTTCGCGCGCGGCCCCGAACAGCGCCACCTGCGCGCGGTCCGCCTGGTCGAACCCGGGGCGGCGGTAGAGCAGGAAGGCCCGCGCCTGGCCGGCGGGCGTCAGCGTGCGGGCCAGCGGGGGATGGGTGGGCGTTTCCGGGGCGTTCAGGGTACAGGTGCTCATGACCGCCGTTGCCGCCGTCCCGGCCGGACAGGACACCTGCCGCGAGTGCCGCCACAGGTCGTCGAACACGGCGGCGCCGTCCTGGGCGACCGGCCCGCGCATCCGCAGCCCCAGGTCGTGCAGGTCCCGGCCGACCGGCACCGTTCCGGGCAGGTGCCAGTCGGTGTAGTTGTACCCGGCGACCGTCAGGTCCTGCCCGTCGATCACGTGCAGCTTGACGTGGCTGTGCGGGAAATACCCGTAGTTGGCGACTGCCAGATGCCAGCCCGCCCCGGCGTCGTTCAGCGGCACCCCCAGCCGCGTGAGGTCCCGCACGAGTTCCAGCGCCTGCGTGCCGCCGTCCCGGCGTTTCAGGTCGGGAAAGCCGCCCAGCGACACGCGCACCGTCATCCCCTGCGGATAGGCGGCCGGGTTCGCCCGCACCTTCGCGTACAGGTCGCGGACCGCCTGCGCGAACGTCCACCCCGGATGCCCCTCGCCCGCGTGCCACTCCATACTGGCGAGCAGGACTTCCGCGCGGGCCTCCCGTACCTGCCCCGCCGTCACGTCAAAGGCGTCCGGGTGTCCGGGTGTGGCCGGGGTCCGCAGAAAGCCCACGAAGGCGTTCTCGCATGAATGGTCGGGGCGTCCGCCCTCCGTGGTGACGCGCCACAGCGCGAGTTCGAGGGGGTCTTGCGGCGCGGCGCAGCTCAGCGCGGCCGGATTCAGGGGCGCGGCGGGCAGCAGGGGACCCAGCCCCACCGGAAACTCTGCCGCGCCGCTCACCCCGGAGAGGGTGAGGGCCGCCAGCAGCAGGGGACGGACGGGAAAGGGAGGGAGGCGGGCCATCGCCCCGGCAAGATACGCCCCTCTCTCTCGGGAGAAGGGTGAGGTTTCTGACGGGGCGTGAAGGGTTCTCAGTCCACCACCGTGAAGCCCAGCCGGTCGGCCTGCTCCACGAAGAAATTGATGTTCTCGGTCAGGGTCTGCGGCCCCAGGCTCTTGCGGTCATGTTCGCCGGTCGCCGCGATGATCAGCGTCTCGGCCAGGCAGGCGGGCACCGCGCCCTCCCCGAACTGCAAGTCGATGTTGCTGGTCATGCCGCCGGGGGGCCGCACCACGCCGCCGGGAATCAGGCGCACGCCGGGCACCTCCCGCACGCTCTCGTCGGCGTCGGCGGGGCGGCCCTCGTCGAAGATCCACGCGCCAGGTTTGACGTGTTGCGGAAAGATCACGGGGTTGGGGTCGCTGGTGGCGCTGAAAATCAGGTCGGCTTCCCTGAGGGTGTCGTAACTGGTGGTGGTCACGATCTCGGTGTCCCGGGCAGCGCGGCGCAGGGTGGCGGCGCTGCGTTCCAGCCGCTCCAGGTCCCGCCCGATCATGATCACCTTGCCCACCTGCGGCGCGATGGTGCGCGCGATCCCGAAGGCCACCACGCCGTTCGCGCCGACAATGCCTGCGGTGGCCTGCTTCAGGTCGCGGCCGGTCTGCTGAAAGTGGTCCAGAATGCCGGGAATCGCCGCCTTGATGGTGCCGCTGGTGTACGCGCCGCCGTTGGTGATCGTGATGTCGGGCACCGCCGTCTGCACGTCCACGCCCTTGTTCCCCACCACGCTCCAGAAGGCCCCCAGACCGAAGACCTCCGCCCCCAGCTCCTGCGCAAGGCGCGCGCCCTCGATGGCCCGCCGGGTAGCGAGTTCCGGCTGGTCGCGGAATACGTCGGGCAGCAGCGGACTGCTCAGCAGGTAGCAGCGGATTTCCTTGCCTCCCGCCGTCTTGATGCCGTGCAGCTCGCCCACCTTCATGGGCCGCAGGTTCTCGGCCATCTGGCGCACGCTGGCCTCGCTGATCACGCCGCGCTCGACCAGCGGTTTCATCCAGGCGAAGCGGCGCGATTCCCAGAAGTTCTCCAGCGTCATCGGGTGGATCATGAAGGCGGCGACGACCTGATCGGCGCGTTTGCCCGCGACCGGCACGTCCTCCCCGAAGCGCGGCTCGGTGCGGTCGAGGATGCGCCCCAGGTTTTCCTTGAAGCGCCAGGTCGCCGCGATCAGCAGGCCCAGCGCCCCCAGCTTGGCCGGAATGCCCAGTGGCGAGAGCGCGACCAGGCCCGCGAAGACCAGCAGCCCGGCCAGCGTCGCCGCGCTCACGTAGCCCCAGAACCCTATGGCCGCCGCGTACACGACCACCGGCAGGACCGTCAGCCACAGGCTCAGGCCGCCTGCCACCGAAAGCCCGGCCAGCACGCCCAGAAGCACCAGATTGCCCCGCCCGCGCGGGGGTGTCTGCCCGTACAGGAAGCGGGGCGGGTTGAGGTGCCCCAGGTACGCGGCGAGCGCGGCCAGCACGCACAGTTCCGGCGAGCCGAGCGCCGAGGCCATCAGCACGGCCACGAAGCCCTTGGCAAAATCCAGCGCCGCGCTCGCGGCGGCCAGCCCCGGCCCGACGCGCCGCAGCACGTTCTCGACGCCCAGGTTATGCGCGTTGTTCACACGCGGGTCCACGCCCATGCGCGAAAGCAGCCAGTGCCCCAGCGGCAGGCTTCCCACCGCAAACGAGGCACCCAGGAGCAGCACGGACAGAAAGGCCATGAGCGGCATTCTAGCCGGGCCGCGCGCCCTTCCCGTGACCCCCGTCCTGGTCGCCCCCGCTCCACCTGTGCTGGAATGCGGGCGTGAGCCTCCCCACACGCGACCCGTCTCCCTTCGACCCCGCCCTGGCCGGGGCGGGCCGCACGCCCACCCTGGTGGTGCTGGCGGGCCTCTTTATGCTGGCGACCACGCCCTTTTTCGGGCACCTGCTTCAGGGGGACACCCGCAACCTCGCGCGGAACGTGCTGTATGCGGCGGCCACCGCCGTGCTGCTGGGGCAGGTCTGGCGCGGCAGCGTGTGGGCCTGGCGGCTGACGGTGGGCTTCAGCATGTTCGCGGGCCTGCTGGTGTTCGTGGTGGGGATGCTGGCGGGCGTCAGCAACTGGCAGGGCTGGATCGTGAGCCTCGCGGGTCTGGGCTTTTTGCTGCTGGGTACCTGTCTGGTGGCGGTGCCGAGTATCCGCGCCTTTCTGGACGCGCGCTGGGCGGCCCGCAGCGGGCAGCGCCAGCAGGGGAGGCGCACGTGACCGCGCGGCGCTTCACGGTGCAGGGCACCAACAACGCCTTTATCTGCGCCCACTGCGGCGCCTCCGTGCAGCCCCTCCAGAACGGCTCGGTGCGCAACCACTGCCCCGAGTGCCTCCATTCGCTGCATGTGGACGTGCAGCCCGGCGACCGCGCCAGCGACTGCCACGGCGTAATGGTCCCGGTCGGTGTCGAGCAGAGCGGCAAGAAAGGGTGGGTGATCCTCTACCGCTGCCAGAAGTGCGGCTTCACGGGCCGCAACAAGGCCGCCCTGGACGACCCGGTGCAGCCCGACAGCTGGGACGCCCTGGTGGCGCTGAGCAGCAGGCGGCGCGAGTAATACGAACTTAAGGTGAGTCGAAGACGAACCCGAGCGGAGCGAGAATAAGAGAATACTGGCTGGCGGCGATGGAAGAACATCCGGTGTTGTGCCCGGATGTTCTGGAATCAGAGCAAGTCGGTATAACGCAGCACGCAAGAGGGGAGGGCACCGGCACCTTCCGCCCGGCCCCTCCCCAGACCAGTACCTCTCCTCAGCTCGTGCAGCGCACGTCCTTGCCGAAGTGCTTGAGGCTGAGGCTGGCATAGCTGCCGCTCTGCATCAGTTTCGTGAGGCTGGCGTTCAGCGCGAGGCGCGTGCTGGCGTTGTCCTCACGCACCATCATGCCGATCGGCACGCTCCACAGCTCCGGCCCGAAGGACAGGGGAGCCTTGGGCAACATCTTCTTGATGGCGGGCTGCATGACGGTGTAGGCGAAGGTGGCGTCCACGCCGCGCGAGATCACGGCAAAGATCACGTCGTTGACGGTCGGGTAGACGTTCACCTTCTTCTCGAAAGGCAGCTTCTGCACGTAGGCCTGCATGATCGACCCCGCGCTCACGGCGATGGTCTTGCCGACCAGATCGGTGTGTTTCTGGAGGCCGGGGTTCATGGACGCCACCGAGACGCCCGCGCACGCGGTCGGCACCGTGAAATCCACCTTGTTCTCCCGCGTGCTGGTGATGCCCTGCGCGCCGACCGCCACGTCCACGCGGTCTTCCTGGAGCAGCCGGACGAACTGATCGCCCCGGGCGGTCTCGTAGCTCACGCGCACGCCCAGATCGCTGGCGACCGCTTCGAGCAGCTCCGGCTCGAAGCCGCTGTAGCGTCCGGCATTGACCACCGTGAAGGGGGGCATATCCCCCGTCGTCGCCACGCGCAGGACGCCGCTGGCCTTGATCTGGGCCAGGGTGCGGGCCTCGGCGTGGGGGGCGGCCAGCAGGGCGAGGAGGGCGGCCGTCAGGAAGGGGAGGGGGGGCAGGGAGGCATTCATGGTCACGTCCTTGGGATGGGGCGGGAAGGGGGGAACTTCGGGGCAACGCCAGTGCGGCGCGGCCAGGAGCAGAAAGAGGCTAGAAGGCCGGCCCTGTCAGAACCCTGACCGGGCTGGGGAGCGCCTGTGCATGGTGGCCCAGCCCCTCTGGACCGGACGCCCGCGCGGCCAGATGACCCCTGGTACACTCGGCGCTATGGGCCTGTGGCTGGTGGTGGCATTTATCGCGCTGAGCGCGACTCTTATTCTCGGGCTGACCTTCGGGCCGCTGCGGCCAGCGGCGAACGTGCGGGTGATCCGGGCCTTTGCGGCGGTGCAGTACGCGGCGGCGGCCCTGCTGGCGGGCGCGCGCCTGACGGGGAACGCGTGAGCGGCCCGCAGACCATCGACCTGAACTTTCAGGATGTGCCGGGCGTGATCGCGGCGCACGTGCTGGACACCGGGGACGGCCTGGCCATCGTGGACGTGGGACCGGGCAGCACCCTGCCCGCGCTGGAGGCAGGTCTGGCGGAGATGGGAGCCTCCCTCTCCGATGTGCGGCACGTGCTGCTGACCCATATTCACCTCGACCATGCGGGCGCGGCGGGCACCCTTCTGGACCGGGTGCCCCGGGCGCGCGCGTATGTCCACGAGCGCGGCGCGGCCCACCTGTCGCGGCCCGAGCGCCTGCTGGCGAGCGCGAGCCAGATTTACGGCGACCAGATGGAGCGCCTGTGGGGCGAGATGCGGCCCATCGACCCGGACCGCCTGAAGGTGCTGGAGGGCGGAGAGACGCTGAAGATCGGTCAGGCAGAGGTGTTGCCGCTCTACACACCGGGACACGCCGTCCACCACCTCGCCTACCACGTGGGGGACGATCTGTTCGTGGGCGACGTGGGCGGCGTTCGCCTGGACCCCCGCCAGACGCCCCGCGCGCCCACCCCGCCGCCCGACATCAACCTGCCCGCGTGGCGCGAGAGTATCGCTGCCCTGCGCGGCGTGGACGCCCGCACGCTCTACCTCGCGCACTTCGGCCATCATCCCCAGGAGGCGGCGCACTGGGACCGCCTGCTGACCACGCTGGAGCAGGACGCGGACCTCGTCCGTGGGGGCCTGGAAGCCGGGGAACCGCTGGAGGCCATCACCGAGCGCTACACCGCCGAACTGCTCGGCGGGTTGCGCCAGGAAGCCCCCGAACTGCCCGAACGCTACGAGTTCGCCTGCCCCCCCTGGATGAGCGTGCAGGGCCTGGTGCGCTACTGGCAGCGGGCCACCGCGCGCGGAACTGAAGCCAGGAGCCAGGGCTGATGCGCGTTCTGGTGGTGGGCGGCGGTGGCCGCGAACACGCCATCGTGGACGCCTGTGCCCGCATGGGCCACGAGGTCCTGTGTACGCCCGGCAATCCCGGCATCGCGGCCCAGGCGCGCGTGATCGGCGGCCCCCAGGACCCCGCTTCCGTCGCGGCCCTCGCGGCGCGTGAGCAGGTGGCGGTGGTGATCGTCGGTCCCGAGGCGTATCTCGCCGCCGGGCTGGTGGACGCTTGCCGCGAGCGGGGGGTGCCCGCCTTCGGCCCTGGCCGCGCCGCCGCCCGTCTGGAGGGCGACAAGGCCTGGAGCAAGGCGTTCATGCACCGTCACGGGATCCCGACCGCCGCCCACCGCAGCTTCACGGTGCTGGAGGAGGCCCTGGCCCACGCCGCCGCGCAACCCCTGCCGCTGGTCGTGAAGGATGCCGGCCTGCGCGCCGGAAAGGGCGTGACCATCGCCCGGACCCACTCAGAGGCGGAGGACGCCCTGGGCGACATCTTCACGCAGGAGGGCGCCCAGGCCGTGCTGGAGGAGTTCATGACCGGCCAGGAAGTCACGGTCCTGGCCCTGACCGATGGCGACCGCTACGCGCTGACTCCCCCCAGCCAGGACCACAAGACCATCTTCGAGGGCGACACCGGTCCGATGACCGGCGGCATGGGCGTGATCTGCCCCTTTCCGCTGGCCGACACGGACCTGGACCGCATCCGCCGCGAGATCATCGAACCCACCCTCGCCGGAATGCGCGCCGAGGGGCACCCCTTCACCGGCGTCCTGTACGCGGGCCTGATGCTCACCCCGGCTGGCCCGAAAGTGGTGGAGTTCAACGCCCGCTTCGGCGATCCCGAGGCCGAGGCGGTGCTGCCCCTGCTGGCCTCCGACCTCGCCCAGCACGCCCTCGACGCGGCCAGTGGACACCTCGACCCGGCTGCGGTGCGCTTCCGCGAGGCGGCCAGCGCGGTCGTGATTCTGGCCGCCCCCGGCTACCCCGGCGAACCGCAGAAGGGCATTCCCCTGCGTCTTCCCGTCCCCCAGCGCGGTGAGGTGATCTACCACGCCGGGACCGCCGAGCGGGAGGGGCAATTGGTGAGCAGTGGGGGCCGGGTGCTGGCGGTCACCGCCGTGGCCCCCACCCTGAATGCCGCGCTGGGCCGCGCCTACGCCCTGGCAGAGCAGGTGGACTTTCCGGGGGCGCAATGGCGCCGGGACCTGGGGGGACGAATCGGTGCGCGTCCTGATCCCCTTCCCGTTTGATCCGGCCAGTTTGACCCCTGGACCCCCGGCGCGCTAGCATCCGCGTTGCCCCAGCCGGTTTTCCAGGTTGGCGGGGCGCGTGCCGGAGTGGCGGAATTGGTAGACGCACTCGACTCAAAATCGAGCGGGAAACCGTGCGGGTTCGAGTCCCGCCTTCGGCACCAGACAAGAGGTACACCATGATTCTGACGCTGTTCATCATTCTGTTTGCCCTCGTCTGCGTGGGCCTCGTGTTCTTCGTGCTGCTGCAAGTGCCCAAGCAGGCCGGTCTGTCGGCCAGCATGGCGTCCGGTGGCTCCCTGCTGGGCGGGCGCGGTGTGGAGGGCGGCCTGATTCGCGTGACCAGCGTACTGGGCGGCCTGTTCATGCTGCTGGCCCTGCTGATCAGCTTCGTTTCCCACTGACCGCTTCAGGCGTTCACGAGTCGCTTTGCCCTGCAAGGCGACTTTTTTCATGCAGCTTTTCATGCATCTGTCCGGCCTGCTGGGCCTCTCCATCCCCTTGCCGCCGCTCCGGAAACTCGCTGTCGAACACGTTTTTTCCTGATCAACCTGTGACCGAAGTGTGATGACTTATGCACCATAGTGGGGGCTGTACTTGACCTCACGCAAATGTTGTCCTTATATTGGCCGCGCTGGAACCCCCCAAATAGCCCGTTTGGACCGCCCCCTGGCCTGTGCCCGGGTGCGCTGAATTTCCAGATCAGGAGGAAGTCATGAAAAAAGCCCTGTTCGTTGCAATGGCGATGACGCTCGGCAGCAGCCTGGCCGCGCCCTTCGTGTACCCCGCGAGCTGGACCACCAACAAGCCCAGCGAGGTTCAGACGGGCGGCACGCTCCGCACCGTGAACCTCCAGGACTTCAAGACCCTCAACCCCTTCGTCAGCTCGGAAAGCCCCAACCTGCCCGACAGCCTGACGGCGGGCAGCTTCCTGACGCAGGACCCGGTCACCGACGAGTTCATCCCCTACATGGCGGAGAAGTACACCCAGTCGGCGGACAAGCGCACCTTCACCTTCACCATCCGCAAGGGCATGAAGTGGAGCGACGGCAAGCCGATCACGGCGGACGACTGGATCACCAGCTACACCATCCACAGTGACAAGAACGTCGGCAGCAACATCTACGACTACATGTCCATCAACAACCAGCCCATCAAGGTCACCAAGGTGGACGCCGACACCGTGCGCGTCGTGTTCCCCAAGGCCGATGTGACGGCGCTGGAATGGGTCAGCGGCATCCTCTACCCGGAGCCGACCCACGTGTTCATGCCGGTCTACAAGAGCAAGGGCGCGGACGGCATCAAGAACATGTGGACCATCAGCACGGATCCCAAGGACATCGTGACGAGCGGCAGCTTCATGCTCGACCGGTACCAGCGCGGTGAGCGGGCCATCCTGAAGAAGAACCCCTACTTCGGCGAGTGGAACAAGGACAGCGCCGGCAAGCCCCTGCCTTACCTCGACGGCGTGCAGATCAACATCGTGGCGGACGCCAACGCGCAGCTCACGCAGTTCCTGGCGGGCAACATCGACGTGTACTCCCCCGGCGACCGCGACAAGCTCGCCCAGGTGAAGGCCGCGATGGACGCCAAGAAGATCAATGGCGTGCTGATCCCCAACGCCAGCGCCCGCGCCAGCAGCGACTTCGTCGTCTTCAACCTGGACGACAGCGCCACCTACAAGACCAAGCTGTTCAGCAACCCCAAGTTCCGTCAGGCGTTCAGCATGATCGTGAACCGCGACGCGATGGTGGACCTGACGCTCGGCGGCCTGGGCGCGCCCACCTACACCGGCGTGTACCCCGTCTACAAGGACTGGGTCGCCAGCGGCGTGGACAAGTACAAGTTCAACCCGGCGGGCGCGATCAAGCTGCTGAATGAACTCGGCTTCACCAAGAAGGGGCCGGACGGCGTCCTGGTCGACAAGAACGGCAACAAGCTGGAGTTCACGCTGATCACCAACGCGGAGAACACCCGCCGCCAGGGCTTCGCCAAGATCATCCAGGACGAGGCCAAGAAGATCGGCATGAAGGTCAACACCAGCTTCATCGCCTTCAACCAGATGACCACCATGCTCGACGCGAAGGACAACTTCGGTCGCCGCAACTTCGACGCGATCCTGATCGGTCTGACCGGCGGCGGCAAGGTCTTCCCGGTGAGCGGCCCCAGCGTCATCGAGTGCAGCGGCCTGGGCGAGGGCGGCAACCTGCACATGTTCAACCAGAGCAACAAGTGCCGTTTCCCCTTCGAGACGCAGACCATCAACCTGTACTGGAAGGGCCGCGCCGAGTTCAACCTCGCCGCCCGCAAGGCGATCGCCAACCAGATGCAGAAGATCGAGGCCGAGCAGCAGCCCTACGTTCAGCTCGCCGCGCAGACCGTCCACTTCGCCTGGACGGCCCGCACCCAGGGTGAGCTGCCGCGTGCAGCGGTCAACAGCCTGAACGCGAGCACCCTCTACGGGCCGCGCATCCTCGACCTGACCTGGATCAAGCGCTAAGGCAGACCCGCCAGCGCTGCGAGCTTCACACGTAGGGGCGCGGGGCCATAACGGCCCCGCGCCCTATGCTGAGCGAGGTATCCGTGCTTCCATACATTTTCCGCCGCATCTTGCAGTTCATCCCGACTTTCCTGCTGGCCACCCTGCTGGCGTTTTTCATCGTGCAACTCGCGCCGGGTGATTTTCTCTCGCAACTCAAGGAAAACCCCTCGGTGCGCCCCGAAACGGTCGAGCGTCTCCGTAAGGAATTCGGGCTGGACCAGCCCATCATCGTCCAGTACTTTTACTGGCTGAAGAACTTCGTGATGGGCAACCTGGGGCAGTCCTTCCAGTACAAGCGGCCCGTGAATGAAGTCCTTCCCGGACCGTTCATGAACAGTCTGATTCTGGTCATCATCGGCACGGTTCTGCACTTCGCCGTTTCGATTCCGGTGGGGGTCTACAGCGCCGTCCGGCCCTACAGCACGGCGGACAAGACCTTTACCTTCCTGTCGTACATCTTCCTGGGGATTCCCAGCTTCTTCTTCGCGCTGCTGGTGATCTGGGGCATGCTCAAACTCCAGCAGAACTTCGGCTGGGATATGCCCCTCGGCAACAAGACGAGCAGCAAGCTCCCGACGGATATTTCCTGGTGGCGTTCCGCCTGGGACGTCTTTATTCATGCGCTCGCGCCGACCATCATTCTGGTGCTGCGCGGCATCAGCAGCGAGAGCCGCTTTATTCGCGGGCAGCTGCTGGAGGTCCTGGGGCAGGATTACGTGCGGACCGCCCGTGCCAAGGGCGTGGCCGAGAACCAGGTGGTTTACAAGCACGCCCTCCGCACGGCCCTGATTCCCACGATTGCGGGGCTGGGCGGTCTGCTGCCCGCCTTGATCGGTGGGGCGGGCTTTATCGAGGTGGTCTTCAACTGGCCGGGGCTGACGCCGCTGCAACTCACGGCGCTGGGAAACCAGGACATCTACATCCTGCAAGCGGTGACGGCGGTGGCCACCCTGCTTTATCTGGTCGGCAACCTGCTTTCGGATGTGCTGCTGTCTGTCATCGACCCCAGGATTCGGTACCACTGAGATGCTGAAGGAGCAGCCGTGACCACCACTGTCCCCACCCCCGTCCGCAAGCCCCGCTCCCAGAGCCAGTGGAGCATCGTCTGGAGTCAGTTCAAGCGCAATCCCCTGGCGCGGGTCGGCCTGGGCCTGCTGGGCCTGCTGTATCTGATGGCGATTCTGGCGGGCTTTCTCGCGCCCTACGGTCTGACGGAGTACAGCACCACCGACCGCATCAGCTGGGCACCCCCGACGCCGATTCACTGGCGGGATGCCCAGGGCCACTTCGGGCCCTATGTCAACGGCATCAGGCGCGATATCGACATGGAAACCTTCCGCGACAAGTACGTCGAGGACACCTCGGTGACCTGCCCGGTGAAGTTCTTCCAGACGCACCCCGGGATGGAGGGGCGCACCTACCGCTTCCTGGGCTTTATTCCCACCAGCCTGAAGCTGTTCAGTGTGGACGCCCCCTGCAAGCTGTACCTGTGGGGGAGCGATTCCTACGGGCGTGACCAGTTTTCCCGCGTGATGTACGGGTCGCAGATCAGCCTCAGCATCGGCATCATCGCGTCGGTCCTGACCGTGATTCTCGGGCTGATCATGGGGGGCATCGCCGGGTATTTCCGGGGCCTGACCGATACCCTGATCATGCGTATGGTCGAAGTGCTCTCGGCCATCCCGGAGCTGTTCTTGCTGATTACGCTGCGCGCCCTGTTCCCCCTGAACGCCGATCCGATTCTGGTGTTTTACATCGTGATCGGCATTCTGGCCGTGATCGGCTGGGGAGGGCTGGCCCGCATCGTGCGCGGACAGATCCTGTCGTCGCGCGAGCAGGATTACGTGCAGGCCGCCACGGCGCTCGGTGCGTCCGATACCCGGATCATCGCCAAGCACCTGTTGCCCAACACCGCCACCTACATCATCATCTTCCTGTCGCTCGCCATTCCCGGCTTCATCCTGAGCGAGAGTGGCCTGAGCTTTATCGGCATCGGGATCGTGGAGCCTTACGCCTCCTGGGGCAGCCTGCTCAAGGTGGCGCAGGACGGCGGCTTCGAGAGTCTGGATGCCCGGCCCTGGACGCTGATTCCCGGTGTGTTTATCGTGCTGGCGGTGCTGGCCTGGCAGTTCGTCGGTGACGGCCTGCGTGACGCGTTCGACCCCCGCCGCCGCCGGTAACTTCGGCAGCGGTGCCCCACATGCCCGTGGGGCACCGCCCGACCTGTATGATGATGCGCGTGCCTGGCAACCAGTTGCAGATGGAGGAAAGATGACCCCTCAGGGTGAGGTTTTGCTGGCCGTCAACGGCCTGAAGACGTACTTCAACACCGACGACGGTGTGGTGAAAAGCGTGGACGGTGTGACCTTCCACATCAACAAGGGCGAGACGCTGGCGGTGGTGGGCGAATCGGGTTCGGGCAAGAGCGTGACCAGCCTCAGCATCATGCGCCTGATCCCGATGCCCCCCGGTCAGATCGTGGACGGCGAGATTCTGTTCACGGGCAAGGACGGCGTTCAGAAGAACATCGTCAAGCTCAGTGAAGCCGAGATGCGCAAGATTCGCGGCAACGACATCTCCATGATCTTCCAGGAACCGATGACCAGCCTCAACCCGGTCTATACGGTCGGTGACCAGATCGCCGAGGCGGTCATGCTCCACCAGGGCAAGAACAAGAAGGAAGCCATGGGGGTCGCGGCTGACATGCTGCGCTTCGTGGGCATTCCCGCGCCCGAAAAGCGTGTGAACGAGTACCCGCACCAGATGTCCGGCGGGATGCGCCAGCGCGTGATGATCGCGATGGCCCTCTCGTGCAACCCGGCCCTGTTGATCGCCGACGAGCCGACCACTGCGCTCGACGTGACCATTCAGGCGCAGATTCTGGACCTGATGCGTAAGCTCCAGCGCGACATCGGCATGAGCATCCTGTTCATCACCCACAACCTCGGCGTGGTGGCCGAGATGGCCGACCGCGTGGTCGTGATGTACGGCGGGCGCGTGGTCGAGGAAGGCGACGTGGTCGAGATTTTCAAAGCCCCCCGCCACCCCTACACCATGGGGCTGCTGAACTCGATTCCCCGCCCCGGCGAGCACGTTCACGTGCCCGGCCAGCCCAAGGGCCGCCTGGAAGCCATTCCCGGCAACGTGCCCAACCCGCTGAACCTGCCGCGCGGCTGCGCCTTCGAGCCGCGGTGCAAGTTCGCGGTGGAAGCCTGCCGTGAGGCCGTGCCGCCGCTGTTCGATACCGGCAATGGGCACATGGCCCGCTGCATCCGCTGGCAGGAATTCGAGCAGGTGCAGCAGGAGGTGACGGCATGACGACGATTGCGACGGTGGCCCCCGGGGCCGGGCAGCGCGTGGTCCCTGCCACGGGCGAGACGCTGCTGGACGTGCAGAACCTCGAGAAGTTCTTCCCGATCCGGGGCGGCCTGCTGTCCCGCGTGGTGGGCAACGTGAAGGCCGTCAACGACGTGTCGTTCAGCATCGGTCGCGGCGAGGTCGTCGGGCTGGTGGGCGAGTCGGGGTCGGGCAAGACCACGGCGGGCCGCGCGATTCTGCGCCTGATCGAGCCGACCGGCGGGCAGGTGCTCTTCAACGGCACCGACATCACCAAGCTCTCCAAGGGCCAGATGCGCGATTACCGCCGGGAGATGCAGATTATCTTCCAGGACCCCTTCGCTTCTCTCAACCCGCGCATGACAGTGGCCGACATCATCGGCGAGGCCATGCAGATTCACAACCTGAATCCGGGCAAGCAGCGCATCGACCGCATCGCGGAGCTGCTGGAGAAGGTGGGATTGCGCCCCGAGCATATGCGCCGCTACCCCCACGAGTTCTCGGGCGGTCAGCGTCAGCGCATCGGCATCGCGCGGGCGCTGGCGGTCAACCCCAGCTTCATCGTGGCCGATGAGCCGGTGTCGGCGCTGGACGTGTCCATTCAGGCGCAGGTGGTGAACCTGCTGCAAGACCTTCAGGAAGAACTGGGCCTGACGGTGCTGTTCATCGCGCACGACCTGGCGGTGGTCGAGTACATCTGCGACCGCATCATCGTGATGTACCTGGGCCGCGTGATGGAAATCGCCCCCAGCCGCGAGCTGAACAACAACCCCAAGCACCCCTACACCGAGGCGCTGCTCTCGGCGGCCCCGGTGCCCGACCCGACGGTCAAGCGTCAGCGCATCATTCTGGAAGGGGACATCCCCAGCCCGATCAATCCGCCCTCGGGCTGCGTGTTCCGCACCCGTTGCCGCTACGCCATCGATGACTGCGCCAAGATCGTCCCCGAGCTGCGTGAGGTGGCCCCCGGTCACTTCAAGGCCTGCATCCGCGACGACATTCTGTAAGCGGTCAGTGGTCAGAGGCCCCCTGCACCGTGCGGGGGGCCTTTTTGCTGGCCTTTTTCTGCTGAAAGCTGGCCGCTGACGGCTGAACGCTCCCCCTCTCACACTTCATCAGCGGGCGCGGGGCAAGCTGCCCTCATGACTGTGCCTTTGAACAGAATGGTGACGGCGGCGCTGGCTCTGACGCTCGGTACGGCCTCGGCGGCAGACCTGCGCATCTACCCCAGCTTCACGGAAGTGCGCGAACCCGTGCGGGCGGCCGGGAATACCCTGACGGTCACGCTGCCCGAGGCGGCCTGGGCAGGGTTGATCCCCGGCACCCTGGACCTCGACGGCCTGACGTTCAGCAGCGCGGTGCAGCGCCAGGAGGCGAACTGGCTCGCCTCGCTGGAAGGGAAGACGGTCTACCTGAAAGAGGACGGCACCGCCGAACCCGTCACGCTGATCCGCGCCCGCGACCTGCTGGTGCGCGACGCCCAGGGCCGCTACCGCACCGTCCGCTTTGAAGACCTGATGTTCGATGCGCCCCCGCCCCTGAACCCGCAGTCGCCCTCGCAGACGCTGACCTTCACGCTGCCCCAGCCGGGAGCGGGGACCCTGACCTACCTCACACGGGCCGTGACCTGGGCACCCCGCTACACCCTCAAGGCGGGCACGGGGGGCGCGCAGCTCTCGGCGCTGGCCGATATCCGCAACATGACCGACCTTCCTTACGAGGTGAAGGGGACGGAACTGTACGCCGGGGACGTGGAGGTGCAGGGGCAGCCGGTGCCTGCGCCGATGGCCCTGGAAAGCCGTGCGATGGCTGGGACTGCATCCGCCGACTTTGCCGCCCCCAAGATCAATTCCCTCGGTGAACTGCGCGGCCTCTACCGCTACGCCCTCTCCACGCCCTTCACGCTGCCCGCCAACAGCACGGTGACGCTGCCCTTCCTGACACCCAAGCTCACGCAGTTCGAGCGGTACGCGGGCCTGGATACCTACTTCACGCCGCAGAACACGGGCGGCACCCTCAGCCGTTTCTACCGCTTGAAGGCCGACGAGCGTCTGCCGGGCGGGAGCCTCACCGTGCGCGAGGAGGGCCGCATCGCCGGGCAGACCACCATCCCCGAGACGGCCAAGGGCGCGGAGATCGAGTTCACGCTCGGCAACGACCCCGACGTGCGCTACACGCGCACGGTGCAGACCGTCAGCAGCGAGAAAAACGCGCAGGGGAACGTCATGAAGTCCACCTACAAGGTGACGTACGTCTTCGAGAACAGCAAGGACCGCCCCGTCCGCGCCGAAGTGACCGAACGCATCGGGGGCCGCCGCATCCTGATCGACGGCGTGGCGAAGGGCCAGAACCCCGCCGCCGAACTGCGGGTGGACGTGCCCGCGAACGGCAAGGTGACCAGGAGCTTTACGCTGGTGGTGGACAACAGCTAGGGCGGCGCTCCGTTGCGTTGCCGCGCGTCCTAGGCGTCCACTCCACTGCGCGCCGCCCTTTTTGCGCTTCTCGCTTCGCTCGGAAAGGTTGCCAAAAGACGGCAACCTTTCTGCGCCCCGCCCTAGGAGAGCAGCCCGCTTTCGGTACAGAAAGGACTCCCCGGCCTGCGCTGGGGGGTCTCTCTTTCTTGGCTGACCGCTGGAAGCGCTAAACAATCCCCTCCAGATATGCCCGCACGTCCGCCTTGACCGGCATGAAGTACATGTGCTGGCCGCGCTCACGGGCAAAGGCGAGGGCCTGGGCGGCAAACTCGCGGTTCCATTCGAGGGTCGGGGTGAAGGAGCGGGGGAAAACCGCGTGGTTGCGGGCACGCCAGTAGTTCAGGGTGGCGTCGTTGGTGACGGTGGTGGCACCCCACCAGACCTCGGCGCTCTCGGGGATCAGATCGGCAAAGGCGTTCATCAGGCGCAGGTCGAAAAAGGGCTGGGTGAAAAAGCCGCAGGCGCCCGCGTCCAGCTTGCGCTCCAGGTAATCCCGCTCGCGCGCGAAGCTCTGGCGGTAGGGGTCCAGCCCTGCGTAGACCCGCACATGCGGCAGCTCGCGGCGAAAGCGGCGGATGGCCCGCACGGCGTCCACGTCGTAGACGCGCGCGCTCATGTCGGCGGGAGCGTCTCCGGTCACGATCAGCACCTCGTCGATGCCCGCTGCTTCCAGCGCCTCCGCCATCGGCAGGACTTCCACGGGGTTCAGGTCTACCGCGCGGACATGCGGAATCGCGCGGTAGCGGGGCCGGGCAAACCCGCAGCCCACCCACGACCGCGTGGAAAAGCGCGTGAGGTCGGGCACGTTCACGGTGCAGATGCCGGGCAGGTGCTGCGCGACCACCTCCAGCTCGGCCTTCAGGCTCGACCGGCTGCGGGGAACCAGTTCGATAGAGACGCGGGTCATTGCCCGCCCCCGGCGGCGGGTTGTGGGCCGTGGGTTGTGGGGTGTGGGGGGGGCGGCGTGACCTTTGCCGGATCATACGCCAGGATCGGCCCCAGCCAGCGCTCGGCTTCATCCAGCGTCCAGCCTTTGCGGTCCGCGTAGTCCTCCACCTGATCGTGCCCGATGCGGCCCACAGCGAAATAATGGGCATCGGGGTGCGCGAAGTACAGGCCCGAGACGGCGGCGGCGGGGAACATCGCGCCGGACTCGGTGAGCGACAGACCGGCTTCCTCCGCGTTCAGCAGGCCAAAGAGGGTGCGCTTCTCGGTGTGGTCGGGCTGGGCGGGATAGCCGGGCGCGGGGCGGATCCCCGCGTAGCGTTCCTTGATGAGGTCGTTGTTCTCCAGTGCCTCGTCCGGTGCATAGCCCCAGTACCGCGTGCGTACGTCGCGGTGCAGCTTTTCCGCGAAGGCCTCGGCCAGCCGGTCGGCCACCGCCTTCACCAGAATCGCGTTGTAATCGTCGTGCTGCGCCTCGAAGCTGCGGGCCAGTTCCTCCGCACCGTGAATGGCGACGGCGAAGGCGCCGAGATGGTCGCCCCGCAGCGCCACGAAATCGGCCAGGGCCGTGTTGGGCGTGGCCTGGTCGCGCTGCTGGCGGAGGGTGTGGAGGGTGGCGATCTTTTTCTGGGGAGAGAAGACCTCGATGTCATCCCCCACCCGCCGGGCCTCCCACAGCCCGATCACGCCCCGCGCCGTCAGCAGCCCCTCGTCCACGATGCGCCGCAAGAGGGCCTGCGCGTCGTTGAACAGGTGCCGCGCCTCCGCGCCGCGCAGGGGGTCGGTCAGGATGTTCGGGTAGATGCCTTTCATCTCCCAGGCGATGAAAAAGGGCGTCCAGTCGATGTAGGCCAGCAGGTCCGCGATGGGCTGCTCGATGACGTGGCGGCCCGGTTCACGCGGGGCCGGGGGCAGGGCGGGGGAGAGGCGGGGCGCGCGGGCGCGGGCTTCCGCCAGGGAAATCAGGCGCACCTTGCGCTCGCCGTGCCGTTCGCGCAGGGCGGCGTAGTCCTCCCGCACGCGCTCCCGCAAGGCTTCCGGCTGCGAGAGGAGGTCCCCCACCACACCGACCGCGCGGCTAGCATCCGCCACGTGGACGACGGTGCCGTCGTAGGCGGGGTCGATCTTGACGGCAGTGTGTGCGCGGCTGGTGGTCGCGCCGCCGATCAAGAGCGGGGTGTCCAGGCCCCGGCGCGTCATCTCGCGGGCCACGTTCACCATCTCGTCGAGGCTGGGGGTAATCAGGCCCGACAGGCCGATCACGTCCGCCCCCAGTTCCCGCGCGGTGTCCAGAATCTTCTCGGTCGGGACCATCACGCCGAGGTCCGTCACCTGATAGCCGTTGCAGGCCAGCACCACGCCCACGATGTTCTTGCCGATGTCGTGCACGTCGCCCTTCACGGTCGCCAGCAGCACCTTGCCCTTGCCCGTCAGGTCGCCCTTCGCCAGCTTCTCGGCCTCCATGTACGGCGTCAGGTGGGCCACCGCCCGTTTCATCACGCGGGCCGACTTCACCACCTGCGGCAGAAACATCTTCCCGGCCCCGAACAGGTCGCCTACCACGTTCATCCCGTCCATCAGCGGCCCCTCGATCACGGCGAGGGGGGAGCCGAGGCGTTGATAGGCTTCCTCCGCGTCCTCGACCACGTGGTCGGTGATGCCGCTGACCAGCGCGTGCTTGAGGCGTTCGGCCACGGGGAGGTCACGCCAGGCGCTCTGGGCCGTCGCCTCGCGCTTCACGCTCTTGTAGCTCTCGGCCAGCGTGATCAGGCGTTCGGTGGCGTCCGCCCTGCGCGCCAGAATCACGTCCTCCACCGCTTCCCGCAACTCCGGCTCGATGTCCTCGTACACCGCGAGCATCCCCGCATTCACGATGCCCATGTCCAGACCCGCGCGGATGGCGTGGTACAGGAAGACGGCGTGCATCGCCTCGCGCACATGGTTGTTGCCCCGGAAGGAAAAGGACACGTTGCTGATCCCGCCCGACACCAGCGCCCCTGGTAGGTTCGCCTTGATCCAGCGCGTCGCCTCGATGAAGTCCAGCGCGTAGCGGTCGTGTTCCTCCATGCCGGTCGCCACCGTCAGCACGTTGGGATCGAAGATGATGTCCTGCGGGGGAAATCCGGCCTGCTCGGTCAGCAGGCGGTAGGCGCGGGCGGTGATCCCCTGGCGGCGTTCCAGATTGTCCGCCTGCCCCTGCTCGTCGAAGGCCATCACCACCGCCGCCGCTCCGTAGCGCCGCAGCAGGCGTGCGCGTTCCAGAAACTTCGCCTCGCCGTCCTTCAGGGAAATGCTGTTCACGACGGCTTTGCCCTGCACCCGCTTGAGGCCCGCTTCCAGAATTTCCCACTTGGAGGAATCCAGCATCAGCGGCACCCGTGAGATGTCGGGTTCCCCGGCCAGCAGGTTCAGGAACTTCACCATGGCAGCCTCGCCGTCCAGCATGCCCTCGTCGAAGTTCACGTCCACGAGCTGCGCGCCGTTTTGCACCTGCTGCCGCGCGATCTTGAGGCCCGCGTCGTAGTCCCCGGCCAGGATCGCCTTGCTGAATTTGGGGCTGCCGGTCACGTTCGTCCGCTCGCCCACGTTCACGAAGTTGGTGTCGGGCGTGACGGTAAAGGCTTCCAGGCCGCTGAGGCGCAGGTAAGGCGGGAGGTGGGGCGCGGTACGCGGGGGGAGTCCAGCGACCGCGTCCGCAATTGCGCGGATATGTTCGGGCGTGGTGCCGCAGCAGCCGCCCACGATGTTCACCAGCCCCTCTTCCGCGAAGGAGCGCAGGACCGCCGCCGTGTGTTCTGGCGTCTCGTCGTACTCCCCGAAAGCGTTGGGGAGGCCCGCGTTGGGGTGGACGCTGACCAGCGTTTCCGCATTCGCCGCGATCGCCCGCAGGTGGGGCCGCAGCAAATCCGCCCCCAGCGCACAGTTCAGCCCCACGCTGAAGAGGTCGGCGTGTTCGGTGCTGATGACGAACGCTTCCGGCGTCTGTCCGCTCAGGGTGCGTCCCGAAGCGTCCGTGATGGTCCCCGACAGCATGATCGGGAGCTTCTTCCCGGTCCGCGCGAACGCTTCCTCACAGGCGAAGAGGGCCGCCTTCGCGTTCAGCGTGTCGAACACGGTTTCGATCAGGATCAGGTCCGCCCCGCCCACGATCAGCCCTTCGATCTGCTCCACGTAGGCCGCGACCAGATCGTCGAAAGTCACGTTGCGGAACTCGGGCCGCTCGACATCGGGGGAGAGGGTGGCGGTGCGATTGGTCGGCCCCACCGAACCGGCCACCCAGCGGGGCCGCCCGTCGCGGGCCGTAAACTCGTCGGCCACCTCGCGGGCCAGCCTTGCCCCGGCCTCGTTCATCGCGTGGGCCAGATGCTCGGTGCCGTAATCCGCCTGCGAGATCACGGTGGAATTGAAGGTATTCGTGCTGGCGATGTCCGCCCCCGCCTCGAAGTAGGCGCGGTGAACATCCCGGATCACGCCGGGTCTGGTCAGTTGCAACAGGTCGAAGTTGCCCCGGTACATCCGCAGCGGGTCCGCGCCGTCCCACCTGAAATCGCCCTCGGTCAGCCCGGCCCGCTGGAGCATGGTGCCCCACGCGCCGTCGAGCACCAGAATCCGTTCCCGCGCGTGTGCGCGAATATCGCGTGTGTCCGCCATTCCCTCACCTCAAAAGACAACAGGCCGCGTCCCTGCGGCCCGTGCAACCTCGAATACGCCAAAAAAGCGCCGCCTCTGGGCCATCGCTGCCCCGCTCGCGCCATCGTCGGCGGACCTGCGCGGGGCCTTCCAGTTGAGGCACCGTGCCGTGATGAGGGCCGGTTGCCGCGCCGTCAGCGGGGCTGGAATCCCCTCGGGCGCTCAGGATGACCGTGCCGGGGGCACGACGTGGGCAGTCTAGCGTGGGCGGGGCGGGGGGAAAGGTGAGAGGGGCAGACAAGGGGAGGAGAGAAGGCGGCAAATGGCCTTCCCATGCACCTCGTTCAACGCCTGCTCCCCCTCTCCGACCACGCGGGTCAGCCCTTTGACCCCGGCCACTGTGCCCGGATTCGGCAGCCCTTCACTGAACGCTTCAGCGGCCTGACGGCCTACACCCGCGCCCCCGCTGCCGGCCTCTGGCAGGACGAGCGGCAGACCGTCCGCGACGACGTGGTGGTTTACGAGGTGATGGTGGAGGAGCTGGACCGGGAGTGTTGGGCAGGCGTACCGGGAGGGGTTGCGGCTTGCCTTCAGGACGAACCGGGGATGCGGGCATAGGTGGTGGAGGTGCTGTAAGGGGGAATCGGGGAGGGTGTAGCAGCTGCGTCAATAGAAAGTTGACAAAGCCGATGCGTCAACCTACTGTTGACGTATGGAAAAAGACAGCGCCAAATCCAGCGGGCCTGCCCTGAACGCCGTCTGGCTGAGTGTGGCGGCGACCTTCCTGGCGGCCTTCGCGGCCAACAACCAGAGCTGGCTCCGCTTCGTGGCGCTGGCGGTGGCGTTGTTGCTGATCGTCGCGGCCGGCGCTCTGCTTGGACAATCCACAGCCCAGGCCCGCCAGCGAAAACAGAATCGGCAATGATGGGATCGGCCCCGAAAGACGAACTGCTGCGTGAACGGCTCTCGGGGGCCATTGCGGAGAGCATCCCCGGACTTCAGGACCGCCTGACCACCGATCCTGAAGTTCATCTGGAGTTGATCCAGTACACGGCCCAGGCCAAAGCCGAGACAGAAGCCCTGTTGCACTCCAGTGTCACGGCCGCCCGCAACGCCGGACACAGCTGGGAAGCCATCGGGCGTGCGCTGGGCATGACACGCCAGGCCGCCCAGCAGCGCTTTGGCAGAGGGGGGCCGCCGGTGGAAGGCTTGGGCGAGACGCGCCGCCTGTCGCCTCTCACCTCACTGGACGAGATGGACATCCTGAAGCGTGCCGGGCGTTATGGCTGGCATTCCACCGGGTTCGGCACGCTTTACCACACCGTCCAGAAAGACACTCAGCAGTGGGAACATCGCCGGGTCGTGGTGTTTGACCCGTCCAGGCGAGGACTGGAAGCGGAAGGCTGGCAGCGCATCGGCAATCTGTGGTTCCCCTGGGGATACTACAAACGTCCCACCGGTCGGCCGGCCTTGGCTCCTCCGCACACCGGGTACGACTTCTTCAGCGCCGACGCGGACGAATGAACGCGGACGAGCAAAGCCTCACCCCACCGTTTCCCGCGCCGCCGGATAACTCCCGATGATCTTCGCGTAACTGGCCTTTCTCAGCACCCCGGCGAGGGCCTGGGCCACCTGCGGGTCGCGGGCGCTCCCCTCGATGTCCACGTACATCAGGTAGCTCCAGGCGCGGTCACGGCGTGGGCGCGACTCGATGCGCGAGAGGTTCAGGCCGCGCAGCTCGTTCAGGGTCTCGACCAGAAAGCCGGGGGTGTGGCGCACGGCAAAGACCAGACTGGTCTTGTGCGGCACGTCGGCGGGGGCGGGTTCCTGCCGCGACAGCAGCATGAAGCGCGTGAAGTTGAAAGGTTCGTCCTCGATCTCGCGGGCCAGAATCTCCAGGCCGTACAGCTCGGCGGCGCGGGCGGAAGCGATGGCGGCCTCGTCACGCGCCCCCCGCGCCGCGAGGTCCTTGGCACTTCCGGCGGTGTCGTGCGCGGCGACGGGTTGCAGGCCGTACTTACGAATCAGGCCGGTGCACTGGTCCAGCGCGGGCTGCTGGCTGGCGACCTTCCGCACGTCCTCCAGCCGCACGCCGGGCAGCGCCATCAGGCAGTGGGTAACGCGGACCACCACCTCGCCCGCCACGTGCAGGTCGATTTCGGTCAGGAGGTCGATCGCCTGGTGGATGGCGCCCATCAGGCTGTTCTCGACCGGCAACACGCCGTAGTCAGCCTCGCCGCTCTCGACCGCCCGCGCGACCTCGTGGAAGGTGGGAAAGCCGCGCGTGGTGACGCCCGCGTGGGGAATGCCTGCGCTGGCGAGGGCGTGCAGCGCCGCGATCTCGCCATAAGCGCCGGGATTGCCCTGAAAGGCGACCGTCAGGTGCGGCGCGCTCGCCGGTGCTTCCCTCTGCTCCTGTCCTGCGGCCTGCCCTGCCTCCTGCGGCACCGTCCCCCTGTCGCTCATGGGAGGCAGGCTAGCGCACCGCGTTCCAGACGGGCCGGAGGCGGGGTAGATGTGGCCTAGACTGCCTCTGTGTCCTCTCCGCAGATACCCGATCCCGTCCTCGACCTCGACGCCGCCGCCCTCAGCGCCGCCACGCGCCGGGGCGACCTGACGGCGCTGGAAGTCACCCGCGCTTATCTGGCCCGCCTGCGGACCCACAATCCCCGTCTTCATGCCGTGATTACCGTGAACGAGGATGCGGAGGCCGACGCCGAGCGCCTGGATACCCTGCCCGAAAACCAGCGCGGCCCGCTGCACGGCGTGCCCATGCTGATCAAGGACAATATCGATGTGGCGGGCCTGCCGACGACCGCCGGAAGCCTGCTGATGACGCGGCATGTGCCGACGCAGGACGCGCCGCTGGTGGCCCGCCTGCGCGCCGCCGGGGCCGTGATTCTGGGCAAGGCCAACCTGACCGAGTGGGCCAACTTCATGACGCTGGGAATGCCCAACGGCTACTCCGGCGCGGGTGGACAGACGGTGAACCCCTGGGGCGAGGGGCTGGACACGGGCGGCAGCTCCAGCGGCAGCGGCGCCGCTGTGGCGGCCCGGCTCTGCGCGGCGGCGGTCGGGACGGAAACCAGCGGCAGCATCCTGAGTCCCGCGCAACAGAGCGGCGTGATCGGCCTGAAGCCGACGGTGGGCCTGATTCCGCGCACGGGCGTTGTGCCGATCAGCCACAGCCAGGACACCGCCGGGCCGATCACCCGCAGTGTCCGTGACGCGGCCCTGCTGCTGGGCGTGATGGCCGGACCCGAGGACGCCGACCCCGCCAGCCGCCGCCTCCCCGTTCCCGACCTGACCCTGCAAGCGGGCGCGCTCGCGGGTGCCCACATCGGCGTGCTGCGCGACCCGCCCGGCAGCCCCGTCAGCGAGGCCGAACGCGCCGCCCTGTCCCGCGCCGAGGCCACCTTGACCCTGGCGGGCGCAACGTTGCAGGACGTGACGCTCGAAAGCGCCCCCGAACTCAGCGGCTGGCGGCTGGACGTGCTGGTCTACGAGTTCAAGCACGACCTGAATGCCTATCTCTCGGGCGTGCAGGACGGCCCCCGCAGTCTGGCGGAAATCATAGAGGCGAACGATGCCGACCCCGAACGCCTCCAACGCTACGGGCAGACGCTGCTGTACGCGGCCCAGGGCACGCGCGGCGACCTCAGCGAGCGGGCTTACCAGGAAGCCCGTGCCCGCGACCTCGACCAGACGCGCACGCGGGGCCTCGACCCCCTCTTTGCCCTGGGCCTGGACGCGCTGCTGTGGCCGGGGCTGCACGGCTACGCCGTGGGCGCGAAGGCCGGCTATCCCAGCGTCACGGTGCCCACCGGACTGCACGACGCGGGTGCAGACGGAAGCGGGCCGACCGGTGTGCTGCTCACGGGTCCGGCGGGTGGTGACGGCCGGCTGCTCTCGCTGGCCGCCGACCTGAACCTGCGCCTCGGTGGAGTGCAGTTCCCGCCCGATCCGGTCTGATCCGGATGATGGATTCGGGTTGGACAGTGACCCTAACGGTTCGGCCCGACCAGAGGAGCAGGAAAAACGGTTTTCAGGAAAGGCGTTCTTACGGCGGCACACTCCCGATTTGCTAACCGGTTGGACGGAAACCCTGTGACCGCTTGACCGGCTGCGCCCGTCCGACTAGCATGGGCGGGCTGCCCCCCGTGGGTGGTCCTGACACGGGGACAGGGGCGGTTAGCTCAGCGGGAGAGCTTTCGCTTTACACGCGACGGGTCGGGGGTTCGAATCCCTCACCGCCCACCATCCCAGCCCCCACCTCCGGGTGGGGCTTTTTGCGGTCACTGCGCCGTGCGGGCGGCACGGAGGGGAAGACACAACGCCGAAGGCCTCTCAGGCCCGGTTCGCGTCGCTCGCATTCACGTCGATGGTCGGGCGGCGTTTCTCGAAGCGGACGCTCAGCACCCCGGCGTTCAGGCTGGCCTGACCACTTTGCGGAATGACCACTTCCGGGAAGGTGAGGGTCCGGGTAAAGGTTCCGGTGGGGCGCTCGGCACTCAGGAGGCGTTCGGCAGCCTCGCGGCGGCCCGCGACCGTCACGGTGCCGTCCTCCTCATGCAGTTCCAGGGTTCCGGCATCCACGCCCGGGACATCGAGCAGCAGCAGCAGGTGGGTGCCCTGATCCACCCAGTCGGCGGGCGGTGTCCAGGGACCCCCCAGGCCGAGCGTCTCGACCTCCTCGCGGAGGGTCATGAGCTGCTGGAGGCGGGCAAGAACCGGCTCGTTCATGGGCCATACGCTACCACCCGGCCCGGGGCGAATGGCCCGGCTTCGGGCTGGAGGGAAGAAGGTTCTCCCGGTCTGGAGCTGGGCCGAGCGGCGCCCTAGAGCATTTGTCCGAATTACACCGCCCTGGGGAAAGCGCCTCCAACGGTTCCATTCTCTGCTTCGCAGCTTTGCAAGTCCCAAACGCTCTCCCTCTTGCACTCGCTGTCTTGGGCAGAACGGACTGTCGGTCAGAACGGACTCGCTTGAGCAAGCCTGCCCTCCCCTTGAGGACGCCTGCCCGCCCGCTCGGTCAAAAAGAAGGTCTCTTTTTGACAAAGGCTCTAGAATCGCGCCTGTGACGTGCGTCCCCATCCTCACGGCCCCGACGGCGGCGGGCAAAACGGCGCTGGCGCTGCGGCTGGCGCGGCAGTTCGGGCTGGAAGTGGTCGCGGCAGATGCCTTCACGGTGTACCGGGGGCTGGACATCGGCACGGCCAAGCCGACCCCCGCCGAACGCGCGCAGGTGCCGCACCACCTCCTCGACGTGGCCGACGTGACGGAGGATTACGACGTGGCCCGCTACGTCCGTGAGGCGGAAACCGCGATCAAGGCTGTCCTGGCGCGTGGCCGGCTGCCGCTGGTGGTGGGGGGGACCGGCTTTTACCTCTCGGCCCTGTTGCGCGGGCTGCCGCTCACGCCGCCTGCCGACCCATGCCTGCGCGCCGAGGTGGAAGCCGACCTGGCCGCGCGGGGCCTGGACGCCCTGCTGGCCGAGGTGCAGGCCGCCCGGCCCGCCGAAGCCGCACGCCTGGAACGCAACCCGCGCCGGGTCGTGCGGGCGCTGGAGGTGTACCGCCGCACCGGAAAGTTTCCCGGCGAGTTCGGGTACAGCCCTCCGGCCTTCCGCACCCGCGTCTTTGCCTTCACGCGGCCCTGGCCCGAGCTGGAAGCCCGCACCGCCGCCCGTGTGGACGCCATGCTGGCCCAGGGCTGGCCGCAGGAGGCCGCCTGGCTCGCCGCGCAGGTGTCACCCGAGCAGACGCCGCGCCCGACCGCCTGGCAGGCCCTCGGTTACCGGGAGGCGCTGGCGGTCCACGCGGGCACCCTCGCGCCGGAGGAGGCCGCCCGGCGGATCACGCTCGCCACACGGCAATACGCCAAGAGGCAGCTGACCTGGACCAGGACCCAGCTGGACGCTGCTCCCCTGGCCGCAGATGAGGTGGCCGGGACATTGGCCGCCTTTCTGGCAGATTCCACGGCGCCGTGAGGTGAGGGGACGGAGGCTGGACGGTCGAAACAGCGCTGCCCGGCGAGCTTTTGCCGGCCTCCATCTGTTCTTCATAGTCCGCCTGCCGCTTCGGGGGCGGTTCGGGCGGTCCCGTCCGACCCGTTACACTGGACCCTGAGCACCACCGCCACTGCGCCCCCGCAGAGCCTGAATCCTCCAGGGGGCGTTCGGTCACGGACCCTGACAGGTCCCGGTTATGCCGCCTCCCGGCGGCTCTCAAGGGGGGAAGCATATGAAGCCACGCGTTCTCGGCATGATTCTGGCGGGGGGGCAAGGGTCCCGCCTCGCGCCATTGACCCTCAAGCGCAGCAAGCCCGCCGTGCCCTTCGGCAGCAAATACCGCATCATCGACTTTGCCATCAACAACTTCATCAACAGCGGCGTCTTTTCTATCTACGTGCTGACGCAGTACAAGGCGCAGAGCCTGACCGAGCATATCCAGCGCGGCTGGCGCTTCGGTACCTTCCTCCAGGACTACTTCATCACGCTGGTGCCCGCGCAGATGTACCGCTACGAGGAACTCGGCGCGGTGTGGTACCGGGGCACCGCCGACGCCGTCTATCAGAACATGCACCTGATCGACAACTTCGACGCCGATTACGTGGCGATCTTCAGCGGCGACCATATCTACAAGATGAACGTGGAACACATGCTTCAGGCGCATATCGACGCCCGCGCTGACGTGACGATCGCCGCCTACCCGATGGCGCAGTCCCAGGCGCACCAGTTCGGCGTGATGCACGTGGACGACCGCTGGAAGATCACGGACTTTCTGGAAAAGCCCAAGGACCCCCCCAGCATCCCGGGGCAGGAGGGCCTGAGCCTCACCAGCATGGGCAACTACATCTTCAGCCGCCGCGCGCTGGAAGAACTGCTGCACACCAGCATCAGCGGGAACGAGGAAGGCTTCGACTTCGGCCACGACGTGATTCCCCGCGCCCTCAGCGACGGATACCACGTGCAGGCCTACGACTTTCACCGCAACCCCGTGCCCGGACAGACCGGCCCGAACCTGTACTGGCGCGATGTCGGCACGCTCGACGCCTACTTCGAGGCCAGCCTCGACCTCGTCAGCGTGAACCCCGAGTTCGACATCTACAACCCCGAGTGGCCGCTGCGCACCAGCAGTGAATTTTCACCGCCCGCCAAGTTCGTCCACGAGGCCGAGGGCCGCAAGGGTCAGGCCTTCAACACCATCATGGCCGGGGGCGTCATCATCAGCGGCGGCACCGTGCGCGACAGCGTCCTGGGCCGCAATGTCCGCACCCACTCCTACTCGCTGGTCGAGAGCTGCGTGCTGTTCGACAACGTGGAGGTCGGCCGACATTCCCACCTGCGCCGCGTGATCGTGGACAAGGACGTGACCATCCCCCCCGGCACCAAGATCGGTCTGAACCCGGAAGAGGACCTGGCGCGCGGCTTTACCATCACCGAGAGCGGCGTGACCGTGGTGCCCAAGAGCTATACGTTCTGAAGCGTTAGAGGGGTTGGGGATTAGGAAAAGAGGAAGGTGGGCTGCCCGAACTGGCATGGCCCACCTTCCTCTTTTCCCTACAACCCACATCCCACAACCGTTACACCAGCACCGGCTCCACGTACTCCCCGTACACGCGCTTCAGGGTGTCCATCTGCTCGCCCAGCGTGGTGTAGGCGTGCGCGCACTCCAGGAAGGCGGGCATGGTGTTGGCCCCCGTCACGGCGGCGTCGCGCAGGGCGGTCAGGGCCGCCTCGGCCCGCACGGGGTCACGCTCGCGGCGCACCTGGGCCAGCCGGGCTTCCTGCACGCGCTCGACTTCGGGGTCGATCAGCTGGATCGGCACCTCGACGGCGTCCTGCACGAACTCGTTGACACCCACGATGATGCGGTCTTTCTTCTCGACCTCGCGCTGGTAGCGGTAGGCGGCCTCCGCCATCTCCAGCTGGAAAAAGCCGTTCTCGATCCCGGCCTCCACGCCGCCCATGTGGCGGATCTGCTCGATGTAGCCCATCGCGGCGGCCTCGATGTCGTCGGTCAGTTTCTCGACGTAGTAGCTGCCCGCCAGGGGGTCGATCACGCCCGCCACGCCCGTCTCGTAGGCGATGATCTGCTGGGTCCGCAGCGCGATGGTGGCGGCCTCCTCGGTGGGCAGGGCCAGCGCCTCGTCGAAGGAATCGGTGTGGAGGCTCTGGGTACCGCCCAGCACGGCGGCGAGGGCCTGAATCGCCACACGGGCGATGTTGTTCAGCGGTTGCTGGGCGGGCAAGGATACCCCGGCGGTCTGCGAGTGTGTCCGCAGCATCCAGCTTTTGGGGTTCTTCGCGCCGTAGCGGTCCCGCATCTGCCGCGCCCAGATGCGGCGGGCGGCGCGCATCTTGGCGATTTCCTCGAAAAAGTCGTTGTGGATGTCCCAGAAAAAGGAGATGCGCGGCGCGAACTCGTCGATGTCCAGCCCCCGCTCCAGCGCCTTTTCCACATAGTGAAAGCCGTCCGCCAGCGTGAAGGCGAGTTCCTGCACGCCCGTCGCGCCCGCCTCGCGGATGTGGTAGCCGCTGACCGAGATGAAGTTCCATCTGGGCACCACGCGGGGACCCCACTCGAAGGTGTCGATGACCAGTTTCACACTGGGCGAAGGCGGGTAGATGAACTCCTTCTGCGCGATGAATTCCTTGAGGATGTCGTTCTGGATGGTGCCGCCTACGCGCGTCAGGTCCTTGCCCTGCTTCTGCGCGTTGGCGATGTACATGGCCCAGATCGCGTTGGCGGGGCTGTTGATGGTCATGGAGGTCGTGACCTTTTCCGGGTCGATCCCCTGAAACAGAATCTCCATGTCCGCCAGGCTGCTCGCGGCCACGCCGCATTTGCCGACCTCGCCCTTGGAAAAGGGATGGTCGGAGTCGTAACCCATCAGGGTGGGGAGGTCGAAGGCGGTCGAGAGGCCCGTCTGGCCGGCCTTCAGCAGGGCGTGGAAACGTTCGTTGGTCTGCTCGGCGCTGCCGAAGCCCGCGAACATCCGCATGGTCCAGAGCTTGCCGCGGTACACGCTCGCTTGCACGCCGCGCGTGTAGGGGAACTCGCCGGGGTAGCCCAGGTCACGCTCCGCGTCCCAGTCTTTCAGGTCGTCCGCCGTGTAGATCGGCTCCGGGTCCATGTCGGACAGGTTCTTGAAGTTGTATTTGCGCTCGGGAAACTTCTGGGTGGCGGGCTGGTAGACGCTTTGCAGCCACTCATTCTTGGTTTTCATGCAGGGACCTCCGAAGGGACGGAACCAAACGCTCGTTAGGTAGAGACAGGGTAGCAGAAAGGCCCGTTTCAGACTGGACCCGGGTGCCGCTGGTGACCCGAGTGGGGGCTGGCCCGCCCGGGCCGCAGTCAAGACAACCGCCGCCCAACCGTGAGGGAAGGGACTGGGAGAACCTGCCGCCCGGCGCTACCCTGAGGGCGTGAAGGTGGACCGCGAGGAACAGGACGACGCCCGACGCGAACGCATCGCCCGCGCGGCTTTCGAGTTGTTTGCCCGCAGTGGCCTGGAGGGGACCAGCGCGCAGGAAATTGCCCGCGCTGCCTTCGTGAGCCGTACCAACCTCTACCGCTACTACCCCAGCAAGGTCCATATGCTGCTGGCCCACTTCGAGCGCACTGTGCGCGACACCCATGACGAGGCCGTGCGCCACCTGCACGCGGGCGCGGCCCCGCAGGCGGTGTGGGGACACGTGACGGCCCGCATGGCCGATCTGGGGGTGCGTTACCGTCACCTCGTCGGGGCGGTCGGACACGCGGTGCTGGGCGCGCGGCAGGGCACCGGCGAGGGCGTCCGCACTGCGTTGACCCTGGGGGCGCTGGTCGAACCCGTGTTGCTCGCCATGCGCGACCGGGGCGCGCTGCGGGGCGGCGTGGATACCCACTTGCTCAGCGCCCTGCTGGTGGACGCCTGCCTGCTGGCCCTGCTGCACGGCGGCCACCGCGACCAGCGCGAGGTGCTGCGCGACTGGCAGGACCGCTTCAGTCTGCTGCTGTACGGCGCACTTGCGCCGGGGGTGGAGCGGGAGACCCTGGGGGTGGGGGAAAGCCGCGTGGTCGTTCCGGTCGCTGGGGCGCGGGACCTCACCGGCCAGCCTCGACTGGACTAACCCGGACGGGCGAGGACGCGGCCAGGCGGAGCCTCCGCGTTCCCGCCCCATTCAGCCCGAGACGGGCACCGTCAGCCGCTCCGTGAAGCGTGCGCCGGTGGTGGCGCGGACCTCTTCCAGCGTCGCGCCGGGCAGGAGTTCGGTCAGAATGAGCTGGCCGTCCTGGAACTCGAAAACGGCCCTGTCGGTGATGACCAGATCAACCTTGGCCCGTGCGGTCAGCGGCAGCGTGCAACTGGACACGAGCTTGGGCGTGCCGTCGGGGTCGGTGTGGGTCATGGTCACGATCAGGCGTCTGGCCCCACTCGCCAGGTCCATCGCCCCCCCGACGCCCAGCAGGGGTTTGCCCGGCACTGCCCAGTTCGCCAGATTGCCTGCCTCGTCCACCTGAAGGCCGCCCATCACCGCCACGTCCACGTGGCCGCCCCGGATCATCCCGAAGGAATCGGCGGAGTCGAAGTAACTCGCGCCGGGCAGCGCCGTGACGGGAATCTTCCCCGCGTTGACGGGATAGTCCATCGCGCCGCCCACCTCGGGGGCCGGGCCGACGCCCAGCATCCCGTTCTCGGTGTGCAGGTTGACCCCGTGTTCCGGGGTGATCAGGTCCGCGACCAGGGTGGGAATGCCGATGCCCAGATTCACCACGTCGCCGGGGCGCAGTTCCCGCAGGGCGCGGCGGGCCATGTGCATCCGCGCCTCGTCCGCCCGCCTGGCCCCACCCTTCACGCTGGCGCTGCTGCCCAGGTCTTCCGGGGTCAGGGTGGCCTGCACCAGATAATCCACGTACAGGCCGGGGGTATGGACCTGCTCGGGCGGAATCGTTCCGACCTCCACGATCTCCTCGACCTCGGCCACCACCAGGTCGGCGGCGGTCGCCATGCCGGGATTGAAGTTCTGCTCGGTCAGGCGGTACTGGAGGTTCCCGGCCGTGTCGGCCCGCCACGCGCGGATAAAGGCCACGTCACCCCGCAGTGCGGGCACGAACACCATTTCCCGGCCATTCAGGGTCCGCACGTCGGACCCGGAAGCGATCACCGTTCCGGCAGCGGTCGGGGTGTAGAAGCCTCCCAGCCCCGCGCCCCCGGCCCGCACCGCCTCGGCCAACGTGCCCTGCGGCAGCAGCTCGACGTCCAGTTCTCCGGCCTGGTAGGCCCGCACGGCTTCGGGGTTGGAGGTGAAGTAGGAGCCGATGGCCTTTTTGATCTGCCCGTTTCTCAGCAGGCGGCCCCCGCTCAGGCCGGGTTCGGAGACGTTGTTGGCGACGTAGGTGAGGTCGCGGGTGGGAAGTTCGGCCAGGGCGTGCATCAGGTGAACGGGATTGCCGGTCATGCCGAAGCCGCCGACCAGCAGCGTATCGCCCGACTTCACCAGGGCCGCCGCTGCCTGGGCGGTGAGGACGGGGACGGTCTTCATGCCTCCACCCGCTCGATCAGGGCCGCTTCCCCCTGGCCGACCCCGACGCAGAGGGTGGCGAGGCCGTACCTGGCCCCCCGCCGCCCCAGCTCGTGCGTGAGGGTCGTGACCAGCCGCGCGCCGCTCATCCCGAGGGGATGCCCCAGCGCCACCGCGCCGCCGTTCACGTTGACCTTTTCAGGGTCCAGGTCCAGTTCGCGGATACAGGCGAGGGCCTGCGCCGCAAAGGCCTCGTTCAGTTCGATCAGGTCCACGTCCTGCACGTCCATCCCCAGGCGCTCCATCAGTTTGCGGGTGGCGGGAACCGGGCCGAGGCCCATCACGCGCGGGTCCACGCCCGCCGAGGCGGCCCCGACCCAGCGGGCCAGGGGTTTGATCCCCAGTTCACGGGCCTTTTTCGCGCTCATCAGCACCAGGGCCGCCGCGCCGTCGTTGAGGCCCGAGGCGTTGCCCGCCGTGACGGTCCCCCCCTTGCGGAAGGCCGGTTTCAACCCGGCCAGCGTCCCCTCGTCGGTGGCGAGGGCAAACGTGTCGCCGTCGCGCCGGGCGCGGGGATGTTCGTCGGTGTCGAAGACCGTCACGCCCTTGCGGCCCCGGATCTCGACCGGCACGATCTCCTCCCGGAAGGTGCCGGCGTTGAGCGCCGCGACCGTCCGCCGCTGCGACTCCAGCGCGAAGGCGTCCTGGGCCTCGCGGGTGATCTCGCCTCCGGCGACGTTCCCTTCGCGGCTGCGCTGCACGATGTTCTCGGCCGTCTCGCCCATCGCTTCGAGGGGAAAGAGTTCCTCCAGCGCGGGATTGGGAAAGCGCCAGCCCAGCGTGGTGTCGTACACGGTGATGTTGCCGCCCGCAAACGCCTGCCCGCCTTTGGGCATTGCCAGCGGGGCGCGGGTCATGCTCTCGACGCCGCCCGCCACGTACACGTCGCCGTCGCCGTTGCGAATCGCCCGCGCCGCCGTGTTGATCGCCGAGAGGCCCGAGGCACACAGCCGGTTGACCGTCAGCCCGGCCACCGTCTCGGGCAACCCGGCCAGCAGGGCCGCCATGCGCGCCACGTTGCGGTTGTCCTCGCCCGCCTGGTTGGCGCAGCCCAGAATCACCTCCTCGATCTGGTCGGCGGGCACCCCCGCCCGGCTCACGGCCTCCCGGATCACGAGGGCCGCCAGATCGTCGGGGCGGACGGTGGACAGCGCGCCGCGAATCGCGCCGATGGGCGTCCGCACGGCGGAGACGATCACCACGTCGCGGTCTTGCAGGGGCTGAGCGGTCCGGGAGGGGACAGCTGGAGACTGAGCTGTTGAACTCTGGGCAGGGGTAGACATGACGGACGTTCCTTTCGGGGAAGGGGACAGGAGTGGGAAGCAGTACGGCTGTCATTCAAGCGCGGGCAGCCCCCGGTTTCCATCCCTGCGGTCCGGGATTCGGAACGCGCCCACCTGACAGTTGCGAGGTGAAGGGGGCCTTTTCGGTCCCTTCATACCTGGAGGTGCCGTCCGGGCAGGTTCGGGGCCGCTGGTATGCTCGGAAAATGAGCGAGCCTTCCTCCCCGCCGCGCCCCGGCCTGACGCAGCTTCCCGCCTGGCAGGCCCTGAAAGCGCATGCCGAGGCGGTGCGCGGCACCCACCTGCGCGACCTGTTCGCGGCGGACCCGGGGCGCGGCGAGCGCCTGAGCGCCGAGGGCGCGGGCCTGTACCTCGACTACTCCAAGAACCGCGTGACGGACGAAACCCTGCGCCTGCTGCTGCAACTCGTGCGCGAGACGGGGGTGGAAGCGCGGCGCGGCGCGATGTTGGCGGGCGAGCGCATCAACCTGACCGAGAACCGCGCGGTGCTGCACACGGCCCTGCGCGCCCCACGTGGCGGGACGGTGATGGTGGACGGCCAGAACGTGGTCCCCGACGTGCAGGAGGTGCTGGACCGCATGGGGGCTTTTGCCGACCGTGTGCGCGGCGGGACGTGGCTGGGGGCGACCGGCAGGCCCATCCGCAACATCGTGAACATCGGCATCGGGGGGTCGGACCTCGGCCCGGTGATGGCGTATGAGGCGCTGAAGTTCTACAGCGACCGCCGCCTGACGCTGCGCTTCGTGTCCAACGTGGACGGCACCGATCTGGTCGAGAAGACCCGCGACCTCGACCCGGAGGAAACGCTGTTCATCGTGTCCAGCAAGACCTTTACCACCCAGGAGACGATGGCGAACGCAAAAAGCGCGCGCGCCTGGCTGCTGGCGGGGCTGGTCAACCTGCCCGACGAGAACACCGCCGTCGCCCGGCACTTCGTGGCGGTCAGCACCAACGCCGCCGAGGTCGAGCGGTTCGGTATCGACACCGCGAACATGTTCGGCTTCTGGGACTGGGTGGGGGGGCGCTACAGCATGGACAGCGCCATCGGCCTCTCGCTGATGGTCGCCATCGGTCCGGCGGGCTTCCGCGACATGCTGGCGGGTTTTCACGAGATGGACGAGCATTTCCGCACTGCGCCGCTCGAACAGAATCTCCCCGTGCTGCTGGCAGTGCTGGGCGTGTGGTACCGCGACTTTTTCGGCGCGCAGACGCACGCGGTGCTGCCCTATGACCAGTACCTCGCCTCTTTCCCGGCCTATCTCCAGCAGCTCGACATGGAGAGCAACGGCAAGCACGTCACCCTGGAGGGGCAGATGGTGGATTACGACACCGGCCCGGTCGTGTGGGGCCAGCCGGGCACCAACGGGCAGCACGCCTTTTACCAGCTGATCCACCAGGGCACCACCCTGATTCCCTGCGATTTCCTGGGCTTCTGCCAGACCCTCAACCCCCTGGTCACGCCGGATGGCCCGCCCCACCACGACCTGCTGATGGCGAACGTGTTCGCGCAGACCGAGGCCCTGGCCTTTGGCAAGTCGCGCGAGCGGGTGGAGGCCGAGGGGGTCGATGCCGACCTCAGTCCCCACCGCGTCTTCGAGGGGAACCGCCCGACGAACACGCTGCTGGCCGACCGCCTCACGCCTCACACGCTGGGCGCGCTGATCGCCCTCTACGAACACAAGGTCTTCGTGCAGGGGGCCATCTGGAACATCAATTCCTTCGACCAGTGGGGTGTGGAACTCGGCAAGGTGCTGGCCGGAAAGATCGTGCCGGAACTGGAGCCGGGAACCGAGCCGGACCTGAAGCACGACTCCAGCACAAATACCTTGATCCGGCGCTACCGAGCGCGGCGCGCGGAGGGGTAAGGGGGCGGAGTGCTGTAAGTGGGGCGGGCGGGAGCGTGTGGGACAGCTCCCGCCCCCCTGTCTTTTCCATGTCCGTCGGTGGCCGCCGAGCCGTTCGGCGCGTCAGCATCGAGGCCGGATACGTTCCCGCTCCAGGCAACCCCGCCGCCTCAGGGAACAACTCTTGCCGAACCCAGCGAAGAACTCCCCCTGCCCTCTGCTGCGCAGCCCCAGACGCCCCTCAAGCCCTCGGTAGCCACCGCCGCAGCAACAGCGGCACCCCTTCCACCGCCACCAGCACCAGCACGGCATACCGCAGCGCCCGCACCAGCCCGATGTCCTTGACCGACTGCGGCAGCGCCCCCAGCCCGAAGAACACGGCGAACACGATCAGCAGGCCCAGCAGCCCCACGGTGATGCGGCCTGCCACGTCACGCGGCGGCGCAAAGTCGGGCCGCGCGAACCAGAAGCCCGCCAGCAACCCCAGCCCCGTCCCGTACTCGCGCGGCGTGCCCGCCGGGAGGAAGGCGGCCAGGGCCAGCAGGAGGACGGGCACCAGCCAGCGCAGCGCGCCTTGCTGCGGAAAGTACCCACTCGCCGCCAGCGAGGCAAAGGCCGCGCCCAGCAGCAGCCCCACGATCACGTCGCTGGGGTAGTGGACGTGCAGCGCGAGCCGCGAGACGGCGATCAACGCGATCAGCAGCAGCGCGGCTGCCCACATGCCCCTGCGCCCGACCTGCGCCGCGATGCCCCCCCAGAGCGTAGCGGCCATCTGTGCGTGGCCGCTGGGCAAACCGGGGCCACCCGCCGTCGCCCGCGCCGCCTCACTTGCCACCGCCGGGTCACTGCTGAAGGGACGGGGGAGATTGAACCCGTATTTCAGGGCGCTGTTCACCAGATACGAGAGGGCGAACGCGCTGCCCAGGTTCCGGCCCCCGCGCGGGTTCACCAGCCAGGTGTACAGCGCGAGCACCACGATGAATACCTCGTCACGTCCCAGGGTCGTGACGGCCAGCCAGAAAGCGTCCATGTCCGCCTATTGTGACGGATACCGCGTTTCTGGGGAGGGACTGGCGGCGCTCCGCTCCGGCGCTAGACTGGAGCCTATGACCGTCCCGACTGACGACGTGCTGCAAACGGTGCGGCACAACGCCGAATACGCGCTGGAACTGCGCGGCATCACCAAACGCTTTCCGCTGGTCCTGGCAAACGACAACATCAGCATGGCCGTGAAATGGGGGAGTGTCCACGCCCTGTGCGGCGAGAACGGCGCGGGCAAAAGCACCCTGATGAAGATCGTCTACGGCGCGCAGCCCCCCACCAGCGGCGAGATCGTCGTGGACGGCGAGGTCGTGAACCTGACCGACCCGGCGCAAGCCATCGCGCGCGGCATCGGCATGGTCTTCCAGCACTTCATGCTGGTGGATACCCTGACCGTGACCGAGAACGTGATCCTGGGCGCCGAGCCGAAGGCAGGCACCTCTATCGACTACGCGGGGGCACGCCGCCGCGTGGCGGAACTGATCGCGCAGTTCAACTTCGACCTGAATCCTGACGCCCTGGTGGGCGACCTGCCGGTGGGCCTCCAGCAGAAGGTGGAAATTCTCAAGACGCTCTACCGGGGCGCGCGCATCCTGATTCTGGACGAGCCGACCGCCGTCCTCACGCCCAGCGAGACCGACGAGCTGTTCGCCTTCCTGAAAAACCAGTACGCCGCCAGCGGCAACGCGGTGATTTTCATCAGCCACAAGCTGCACGAGGTGCTGCACATCAGCGACACCATCAGCGTGATCCGCGACGGCAAGATGATCGGCTCCATTCCCGCCGCCGGGGCCACCACCGAGACCCTCGCCCGCATGATGGTGGGCCGCGACGTGACGCTGAAGGTGGACAAGACCCCCGCCCGCCCCGGTGAGGTCGCCCTCGACGTGCGCGGCGTCACGGTGAAGGGCGAACACGGCAACGCGGTGAACAACGTGTCCTTTCAGGTCCGCGCGGGCGAGATCGTCGGCATCGCGGGCGTGGAGGGCAACGGCCAGAGCGAACTCGTCGAGGCGATCACCGGCCTGTTGCCGGTAGCGGGCGGCGAGATCACCTACCTGGGCCGTCCGGCGCGGGGCGTGCGCGAGGTCGAGGCGAGCGGCCTCTCGCACATCCCGGAAGACCGCAACGAGCGCGGCCTGGTGCTGGACATGACCACTGCCGAGAACTACATCCTGGGCGAACACGACCGCGCCCCCTTCGCCGGGCCGCTGGGCTTCCTGAGGCTGGACGCCATCGAGGAAAACGCCCGCGTTCTCAGCGAGAAGTACGACGTGCGCCCGCGCAGCGCCAGCCTCCAGGCCGGGCGCTACAGCGGCGGCAACGCGCAGAAGCTGATCGTGGCCCGCGAGATGCGCAAAGAGCCGAAAATCCTGGTCGCCAGCCAGCCGACGCGCGGCGTGGACATCGGGGCCATCGAGTTCATCCATGCCCGCATCGTCGAGGCGCGCGACCAGGGCCTCGCCGTGCTGCTGATCAGCGCCGATCTGGGCGAAGTGATGAACCTCGCCGACCGCATCCTGGTGATGTACGAGGGTGAGGTCGTGGGTGAGGTGGACGCCGCGAACGCCACCGAGACGCAACTCGGCCTGCTGATGACCGGCAGCGGGAATACGGGTGGGCGCAGCGGCGCGGTGAGTGATACGCAGGAGTACGGCGGGCGCTGAGCGGGGAAAAGAAGAAGGGCCGCCTCCGTGCTGGGGCGGCCTTGTTGCTGGCGGGGCTTACAGGCAGTCCACCACCGGGAGCACGTAGGAGGACTGCTGAACGCTGCCCGTATTGCCCTGGAGGTCGACGGCCTGGGCCGCCAGGCGGGTGTATCCCTTGACGTTCACGGTCGTCACCGGATTCACGATGATGCTCTGAGGCGCGGTAAAGGCCCCAACGGTGAAGGTCAGAGCCGCGCTGCCGGGAGCGGCCGAGTTCAACTTATAGTTGGCGAGGTATTTCCCTTCGCCGTAATACTCGCCGTAGGCCAGCAGATTGATGGCGCTGGTCCCCGCAGTCCAGCTGACATTCAGTTCGACGTTGGTGTTCTTGTTGTCGCAGATCACGTAGGTTCCCTGCTTGAGGACCCTTCCGGTGTTGACGTCTGTCACATCCGTGGAAAGCTGGTACTGGCTGCGGATCCCCAGGCTGTCGTCCACCGTGACACTCCCGCAACTCGCCAGCACCGCACTCAATCCCACCGCTCCCAGCAGCATCTTTTTCATACCTCTCACTGTGCCGGGTGAATCTGACGTCAGGGTGATGGGGCCTTGAGAGAACGTGAGGGGAACACAAATACAGGCGTGCTGCCCGAAGTTCATGCTGGAGGGATGAGGCAACTTGCTGGCGTTCTGGTGCTGGGCCTGCTGACGGCGTGTGCCCCCGCCACCACCACCCCGAAGTCGTCGCTGGCCGCACAGGCGACCCTCCAGGGCAGCCAACTCACGGTGACGGTCGTCAATACCGGGCCGTATGACCTGCTGCTGGAAGACGGTTGCCCCCGCCCCTTCACGGCGGGCTTCAATGTGCTGCCGGTGCCGAACGACCTGTCGGCCTCCAACGCCGATCAGCCCTGTGTGGCGTCCATCCTTCCCCCCCGGCTGTGGCGTGTGGGCGAGCGCCTTTCGGCGTCGCTGACGGTGGCGCTGCCCGTCGGCACCCGGACGGTGCAGGCGTGGGCCAGGCCCCGGGTCCGGCTCGCGCCGGGTGGGCAACCCCAGGGCGACGTCAAGGTGCTCGACGTGGTGACGCCCACCTTTACCATCACGGTCCGCTGAGGGGCACGAGGGCTGATGGCCGGAGTGCCGTCCGGCCCTCGCGCTTCCGCCGGGGAAGCCTCGTCCCTCACCTGCCCCTCTCCGTTCCCTGAACGCGGAAGGCCGGAGCTGGTCTCGGCCCCGACCTTCCGCGCGCTGCATCTAGGCCAGCTGCAAGGGGCTGCTCAGGGCCGCCGCCTCCGGGTTGAAGCGGGGCAGTTCCGGCAGATCCTGACCGTCCGCGCCGATCAGGCGGCCATACAGCATGTGCGGCGTGGCGTGTTCGATACGGGCGTGGTAGAGGCCGGGGCCACTCGCGCCGACCGCCTTGGGGACGACCGTCGGGTGGTTGCCGCGCGTGTGGCCTTCCAGAAAGCCGGAGTCGTGGGCATTGCCGCGCAGCAACACTTCCTGCACGGTGCCCACCTTCGCGGCATTCTTGCGCGCGCTCCATTCCTTCTGCTTCACGATCAGGCGCTGGAGGCGTTCGGTTTTGAGTTCGCGCGGCAGGTCCGCAAAGTGCTTGTAACTCGGCGTACCGGGGCGCGGGGAGTAGATGAACATATACGCGCTGTCATAGCCGACCTCGTCGTAGAGGCTCAGCGTCTCCTGAAAGTCCTCCTCGGTCTCGCCGGGAAAGCCCACGATGATGTCGGTCGCCAGGACCACCTTCGGAAGGTGCTTTTTGATGTCCGCGATGTGCCCCAGGTACTTCTCCCGGGTGTACTCGCGGGCCATGCGCCGCAGCACGCGGCTGGACCCGCTCTGCACCGGCAGGTGGACGAACTCGCAGACGGCGGGCGTTTCGCTCATCGCGGCGGCCACGTCTTCGGTGAAGTTCATGGGGTGGCTGGTGGTGAACTTGATGCGGCGAACGCCCGAACGGCCCACCCGCCGCAGCAGGTCCGCAAAACTGGGGTATCCGGCCAGTTTTGCGCCCTGGTCCACCCCGTAGGCGTTCACGTTCTGGCCCAGCAGCGTGACTTCCTGCACCCCGGCGGCCAACTGCATGTCCAGTTCGCGCAGGATGTCGTCGGGGTGACGGCTGACCTGCGGGCCGCGCGTGGTGGGCACGATGCAGTAGGTGCAGTGGTGGTCGCAGCCGCGCATGATCGTGAGGTGCGCTTGCAGCTTCCCGGCGGGCGGCGGCGGAATATGGGCGTGCAACTCGTCCTTGAATTGCAGGCCCCAGAAGCGTTCGTTCGCCTCCAGCGCCCTGCCGATGTCGAGCAGGCTGCCGGGGCCGAGCAGCACGTCCACCTCGAACTTGCGGGCGATCTGCTGGCCTTCTTCGAGCTGCGCGAGACAGCCCATCATGCCGACCACCAGGGGACGCTGCTGCTTTTGCTTGCGGAGGTCGCCCAGCAGCGAGCGGATCTTGTCCACGGGCTTGCCCCGCACCGCGCAGGTGTTGATCAGCACGAAGTCGGCCTCGTCGATGCTGCCGACCATATCCGCGCCGAAACTCACGAGCTGGGACTCGACCAGATGCGAGTCGTACTCGTTCATTTGGCAGCCATAGGTGATCAGGTGTGCCTTCATTTCTCTCTCCTCGGCCTGGCGGAGGGATTCCGGGGCCTTCACGCGCCGCCTGGGGCAGCGGGCGGGGGAGATTCTAGCGTTCAGGGCGTGCCGGGTGCCGGGGAGATGGGCATGGCGGCCCCCTCCACCTGTTTGTCCAGATTTACCGTGTACCCCAGCAGTTCCTTGCCCAGCAGCACCGTGCGCAGGACGCCGCTGAGTTTCGTGCCCGTGATCTCGGCCCGCAGGGTGCCGCGCAGCTTGTCGCCGTCCTCGTACAGATTCACGTCGATGTTGCCGCCCGGCCCGGCCCGCCTGAACTGACCGCTCACGGCGTAGGCCTTATGGCTTTCCAGATTGGTGATGACGCCGCTGGCGCGGCCCTCACGTTCCTGCACGTACAGGATCAGGCGGTAGGGCACCCGCCCCGTGCCGCCCACGCCGATGCCCTCGTAGGTGCCGTTGATGGCCCGCTCAAGCGGCGTGTTCGCACCGATGTACGCGCCGAAGGCGCAGCCCGTCAGGGCAGTGAGAAGCGCGGCGGCGGGCAGGACGCGGTGCAGGACGGAAAAGCGCATGCCGGAGCTTAAGCGGCCCTCATGAAATGTGTCTGACGGCGGCTTTGCGGGGGCGGGGAACGCTCAGGCCAGGCACGGACAGAGGACCCACCTTGCGCCTGAGACGAACTCCGGTTGAATCTTTGACGGAGTGGTTCAATCCGAGCGGACGCGAGAAGGAGAACAGACGGATTCCGGGAGATGGCTTAACCTCCGGCAGTGTGGCTTCCGGCGCTGTCCCGGAAGGAAAGGAATGGGACGGAAGCCGTCTTAGGGTTCGTTCGGCCCTTTCAGCGGGTAGGTGGCGCTGTCCACGGCCTGCACGCGGCCCTCCGGCTGGGCATAGGCCGCGTTGATCAGACCCGTCCGGTGCTGGCGGAACCAGTCGCGCAGCGGGGCCGACTTCGTGAAGACCTGCGTCCTGAGCATCTGTTCGGCCTGGGTGCCCTGTCCGGCCAGCAGCATGTTCGCGTAGTAGCCGCCCAGCTGGGCCTTCAGGATGTCCTGGGCGGTGCCGGATTGTTGCAGCCCAGCGAGCAACTCGCGCAGATTCCGTGCCGCCTCCTGCGCGGGGACATACGCGTAGGCGCGGGTGCGGTCGGCCAGGCGCACGCCGTCCCAACCCAGAACCGTCAGCAGCGCCGGACTCACCGCATAGCTCCAGTCGTAATACGCGAGGGTATCGCTCGCCAGCAGCAGTTCCTTCGTCCCGTCGCCGTTCAGATCCGTGAACCTCAGGCCATAGTTTCCGGCCTCGATGACCGCCAGATTCTCCACGCTGCCCGTATCTTGCGTGAAGACGTAATAGGTCGAGCAGCAGTGCGCGCCGCCCGAATACCCGGTCAGGACCAGTTCCGGCAGGCCGCCGGGCCGCAGCGGTTGCAACTCCGCCGACACGTTCCACCCCTTCACGGTCAGCACTGTCCGGGTGCCGTTCTTCACGGTGGCCTGTGCCTCGGCGTCAAAGTTCTCTGCCGGGCGGGGCGTGACTGTCACGGTCAGGTTGCCCCACTTCAGGGGTTGGGGCGCGGCGTTCGCCGCCGGGAGGAGCGCCAGCAGAACCGGAAGGAGGAGCAGGGGCCGTTTCATGAACCCACCTTATACGGGTTCCGTCCGATTCCTTTCCTTCCGGGACAGCGCCAGGAGGCACACTGCCGGCAGTCCATCCATCTCCCGGAACCCGTCTTCTCTCCTTCTCGCATCGTCGCGAACAGACGCGCATGAGGACGCTGCTCCTCCCACCCGGATTGAATCACTTAACGATTCACTCGGGGTTCCTATTGGCCTTCCAGTCCCAGCGCCAGACCCAGCAACCGGTTGTCCTGGCCGTGCCGCCCCACCAGTTGCAGGCCTACGAATGGGGCGGAGGAGGGGAGGACAGCGGTGGGCGCTCCCAGCAGGCTGAACGGCGCGGTGAGGCGCAGCACGGCGCGGCGTAGGGGAACCCGGCCCTCCTGCACTTCGGCCTCTTCCTGCCCGGTCAGCGGGGGCGGGGTGGGCACGGCGGGGGCCAGCAGCACGTCGAAGCGGGTGAGCAGGTCGTCCAGCCGTGTGCGGTAGGCTGCCCTCCGCTCGAACGCCGCCTGCACCTCCGCTTCCGTCAGCGCCTGGCCCTGCCGCAGCGAGGCGAGGGTGAAAGGCAGAAAGCCGGGGTCGGCCTGCCGCAGCGCCTCCGCGTGAACCCGCGCCGCCTCACTCAGCACGATGGGGGAGTAGGCGTCGAGGACATCCGGGAAGGTAACGGCTTCCAGCGTGGCCCCCAGGCCCGCCAGTCGTGCGGCGAACAGGTGCGTGGCCTCCTGTACCGTGCCGTCCACCCAACCTTCCGGGAGCCACACGCCCACCTTGACGCCCGCCCACGCCTGGGCCTCCACCTGCCGCCCGGTCAGCGCCTCCTGCACGCGCACGATGGTGGAAACGTCCCGCGCCAGGGGTCCGGCGTGGTCGCAGGTCCAGGAGAGGGGCAGCACACCTGCGGTGCTCCAGGCCGGATGGTCCTTCGTCGGCTTGTACCCCACCACGCCGCACCAGGCCGCCGGAACGCGGATGCTGCCGCCGGTGTCCGTCCCCAGGGCAAAGTCGACTTGCCCGAGCGCCACGCTCACCGCCGCCCCGCTGCTGCTGCCGCCCGGCACGCGCTCCGGCAGGAAGGGATGCGCCGTGCCCCCGAAGCCGTTCATGCCGGTGATTCCCAGCGCGATCTCATGCAGGTGCGTCTTACCGGTGGCGCTGGCACCCAGGTCCAGCAGCCGCCGCACTAGCACGCTCTCGCCCAGATCGGGCACTGGGGCGCGGGTGCTGGCCCTCAGCGGCCACCCCGCCACGCCGTACAGGTCCTTCACGCTGAAGGTCAGGCCGCAGAGCGGTCCGTCCGCCGCACCGGACAGCGGAGAGGCCGGCAGATACGCCCAGGCCCGCTGAGGATCGGGGAAGGGGGCCGGGGCGGGGGCAGAATCTGGGGCAGGCGTCATGCCCTACACGGTAACCGCAGGAACCGCGCGGCCCCACGGCGGCACCCCCCAGGCCCCGCCCGCGTTACGCTGACGCCCATGGAGTTCCTGCGGCTGATTCACGGGTACCAGTTCGACAATGCGCTCGCGCTGCTGTTCCCGACCCCCTACGCGCTCGGCACGCTCATTCTCTTTCTGTGGAGTTTCGGTCCGGCGCTGAAGGGCGGGGTCCGGCTGGGCTTCCTGGTCTGGCTGCGGGTGGTGTGGGCCTTGACGTTGATCCCGGCCGTGACCGGCGTGATTCTCGCGGTGGGCGGCGAGAAAGTGCCCAGCGCCACCAGCGTCGGCGGTGGCCTGACCCGCTACGGCTACCCGGTCGACCCCAGCCGCGACTGGGAACACTGGATGTATTCCGCCTTTGCCCTGCTGAGCCTGTACGTGATCGAGGTGCTGGTGAAGGGCCGCATGATTCCGCACCGCGCGGGCCTGCGCTTCCTGCCGGTCGCCACCCTGTTTCTGTACGGCTGCGCCTACATGATCGGGCGCGTGGCGGTGTTTCCGGGCAGCACGCCGGGGACGTGAGGAGCGGTGAACCGGCCCCGGCCCCGGCTTTCGCCCGCGCCTTCATGGCTCGCGGGCTGCGGCCCTATATCCTCTCCCCATGACCGACCCCATCATCGACATCTCGCGGCAGCTCACGCCGGGACACCCCAACTGGCCGGGCGACGCGCCCTTCCGGGTGGAGGCGGGCGCGCGCATCGCGCAGGGGGACAGCGTGAACACGGGTGAGATCTGCACCAGCACCCACACCGGCACCCACGTGGACGCCCCCTGGCACTACGCCGACACGGGCGCGCGGCTCGACGAGGTTGGCCTGGACGTGTACCTGGGCCGCTGCCGGGTCCTGACCGTGCGGGCGGAGGGCGGGCTGGTCGGCCCGGCCACGCTCGCTGACCTGCCTGCCGTCCTCCCGCCCCGGCTGCTGCTGCACACCGGGCAGCCCGCGCGCTGGGCCGAGTTCCCGCAGGACTTCGCCGCGCTCGACCCGGCGTTCGTGCGGGAGGCCGCGCGGCGGGGCGTGCGCCTGATCGGCACCGACAGCCCCAGCGTGGACCCGCTGACCAGCAAGACCCTGGACGCGCACCGCGCCTGCCTGGAGGCCGGGGTGCTGATTCTGGAGGGCCTGAACCTCAGCGGGGTGCCGGATGGCGACCACGACCTGGTGTGCTTGCCGCTGCCGCTGGCCGGCGTGGACGGTGCGCCTGCGCGCGCGGTGCTGCTGCCCGCCGGAACGCTGCCGGGAGGTGAGGCGTGAGGCGCGACCTCTTTGCCCTGCCGCCCGGCATCTACCTCGACGGCAACAGCCTGGGCCTGATGCCGCACGCCGCCCGCGCCGCCGTCCTGCGCCGCCTGGACGAGTGGCGGGACGACGCCGTGAGCGGCTGGGACGGGTGGTTCGGCCTGGCGGAATCGCTCTCGCCCTCCATCGCGCGCCTGGTCGGCGCGCAGCCCCACGAGGTGATCGCCACCGGGAGCATCACCGCCAACCTGCACGCCCTCCTCGCCACCCTTTACCGCCCGGACGCGAAACGGCGCCACCTCGTCGCCACGTCCCTCGATTTCCCGTCCGACGTGTACGCCCTGCAATCCTGGGCCGAGCGTGCCGGAGCCGAGGTGCGCCTGATCCCCAGCCGGGACGGCCACACCCTGCACGAGGACGACATCCTGGCAACCCTCACCGACGACGTGGCCGTGGCGCTGCTGCCCACCGTGCTGTACCGCAGCGGGCAACTGCTCGACGTGCCGCGCCTGACCCGCGAGGCCCGGGCGCGCGGCCTCCTGATCGGCTGGGACGCGGCGCACGGGGTCGGCAGCGTGCCGCACGACTTCCACGCGGCGGGGGCAGATTTCGGCGTGTGGTGCCATTACAAGTACGTGAACGCCGGACCCGGCGCGCCCGGTGGCCTGTACCTGCACGAACGGCACCATGACCGCGTGCCCGGGTTGCGCGGCTGGTGGGGCCACGACAAGGGCACGCAGTTCGAGATGGCGCACGCCTTCCGCCCGGCTGCCGGCGCGGGGGCGTACCAGCTCGGCACGCCGCCCGTCCTCGCGCTCGCGGCGCTGGAAGGGGCACTCACGGTCTTCGACACGGTGGACATGGAGGAGGTCCGAACGCGCAGCCTGGCGCTGACCGCTCACCTGATGGCCCTGGTGGACACGCACCTGCCCGAAGTCCAGGTCGTCACGCCCCGGGACCCCGCGCGGCGCGGCGGGCATGTCGCCCTCGCCCACCCGGAAGCGCACGCTCTCAGCCTGGCTCTGCGGGCGCGCGGCATAACGCCCGACTTCCGCCAGCCCGACATCCTGCGCCTGGCCCCCGTCGCCCTCTACAACACCGAAGCCGAACTGGGAGAGACGGTACGGGTGCTGCGCGAGCTGCTGGATACGGGCGCACACCGGACGGTGGAGGCGGCGGGGCTGGTCACGTAGGGCCAGCCGCAGAAGTCGCAGAAAGCGGAAGCCGGTTCAGGCGGCGCAGCCGGGCGAGTGGTGAAAACGGGTGGCGTGGAGCTTTGTTCCTGCCCTTCTGGCGGCTCAGAACCCGAACGCCTCCAGCACCTCGCGCGGGGTGCGTTTGGGGCGGCCGCTGACCGGGTCCACCCACACCCACTCGGTCTGACACTCGGCGAAGCGTTCGCCGTCGCTGCCGTCCCCGGTGGCCCGGTCGAGGGTATAGGCGCGGATGCTCCGCACGCCTGCACTCTGCGTCAGGGCGGTGCGGACCCGGAGGCGGTCCCCCAGGCGCGCGGGGCGCTGGTAGGTGATGACGTGTTGCCGCGCCACCGGAACGGCCCCGAGCGCGATCAGGGCGCCGGTGCCCATGCCCAGGCTCAGGGCGTGGGCGCGGGCCGCCTGCTCGCACCACCCGAGATACACGGTGTTGTTCACGTGGTTCAGGTCGTCGAGGTCGGCGGGCTGCACCGTCACGGTCATCTCGTACCGGCGCTGAGGCGGCAGGCTGTCCCACAGGGTGTCGGCGTCGGGAATGGTCAGCTTCAAACGCCCGTTCCCCCGGCCCCCGCCAGCTCGTCCCACAGCGCGTTCACAGCCCGCGCGCCCTCCAGGTCCCGCTGCGTCACGCCCCCCGCGTCGTGGGTGAAGTAGTTGACCCGGACCTTCCGGAAATAGATGTGCAGGTCGGGATGGTGGCCCTGGGCCTCGGCCAGCGCGGCCACCCGCACCGCGAAGTCCACGCACGCCGGATAGGTGCCGAAGTGGAAGTCACGGAACAGCTTGCCGTCGTCGCCCCACCAGCCCTCGGGTTTGAGGTCCTGCACGTCGCCGTCGGTCAGCTTGCGGCGGGGGTCGTACCCCATGCGGGGGTCATAAAGTTCGGGACACATGCGGCCATGCTAAAGGAGGGAAGGGGGCGCGAAAGGGAGCGTGGGACGCGGTGCAGGGGCGTGCGGCGGCCCTACTGCCCGGCCAGCCCCAGATACCGCGTCGGTCCCGAGATGCCGATCACGGCCGTGATGAAGTGGCTGCCCCGCTGGAACTGGTAGGTCTCGTTCCTCGGCCCCTTCTGTGCCCTGACCTTCTTGTAGCCACTTTTCTGGATGCCCGCGAGAATGCGCTCCGCCTGGCCCTGCCCGGTCCGGTCGGCGGCCAGGGCATACATCTCGGTCCATTTGGCCCCCGAGAGGCTGTTCTTGAAGGCCAGATAGAGCGGACCGCAGATCGGCGTGGTCTGACTGGCATCCTTGAACAGGCCATTGGCGATGTACCCCTGTTTGACGGGGCAGGCGAGTGCGGCGGAGGCCAGCAGGGGCGCGGCGAGGAGGAGAAGCTTTTTCACAGGTGGGACCTCCGGGGAAAGGGAGCGGAGAACGTGCGGAGAACGCCGGGCAGGGGCTGGCCCTCCTGGGTTCTGCACAGGGAAGACGTCAGCCCTGGTCATATCTGCTTGCCGGGCCTGGCTGGTCCCGTTAGGGTGAGCCTCGGATGAAGAACTTCAGACTTCTGCTGCTGGCCGGCTCCGCCCTGCTGCTCGCGTCCTGCAACACTGACAAGGTGCCCGGCTACGGCCTCTCCGGGACCGTCGTCGAGGGAACCTATGACTCGTCTGGCATCCTCACCACAACACCCTGGAAAGGCGGGGTCGGGTCGGTCGTAGCCAGCATTCCCACGCAAGACGGGCGTGACCTGACGGAACTGGCCAGGACCACCCTGGCCGCCGACGGCAAGTTCAACCTGAGCTTACCCCGCCCGGCAAATAACCAGCTTGGCCCAGTAGACGGCGAGGATGTCGCGGGGTCGGGTGCGCACTGCCAGGGCACGATCGAGATCAGCGACAGGCAGGCGCAGGGCACAGGGCTTTTCCTGAGTGTGGACGCAAAGGACGCGAGTAAGGACGGTTTACTGGCCCTGGTCGCTGGCTCCACGGTCATGACTGGCGACAAGGTGGTCATTGATCAGGTGAGTGGTGGTCTGATGTATGTGGACCGGGACGTGAAGATCAAGGGTGTTCGGACCTGCATCGTGAGTCTCAAAGAGGGTACGGCCACCACCACCAACGACGTGAATCTGACGCTTCAGAAAGGTTGGAACAAGTTCACCACTGCCCTGAAGATCGAGGCTGATGGGACCCGGAGCCAGGGCACGATCACCCTGCGTAGCGGCAGCTTCCCCACGGACAACTGGGTCTTCATGTCCCCGGGCATCGCCCAGCCCCTCGGCCTCCAGAGCCTGAAGACCTTCAATATCCCCTTCTTCCGCTGACCCCCTCCCGCCTCCGCCCCGTGCCTTTCCGCGCGGGGCGGTTTTCCCTTGTGTCTCCCTTCCCAATTGCAACCCCGATTCCGCCCACAACAGAACGGCGTGCGCTATCCTCCGCCCATGCCGGTGGGAGTGCCTCAGAGCGTGCTGAAGGGAACAGGGTCGGGGGTGCTGCCTCCGATGCTCGAACAGTACGTGGCGCTGCGCGACGCCCATCCTGATTTTCTGCTGCTGTTTCAGTGTGGAGACTTCTACGAAACCTTCGGGGAGGACGCCGAACGCGCCGCCCGGCTGCTGGGCATCGCGCTGACGCACAAGAGCAGCAAGGATTTCTCCACCCCGATGGCGGGCGTGCCGCTGCGAACGCTCGACAGCAACGTCGAGCGGTTGCTGGCAGCGGGCGTGCGGGTGGCGGTCGCCGACCAGATCGAGGAACCGGGCGGCGGTCTGGTCGAGCGCAAGGTCACGCAGCTCCTCACGCCGGGCACGGTGACGGAAGAACGCCACCTCACCGCCGACGAGAACTACCTCGGCGCGGTGGCGACCGGCGACGGCTACGCGCTGGCGCTGCTGGACGTGAGTACCGGCGAGTTTCGCTGCGCCGCCTTCCACACCCGCACGGCCCTCTACGACGAACTGGCGCGGCACCGAGCGCGTGAGGTGCTGCTCGCGCCTGAACTGGCCGGAAATGCCGCGCTGCTGGCCGACTTCCAGGCCCGTTTCCCGGTGATGCTCTCGCCCGCCAACTTCGGAGAGGAGGGCGCGCGCGGGGAATTGAAGGCCGTGCTGGGCGAGGTGCCGGGGTCGCTCGGGTCGGCGGCGCTGGTGCGGGCGTGCGGCGCGGTGCTGGGGTACGCCCGCCTCACGCAGCAGGGGCGGCTGGAGATGGTGCGGCGGGTGGTGCGCTTCGAGCCGGGGGCGCATATGCGGCTGCCCGACGCGGCGGTGCGCGCGCTGGAGGTCTTCACGCCCCAGTCCCCGCAGGGCGTCACCCTGATGGACGTGCTGGCCGAGACACGCACGGCGGGCGGACGGCGGCGGCTGCGGGCCTGGCTGCGCGCGCCGCTGCTGGACGAACTCAGCGTCCGGGCACGGCTGGACGCGGTGGAGACGCTGACCCGTGCCCCCGACCTGCGGGGGGCGGTGCGTGCCCTGCTTTACCGCGCGCACGACCTCGAACGCCTGTCGGCGCGGGTGGCGACCCGCCGCGCCTCCCCGCGCGAGGTGGCGTCGCTGGCCCGCACCCTCGATCTGTTGCCCGACGCGGCAAACCTGCTCGAACCCCAGGACGGGCTGCTCGCGGGCATCCGCGCCCGTCTGAGCGCCCTGCCCGACGTGGTCACGCTGATCCGCGCCGCCCTGGTGGACGACCCCCCCATCCGCGCGGGCGAGGGCGGATTGATCCGCGACGGCTTCCACGCCGAACTGGACGGCCTGCGTTCCGAGGCGCTGGGTCACCGCGCCTGGCTGGCCGAGCTGGAAACCAGCGAGCGCGTCCGCACCGGCATTCAAAGCCTCAAGGTGGGCTTCAACAACGTCTTCGGCTATTACCTGGAGGTCAACGGCCCCCACCTGGGCAAGGTCCCCGCCGACTACCGCCAGATTGCCACCCTCAAGGACCGCGCCCGCTTCACCCGCCCCGACCTGCGCGAGCGTGAGCGGGAGATCGCCCGGCTGGAGGCGGCGGCGGGGCGGCTGGAACTGGAAGTCTTCACCGAACTGCGCGACGGCCTGAGCGCCCACGCCGAGGCCCTGGCGGAAGCGGCGGGCGCGCTGGCCGAGCTGGACGTGCTGGCGGCGCTGGCCGAGATCGCCGTGGGATGCAGCTGGGTGCGCCCCCAGACGGTGACGGGGGCGGCGCGGCTGGTGCAGGCCCGTCACCCCGTCGTCGAGCGGGCGACCGGCGGACGCTTCGTGCCCAACGACGCCGAACTCGGTCCGCACCGGCATACGCTGCTGCTGACCGGGCCGAACATGGCGGGCAAAAGCACGTATCTCCGCACGGTGGCCCTGTGTGCCCTGCTGCATCAGGTCGGCTCCTTCGTGCCCGCCGACCACGCCGAACTCCCCATCTACGACGCCATCCATACCCGCATCGGGGCCAGCGACGACCTCGCCGGGGGCCGCTCCACCTTCATGGTGGAAATGAGCGAACTGGCGGCCATCCTGCACGGCGTCACCCACCGCAGCCTGGTCATTCTGGACGAGGTGGGGCGCGGGACCTCCACGCTGGACGGCCTCGCCATCGCGCAGGCAGCGCTCGAACACCTGCACGCGGCGGGCGCGCACACTTTATTTGCCACCCATTACTTTGAACTCACCCGCCTGGAGGCCGACCACCCCGGCCTGGTCAATCTGCACGTCGCCGCCGAGGAGGACGAGGCAAATGGCCTCACCTTCTACCATCAGGTCGTTCCCGGCGCGGCCCGCCAGAGCTACGGCGTGGAGGTCGCGCGCCTCGCCGGGCTGCCCGCGCCCGTCACCACCCGGGCGGCGGGGCTGCTGACCACCCTGAACGCCCAGGGCGACGACCGCAAGCTGCTGCGTGAACTCGCCGCGCTGGATCTGGGCCGCCTCACACCACTGGGGGCGCTGGAGGTCTTGCACCGCTGGCAGCGCGAAGCGGGAAAGGAGGAGGTCTGAAGGTCTAACCGTCTGACTGTCTAACGGCTGCGAGCCGGTTCCTTCTTAGACAGTTAGACCTTTTGACTTTTAGACATCGCCCATGGCCATCCACCTCCTGCCCCCCCACATCTCGCGCCTGATCGCGGCGGGTGAGGTCGTGTCGCGTCCGCTCGACGTGGTGCGCGAACTGGTGGAAAACGCGCTGGACGCGGGGGCGACCCGCCTGGAGGTCGAGGTGGAAGGCGGCGGCCTGGCGCTGGTCCGGGTGCGCGACAACGGGGCGGGCATCCCGGCGGACTCGGTGGCACTGGCCCCGGTGCGGCACGCGACGAGCAAGCTGGAACCGGAGGCGGCGGCGGTGGAGCGCGTCTCCACGCTGGGCTTCCGGGGTGAGGCGCTGTGGGCGGCGGCGCAGGCGGGCGAGCTGCATCTGGTGACCCGCCCGGCGGCGCAGGTCGGCGCGTCGGAGGTGCATGCCTCGGGCGAGGCCGTGACGGTGCGGCGCACCTCGGCCCCCGCAGGCACGACGGTGACGGTACGCCACCTCTTTGCCCGCCTGCCCGCCCGCCTCCGCACCCAGGCACTGCCCGCCGTAGAGGTCCGCGAGATCACGGCGCTGGTGGGCCGCTACGTCCTGCACCATCCCGGCCTGCACTGGCGGCTGACCGTGGACGGCGAAGCCCGGCTGACCCACGCCCCCGCCGACCACCGGGGCGCGGTGGCGAGCGTGTACGGTCCCTTGAGCGCGAACCGCGTGCTGAGGGTGGAGGCCCAGACGACGGGGGGACTGGGCGTGCGCGGCGTCGTCTCCCGCCCCGAACTTACCCGTGCCCGGCGCGACCGGATGCACTTCAGCGTGAACGGGCGGCCCATCCTCGCGCCGCTGGAGCTGGAAAAGGCGGTGATCGAGGGCTTCGCGGAGCTGCTGCCCTCCGGCGTGGCGCCGCTGTGCGTGCTGGATTTGGCCGTCGCGCCCGAAGACCATAACCCCAACGTTCACCCGGCCAAGCAGGTCGTGGCCCTGGCCGATCTCCCCGGCGTGGCGGCCCGCGTCCGTGCGGCGGTCGCGGAGGCTCTGGCACAGCATCCTCTGGCCCGCGCCGCCCCCGCGCTGCTGGCGGCGCCTGAACCGCAGGCCGCTCCGGCGCGCGGCACCTTCCCCGCCCTCACCCTCGTTGGCGTCTATCAGGAACTCTACCTGCTGGCCCAGGGTGAGGGGGACCTGTGGGTGGTGGACGCGCACGCCGCGCACGAACGCGCCCTGTATGAGCGCCTGGCCCGTGAACTGGCCGCCGCCCCCCCTTCCGATCTCCCCGAACCCGAACTGCTGCACCTCACGCCCGAACAGGTCGCGCGGCTGCACGAGCGCGCCTCCGAGCTGCGCGCCTGGGGCCTGACCATCGAGGATTTCGGCGCGGGGCTGGCGCGGTTGCGGACGCTCCCCGCCGCCCTGGCCGCGCTGCCGGTCCCGAGACTCCACGAGCAGATTGTCGAGGCCGCGCTGGGGGGCGGCCCCGACCCCCGCCGCGAGGTGCTGGGCCGCCTCGCCTGTGCCCCCGCGCTCAAGGCCGGCATGCTGGACGCGGAAAGGGGAGAGGGGGTGCTGGCCGCCCTGTCCGCCTGCGAGCAGCCCTGGTCCTGCCCGCACGGGCGGCCCACCGTGCTGCGCCTCTCAGAACGCGACCTGGCCCACGCCTTCGGGCGGCGCGGCGTCCGGGACGTGGCGCGGGGGCGCGACGAGGCACCGAACCTCAAGCGCTGAGACAGGCGGCTGAGGCAGCTCCGGAGGCGACGGAAAAGCGGCGGGGTCCGCGGGGTGGCCGGGAACCCAGCAGAATCCGTCTTAGCGGTGGGTGAGTTCCAGGGTGCCGCTGTTCAGGGCGCTGGGGCTGTACCCGCCGGTCGTGGCGTCGCAGGTCTGGTAGGCCACGTACCCCCGCGCCCCCACGGCCCCGTTGCGGCCCGCGCGCTCGAAGACGGCCTGGACCTGATAACGCTCGGTGAAGCCGCCGGGGCAGGCGCTGCCACTGCCCAGCTCGGCCAGCGTGTTCACCGTGACGGGGCTGGCTTTGTACACGCTGCGGGTGCCCACCAGCGTGAAGCTCTGGCCCGTTTCGCGGCTCGTCATGGCGGCGCTCACGCGCAGGTCCTTTTCCTGCACGGCCACGTCGATCAGGGCGCTGCGGCCATCCTGCCCGACGATGCGGCCCACGTAGCTGCCGCTCAGATCAATATTCGGCTGTTCCAGCAGAGAGGACCCGCAGGCGGCGAGCAGGGGCGCAATCAGGAACAGGGCAGGCCGCGTGTGGCGTCGCATACCCGAAGGTACCAGGCCCCGGTCGCGGAGGCTGCCGCACCTGCGGTCCGCACCTCGTATCCTGTCCCCCATGCCTGTCGTCACCCGCATCGCCCCCAGCCCCACCGGTGACCCGCACGTCGGGACCGCGTACATCGGCCTCTTCAACCATACCCTTGCGCATCAGGCGCAGGGCAGGGGGGAGGAAGGCAAGTTCATCCTCCGGATCGAGGACACCGACCGTGGCCGCTACGTGCCCGACTCCGAGAAACGCATCTTCCAGATGATGCAGTGGCTGGGCCTGACGCCCGACGAGTCCCCGCTCCAGGGCGGCCCGAATGGCCCCTACCGCCAGAGCGAGCGCTTTGACCTGTATGGCGAATACGCCCGCAAGCTGGTGGAATCCGGCCACGCCTACTCCGCCTTCGAGACGCCCGAGGAACTCGCCGCCCTGCGCGAGGAGGCCCAGAGGGAAGGCCGCGTGATCGCCGTTCCCAGCCGCGACCTCGACCCGGCGGAAGCGCAGCGGCGGGTGGACGCGGGCGAGGCCGCCGTCATCCGCCTGAAGGTGCCGCGTGAGGGCGAGACGGTGGTCAATGACGCCCTCCGTAAACCCATCGCCTTCCAGAACACGGAAATCGACGACAAGGTGCTGCTGAAGGCCGACGGCTATCCCACCTACCACCTCGCCAACGTGGTGGACGACCGGTTGATGGGGGTGACGCATGTGGTCCGCGCTGAGGAATGGATCACCTCCACGCCCATTCACGTGCTGCTGTACCAGGCATTCGGCTGGCCCCAGCCCGTCTTCGCCCACATGCCGCTGCTGCGCAACGCCGACAAGTCCAAGATCAGCAAGCGCAAGAACCCCACCTCGGTGGAGTGGTACATGGAACAGGGCTTCCTGCCCGAGGCGATGCTGAACTTTCTGGCCACGATGGGCTGGACGCACCCGGAAGGCCTGGAAATCTTCGACCTAGCCGAGTTCCAGCGCGTCTTCCGCCTGGAGGACGTGACGCTGGGCGGCCCGGTCTTCAGCCTGGACAAGCTGAAGTGGATGAACGGCAAGTACCTGCGCGAAGTGCTGACGGAGGAGGAAGTGGCGAAACGGCTGCACGATTACCTCGCCGGGCAGAAGCACGACCTCCCCGATGACGACTACTTCCGCGCGGTGGTCCGCATGATGATTCCCCGCATGGACGTGTTTTCCGAGTTCCTGGACAAGACGCCCTACTTCTGGTCCGAGGAGTACCCGGTGAACGAGAAGGCACAGAAGTTGATCGAGGAGGGCCGTTCCTTCCTGCCCGAACTCGCCGCCCGCCTGAAGAACCTGCCCCGCTTCGACCAGGCGACCACCGACGCGGCCCTGCGGGCCTTTGCCGTGGAATTGGGCCTCAAGCCCGGCAAGGTGATGCAGCCCCTGCGCGCCGCCATCGCCGGAACCAGCGAAAGCCCCGGCATGTTCGAGATGCTCGAAGCATTGGGGCAGGCGCGCGTGGTGGCGCGGGTGGAGCGGGCGGCGGAGGGCCGGTAGCCGAGGGCGGAAGGCCAGAAGCCGGTTGCCGGCTGCTTTCTGCCTTCGGCACCCCGCAACCCGTACAATGCTCCCAAACGAGCGTTAGGAGGAACACAGACATGGAAGATCGCCGCATCAGGGTCCTGATTGCTAAGCCCGGCATGGACGGACACGACCGGGGCGCGAAGGTGGTGGCGCGGGCGCTCCGCGACGCCGGGATGGAAGTGGTGTACACGGGGCTGCGCCAGACCGCCGAGATGATCGTGAACGCCGCCGTTCAGGAGGACGTGGACGCGATTGGCCTCAGCGTGCTGTCGGGCGCGCACATGCACTACTTCCGCGAGGTGATGGGCCTGCTGCGCGAACGCGGCGCGGAAGACATCATCGTGTTCGGCGGGGGCATCATCCCGGATCAGGACCTGCCCAAGCTGGAGGAACTGGGTGTGGGCAAGGTCTTCACGCCGGGCGCGAACACCGAGGACGCCGCCGAGTACCTGAAGCACGCCGTGGCGCGCCGCTGGGCCGCGCAGGGCCGTTGAGCTTCCCCTCTCCGTGAGCGCCGAGACCCGGCCGACCGCCGCCCCCGTCCTGCCGCTGGGGCGGATTGCGCCTCTTTACGCCGCCCAGGCCCTCGCCACCGGCGCGACCACCGTCAGCACCGTCCTCGCCAGCCTGATCATGAGTAGTCTGGGCCGGGAGAGCCTGTCGGGGCTGCCCAGCACCCTGATCAGCACGTCGGCGGCCCTCTCGGCGGGCCTGTTCGGGGCGCTGATGCTGCGCTCGGGCCGCCGGTTGGGCCTGGGCCTGGCCTTCACGCTGGGGGCTTGCGGGGCTGGGGTGGGCTTCCTGGGGGCACGGGCCGGGATCACGCCCCTCTTTCTGCTCGGGGCGGCCATGATGGGCGGTGCACAGGGGGGCTACCAGCAGGCCCGCTACGCCGCGGCCGAGAGTGTGCCCGAGCAGAGGCGCGGCACGGCCCTGGGCCTGCTGATGCTGATGAGCGTCCTGGGATCGTTCCTGATGACGGGGTTCTCGGGCGCCGTGGAAGGGCTGGGCACCCGCCTGGGCACCTCCGCCGAGGTCGCCGGGTGGCTGGTCGGCGGAGGTCTGCTGGGCCTCGCGGCGCTGCTGATGCTGCTGTGGACGCCGGCGGCCCCACCCGCCCAGGCGAGAACCGGGGCGCGGCTCACGGTGCGGGAGGCGTTCGCGGTGCCCGGCGTGCGCTCCACCGCCCTGGCCCTCGCCACCGCCCAGGGCCTGATGGTCACCCTGATGAGCCTCACGCCGCTGCGGGCGCACCACCTGGGGATGGACCACGGCAGCGTCGCCGCCCTCATTTCGGGGCACATCGCGGGCATGTTCGGCTTCGGCTGGCTGACCGGCCCCCTGATCGACCGTCTGGGCCTGCGGGTGGGATACGTGGGGGGAGCCTTGCTGCTGGCCGCCGCCGCCCTCACCGCGCCGCTGCCCGGGTCTGCCTGGCTGGGGGCCAGCATGTTCCTGCTGGGCCTGGGGTGGAACCTCGCCTTCGTGACCGGGAGCAAGGCGCTCTCCCGTTACCCTGCCGCCCAGGGGGTGACCGATGGCCTGGGCTACGTCGCGGCGGGCGCGGGGACACTGATCGGTGGGCTGGTCCTTGCGCGGGCGGGGTTTCCGCTGCTGGCCTACGCCTGCGCTGGCCTCGCGCTGCTGCCGCTGGTCAGCGCCTGGCGGGCAGGGCGGACGGCCCCGGCCTAGAGCATTTGCCATAAGAATGCGGTGGTGTTCCGCGTTCGTTGGCCGAGCGGAGCGAGCGAATTCAGGAAGAGCATTGGGCAGAATGGAGGCACCTGGGGCGCCGTTCCCCGGGGGCCGTAATTCTGTCAAATGCTCTAGGGCGGCGCTCCATTACGTTGCCGCGTGTCCTGGGCGGCAACTCCACTTCGCGCCGCCTGCATCGCGGTTACTCACTCCATTCGGCCCAGAAAGATTGTCAGACCTTTCTGGGCACCGCCTCAGGAAACGAAATCAGGAAGCGCGGGCCATCCTGAACAGGGCGGCCCGCGCTTCGACTGTTGCTGGCGGAACGGGAGAGATTCGAACTCTCGGTACGGTTGCCCGTACACACGCTTTCCAGGCGTGCCCCTTCAACCACTCGGGCACCGTTCCAGCGCTAGGCAGATTAGCGGAAGGGATGGGGAAAATCAAACGGGCACGGGGGAGTCAGGTGTAAGGGTCCTCCAGATACGCCCGCAGCACGTGCAGAGGCGCGTAGGTTCCCGCCCGGAGCTGCGCTTCTATCTGCCGCGCGTGCGTCCAGGTCTGTCTCGCCTGCTCAGGCGACACCAGGCCCGCCTCCACCGCCCCGGCCAGTTCCTCTCCGTCGATGATCTGTGTTGCGATCACCTGCCAGGGGTGGGAAGGGTCCGGGTGGCCGATCACGTCGAGATAGAGGTCGTCGTGCCAGGGCAGGCCGCTGATATGCAGGCCCTCGCCGCCGTGCAGGTCCACGTAGAACTGCACCGGCTGCCCGGCCGCGCCAAGTTGGACGGTCACCGAACTGCCGGGGATGCCCGCACCCCCTCCGGCAGGATGGGCACGCACCCAACGGTAGCCGCTGTCCAGGATGCGGACCAGCTCCGGTCCCGCCGGGGTACGCACGTCCAGCGGACGCGTGACCTCGTGGGCCGTAAAGTCCACGATCACGTACCCCGGCACCTGTGTCACCGTTTGGGTCTGCCGGGCCACACGCGGCCAGGAGCGCAGGTCGAAGACCTTGCGTTTCAAACCAGGCTCCGCAGGGCGCGCAGCAGCAATTCCCCCTCGGTGGCCTGCACCCGCGCCTTGAGGCTTGCCAGCGTGTCGCCGGGCCGCACCGGCACCCGCACCTGCGCCAGCACCGGCCCCTCGTCGATGCCGGCGGTCACGAGGTGGACGCTCGCCCCCGATTCGGTGTCGCCCGAGGCCAGCACCGCCTCATGCACGCGGTCGCCGTACATGCCGCGCCCGCCGTGCCGGGGCAGCAGGCTGGGGTGGATGTTCACCAGCCGCCCCTCGTAGGCCGAAAGCACGCGCGGCCCCAGCGCCTTCATGTACCCGCTGAGGACCAGCGTATCCACGCCCGCTTCCTGCAAAAAGGCCAGGATGGCGGCGTCCAGCGCGGCCGGGTCCGGATGTTTTGCGCCGCTGAGATGCGCGGCCTTCAGCCCGGCCTCCCGCGCCCAGGCCAGCGCGGGGCTGCCGCTGTTGTTGCTGGCGAGGGCCACCGGCAGGGCATTCAGCCGTCCGTCCTGGCAGGCTTTCGTCAGAAAGCGCGCCGCGCTGCCGCCGTGGGAGGCGAGAAAGCCTAGGCGCATGGGTGCTCCGGTATGTGGTGCGTGGGACGCGGGACGCGGGAAAAGCTGTCACCGCGCACCCCGTACCGCGCACTGCTTCCCCCTTCCCTCACTCCCCCAGCTCCTGAAGCCCCAATTCCTGAAGCAGGGCCGCACTCGTCAGAATCCCGTTGTGGTAGTCCTCCAGCGCAAAGCTCTCGTTGGGCGAGTGGGGCGCGTCCTCGTTCAGGCCGAAGTCCACCAGCAGGACGGGCGCGCCCAGGATGCGGCGGAAGTCCGCGACGATCGGGATGCTGCCCCCGCCCCGCGCGAAGGCGGCGGGCTTGCCGTACACGCGGCGCAGGGCGCGGTCGGCGGCCTGGACGAAGGGGTTACCCAGGTCCACCTTCACCGGCTGGCCGCCGTGCAGCGCCCGGACCTCCACCTGGGCACCCTGGGGCGCGATGGTGGGCACGTACTCCTGAATCAGGCGGGTGATGCGCTCTGGGTCCTGGCCGGGCACTAGCCGCATGGACACCTTCGCCCCGGCCTTCGCGGGAATCACGGTCTTGCTGCCCTCGCCCTGGTAGCCGCCCCAGATGCCGTTCACGTCCAGCGTGGGCCGCGCCCACAGGCGTTCCAGCGTGCTGTACCCCTGCTCGCCGGGCAGCGCGGACGCCCCGATGGAGGCCGCGAAGTCCTGGTCGGAGTGGGGCAGGCCCGCCCACATGTCGCGCTCTTCCTGCGTCAGTTCTTCCGCGCCGTCATAGAAGCCGGGGATGGTGACGCGGCCCTGGTCGTCCTTGAGCCTGCTGATGATCTCGCACAGCGCGTTGATGGGGTTGGGCGCGGCCCCGCCGTAGCTGCCGCTGTGAAGGTCGCGGTTCGCGCCCTGCACGTGAATCTCCACGTAGCTCAGGCCGCGCAGGCCGTAGGTGACGGTGGGCACGTCCGGCGCGAAGCGGCTGCCGTCACTGATCACGATCACGTCAGCCCTGAGTTCCTCGGCGTGGTCGCGCAGGTACGCTTCCAGGCTGGGGCTGCCCACCTCCTCCTCGCCTTCGAGCAGGAATTTCACGTTCACGGGCAGGGGTCCGGCCCGCAGCAGCAGTTCCACGCCGCGCACGTGGGCGTAGGCCTGGCCCTTGTCGTCGGTGCTGCCGCGCGCGTAGATGCGCCCGTCCCGCACGGTCGGCTCGAAGGGGGGCGTTACCCACTCCTCCAGCGGCGCTTCGGGCTGCACGTCGTAATGACCGTAGATCAGCACGGTGGGCTGACCGGGGGCGTCCAGCCGCTCGGCGTAGACCAGCGGGTGTCCGGCGGTCGGGTCCACCCGCGCCGTGAAGCCGAGGCTTTGCAACTTGAGTTGCAGGAAGTCCGCCGCCCGCGTCATGTCCCCCGCGTGGGCCGGGTCGGCGCTCACGCTGGGAATCCGCAGCAGCTCGAACAGTTCCTGCTCGGCCCCCGCGCGGTCTTGCAGGGCGGACAGGTCAGCGTTCTGGGGGTGGGTCATGGGCGGATGATAGCGGGGGGAGGCCGTGCGCGGTACGCCGGCGGCAGGCAAAAACCGTCTTTTCCAGCGGCCCACGTCCCCAGCGACTGGACGCCCCGCCCTTTTTGCCGCGCACCACCTCCGGCGGACTACGTCCCTCTTTTCACCTTTCCCCACGTTCAAAAACCTTGCTTCACGTATACTCAAGCAAGGTATGGCCACCGATTCCAAGCAACGCCCCGTCTACGTGATCTCGGTCGCGGCGGAACTCGTGGACATGCACCCGCAGACCCTCCGCCTGTACGAACGCAAACAGCTGATCCGCCCGGGGCGCAGCAGCGGCAAGACCCGGCTGTATTCCGAGCGTGACATCGAGCACCTGCGCGAGATTCGCCGCCTGACCCAGGAACTCGGCGTCAACCTCGCCGGGGTTGAGGAGGTGATGCGCCTCCAGCACGAACTCGACGACCTTCAGGGCGAGTTCGAGGCCGAGATCGAGAGCATCGAGGACGAGCTGCGCGAGCGGGCGGCCCCGCCGGCTCTTCCCGCACCGGACGGCCGGCTCGACCCCAAGGACCGCCCCGTCTACGTGATCTCCATCGCGGCGGAACTCGTGGACATGCACCCGCAGACCCTCCGCCTGTACGAACGCAAACAGCTGATCCGTCCGGGGCGCAGCAGCGGCAAGACCCGGCTGTATTCCGAGCGTGACATCGAGCACCTGCGTGAGATTCGCCGCCTGACCCAGGAACTCGGTGTCAACCTCGCCGGGGTCGAGGAGATCATGCGGCTGCGGCACCAGCTGGAAGCGGCGCGGGCACATCTGGAAGGCAACGTGCAGCGTCTTCAGCAGGACCTCGCGGGCCGCATGACGAGCTGGCGCACCCTGCCGGCTCCGGAACAGGACGGGGACACGGAAGACGCCGGATGACGGCGGGCCTCCGGGACTTCGTTCTCAAGCGGCGCGGGGGGGCCGGGCCGGTGCGCCAGCGGGTCGGCGCGGGCGTGGCGGTGCTGAATGACCGGGACGAGGTTCTGCTGGTGCGCCGGGGTGACGACGGCCTGTGGGACCTTCCGGGCGGGGCCGTGAACGTGGGCGAGGAGGTCGAGGCCACCGCCCGCCGCGAGCTGCGCGAGGAAACGGCGCTGACTGCCGGAGCACTCACGCTGCTGGGCGTGTTCAGCGGCGAGGCCCACCGCTACACCTACCCGGACGGCAACGTGGTCGCCTGGGTGACGGTGCTGTACACCACCCGGCAGGCCGCCGGGGCAGCCAGTGCCGGGGATGACGCCGCGCAGGTCGCCTGGTGGCCGCTGGCCGCCTTGCCGCAGGACGTGGGTGCCGGGACGCAGGCGTACTTTCTGGCGCTGCGGGCTGACGCCGGGGCGCGGACATGACCTCCGCCGACCCTGACCTGTGGGTGGTGGGGGACATTCATGGGGCGCTCGCCAAGCTGCGGGTGCTGTTGCGGCGCGCGGGCCTGATGGACGGGGAAGGAGCCTGGACCGGGGGGCGGGCGCACCTCGCGTTTCTGGGCGACTACCTCGACCGGGGTCCGGACGGGGCGGGCGTCGTCCGCCTGATCCGCCGCCTGGAAGCGGAGGCCCGCGCGGCGGGGGGGCAGGTCACGGCGCTGCTGGGCAACCACGAGGTGATGCTGCTGGCTGCCCTGCGGTTTGCCCGCCGTGACCCACAGGACCGCTACGGCTTCCGCGACTACTGGGTGTCGAACGGCGGTCAGCCCCAGGACGCGGGCCGCCTGGATACCGCCGAGCAGACCTGGCTGGCCGCCCGCCCCGCCCTGGCCCGCGTGGGCCGCTGGCTGCTGCTGCATGCCGATACCTCGATGTACCTGCACCTGGGTCGCAACGTGGAGGCCGTGAATGCCCACGTGGCGCGGCTGCTCCAGAGTGACGCGCCCGAAATCTGGGGCCACTTCGCCAACGCCTTCGCGGACCGCCTCGCCTTTGTCCCCCCGGGCGGCGAGCAGGTGGCGCGGCAGCTGCTGACGACCTTCGGCGGCAACCGGCTGGCCCACGGCCATACCCCCGTCTCCATTCTGCTGGACGAGCAGGGATACGGCCCGGCAATTCTTCCCGGTCCCGGCAGCCCGGTCACCTACGCGGGCCAGCTTTGCGTCGCCGTGGACAGCGGTATGGCCTACCGGGAGGAGGCGGGCTTCATCACCCGGCTGACAGAGCGGGGGGTCGCGGAGGTCGTGGGCTATCCGGGCGCGGACCCTCCCGGCGCCGGCCCGCCGGGCTGAGGCGCGTGCCCCGGCGGCAGCGCGTTACACTCGGCCCGTGAGAACGCACAAGGTCGAGGTCGGGAACGTGACGCGCGAGCTGCCGGTGGTGCCGGTGGCTCCGGGGGTCAGCGTGGCCCTCTTCAACATGCTGGGAGACACCGAGGTCACCGAAGCCGCCGGGCGCGAGCTGGCGAGGCTCCTGCCCCCGGATATCGACGTGCTGGTGACGCCGGAGGTCAAGGCGCTGTCGCTGGCCCACGTCATCAGCCGCGAGACGGGCAAGCCCTACATCGTGATCCGCAAGACGCAAAAGCCCTACATGGTGGACCCGATCGCCCGCGAGGTCGTGAGCATCACCACCGGAAAGCCCCAACTGCTGGTGCTGGACGGCTTCGACGTGCCCAAGATCCGGGGCCACCGGGTCGCCATCGTGGACGACGTGGTCTCCAGCGGCGGCACCCTGCACTCCATCCGCCAGATCATCGAGGAGGTCGGCGGCGAGGTCGCGTCGGTCGTGGCCGTCTTCACCGAGGGCCAGGAACGCCCCGACGTGACGGCCCTGGGGCACCTGCCGCTGTACACCTGACCCGCGCCGGGGAACTTCGGGTAGGGTAGGCGGCATGACCCAACACGACAGGACGGCCCTCAGCGTCACGGTCGGTGACGTGACCCGTGAGTTTCCCACCGTGCGCGTCGGCAGCGTGGGCCGCGTGCCCCTGGTGGAGTTCATCGGGGACAGCGCGTTTACCAACGCCGCCGCCCAGGCCATGCTGCCCCTGATCCCGGAAGGGACCGAGGTGCTGCTCACGGTGGTCACCAACGCGCTGCCGCTGGCACACGAACTCAGCGACCGCTCCGGCCTGCCCTACGAGGTGGTCCGCAAGAAGCGCCGCACTTACATGCAAGACCCCCTGATTCAGGACGTGCCCAGCATGACCCTGGGGGTGGCTGAGACCCTCTGGCTCGACGGCCCACACGCGGCCCGGCTGAAGGGGAAGCGCGTGACCATCGTGCAGGACGTGGTGGCCTCGGGCGGAACGGCGCAGGCCCTCGCGCGGCTGGTCGAGCGGGCGGGCGGGACGGTCGCGGGCTACCTCGCGGCCTTCAAGCAGGGCACCTCGACGCTGCCCCTCACCTATCTTCAGGAGCTGCCCCAGAGTCTCTGAGAGCGTGTTTGAAAAGTGCAGAGGGAACAGCGCAGCGGGCCAGGTTCTGGTCCGCT
>NZ_JHAC01000024.1 GCF_000599865.1 Deinococcus phoenicis | reverse complement strand
GCCGGGGGCGGAAGTCCCGCCTCTTTCCTGTGGGGAACTTTAGAGATGACGCTGCCCGGGCGGGCATTCGGCTGGCCGTCCCTCCCGTATGCTGGGGGGCGTGCCAACGAACGCTTGTTTGCCAGGGGGCCGGGAAGACGGACGGGGGTCGGCGTGAGCGCCGAAGTCGTCCGGCCCCGTAGTGTGCTGTTCGCGCCGGGCAACCGCGCCGACCTGATCGCCAAGTTGCCCCGCAGTCAGCCGGACGCGGTGGTCATCGACCTGGAAGACGCCGTGCCGGCCACAACAGAAGCGAAAGCGGCGGCCCGCCCCATCGCGCGGGACGCCGCCCGGGACCTGATCGCCGCCGCACCCCACCTGGCCGTCTTCGTGCGGGTGAACGCGCCGCACTCGCCCTTCTTCGAAGAAGACCTGACGGTCCTGACGCCGGAACTCGCGGGCGTGGTCGTCCCGAAGCTGGAGTCGGCGGCGGACGTGCGGCGGGTGGCGGGGGCGCTGGCCGCGCGGGGGCTGGACCTGCCCCTGCTGGCGGGACTGGAGACGGGGGCGGGCGTGTGGAACGCGCGGGACATCATGGTGCCCCCCGTCGCCTGGGCCTACTTCGGCGCGGAGGACTACACGACCGACCTGGGTGGCACGCGCACGCCGGGCAATCTGGAAGTGCTGTATGCCCGCTCGCACGTCGCGCTCGCCGCACGACTGGCCGGGGTCCATGCCCTCGACATAGTAGTCACGCGCCTGAACGACGAGGCCGCCTTTCGTGAGGACGCGGGGCAGGGCCGGGCACTGGGCTACGGCGGAAAGCTGTGCATCCACCCGGCGCAGGTGGCGCTGGCCCACGACATCTTCGGCCCGACCGACGCGGATGCCGAACGCGCCCGCCGCCTGCTGACCGCCGCCCATGACGCCGCGCGGGAAGGCCGGGGCGCGTTCAGTTTCGAGGGGCAGATGGTGGACGAACCGATGCTCGCCAAAGCGCGGGCGACGCTGCACGCCAGGGGAGAACCGCTGTGAATGACGACCTGAACCGCCCGCAGGGCCGCTACTTCGAGGAACTGACGCCCGGCACGGTGATCCGCCACCGCGTCACGCGCACGGTCACCGAGGCCGACAACGTGTTCTTCACGACCATGACCATGAACCCGCAGCCGCTGCACCTCGACCGCGAGTACGCCGCCGCGACCGAGTTCGGGCAGCCGCTGGTCAACAGCATGCTGACCCTCAGCCTGCTGGTGGGCCTCAGCGTGCCGGAGCTGACGCTGGGCACCCTGATCGCCAACCTGGGCCTGACCGACGTGGTGTTCCCGAAGCCCGTCTTTCACGGCGACACCATCCGGGCCGAGTCGGAGGTGCTGGAAACCCGCGAGAGCAAATCCCGCCCGAATGCCGGTCTGGTCACGGTCGAACACCGGGCGATCAACCAGCGCGGCGAGGTGGTGGCACGCTGCAAGCGGACGGCCCTGATGCAGAAGAGGCCGGAAAGTGCTGAGGAAAGCGCTGGGCCATGAGCGGACCGGCCCTGGAAGCTTCCGCCTGAGCATGGACTCCCCTTCTGATGGCCCACCCTCACACCGGGCCATGGCGCGTGCGGTCCCAGCGGTGGCCGACCGGGCTTACTGCCCGGGGGTGTGCACCTGCACGGCGCCGCTGCCCCAGGTCAGATTCACCGTCACCTTGTATCTGGCCGCATCATAATTGGCCGTCTGATACGTGCCGCCCAGGTTCTGCCCTGCGGCGATGTCCTTTCCTTCCACCGTCAATGCGCCGCTCCTGAACTGCTGGAGCACCAGCTTCACCCCGGTGTTCTGCGGCACGTGAATGTCCAGGCTGCCACTTTCCTGACGAAGCTGGGCCGTAAAGGACGCGGCGGGCAGCTGCATCATGACGGGGCCAGATCCCATCTTCACGTTCAGGCGCGTCAGGGGCAGGCCCCGCACCTTCAGGTCCTGACTTCCTGAGCCTTGGTTGATAGTGAGCGCGAGCGGCAGTTTCGGGCTGAGACCGACTTCCCAGAACCCCGAGTCCTGACGTGCGCCCACATAGGCCACGCCGTTCACGACTTTCGGTTTCTGCGCCCCCAGGATGGGGCTGGCATGGTTGCTCAGCGCCACAATCATCGGGCCAGAATCGAAGGTCAAGGTCACGTCCACCGCGCGGTAGCTTTGCGCGGACGCGAGGCTGGTCAGGAGCAACAGGGGGGGCAGGCAGCGTACACGCATGGGACCTCCAAAAAGGCAGGGAGAAGCGGAGGGGAATCTGAACCTGCGGTCGTCGTCTAATGTCTCTCTGCCGGCCGACCGAGGCAAAGCCTGGGGTTCTGCGGACAGAACAGCCCACGAGGTCATTCTACGGAGCGGCGTCAACCGTGAATCACGCCAGCGCGGACAGCCCCGCCGCACCGGGGATGACGACGGGGATGATCCGGATGGGCGCTCAGGCATGGGGAGAGCGCCAACGACGAAGCGCCCTATGCCGCCGACAGGCAAGGGTGGGGCATTTCGCCGGACTTGTCCGCTCCAGCCACTGGACTTCAGCTCCGCACAACCGGGGGCGGCCCCTCCGTCGCTCCATGGCCCCATGTCCCCAGAACGCCGCCGGACAGGTAGGAACAGCTTCCGGGGCCGTTCGGGTCAGCCCGGACCTTCCACCGCCTTCCCGTCAGGCCGGGGGCCGCTCGCCAGTCAGCGGAGACAGCAAACTTCTTATCATTTGAAAAACTATTCGTAGGCTTTATTGACATTTATCAAGTTTAGGGACAGAATGCGTCTCACGAGACCTCCTATGACTCCAGATTCCTCCTCTCCCCTGATCCCGGCCCGTTCGTGGGCCATCATCGACTCGACGCTGCGGGAGGGCGAGCAGTTCGCGCGTGGGAACTTCAAAACGGGGGACAAGACCGAGATTGCCCGGCTGCTGGACGCCTTCGGGGCGGAGTTCATCGAGGTGACCACGCCAATGGTCAGCGCCCAGACGCAGGCGGACATCCGGCAACTGACCTCGCTCGGCCTGAACGCCAAGATCCTGACGCACGTCCGCTGCCACCTGAAGGACGTGCAGCGGGCGGTGGACCTGGGCGTGGACGGACTGGACCTGCTGTTCGGCACCAGTTCCTTCCTGCGGGAGTTTTCACACGGCAAGAGCATCGCGCAGATTATCGACACGGCCTCGCAGGTGATCGGCTGGATCAAGCAGAATCGCCCCGACCTCCAGATTCGCTTCAGCGCCGAGGACACCTTCCGCTCGGAGGAGGCGGACCTGATGGCGGTGTACCGCGCCGTCTCCGACCTGGGGGTTCACCGCGTGGGGCTGGCGGACACGGTCGGCGTGGCCACGCCCCGGCAGGTCTATACGCTGGTGCGCGAGGTCCGCAAGGTGATTCACGCCGAGTGCGGCATCGAGTTCCACGGGCACAACGACACCGGTTGCGCCGTCTCCAACGCCTACGAGGCCATTGAGGCGGGCGCCACCCACATCGACACGACCGTGCTGGGCATCGGGGAGCGCAACGGCATTACGCCGCTGGGGGGCTTCCTGGCGCGGATGTTCACCTTCGACCCGCAGGGGCTGATGGACAAGTACGACCTGGAGCTGCTGCCCGAACTCGACCGCTTGATCGCGCGGCTCATAGACCTGCCGATTCCCTGGAACAACTACCTGACCGGCGAATTCGCCTACAACCACAAGGCGGGCATGCACCTCAAGGCGATCTACCTGAATCCCGGTGCCTACGAGGCGATTCCGCCCGGCGTGTTCGGCGTGGGCCGCCGCATCCAGGCGGCCAGCAAGGTGACGGGCAAGCACGCCATCGCGTACAAGGCCAGGGAACTGGGCCTGCACTACGGCGAGGACGCTCTACGCCGCGTGACCGACCACATCAAGGCCCTGGCCGAGGAGGGCGAACTGGACGACGCGCACCTGGAGCAGGTATTGCGGGAGTGGGTGCGGGCGTAGGCTGGAAAGGGATTCATCGCCGTGGGCTGCGCGTGAGGGGACATGATGCCCCGGAACCCACACCATGACGAGCAGGCAGAGCTGTACAGGCAGGCCGACGCCTACGCCGACCTGTTCCGCTTCCCAGCCGAAAGCGCGCGCTTCGGCTCTCGGCCGCAATATCCTCCTGGGCATTTGCCCCCGCTGTCACACCGTCCACTGGAGCGACATCGTCTGAGCGGCAGGCACAGAGGGTCAGGCAACACGCCTCGCCCCGCACGTGCGGCGTGCTGAAATGACGGGCAGATGACCTCCGCCACCTCCCCCGCCCTCTACCGCGTCCTCTCCCCACCCCGTTCGGCAGGCGGCAAAGCTGTGGCCGTCTTTCCCGACGCTTCCGGCGACCTTCAGGCCAGGGCCGCCGCTTCCGGGGCGCCGCTGAGCGTCTTCGTGGAGGTGGCGGACCTGTCGGGCGCGACGCTGAGGGTGTTCACCCCCGGACAGGAGAAGCAAGGCTCGGATTCCGGCGCGCTGGCCGCTCTCGCGTTTCTGCAAGCCCAGGGCGGCCTGCTGGACGTGGTGGACGTGCGGATGGGCGGCGAGGTCGTCCCCGCGCAACTGTGCGGCGGCGAGTGGCTTTTGCGTCAGGGCGACGTGAGGGCGGCGGAGGCTCCGCGCGTGGACCTTTCCGCGCTTCGAGTTACAGCGAAAAGCGTTCAGGTGGCCTCGGCGGGCCGCCCGAATCTGGTGGTGGAGGTCACGGACCTGGCGGTGCTGGACGCCTTCACGCCGGACGCGCAAGCGGTCGAGGCGGTGAACCGGGCGACGGGCACGACCGGCCTGATTCTGTTCACGCCCGGCGGACCGGACCGGGCAGAGGTGAGCTTCCGGGCCTTCGGGCCGCTGAAAGGCTTTCTGGAGGACGGGGCAAGCAGCCATATGCTCGCCTGTCTGGTCGGGGCACTGGGGGCAGAGGCGCGGCTGCCGCCCGACACGAACATGCTGCGGGGCGCGCAGCGGAAACCGGGTACCCCCTCGCGCCTGACCGTGCAGTTCACCCCCACGCCGGGCGGAGCGGCCGACCTCTGGGTGGGTGGCCGGGCGGAGCGGCTGACCCCGTGACGGCCCTGACTGACCTGCGGCGGGACGCCTCCGCCTCGGCCATCACGGCGGGGTTCGTGGCGGTGGTGGTCGGCGCGGCGAGCAGCATCGGGCTGCTGGTGGGCGCCGCGCGGGACTTCGAGCTGACGCACGGGCAGACGGTGAGCTGGGTGCTGAGTTGTTACCTTGCCATCAGCGTGTCGGGGGCCGTGCTGACCTGGCGGCACCGCGCCCCGGTCAAGATGGCCTGGACCACACCGGGCCTCGCGCTGGTGGCTTCCCTGGCCGCCTCGCGCGGCATGAACTACGCGGAGGTGCTGGGCGCCTACGTGCTGAGTGCCCTGCTGATGACGGGGCTGGGCGTCACGGGGGCCTTCGAGCGGGTCACGGCGCGCATCCCGCCCGCGCTGGCGAACGCGCTGCTGGCCGGGGTGCTGCTGCCGTTCGTGCTGGGCGCATTCAAGGCCCTCCCGCAGACCCCGGTGCCGGTGGGCGGGATGCTGCTGGTATTTCTGGCGGGGCGCGTGTGGTTTCCGCGCTGGGCGGTGCCGGCGGCGCTGGTGGCGGGGGCGGCCCTGTCGCTGGCGGTGGGGGCGGTCGGACCGCTGACGGGGGGCGGCCTGGGCACACTGGTCTGGACGACGCCCGAGTTCAGCCTGCGCGGTGTGCTGACGCTGGCGCTGCCTCTGACGGTGCTGAACCTCGCCTCGCAGCAGTTGCCGGGGGTGGCGGTGCTGCGCGCGTGCGGGTTTGCCCGCGTCCCGACCTCCCCGCTGATCACGTGGTCCGGTGTGGCGAGCCTGCTCTCGGCCCCCTTCGGGGCACACACCACCACCCTCGCGGCGATCACGGCGGCCATCGCGGCGGGCGAGGAAGCGCACGCCGAACCCGGGCGGCGCTGGGTCGCGGGCCTGAGCGCCGCCTTTTTCTACCTGCTGCTGGGCGTGTTCGCGGGCTGGGTGGTCGGCGCGGTGGGCGCGGTGCCTCCCCCCGTGGTCGCGGCGCTGGCCGGGCTGGCGCTCGTCTCGACCACGCTGGCGAGCGTGACGGCGGCCCTGAGGGACGAGCGGGGCCGCGAGGCGGCCTTCCTGACGCTGGCGATCACGGCGAGCGGCGTGACGTTCCTGGGCGTGGGGAGCGCCGTGTGGGGCCTGGTGCTGGGCGGCGGGCTGGCGTGGCTGCTGGGACGGGGTTCTGCCCGCCGTCAGTAATTCAGCCTTCAGCCCCAGGTGAGAGAGGGGCCATGTCCCCTGCCCTGGCCCACGGCCGACGCCCGGCTCATCGCCCGCGCTCTAGAGTAACGGCATGGACCTCGACGCTCTCCGGGCACAGTTTCCGCCCCTGGCCTCTGGCCGCGCCTATCTCGACAATGCGGCGGGCGGGCTGCTGCCGGCGCGGGCCATCTCCGCGATCACGGACCACCTCACGCGCTACGGGGCCACGAACGCCATGCCGGGGCACCAGCCGGGACAGGAGATTCTTGCCCTGAAACACCGCGCGCGGGAGGCCACGGCCCTCTTTCTGAACGCCAACCCGGAGGACGTGGCCCTGGGGCCGAGTGCGACGGCCCTCGCCTTCCGGCTGGCGGCGGCCTTCGCGCGGCTGTGGGGGCCGGGCGACGAGGTGATTCTCAGCGGCCTGGAACACGAGGCGAACGCGAGTCCCTGGCGCGAACTGGAGCGCGTGGGGGTCACGGTGCGGGTCTGGCACGCGCGGCCGCCAGAGATGCACCTTCATCCGGACGACCTGGCTGCCCTGCTCTCGCCCCGCACGCGGCTGGTAGCGGTCACGGCGTCGAGCAACGCGCTGGGCGTGAAGGTGGACCTTGCTGCCGTCACGGCGCAGGTTCGCGCGGCGGGGGCCTGGACGGCGGTGGACGCGGTTCACGCCGCGCCGCACGCTTTCCCCGATGTTCAGGCGTGGGGCGCGGACTTCGTGACCTTCAGCCCCTACAAGGTCTGGGGGCCGCATCTGGGCGCGCTGTGGGTTTCGCCCGAGCACCGCCCGCAGCTGCCCTGGCCCCGCCTGAGCTTCATCCCGGAAGGCGACATCACCGGCCTGGAACACGGCACGCCCCAGTTCGAGCTGCTGGCGGGCTGGCTGGGCACACTCGACTATCTGCGCGAGCTGGGCGGGCACGCGGCGCTGAGCCGCGCAGCGCTGGAGGCCGCCTCCACCCGCATCGCGGAACTGGAACGGCCCGTCGCGGAGCGGCTACTGTCCGGCCTGCTGGGTACCCCAGGCGTGACGGTCTACGGCCCCCATACCATGCAGGGCCGCGTCGGCACCGTCGCCTTCCGCGTGGAGGGCGAGGCCCCGGAACTGACCACCGCGCGGCTCTCTGCGGGTGGCGTGGACGTGGCCGCCGGGCATTTCTACGCAGTGCAGCCGCTCAGGGACCTGGGCCTGTACCCGCAGGGGGTGGTACGGGCCAGCACCGCGCATTACACCTCCCTGGGGGACGTGGAGCGGCTGCTGGACAGCCTCTGATCAGGCCCGGATGTGCCCGTCACCCATCACGACCCATTTGGTCGTGGTGAGTTCCGCGAGGCCCATCGGCCCCCGCGCATGCAGTTTCTGGGTGCTGATGGCGACCTCGGCCCCCAGCCCCAGCTGCCCGCCGTCGTTGAAGCGGGGGCTGGCGTTCACCATCACGGCGGCGCTGTCCACGTCCTGCACGAAGCGTTCGGCCTGGGCCGGGTCACGCGTCAGGATCACGTCGGTGTGGTTGCCGTGCGCGGCGATAAAGTCCAGCGCCTCCTCCAGCCCGCCCACGGTGCGGATGCTGGCGGTCAGGGCCAGGAACTCGGTGCCGTAGTCGGATGCGGTGGCGGGCTGGGCCTCGACTCCGGCGGCCTGGAGCGCGGCGAGGGCGGGCGGGTCGGCCCGCAGCGTCACGCCGTGCGCGGCCAGGTCACGGGCGATGGCGGGCAGGGCAGGCAGCGCCTCCCGGTGAACCAGCAGCGTGTCGAGGGCGTTGCAGGCGCTGGGCTTCTGCACCTTGGCATTGCGGATCAGCTCTGCCGCCCGGGCCACGTCGGCAGGGTCGCGGGTAAAGCTCCCGTCCAGGTAGATGTGGACGACGCCGATGCCGCCCACGATCACCGGCACGGTGGCATTCTCCACGCAGTAGCGGTGCAGGCCCGCCCCACCGCGCGGGATGATGGCGTCCACCAGGTCGTCGAGGCGCAGCAGTTCCAGCATCCGCTCGCGGGCCGGGTCGCGGATGACCTGCACGGCCTCGGCGGGAAGGTCCTGAGAGGCCAGGGCGGCGCGCACCGCGTCTTCGAGGGCGGCGTTGCTGCCCACGGTCTCCTTGCCGCCGCGCAGCAAGACCGCGTTGCCGCTCATCAGGGCGAGGGCGGCCACGTCCACCGTCACGTTGGGGCGGCTCTCGTAGATCACGCCCAGCACGCCCAGCGGCACGCGCATCTGCGAGACACGGATGCCGCTGGGCAGCTGCTTTTCCCCCGTCCGTTCGCCCACCGGGTCGGGCAGACGGGCCACGGCCTCCACGTCCGCCGCGATGGCCGCGAGCGACGCCGCGTTCAGGCGCAGGCGGTCCACCATGTGCGCGGGCAGGCCCGCCGCCTCGGCCGCCGCCACGTCCCGCGCGTTCGCGGCGAGAATCCCCGTCGCGCGTGCCCGCAGTTCGCGCGCGACGGCATGCAGCGCCGCCACCTTGCGCGCCGTGGGCAGCGAGCGCAGCACCCGCGCCGCCGCCCTGGCCCGCAGCCCCAGGTCACGGACGGTCAGAGTCTCGGTCGTCATGGGGGCAGGGTAGCAGGGCCTGCGGCCCGTGGCCCGGGGCTTGTCGAGGAAAGCTCTCTTCCCACAGCCCGCAGCCGGCACCTACAACCTCACCAGATCGTCCCGGTGGACCGCCTCCGGCCCGTAGGTGAAGCCCAGCACGCCCTCGATGTCGCGGGAATGGCGGCCGGCGATGCGCGCCAGGTCGGCGGCCCGGTAGCGGGTGAGGCCGCGCGCGACCTCCTGGCCGTCGGGCGCCAGCAGGCGGACGGTGTGCCCGCGCCCGAAGGAACCGTGGACGGCGGTGATGCCGGCGGGCAGGAGGCTGCCGCCGCGTTCACGCACCGCCCGCGCCGCGCCCTCGTCCAGAACGACGCGGCCCGTGGCGATCTCCGCCAGAATCCAGCGCTTGCGGGCCTCCAGCCGCGAGCCGTGGGCCAGAAAGCGCGTGCCCAGCGCCTCGCCGCCCACGATGCGGACCAGGGCATTCTCGGCGTCGCCGGGGGCGATCACGACGGGCGTTCCGGCGCGGGTGGCGATCTCGGCGGCCTGAATCTTGGTATGCATCCCGCCGGTGCCGCGGTGGCTGCCCGCCCCGCCCGCGAGTGCCCAGATGCCGGGCGTCACACGCTCCACGACTGGGATCAGGGTCGCGCCGGGGTCGCTGCGTGGGTCGGCGGTGTAGAGGCCGGGCGCGTCGGTCAGGATCACCAGCAGGTCGGCCTCGGTCAGATTGGCGACAAAGGCGGAGAGGGTGTCGTTGTCGCCCACCTTGATCTGTTCCACGGCCACCGCGTCGTTCTCGTTGATGACCGGCAGCACGCCGCGCGCGAGGCAGCCGTCCAGCGTGGTGCGGGCATTGAGGTAGCGGGTACGGTCACGGAAGTCGTCGGCGGTCAGCAGGACCTGCGCGACGGGCACGCCGTACAGGTCCGCGACGGTCGCATAGAGGTGCATCAGGCGGCCCTGCCCCACCGCCGCCAGCAACTGCTTTTCGGCCAGCGTCCGGTCCCGTGGCGGAAAGCCCAGCGCCTCCCACCCGGCCAGCACCGCGCCGCTGGTCACCAGCACGACCTCGTGCCCGGCGCTGCGGACCGCCGCCATGCCGCGCAGCAGGTCCACCAGCCGGGGGCGGTGCAGGCGGTCCGTGCCCGCCGTGAGAACGCTGGTGCCGAGCTTCAGAACGACGCGCATGGGGATCAGGATAGGGGGAGGAAGGGGAAGCGGGGTGCGGCTCGCCTATCCGGGCGGGGTGGGAAGCTGCCGCAGGCAGAGGGAGTATGCTGGATTCGACCTCTCACTGAACACAGGTTCGGGAGCCGCATTCCCACACTGGCGCAAGGGGGGCTGTATGTCGCCAAAAACCGCGTCCCAGATGGTGCAGGAGGCCAGGCAGCGCGTCGAAAACCTTTCGGCCGATCAGGTCGCCGCCGAGCTGGACGGGGGCGCCGCCGTACTGATCGACCTGCGTGAACCCGGCGAACAGGAGCAGAACGGGGTCATTCCCGGCGCGGTGAGTGCGCCGCGCGGAATGCTGGAGTTCTGGGCCGACCCGGCAAGCCCGTACCACCGCCCGGAGTTCGATCCTGGCCGCCGGATCATCCTGCACTGCGCCTCCGGGGGCCGTTCCGCGCTGGCCGCCGATACCCTGCGGCAGATGGGCTACACGAAGGTCGCCCATCTGGACGGCGGCATGAAAGCCTGGGCCGAGGCCGGACGGCCCGTCGCGAAGCGGGGCGCGCAGGAGTAAGCCTCAAGCGTCTCCCGCGCCCTCACCGCCCCGCCCCCGGCGGCCCGGCGTCATCGGCTTCGGCGGTGCCTGGTTCTGATGGCGGCTCCTGCAAAAGCGGCGGTGCCGAACTTCCCCGCAGCGCCCGGAACGTCTCACGCAGCAGCCGCGCCGCCTCCCCCGCCCGGACGCCTCCTGTCACCTCCGGCGTGTGGCCCCAGTGGGAGGCCAGCAGATCGCTGACGCCCCCCAGCGCCCCCGCCTTCGGATTGCGCGCCCCGTACACCACCCGGCCCACCCGCGCCTCCAGCGCCGCGCCCAGGCACATCGGACAGGGTTCGAGCGTGACCACCAGGGTGCAGCCGTTCAGGTAGGGGGTGCCCAGGGTTCGGGCAGCCTCCCGCAGCGCCGCGAGTTCGGCGTGCCGGGTCATGTCCCCGTGTTCGCGGCTGGTGTTGCGGCCCCGGCCCACCACGGCACCGTCCGGCCCGAGGACGACGGCACCGACCGGCACCTCGCCCGCCCGGGCCGCCTCACGCGCGAGGGCCAGGGCTTCCCCCATCGCCGCGTGCCGGGGGTCTTCGGGGAGGCCCACCTCTTCCCGCGCCCCTACCGCCCAGACCGGGGGCCGCAGCCCGGCCCACTGCACGTCCGCGCCCACCGCGAGCAGCGGCACGTGGTCCCGTTCCGCGCGCGGCACCCTGGCGTCGGTCAGCACGTCGCTGAGTTTGCGCGTTCCCCCGGGCAGGCGCAGGCGGTCGCCCGGCTGGCGGGTGCGCAGGGTCCAGCCCGCAGGCCAAGGAAAGTCGGGGGCAGGCCACACCTGGGGCTGGAGCCAGAGCCGTCCGCCCGTCACGGTCACGTCCCGCGCGCCGGGCAGGGTGACGTGCGCGGTCTCCCCCACTTCCAGCGCGGCGGCGAGGCGTTCGAGGTGACCGGCGTGGTACGGGAGGCCCGCGCCGGAAAGCGCCTGCACGACGTGACGGCGCAGCACGGCGGGCGGCTGGGCGGCCAGCGGCGCATGGGGGGTCAGCCGGGCGGCCAGGTCGTTCAGGGCCGCGTCGTCCGCGCGTGACAGGCGGGCGACGCGCGCCAGCGCCGCTTCCACGTCAGGAAAGCGGGTGCTCAGGAGGGGCAGCACCGCCATCCGCAACCAGGCGCGGGTCCGGGCCGGGTCGGCGTTGGTGGGGTCCTCGCGCCAGGCCTGGCCGAGCGTGTGCAAGAACGCCTCCACGTCGGCGCGGGGCACGTCCAGCCAGGGCCGCCGGACCCGGCCCCGCGCGGGGGGGATGCCGCTGAGCACCGCCTCACCGCGCAGGAGTTGCAGCAACACCGTCTCGGCCTGGTCGCGGCGGGTGTGGGCGGTCAGGATGGCCCCGGCGCGGTGCCGCCCGGCGACCCGGCCCAGGAACTCGTACCGGATGCGGCGGGCCGCGTCCTCCAGATTCCAGCCCCGCCGCGCGGCGACCGCCGCCACATCCACCCGCGTTTGTTCAAAGGGGATGCCAAGCTGCTCCGTGAGGTCCCGCACCCACGCCGCGTCCTCTGCCGACTCGGGGCGCAGCGCGTGATCGAGGTGGGCGCAGAAAGGCCGCGCCCTGGCCCGCAGCAGCGCCCGCAGCAGCGCCACGCTGTCGGCCCCACCTGACACGCCCACCACCACCGGGCGGCCCACGAAGGGCGCGAGCGGACGCAGGAGTGCGGACGGGGCGGGAGAAGCGGACACGGGCGCATTGTAGAGAAGCCGGCAGCCTGCCCAGGTGTGGCCTGCCGGCAGCAAAAGCGTCAGGCTCTGGCCTCGACAAGCTGCGGGCCACAGGCCACACGCCGCCCGGCCCCTACAATTGGCCCCATGAGTCTGCGTGTCGGTCAGCCCGCCCCCGAATTCGATGCCCGCAGCGACGATGGCCGCCGGGTGCGCCTCGCGGACCTGCGGGGACGCTGGGTGGTGCTGTACTTCTATCCGCGTGCGAACACGCCCGGCTGCTCGATCGAGGCCCGGCGCTTCGAGGCCGCCCTCCCCGAGTTCGAGCGGCTGGGCGCGGCCGTGATCGGCGTCAGCACCGACACCGAGGCGCGTCAGGCGAACTTCCGCGACACCTGCGGCCTCAGTTTCCCGCTGCTCCCCGACGGGGAACGCACCCTCAGCCGCACTTACGGCGTGATCGGGGGGCTGGGCGGCCTGCTCGGGATGGCGGCCCGGCAGACCTTCCTGATCGACCCGGACGGAAAGCTGGCGCACCACTGGCGCACCGTCCATCCTGGCCACCACGCCGCAGACGTGCTGGCGCAGCTCCAAGCCGAGACGGCCCGGGCGTAGGCACCCGCTTCAGCGGCCCCTGGTGTCCAGACCGGGGTCTGGTCGCGTGGGAGAGTGAGCACAGGGCCTCAGGTTCAGGCCGCGTCATCCCCGACCGGTTCGCGCGAGGTGGAGGAAGCCAAAAGCAGGGGCCATTCTCTTGACAGAAACGGCCCCTGCTTTTGCTGTCTGCCGGCTCAGTTCAGGCTGGCGAGCGTCTCGCGCATGATCTTCAGGCCCGTCTCGGCTTCCTCGCGGGTCAGGATCAGGGGCGGGCTGATGCGGATGACGGCCTCACCGCAGTCAAGGTTCAGCAGGCCCTTCCCAAACATCGCCAGACTGGCGCGGTCGCGCAGCTTCCCGTCGGGGCTGCCGTCCGGCTTCACGAACTCCAGCCCGATAAAGAGGCCCTGCCCGCGCACGTCGCCCAGGAAGGGAAACTCGGCCTGCATCTTCTTCAGCTCGGCCATGATGTACGCGCCCACCTGCGCCGCATTCTCCATCAGGCTCTCGCCGCAGCCGGGGTGCTTCACTTCGCCTTCGAGCAGGTCGAGGGTCGCGTGTGCCGCCGCCGCCGCGACCGGGTTGCCCCCGAAGGTGCTGCCGTGCGAGCCGACCGGCCAGGTCATCACGCTTTCTTTGGCCAGCATCGCGCTGATCGGCAGCCCCGAGGCGATGCCCTTGGCGAGGGTGATGATGTCCGGCTGAACGTCGCCGTACTGCTCGAACTGCTGGAAGGAGAACATCTTGCCGGTGCGGCCCATCCCGGCCTGCACCTCGTCGAAAATGAGCATGATGCCGTATTTGTCGCACAGGGCGCGCAGTTTCGGCAGGAAGTCGGCGGGCGGCACGATGTACCCGCCCTCACCCTGCATCGGCTCGATGATGATCGCGGCCACCTCGTCGGCGGGCAGGATGCCCACGAACAGCGACTCGATGTGGTCGATGACGGCCTGTCCGCAGGTTTCGGGCGTGCTGCCCAGCGGCGGGCGGAAGGGGTTGGGATAGGGCACGTGTGACACGTTGGGCAGCAACGGCCCGAAGCCGCGCTTGTACTTGGTTTTGGAGCCGGTCAGCGTGATCGCGCCGTAGGTACGCCCGTGAAAGCTGCCCATCGTGGAGATGACGTGCGTGCGCCCGGTGTGGTTGCGCGCCAGCTTCACGGCGGCCTCGACCGCCTCCGCGCCGGAGTTGCCGAGGAAGACGCGCCACTTCTCGCCGGGCCGCTCGACGTGCTTGACGAGGCGTTCGGCCAGGCTGGTGGTGATCTCCTGCGGGTAGTCGGTCAGGCAGACGTGGGAAAACTTCGTGATCTGCTCCTGCACGGCCTGCACCACATGCGGGTGCGCGTGCCCGGTCGTGCTGACGGCAATCCCCGCAAAGAAGTCCAGCATGGTGTTGCCGTCCACGTCGGTCAGCCACACGCCCTCGCCATGATCGGGCACGAAGGGATAGGGCCGCATGTAGGAGGTGGAGAGGTGCTGCGCGTCACGCGCCATAATCTCGGCGGTCTTGGGGCCGGGAAGGGCGGTTTTGAGTTCGGGTTGACGGGGTTTGGGAAGGGTAGTCATTTCCATAATGTCATCTCCTAAGTACTCAAAAGAGCCTATATAACAAGCCGACAACTAAGCTAAGCAGCAAACCAATTGCGACACCGATCCTTGCAGGAGGATGAACAAAGTCGCTGTTGGCTTTTGGGTCGCAAAACCAAGCTAATCCACCTATCCAGCCTATTACACCACCGCTCTTTACAAGTCCCTCTATAAAGGAGCCACTAAAAGCCGCGACTATACCGGCGACGAGGCCCAATGCAAAGCCAACAGCTTGGAAGAAGGCTCTCGTTACCTCCTTCTTCACTACTAGTCTCCGCTCACCGGCTGCGGCGCCTGCGTCATCCCGTCCGGCGCGGTATCCGTCACGGCCGTGCTGTGTGTCAGGGGGCCGCTGTTCTCGCCCACCCCATACGCCGCCCACTTGTCCTCGCGGCTGTTCAGGCGGTGCTGGGTCGCGCCGGGGCGGTTGCGGCTCTCGCTGAACTCCTTGGGTTCGATGGAGATGCGCTCGCCTTCCATCAGGCCGTAGATGCCGCTCTGGCCGGGTTCCTTGCGCTGCCAGTCCTCGGGCACGGCCATGTCAGGGCCGGTGTAGTCGGTCGGCTCGGAGTAGGCCGCGATATAGCCCTCGAAGTTGCGGAGAATCAGTTTCTCGGGACTGTGCGACAGGACGTAGTTGGGCGCGACGGGAATCTTGCCGCCGCCGCCGGGCGCGTCCACCACGTAGGTGGGCACCGAGTAACCGCTGGTATGCCCGCGCAGGCTCTCCATGATCTCCAGGCCCTTGCTGACGGTGGTCCGCAGGTGGCCTGCCCCATGCACGAGGTCGCACTGGTAGATGTAGTAGGGCCGCACGCGAATCTTGACCAGCTCGCGCAACAGCTTCTGCATGATGACCGCGTGGTCGTTCACGCCGCGCAGCAGCACGCTCTGGTTGCCCAGCGGCACGCCCGCGCGGGTGAGGCGGTCGCAGGCTTCCGCGACTTCGGGCGTGATCTCCTTGGGGTGGTTGACGTGGATATTCATCCACAGGGGGTGGTTCTCGGCCAGCACGTCGCAGAGTTCCTGCGTCACGCGCATGGGCATGAAGACCGGGACGCGCGTGCCAATGCGGATGATCTCGATGTGCTCGATTTTGCGCAGTTCCGAGAGCAGGCGACCCAGAACCTTGGGCGCCAGCGTCAGCGGGTCGCCGCCCGACAGCAGCACGTCGCGCACCTGCGGCGTATTGCGCAGGTAGTTCAGTTGCGCCTCGTACTCGGCGGGGTTGAAGGTCTCGGTGGGGTCGCCCACGATGCGCGAGCGGGTGCAGTAGCGGCAGTAACTCGCACACTGCGTCGTGACCAGCATCAGCACACGGTCGGGGTAGCGGTGGACCAGGCCGGGCACGGGGCTGTGCTTGTCCTCCGCCAGCGAGTCCTCCATCATTGAGGTGAAGGGTTCCAGCTCGTGATGGGTGGGGATCACCTGACGGCGCACCGGGCAGGTGGGGTCTTCCGGGTCCATCAGCGAGGCGAAATACGGCGTGATATCCAGGCGGAAGATGCCCTCGGCGCTCGCGCCCGCCCGCTCGGAAGGGGTCAGGCGGATGACTTCTTCGAGTTCCTCGACACTGTTGATGCGGTTCTTGAGCTGCCACTTCCAGTCATACCACTGCTCGTCGGGCACGTCCTGCCACTTGGGGGCGCGGTGGTTGCGGGGCAGCATCTGCTGGGACCGGACGGTCGCCTGCGGGTGCAGGTTCGTGGGGGTGGGCATGGAGGCCTCCTGGGGAGAAAAAACGTGAGTGCTGTCTCCTTTATTCTGGCGACCCCGAAGCCCGTTTGGAAGGCGCGCAGCACGCGGCTCCGCCACCTCTCCCCACACACGAAGCTGGCAAACGCCACCCCACACCTTGCAAACGTTAAGATGGGTTCATGAAGCAGCACGGCGGCAACCTCGATCCCCTCGACCACCGCATTCTGGAGGAACTGCAAACCGACTCGCGCCTGAGCATGCGCGAACTGGGCCGCCGCGTCGGCCTCTCGGCCCCCGCCGTGACCGAACGGGTGCGGCGGCTGGAGGACGCGGGCGTGATCCTGGGCTACGGCGTGCGCGTCGCCAGCAAGCCCCTGGGGCGCACCATCACGGCCTTTATCGGGGTGCAGGACAGCGGGCGCAACGACCCCACGCTGGTCCGCTGGGCCAAGAAACACGACGGCGTGCTGGAGTGCCACAGCGTCACGGGCGACAACTCGTGCATTCTCAAGGTCGCCGTGCCGGACGTGGGCGCGCTGGAAACCATGCTGGGCGACCTGATCGGCATGGGCTTCACCTGCGACACCAGCATCGTGCTGAGTACGCCGCTGGAAGGCAAACTGCTGCTGCCGCCGGGATGAGGGCAGCAGGGGCGAGGACGGCCTGAAGGCAGGCGTTTTCAGCCTGCTGTGCGCCGGGTGTGCGCCGCGTACCGCTCCAGCAAGTCCCACCCGGCCCCGCTCGCCATCACCTCGCGTGCCCGGGCCACGCCCTCGCGGATGCTGCCCACGCGCTCTGCCGTGCGGAGGGCCGCCCCGGCGTTCAGGGCCACGATGTCGCGCTGGGCGGGGGTGCCGCCCCCCGTCAGCAGCGTGCGGGTGATCTCGGCGTTCTCGGCGGGGGTGCCGCCCACGATGGCCTCTTTGGGGTGGAGGCTCACGCCCACGTCCTCCGGGTGCAGGCGGCGGTCGATCACCTCGCCGTCCCGCAGCCCGGTGACCGTGTTCTCGCCGCAGACGGTGAACTCGTCCAGCCCGCTTCCATACACGACGGTCGCGCCCCTGGCCCCCAGCAGGCGCAGCACCTCCGCCAGCGTGCGCGTCAGGTCCGGCTTGAAGACGCCCACCACCAGATGCGTCGCCCCGGCGGGGTTGCTGAGCGGCCCCAGGATGTTGAACACCGTGCGGGCGGCCAGGTCGGCGCGCACGCTGGCGGCATGCCGCAGGGCCGGGTGGTAGTTGCGCGCGAACATGAACCCTATCCCGAGCCGGTTCACGCCGTCCGCCACGGCCTGCGGGGAGGCGTCCAGATTCACGCCCAGGGCTTCAAGGACGTCTGCACTTCCGGCGCGGCTGCTGGCGGCGCGGTTGCCGTGCTTGGCGACCGGCACCCCGGCGGCGGCGACCACGAAGGCCGTCGTGGTGCTGATGTTGAAGGTGTGCGCGCCGTCGCCGCCGGTGCCCACCACGTCCAGCAGCACGTCGCGGGGTTCCACATGCACCTGCACGGCGTTTTCCCGCATCGCCTGCGCGAACCCCGCAATCTCCTCGGGCGTCTCGCCGCGCACGCGCAGGGCCGCCAGCGCCGCCGCGAGCCGCACACTGCTCATCCCCCCCTCCATCACCTCGCGCATGAAGGCCGCCGCCTCAGGCTGGGTCAGGGTTTCGCCGTTCATCAGGCGGCCGTGCACCATCTGACCGGGATTCATCTGGCTGGAGGTCATGCGTGGGCCTCCTTCTTCTGCCCCTGATGATCGCGCACCACAACCAGGAAGTTTTGCAGCATCGCCATCCCGTCCGGTGTGGCGACGCTCTCGGGGTGGAACTGCACGCCGAACACCGGATACTCGCGGTGGCGTAGGGCCATCAGCACGTCCTCCTGCGGGTCGGTTGTCCAGGCGACCGGCACGAGTTCGGGCGGGAGGTCGCGCACCAGCAGCGAGTGGTAGCGCGTGACCCGCACGTCGTCCCCCAGCCCCGCGAACAGGCCCGAACCGTCGTGAAGCACCAGACTCGTCTTGCCGTGGACAGGCCTCAACGCCCGCTCCACCCGCGCCCCGAACGCCTCCCCGATGCTCTGGTGGCCCAGGCACACGCCCAGCGTCGGGAACTGCGGCCCCAGTTCGCGGATGACCTCCACGCTGCGGCCCGCCTCACGCGGCGTGCAGGGACCGGGCGACACCACGATGGCGTCGGGGGCAAGGTTGCGCACGTCATCCAGGGTGAAGGCGTCGTTGCGCCACACGGTGAGTTCACAGCCGAGTTCACCGAAGTACTGAACGAGGTTGTAGGTAAAGGAGTCGTAGTTGTCGATCAGGAGGATTCGGAGGAGGGAAGTCATACCGTCACCGTCGCTTTCTCTTTTCGCAGATAGATCAGGGTCACGCCGTCACGCGACTCCACCCGGTCGCGGAGATAGCCGAGGCGTTCATACAGCCGCAGATTGGTGGCGCTGCGTTTCCCCGTGAACAGTTCCAGGGTCTGCGCAGGCAGGGCAGCCTCGATGGCGCGCAGCAGGCAGGTGCCGTACCCCCGGCCCTGTTCTGCCGGGTCCACCATCAGCCGCCCGATCTGCCCCACGCCAGAGCCGTCCACACAGCCGCGCACAGAAGCGGTGAGGTGCCCGTCCAGCACGCCTTTCAGCAGGGTCTGCCCGGCAGCGTCCTCCTGCAATTCCGCGAGGGTCTGCGTCATGGGCAAGAGCGTGACTTCCGGGTACAGGGCCGCCTCGGACGCGTAGGCGCGGCGTTGCAGGTCGAGGAGGGCAGGCAGGTCGTCCGGGACAGCGGGAAGGATGAGCATCACAACCCCCCCGCCGCCATCTCCGCCGCCCGCATCAGCGCCGCCGCCTTCTGCCGCGTTTCGCGCTCCTCGCTGGCCGGGTCGCTGTCGGCCACGATGCCCGCCCCGGCCTGGATGTGCAGCCTGCCGCCCGCAATGACCATCGTCCGCAGCGTCAGGGCCATGTCGAGGCTGCCGTCGTAGGCGATGTAGCCGAACGCCCCGCCGTAGGGACCGCGCCGCACGGGTTCGAGTTCGTCGATGATCTCCATCGCGCGGATCTTGGGTGCGCCGCTGACCGTACCCATCGGCAGGACGCTGGCGAGGGCGTGCAGCGGCGTCTGTCCCTGGGCGAGTTCGCCCGTCACGCCGCTGACGATGTGCATGACGTGGCTGTAGCGCTCGATCCTGAAGGCGTCCTGGACTTCCACGCTGCCCACGCGGCTGACCCTTCCGAGGTCGTTGCGGCCCAGGTCCACCAGCATCAGGTGCTCGGCCCGTTCCTTCTCGTCGGCCAGGAGTTCGGCGGCCAGGGCGTCGTCGGCCTCCGGGGTTGCACCGCGCCTGCGGGTCCCGGCAATCGGGCGGGTGACGACCGTGTGCCCGTCGCTGCGCAGCAGGCTCTCGGGGCTGGAGGCGACCAGCGTCACGTCCCCCAGGGCCAGGTAGCCGAGGTACGGGCTGGGGTTCACCCGCCGCAGCGCCCGGTACAGCGCGAACGGGTGCGTGGTGAGGTCGGCGCTGAAGCGCTGCGAGGGCACCACCTGAAAGATGTCCCCGGCGCGGATGTACTCCAGGCTCCGCTCCACCGCGTCCATGTAGCCCTGCGGCGTGAAGTTGCTGGTGAAGGTCGGCGCGGGTGTCGGCTCCCGCCCCGGCACCTCGTCGGGGAGGGGGCCGCGCAGGCGGGCGGCGAGGGTGTCCACGACATTCTCTGCCTGGGCAGGCGTCCCGGCGGTGGCGACCGCGATCAGCCGGTGCTTCAGGTGGTCGTAGATGACCATACCCTCGGGGGCCACGAAGAGCGCGTCGGGGAGACCGAGTTCATCGGGGTTGGCGTCGGGCAGACGCTCGTAGGCGCGGACCAGATCGTAGGCGGCGTACCCCACCGCGCCGCCGATCAGGGCGGGCAGCCCCGCAGGCAGGGGGACCGGGCGGGTCGCCGCGTGGTACAGGCGGGCGAGGGGGTCGGCGTCCTCACCGTCGAAGGGGCCGAAAATCCCGCTGCTGGTCACGTGCCCGCCGCGCGACGTGAAGCGGCCCTGCTCACCGACCCCGATAAAGGAGTAGCGGCCCAGTTTCTCACCCGCCTCCACACTTTCCAGCAGGAAACTGACCGGGCAGCCCTGCGCGACTTTCAGGTAAGCGGTGACCGGGGTGTCGAGGTCCGCGTTCAGTTCGCGCACGGCGACGTGGGCAGGCCGGGGGGCAGAGGGGGGGGCGGGGTGCGTCATGCGGCTCCTGTCGGGCAAAGGAAGGGCAACAGAAGAACGCGCCCGGTGGGAGTTCCACCTGGGCGCGTCCGGTCAACAGAAAAAATGGCGCGTCAGACCCAGGCGAGGCTGGGCCACCACATCATCGCGCCGTTCACGGTCATGCGGCGAGGATAGCGCGGGACGGGCAAGGCTGCCAAGTCGTTGACACGGGCGGTCAGCATTCAGCGTTCCGACCTGTCCGGCTCCCTTGCACGCGGGGAAGGTCAGGTCCCACCCGCTCTCACGTTCTCCAGAACCGGGAGCTGAACGCAGCGCGCCAGGAGCCTCCAGCCTCAGCCCGCTGGCCGGTTCGCCGCCGTCCACAGCAGCAGGCCGATCAGGATCAGGTCGAAGGCCCAGGCGGCGGGGCGCTTGAGGCCCGGGTCGCGGCGGGCGCGCAGGAATTGCAAGGCGAGCCGCGCGACCAGCAGCAGAACGATCAGGTACGGGCTGGGCAGTGGCCCGCCCAGCAGCGGCACCAGCAGCAGCACCGCGATCAGCGCCAGCAGCACCAGGCTGACGGCGGTCAGGGGGTCGGGGCGGCGGGCGGGGCCAGTCACCGGTCCTCGCTGCGGGGCGTCTCGCCCACGTGGTCCAGAATCAGCACGCTCATGGGCGGCAGGTTCAGGCGCAGGTGGTGCGTCTGCCCGTTCCAGCCGTCCTCCCGGGCGGTCAGGTCGGGCTGCTGGGTGCCGAAGCCGCCGTACTCGCCGTCGTCGGTGGAGAGCAGCACCCGGTACTCGCCGCCCTTGGGCACACCGATGGGGTACCTCTCGCGGTAGACGGGGGTGAGGTTGGCGACCGTCAGGCTCCAGGTGCCGCCGCCCTCGGCCTCGGGGCGGGGGTCACGGCGGATGTAGGCGTACACGCTGCTCTCGGCGTCGTCGGCACTGACCCACAGTTGCCCGGCTTCCAGGGTGTCGCCCACATAGAGGTCGGGGCGCTCGCGGTACAGGGCATTCAGGCGGCGCACCAGATTCATCACGCCCCGGTGGTCCGGCACGTCCGCCAGATGCCAGGGCAGGGCCTCGTCGTGGTTCCACTCGGTCGGCTGCGCGAACTCCTGACCCATGAACAGCAGCTTCTTGCCGGGCGTGGTCCACATGGTCGCCAGAAAGGCGCGGTACCCGGCCCGCTGCATGTACCAGTCGCCGGGCATCTTCAGGACCAGCGATTTCTTGAGATGCACCACCTCGTCGTGGCTGATCGCCAGCACGTACCTCTCGCCGGTGCGGTACACATTGAAAAAGGTCAGCTTGTGGTGGTGGTACTTGCGGTAGATGGGGTCCTGCTCGAAGTAAGACAGCGTGTCGTTCATCCAGCCCATCGCCCACTTGTAATCGAAGCCCAGGCCGAAGGGCGTCGGGGAGGTGACGCCGGGAAAGGCCGTGCTTTCCTCCGCGATCATGATCGCGCCGGGGGCCATGTGATGCACGACCTCGTTCAGCCGCTTGAGAAAGGCGATGGCTTCCAGGTTCTCGCGCCCGCCGTGAATGTTCGGCACCCATTCGGTGCGGGAAAAATCGAGGTAGAGCATCGAGGCCACCGCGTCCACCCGCAGGCCGTCGATGTGGAAGTCCTGAAGCCACTTCAGGGCCGAGCCGATCAGGAACATCACGACCTCGCTGCGGCCATAGTCGAAGATGTACGTGTTCCAGTCGAAGTGAAAGCCCTTGCGGGGGTCGGCGTACTCGTACAGCGGCGCGCCGTCGAAGTGCGCGAGGCCCGCCTCGTCGGTGGGGAAGTGGCCCGGCACCCAGTCCAGCAGCACGCCGATGCCCCGCTCATGCAGGTGATTGACGAGGTAGGCGAAGTCCTCGGGCGATCCCAGGCGGCTGGTCGGGGCGTAGTAGCCGGTCACCTGATAGCCCCAGGAACCGTCGAAGGGATGCTCCATCACGCCCAGCAGCTCGACGTGGGTGTAGCCCATGTAGGCCACGTAGTCGGCCAGCCGGTGCGCCAGGTCGCGGTAGTTCAGGAACCAGCCGTCGCCTTTGCGTGCCCAGGACCCGACATGCGCCTCGTAGATGCTCATCGGCTGGGCGAAGCCGGGCGTGCGCGCGCCCATCCAGGCGTCGTCGGACCACTCGAAGGGCTGCTGCCAGATGATGCTGGCGGTGCCGGGGCGGACTTCGGTGAAGGTGCCGTAGGGGTCGGTCTTGTCCACGGTCTGCCCGTTCGCGCCCGTCACGCGGAACTTGTAGCGCTGCCCGTGCCGCGCCGACGGCACGAAGGCCCCCCAGAAGCCGAATTCCAGGCGCCTCAGCGGGTTGTCGTGGCCGTTCCAGCCGTTGAAGTCCCCCACCACGCTGACGTGGTGGGCATTCGGTGCCCACACCGCGAAGCGCACGCCCTCCACGCCGTTCTCCGTGACGGGGTGCGCGCCGAGGAGGTGGTCCGGGCGCACCAGATCGGCGGTCACCAGCTTCTGGAGGTGCCCGTGATCGAGCGGCAGGGGCAGGGCGGGAACAGGGGAACTCATGGGGGCGAGTGTACCGGGTGAGGGCCAGCGCGGAGGGTCAGGCGTCCACACCGGGGGCGTCACATGAAGAAAAACGGGAGGTCCTGGCCGCCTGAATCCGGCCGCTCAGATCAGGGCCGGTCCGCCTCTCACTCCAGCGCCTCACTCCAGCACGTGCCGCCGGAACCGCTCCAGGATGGCGAGGCCCACCGCGCCACTCTTTTCCGGGTGGAACTGCGCCGCGTGGACATTGTCCCGGCTGAGGGCCGCCCAGAAGGGCACGCCGTATTCGGTAATGGCCCCGGCGTCCACCTCCACGTCCAGCGGCACGTAATACGAATGCACGAAGTAGGCGTAAGCCGGGCAGGCCAGGTCACGCAGCAAGGGGCTGTCGCCCACCTTGTCGAGGCTGTTCCAGCCCATCTGCGGCACCTTGTGCCCGGGCGCGGCGGCGAACTTGCGGACGGTGCCGGGAATCAGGTTCAGGCCGGGGGTGCCGGGGGCCTCCTCGGAACTGGACAGCAGCATCTGCATCCCCACACAGATGCCCAGCAGCGGCGTGCCCGCGCGGGCGGCGTCCAGCACGGGGCCGTGGAAGCCGCCCGTGTCGAACGCCTCCATCACCTGCCGGAAGTGGCCCTGGCCGGGCACCACCAGGGCGGGCGCGTGCGGCACGTCGGCGGGATCGCCAGACACCCGCACCGTCATCCCAGCGCGTTCCAGGGCCTTGGCGGCGCTGCGGACATTCCCCGCGCCGTAATCGAGAAGGAGGACTTCGGGGCGGCGGGCGGGCGCGCTCACAGCAGCCCCTTGGTGCTGGCGAGGTCGCCGGACGTGACCCGCACCGCGTCACGCAGGGCGCGCGCCAGGGCTTTCACGATCGCCTCGATCACGTGGTGCGCCTCGCGGCCCGCGAGCAGGCGGACGTGCAGAGTGATGCCCGCGTGGTTCGTCAACCCCCGCAGAAACTCGCGCAGGTGGTAATGCGTCATCCCTCCTGCGTCGCCCCACACGTCCAGGCGCTCCGGCTCGAAGGCGAGGTGGGCGCGGCCCGAGAGGTCCAGCACCACGTGCGCCAGCGTCTCGTCCATCGGCACGAAGGCGCTGCCATAGCGCTCGATGCCCCGGCGGTCACCCAGCGCCTGCGTCAGCGCCTGCCCCAGCGTGATCCCCACGTCCTCGATCAGGTGGTGCGGCTCGATGTGCAGGTCCCCGCTGGCCTGCACGCCCAGCCCGATCCGGGCATGCCGCGCGAGGGCGTCCAGCATGTGGTCGAGAAAGCCGTGCCCGGTCGCGGGCGGCGTGGAGACGGATGAATCCAGCTCCAGCGTGACCGTGACATCGGTTTCGCTGGTCACGCGGTGAACCGTGGCGGTGCGGTCGGTGGCGGTACGGGCCATAGGCCCCATGCTAAGGCGTGACGCGGGCTTGCACCGGCGTCACCCTAGGGCGTCTGTCTCCCGCCTTCCGGGCGTCCAGCCGCACTGCCGGATCACTCCCGCCCGCTTCTCGGCCTCACGTTCCAGAAGCCGGCGGGAGTGTGAAAAAACATCCAGATCACATAAACATCACAGCTTTGTCACAAGTCGTTACGCACAGGGCTTGAGAAGCAATAAAGAGCAGGAAAGCCAAGCATCTTGTTTACAAATGAAATACCTAAGCAGTGCAATGAGCGCACATGTCAGGCAATCCTGTCCGTATCCCTACCTGTCTAGATGTTTTGATGAAGGCACTTTTCCGGCTCGTGATACACCTCCACCTGTCGGAAAAACCCAGTTGTTCCCGCCTGTCCAACCCCACGGAGGTTTAGGATGAACTCACGTCTTGCACTCGGAACTCTCGGCCTCACGCTTCTCCTGGCGGCATGCGGTCAGCAGCCGGCCACCCAGGCCAGCACGCCGGCAGGCGGCCCCCAGGCGAGCACCCCGGACCGCAGCAGCCGCACCGCGCCCCTGCTGGGCACCAGCAGCGCCGACACCATCCCCGGTCAGTACATCGTGGCCTTCAGCGATAGGGCGGACAGCGCCACGCTCGGCGCCCAGGATGCGGGCGGCCTGATCCGCAGCCTGGGCCTCGACCCCCAGGGGATCACCGTGCAGCACATCTACAGCCAGGCCATGAAGGGCTTCGCGGCCCGGCTCAGCGCGCAGAACCTGGCCACGCTGCGGGCCGACCGGCGCGTGAAGTACATCGAGCAGGATCAGATGATGCAGGCCGACGCCACCCAGACGAACCCCACCTGGGGCCTGGACCGCATCGACCAGCGCAACCTGCCGCTGGACAAGAGCTACACCTATGGCAGCGCCAGCAACGTGAAGGCGTACATTCTCGACACCGGCATCAACACCGCCCACACCGCCTTCGGGGGCCGCGCCGTCTGGGGCACCAACACCACGGGGGACGGCAACAACAGCGACTGCCAGGGCCACGGCACCCACGTGGCGGGCACGGTCGGCAGCAGCACCTGGGGCGTGGCGAAGGACGTGAAACTCGTGGCCGTCAAGGTGCTGGGCTGCGACGGCACCGGCTCGAACTCCGGCATCATCGCGGGGATGGACTGGGTCGTCTCCAACAAGACTGGCCCCAGCGTCGTGAACATGAGCCTGGGGCCGCAGTCGCGCTCAACCAGCCAGGCGCTGGACGACGCCGTGGCCCGCCTGTACAACAACAACGTGAACGTGGTGGTGGCGGCGGGCAACTCCAACGACGACGCCAACTACTACAGCCCCGCCCGCGCGCCCCAGGCCATCACGGTCGGCGCGACCACCAGCACGGACGCCCGCAGCAGCTTCAGCAACTACGGCACGGCCCTGGACATCTTCGCGCCCGGCAGCGACATCACCAGCACCTGGATCGGCAGCACCACGGCCACCAACACCATCAGCGGCACCAGCATGGCCACGCCGCACGTCGTGGGTGCCGTCGCGCTGATCCTGGGCGCGAACCCCAGCTATACCCCCGCCCAGGTCACCAGCGCCCTGGTCAATAACGCCACGACCGGCAAGGTCACGGGCGTGAACGGCAGCGTGAACCGCCTGCTGTACACCGGCACGGGCGGCACGGCCCCCACCCCCACGCCGGCACCCGGCACCACCTACACCGGCTCGGTCAGCCAGGGCAGCAGCAGCTGGAAGCCGGGCACGGGCGGCTTTTCCTACGCGGGCGGCACCCTGAGGGGCACGCTGAGCGGCCCCAGCGGCAGCGACTTCGACCTGTACCTGCAAAAGTGGAGCGGCAGCGCCTGGCAGGACGTGGCGGCCAGCGAGGGCGGCACCAGCAGCGAGAGCATCAACTACGCCGCGGGAAGCGGCACCTACCGCTGGGAGGTCTACGCCTACAGCGGCAGCGGCAGCTATTCTCTGGCCGAGACGAAGTAACCAGACGGCAGCGCACAGCGGGAGGGGGCATCCGACGGGTGCCCCGTTCTGCTGTTTGCGGCGCGAGAGGGCAACCGGGCCGCTTCAAAGGATGAGCAGCCTCACGACCCGTTATTCTGTCTTGACCGTAATCTCGTTCTGTTATAAACTAAATCCATGAAGCTGAGCGATGTCCAGAAACGACTCCAGGCCCCGTTTCCCGCTCATCTGGTGGGCTGGAAACCCCAAGCGTTCACCAAGGATCGCAGCCGCGCCCTGCTGCTGGCCTACGTGGATGCCCGGGCCGTGCAGGACCGCCTCGACGCCGTCTGTCCCGACGGGTGGAGCTTCGAGCTGGAAGTGATTCCCGGCACGGCGGCCCCCACCGTCAAGGGCCGCCTGACTGTCCTGGGCGTGACCCGTGAGGACATCGGCGAGGCGGGCGAGGGCGAGTACGGCACCCTCAAGGCCGCCGCCTCGGACGCGCTGAAGCGCTGCGCCGTGCAGTTCGGCATCGGCCGGTATCTGTACGACCTGCCCAAGCAGTGGGTGGACTGGAACGACGCGGGGCGCGAACCCGCCCTCACCCCCGAACTGCCCGAGTGGGCACGCCCCGACCACGAACGCAGCCCCGGCGGCGCCCATCTGGTGCAGGCGATGGAGCAGCTCCGCTACGAGCTGCCCGAGGACCTCGACCTTCAGCGCGAGGTGTACAAGCACCTCAAGGCCGCGCTGGGCAGCCTCCACCCCGTTCCCCAGGGGAGCGGGCAGGGCCGGGCCGCGTGATGCCCGCCACCCCCCGGCAACTCGCCGCCGTGATGCTCGGCATCCTGACGCTGACCCTGGTCGGCGGGGCGCTGGCAAAACTGATGTGAACCTTCAGAGCTGTGGCCCGGAGCGGACATCCCCTCCGGGCCATACGTCTTTTATACGAACTCAGATTGAATCGTTGACGGAGTGATTCAATCCGAGCGGACGCGAAAAGGGGAAAATAAGGGTTCCGTCCAATTCCATCTCCCGGAACCCGTCCTACAACCGTTTCTTGACGTGGCGCGTGGGCACGTGCGTCCAGGGGTCGTCGGGCCAGGGGTGCTTGGGGTAGCGGCCCCGCAACTCCTTGCGAACCTCGAAGTAGGAGCTGTCCCAGAAGGAGCGCAGGTCCTGCGTGACCTGCACGGGCCGCCCGGCGGGCGAGAGCAGATGCAGCAGCACGGGCGTGCGGCCCCCGTTCACCGTGGGCGTATCGGCAAGGCCGAACAGTTCCTGCAACTTCACGGCGAGGATGGGCGCGGTGCCGCCGGGCTGGTACTGGAGGCGCACGCGCGAGCCGCTGGGCACGGTCAGGTGGGTGGGCGCGAGGTCGTCCAGCCGCCCCGGCAGCGGCCAGGGCAAGAGGGCTTGCAGGGCGGGCAGGAGGTTCAACCGCCCCAGGTCTTCGCGGGTGCGGACGCCCTCCAGGGAGGGACCGAGCCAGTCTTGCAGGGTAGACAGCAGGCCGGAGCCAGACAGGTCGGGCCAGTCGGTCTCGTCGGGACGCCAGCAGCGCAGGGACTGCACGCGGGCGCGCAGGCTCTCGGCCTCGGCGCTGAAGGTGAGGAGGTGGAGGCCCTCCGCACGGATGGCCCCGGCCAGGGCCTCGACGCGCGCCGCGTGCGGCAGGTCACGCAGGGGCCGGGCGTCCAGCACCAGCGCCCCCACCCGCCGCTCCCGCTGCGCGATCAGGGTGCCGCTGCGGACGTCCCAGCGCACCACGTCTCTCCATTCGGCACGGCTCTCCAGCACGGCGGGGTCCAGCGGCGCGGCGAGGGAGATCCGGCCCTCTCCCGGTCCGGCGTCCAGATGGGCCACGGCCAGCGCCGGACTCGCGGCCAGGGTGTCCCCTTCCGGCAGCCGCGCGCCCTGCCCGCCCGCCAGCAGAAAGCGGCCCCCGCCCCCCTCCCGCGCCAGCGCCACCCGCTCGGGGTAGGCCAGCGCCACGAGCTGCCCCACCCCAAAGGGGTCGGGTGGCGTCTCGTCGGGGTGCAGGCCGAGCAGCTTGCACCACTGGCGGGACAGGCGCTCGACCCTTTCCAGCACGGCGGCGTCTCCCCCATTCCCCCCCCTCCTGGCCCGCTCGCCCCGTCGCCAGGCACGCAGGGCGGCCACGCGGTCGGCCAGATCGGCTCCCGCCCCGGCGCCCAGCGGGTCGCGTTCCTCCAGCAGCGCGGCCACGTCGGCGGCCAGGGCACCCAGCCCGAGCGCGGCGCTGTCGTGGAGCAGGTGCGCGAGGCGCGGGTGGGTGGGCAGCTCCAGCAGCGCCGACCCGCGCGGTGTGATGCGGCCCCCGTCCTCCAGGGCGTCCAGATCGCGCAGCAGCGTCCGGGCCGCCTCCACACGGGGCGCGGGCGGCTCGTCCAGCCACGCGAGCGCGGCGGGGTCCGGCGCCCCCC
>NZ_JHAC01000023.1 GCF_000599865.1 Deinococcus phoenicis | reverse complement strand
GTCCTACGTGAACTACTGGGTGCGCGGCGACCGCTACGCCTTCCAGGACAGCTTCGAGCCGTAACGTGCCCGGGCGTGGTGCCCGGTCCTCCCGCCCATGAAGGCGGATTCATGAGCAGTTCCGGGCGGGGCAGCCACAGGAAACTCACGCCCGTGGCCGTCCCACCTGTTCGAATAGGCCCCAGCTGACCACCCGGTTTCCGGGAGCCAGGAGGGGGACTCTATGTTCTATTACGACGGTAAGTTGCAGTACCCGGTCCGCGTCCAGACACCCGATCCCCGCTTTGCGCGAATGCTTCAGCAGGCCATCGGGGGCGTCGAGGGCGAGATGCGGGTGTGTCTCCAGTACCTCTTTCAGGCGTTTGGGGCGCGCGGCCCGGCCAAGTACCGCAACATGCTGCTGGCGACCGGCACCGAGGAGATCGCCCACATCGAGATGCTCGCGACGGCCGTCGCCCTGAACCTGGAGGGCGCGCCGGACCACATGAAGGACGCCGCGGCCAAGGCCAACCCGGTGGTCGAGGCCGTGATGGGCGGCATGGACCCCCGGCAGTACCTCTCGGCGGGCATGGCGGCCCTGGCCTCGGATGCCAACGGCGTGCCCTTCGACGGCTCGCACATCTATGCCAGCGGCAACATCGCCGCCGACATGTACGCCAACGTGACCGCCGAGGCGACCGGGCGCGCGCTGGCCTGCCGCCTCTTCGAACTCACCGACGACCCCGGCATGAAAGACATGCTGCGCTTCCTGATCGCGCGCGACACCATGCACCAGCAGCAGTGGCTGGCCGTGATCGAGGAACTCGGCGGTCACCAGGGCACGCTGCCGATCCCCAACTCCTTCCCGGTCGAGGAGGAACTGCGCGACGTGAGTTATGTCTTCTTCGCCCCCGGCATCGAGGGCGTGCCGGCCCCCGAGGGCCGCTTCACCCACGGCCCCTCGCTCGACGGGCTGGGCGAGTACGAACTTCGCCCCGCGCAGCCTTTCGGCCAGGAGCCGCAACTCGCGCCGCCCATGCCGATGGCCTACGCCGAGACACAGCAAATGCTGGACGACCCGCAGCAGGGCGGCCGCCAGAAAGGCTAAGGCTCCGGGCTTCCCACTTGCTCCCTGACCTGCACCCAGCCCTGAACGGCGGGGTGCAGGTCATTGTCGGCTGGCAAGTTCGCCCTCAGGCGTCCGGGTCGGCCTGCCAGTCGGTGAGGGTATAGACCGTCAGCACCGTCCCCGCCAGCCCCAGGAAATAGGCCCGCTCGCGGGTGCCTTTCTGACAGGCCGCGACCAGCAGCAGCGCGGGCACGCTGGCGAGTTCCACCCGGCCATGCACCGGGAAGGGAATCAGGCGCCTGAGGGCCGGGGGATAGTCGGTCAGGGCGCTGACCCCCAGATACGAGGCGACGAAGAGGGAGGAGGCCGTGCGGGCGCCGCCCTTCAGGTTCAGCAGGGAGGGGGCGGCCAGCATCGCGGCGCAGGCGACGTAATCGATGAACCCATGCACGCGGGGTGTGACCAGTTTCATGGGACCAGCATCAGGGAAGCCGGGCCGCCAGGGATACCCTTTTCCCTAACCCGGCTTTGTAGATGCCCGCCGGCGGAACCGCGGCCCGTCCTCACGCCTCGCGGGTTTGACGGGGTGCAATTTTGGACTCCAGGCGCTATATCTGGGGGAACATGGATTCGTCGTCGCTCCGGGAGCGCCAGAAGGAACGCCGCCGCGCGCGGATTTACAGCGTGGCGCTCGACCTGTTCAAGCGCGGCGGCTTCCAGGCGACCACCGCGACCGACATCGCGCGGGCCAGCAACGTCTCGCGCGGCACCTTCTTCAACTATTACCCCTACAAGGAAGCGGTGCTGCTCGACTACGGCAGCGAGGTGATGGACCGCCTGCGCGACAAGGCCGAGGCCCGTCTGAAAGAGGGCGTGCCGCCACTGGCCGTGCTGTACGAGATCTGGGACGAGCTGGCCGAGGAAAATGGCCGCGAGCGGGACCTCTTTCCCCCGCTGGCCTACGAGGTGATGAATCCCAACCCCGAGCGCGCCCGCACGGCCTATCAGGCGCTGCCGCTGAGCAAGGTGATCGAACTGATCCTGCGCCCGCTGCACCAGGCCGGGCAGATCCGGGGCGACCTGAGCCTTCAGCGCATCAGCAACCTGATCGCGGACACTTACCTGATGGTCGCGCTGCGCTGGAGCGCCTACGGCACCGAGCGCACCTTGCAGGAGGAAACGAGATTGGCGCTGAACCTGCTGCTGGAAGGTGCGCTGCGCCGCGAGCCGCCCGCCCGCACCCCCTGAAGTCCCGCTCCCCCGTAGAAGGCCCCGCTTCCCGTCCCGGAAGGCCGGACCCTGGAAGGCTTTTTCCCCATGACGCAGCCTGAACTCACTGTCGGCACGCCGAGACACCACTGGCCCTTCAGCCGGGGGCTGGTGGTCGAGTCGCTGGTGAACGCGGGGGCGAGCGGCGCGGTGGCGGCGGCGGTGGCGCGGCGGGTCGAGCAGGGGCTGCGGAACGCCCGGCGCTCCCCGGTCAGTCCCGGCGAGCTTCAAGCCTTGATGGTGCAGGTCGCGCGGGACGCGGCGGGCGACGAGGTGGCGGACGCGGCGGCCCGGCAGACGCCCGCCTTCTTCGACATTCTGGTGACGGCCAAGAAGGGCAACCTTCCCTTCAGCCGGGGGGTGCTGGCCAGGACGCTGGAGGACACCGGCCTGTCGCCGCGTGACGCCTACGGCACCGCGAGCGCGGTGGACGTGCGGATGCGGCAAGCAGGACTGCGCGAACTCAGTGTGCGGGACCTGGACGCGCTGACCGAGCAGACGCTGGCCGAGCGGTACGGCGAACACCAGCGCCTCACCTACCGCTTCCTGCAACGCAACCGGGGCAAGCTGGGCGTGGTGAGCGCGGACGGCGGCACGCCGCTGCCCTTCAGCAAGGGGCTGCTGGTGCAGTCGCTGCTGGCGGCGGGCGTCGCGCCGGACGTGGCCCGCAAGGTGGCCCGCGTGACCCAGCGCGACCTGCGCGGCAGCGAGGACCGGCTGGTGACCCGCCAGGCCATCCGCGAGAAGGTCGAAGCCCTGCTGCGCGACGAGGTCGGCCCGGATATCAGCGCGCGCTACCGCCTCTTGCGGGTGATCCGCCGACCGCCCCGGCCCCTGGTGGTGCTGCTGGGCGGCGTGAGCGGCACCGGCAAAAGCTACCTGGCCGCCGAGGTCGCCTACCGCCTGGGCATCACGCGGGTGATCGGCACCGACGCGATCCGGCAGGTGATGCGCGCGATGGTGTCGCCCGAACTGGTGCCGGGCCTGCACGCCAGCACCTTCAATGCCTGGGAAGCGCTGCTGCCGCCCGGCGAACCGAGGCCCGAGCAGCCCACGCGCCCCGAGCTGCTGGCGGGCTTCCGCGATCAGGTGCAGCAGGTCAACGTGGGGGTGGGGGCGGTGGTGCGCCGCTCCATCGAGGAGGGCACCAGCCTGGTGCTGGAGGGGGCGCACCTGGTGCCCGGCTACCTGCGGGCCGCCGACTACGCGGGCGCGCTGGTCGTGCCGATGCTGGTCACGCTGCCCGACGAGACCGAACACCGCCGCCATTTCGAGTCGCGCGACCAGGAGACCGCTGCCAGCCGCCCGCTGCACCGCTACATGCGGTATTTCCGCGAGATCCGTATGATGCAGGACTATCTGGAGGAGCTGGCCGCCCGCGAGGACGTGCCGCTGCTCGACGGCCTGACCCTCGACGAGAGCGCCGATCAGGCTGTGGACGTGGTCCTGCGCCGGGTAATGGCGGCCCTGACCCCCGGCGAACGCGCCGCACTGCTAGGCGAGCGGGAAGCGGGAGAGCCGGAGCAGAAATGAGCGCTGGGTCGCCGCCCACGCGGCCCGCTTATACGGCTTCCGTCCGATTCCTTGACTTCCGGAAGGAAAGCCAGCCCCCGGAACCCGTCTGTTCTCCTTCTCGCGTCGTCGCGAACAGACGCACATGAGGACGCTGCTCCTCCCGCTCGGACTGAATCACTTCGTAAATGGTTCGATCGGAGTCCGTCTTACCGTCTCCGCACCCGCCGCACCGCCGCCCGCAGCTCGCGCAACGCCTCCGCATGCCTGTCGGGGGCGTAGCGGGCCGCATGGTAGGCGCGCACGGCGTCGGCGATGGCGCTGGCCTGCGCGGGGAACTGGCGGGCCGCCCGCTGGGCGTAGGCGGTCGGCGTCTCCCCCGGTGCGCGGGGCAGGCGCAGGCGGCGGGTGAGGTCGTGCAGGGCGCGGGCGGCGGGATCGGCAGACCGGGGACGCAGGCGGGCGGCCAGCAGGGCGGGCAGCAGCGCCAGCGCCAGCAGTGCCCCGGCGACCCCCAGATAGGTGGCCCCACCGATCCGGCCCACCCCCGCGCGGCTGAGCAGGGCGCGTTGCTGTGAACCGTCGTACCCGGCAACCCAGGTGTTCCAGCGGTTCTGGAGGGCGTCCAGGCGCAAGGCGGCGCGGTGCAGGGGCGTCGGTGCGGGCGCGGCCGACGCGGCAGGCCGGGTGAGGGCGGTGGGCAGCCCGGCATTCACGCGGGCGGGCGCGACGCTCGCGGTGGGGTCCACCCGCACCCAGCCCCGGCCCGGCAGCCAGACCTCGGTCCAGGCGTGCGCGTCCTGCTGGCGCACGATCAGGTAGCTGCCGTCCGGGTTCACCTCGCCGCCCAGGTAGCCGCCCACGATCCGCGCGGGCAGCCCCGCCGCCCGCATCAGGAACGTGAAGGCCGAAGCGTAGTGCTCGCAAAAGCCCCGGCGGGTGCCGAACAGGAAAGCGTCCACCCGGTCCCGTTCGGGCAGGGCCGGCGGCGAGAGGGTGTACGCGAAGCCCCCGGAGCGCAGGAAGGCCAGCGCCGCCTCCACCCGCGCTTCCGGGGCCAGCCCTTGCCAGGACGCGGCGAGCGCGCGGGCACGCGGACTCTCGCCCTCCGGAAGTTGCTGGTCGAAGGCCAGGCGTTCCTCACTTTCGCGCAGGCCCAGCCGCGCCGCACGGCCCTGGAAGGCGTACCGGGTGCGGCCCGTCGCCGGACGGGGGGTGACGGCCTGAAAAGCATTCGTCAGGAAGGCCCCGGACGGCAGAACCGCAGGCGAGTCGAGCGCCAGCAACCAGGGCTTGCCGCTCGGCTCCAGGGTGAGGGTGTAGGTGAAGGTGGGGCCGAACAGCTCCAGGCTGGGCGCGGGGCCGCGCACCCGCACCTGATTCCAGCGCACGCCGTCATACGCCTCATAGACCGGGCCGCGCCAGTAGCGCTCGGCGGGCGCGGGCAGGGCACCCGCGAAGTCCGCCCGGAAGGCGACCGCCCGGCTCTGCGCCAGGCTGGCAAAGTCGCCCGCGCTGATCTGATCGGCCAGGCCGGTGCGGGCCGCGTCCTGCACCGGGAGTTGCCACAGGGGACCGTCCGGGCGCGGAAACAGCACGAACAGCAGCGCGGCGAGCGGGGCGGCCTGGAGCGCCAGCAGGCCCGCGCCGCGCAGCGGACGCGCCCCGGTTGGCGGGCCAGTCAGGGGATCAGTCCAGCCGCCCAGGGCCGCCAGCAGCAGCAGGACACTCAGCGCCGCGTGCGCCGCCGCCAGGGGTCCCTGGCTGAAGAAAAAGTGCGTCAGCGTCACGAACAGGCCGAGCAGGGCGAGCAAGCGGGCGTCGCGGCGGGTGCGCGTCTCGGCGGTTTTCAGGGCGACCAGCAGGGCCAGCAGCGCCGTGCCCGCGTCGCGCCCCAGCAGCGTGCCGTAGCGGGCGTACAGCAGCGCCGCCGTCACGCCCGCCGCGAGGCCCAGCAGCACGGTGGGCGGGGCGGGCAGCGGGCGCAGGGTGCGGGCGGCGCTGTACCCCAGCACCCCGGCCACCATCAGCGTGACCCAGACCGGCTGCCGGAGTGCCGCCGGGGCCAAGGCCACGGCCAGCGCGAACAGGGTGAACCGCAACACCGACCCCGGCAACGGGGCAGGCGGGGTGGCCCTCCGGGCGGGAGCCGCCGCAGCGGGCAACGGCGCGTGCCCGGCCAGCGCCGCCAGGGCCGCCCGCGCGTGCGCCTCTCCCCCCCCCATCGGCAACGTCCGGCCCGGGAGGGTCAGGCAAAAGGGAGTGCCTGTGCGCCGGGCGGCGTTCACCCAGGCGGCCAGCCGGGACAGGCGCGCTTCCGGGTCGGGCAGGCGGGCGGTGTCCGCCCAGTCGAGCGCCAGCACTGTCCCGGCGGGCGCGTCCGTCTCGCGCGTCAGGAGGACCCCGGTGCGGGCCGCGTGCCGCCACGCCACCTGCCGGGGTGAGTCGCCGGGCTGGTAGGCGCGCAGACCGCTGAACTCCTCGTCGCCGCGCGTCCGGCCCGCGCCTTCCCCCGCGCCGGGAACGGTCCGGGCCGGGGGTGGGGGCGCGTTCACTTCGGGCGCGGGAAACACGGTGAGGGGTTCGGGGACCGGCAGGGCGCGCCGCGCTTCCCACAGGCCCAGCGGGTCCAGCGCCACCACTTGCAGGCGCGTCAGGGCCAGTTTCCCCCGACGGGGCGCGGGCACCGGCAGCGTGACGGTCACCGTCTCCCCCGCCGGGACATGCCGCATGGTCTGGACAGGGGCACGTCCGGCCTCCGCCCGCAGGGCCGCCGTCAGGGCCGGACCCGCGCTGCTCACCCGCGCCACGAACGCGGCGTCCGTTCCCGCGACCGCCTCCGCCGGGGCCGCCAGCGTGGCCGACACCGCCCGCCCGGCGCGGGTCGCGTGCGCCGCCGTCACGACCCACACGCCGCCCAGCAGGAACGTGACCGCGTAGCCCAGGCTCAGGGCGTAGTTGATGCAGCCCACCAGCGTCACCACGGTCAGTCCCAGAAAGGCCAGGCCCAGACGAGTGGGGCGCAGGCGGGTAGGGTGCAGACGGGTGAGGGTGCCGGGGGGAGGGCGCACAGGCTGGGGCATGCTCCCGGTCAGGGAATCGGCGTCTCAGCCAGAATCCGGGCCGTCACGTCCCCGATGCGCGCGCCAGGGTCGCGGAGGGGCAGGCGGTGCGCGGCGAGGGCCGGAAACACGGCCTGCACGTCCTCCGGCAGCGCCATGCTGCGCCCCGCCAGGAAGGCCCAGGCGCGGGCGGCGGCCAGCAGTGCCAGCAGCGCGCGGGGACTCAGGCCCGCCACCAGGGCCGGATGCTCGCGGCTGGCGCGGGCCAGCAGTTGCAGGTAGTCCAGCAGGGCGGGCGCGGCGTGAACGGCGTCCACCTCGCGCTGGGCGGCGAGCAACGCCTGGGCATCCAGCACGGCGGGCAGGTCGCGCACGGCCCCTCCCCGCCCGCCCGTTTCCAGCAGGGTACGCTCGGCGCGGGGGTCGGGATAGCCCAGCGTGACGGTCAGCAGGAAGCGGTCGAGCTGCGCTTCGGGCAGGGGCGACGTGCCCACGAACGCGGCGGGGTTCTGGGTGGCGATCACGAAGAAGGGATCGGGGAGGGGCCGGGTCACGCCGCCCTCGCTGACCGTGCGTTCCTCCATCGCCTCCAGCAGCGCGCCCTGGGTCCTGGGCGTGGCACGGTTGATCTCGTCGGCCAGCAGCACCTCGGAGAAGATCGGGCCGGGATGGTAGCGGAAGACCCCGGCCCCCGCGTCCCAGATGCTCACGCCCAGCAGGTCGGCGGGCAGCAGGTCGCTGGTGAACTGCACCCGCCGGAAGCCCAGGCCCAGCGTGCGGGCCAGCGCGTGCGCCAGCGTGGTCTTGCCGACGCCGGGCTGGTCCTCGATCAGGAGGTGCCCCCGCGCCAGCAGGCAGGCCACCGCCAGCCGCACCTGCCCCGGCTTGCCGAGAATCACCCGGTCGAGTTGCTCCAGGGCACGCCGCACCGGCTCGGCACTCCCGGCGGGCTGGAAGACGGTGGGGACGGCACGGGTCACGCGCGCAGCCTAGCGGGGCGGGTCTGACAGAACTGCGACACCGGGCGGCGGGCGGCGCGTGGCGAGCCGGGTGCCCAGCCACGACCCCGCCAGGTCGAACAGCCAGTCGGTCACGCCCGCGTCACGGCCCGGCACGAACGCCTGATGCACCTCGTCGAGCGCGCCGAACCACACGGCCAGGACCAGGGCCAGCCCCCAGCGCCCGGTCGCCCGCCCCAGGCTGTAGCCCAGCGCCAGATACGCCGTGAAGTGCGCGGCCCAGTCCAGCGGATGCACCAGCGGCGGGCCGGGCGTGTCGGACGAGGAACTCAGCCACCAGATCGCCCCCATCACGGCGAGGGCGGGCAGCCACCAGAGGGGCTGGGCGAGAGGAGGCTGGGGGCGGGTCAATGCTCGGCCTTTCCGTGTGCCCCCGCAGCGTGCGGCCCGGCGGGATGTTCCACCAGTTCGATCAGGGTGCCCGCGCCCCACTTGGGATGCAAAAAGGCCACCCGCGTCCCGGCCCGGCCCGGCGAGGGCGTCTCGGAGAGAAAGCGGGCGCCCAGGCCGCGCAGCCGCTCCATCTCGGCCTCCAGGTTCTCCACCCGGTAGGCGGTGTGGTGCAGGCCCGGCCCCCGGCGCTCCAGAAAGCCCGCGACGGGACTGTCGGGGCGGGTCGGGGCGAGCAGTTCGATCAGGGTCTCGCCCACCACAAAGGCCCGGACCCGCACCCCCTGTCCGGCGACCTCCTCGTCGGGTCCCTCGGGGGTCAGGCCCAGCGCCGTGTACGGGGCGGCCCCCAGATCGAGGTCGGGTGTGGCGATGGCGACGTGATCGAGCAGCAGCGTCATGGGTCCCAGGGTAGCGGGTCTCAGGGGAGCGGGCGGGCGTCGGCGGTGGGGCGGGCAGCGCGGCGCTCGCGTTTGCGGGCGTACATCCGCGCGTCGGCGGTGCGCAGGGCGTCGGTCGCGTCCGGGGCATCCTCCGGCACGGTCGCCACGCCCAGCGAGGCCCCGGCGGGGTATCCCCTGACCCGCACGGCGTGTTCTGCGGCGGCCACCAGGGTCACCAGGGCCTGCGCCGCCGCCTCCGGGAACTCCTCCGCTCCGGGGGCCTCCACCTCCGGAAACTCGGGCTGGAGGTGCAGCAGGGCATATTCATCGCCGCCCAGCCGGTAGGCGCTGATCCCGGGGGCCACGAGCCGCCCGGCGAACTCGCGCAGCAGGTCGTCACCGCTCGCGTGCCCGCGCTCGTCGTTCACCCGCTTCATGCCGTCGAGGTCCACCACGCCCAGCACGTAGCCCAGCCCCGTCGCGGCCACGCGGCGGTCGGCCTCGTCGAGGGCCTCGTCCAGCGCGCGGCGGTTGCTCAGGCCGGTCAGCGCGTCGGTCCGCGCGGCCCGCTCCAGCGACCACACGTGCTCCACGCGTTCCAGGGCCACGCCCACGCTGCGGGCCGCCGCCTCCAGAAGCGCGCGCTCCTCGGGGGTCCAGGCTGCCGCCTGACCCAGGCGGGCCAGCACCAGCACGTAAGGCTCCCCGCCCCGGTCCTCCCGCGCCCCTCCGACTTGCAGGTGCAGCCAGGCCACGCTGCGCAGACCGGCTTCCAGCAGGTGCGGGAAGCTAGCCTCTCCCGCCAGGGCCAGATCACCGTCGAGAAACACGCGCCCGTGGGTGGTCAGCGCCGTCCACAGCGGGCTGCCTTTCACGACCAGGCGTTCCAGCAGGACCTCCCCGAAGGCGTCGTGGCCTTCTCCGGCATGCGCGCTCAGCACCGCCGGACCCCGCGGGGTGAGGTGCAGCAGGGCCGACCAGTCCAGCCGCATCCGTTCGTGCAGCAGGCCCAGGCCCAACCGCGCCATCTCCTCCGGCCCCAAAGGTTCGTTCATCAGCTCGGCCAGGTCGCGCAGCGTGCGGGCATGGTCGCGTGCCCGGGTCAGCTCCTGCGTGCGCCGCCGCAGTTCCAGCTCATCCATGACCAGTCCGGCCAGCAGGCGCAGCGTCTCGGCCTGTTCCGGCCCGAAAGGCCGCACCCGGTCGTCGGTCACGCACAGGGTGCCGATACGGACGCCCTCGGGCGTGATCAGCGGCGCGCCCGCATACAGCACGATCTGCCCGGCACGCACGAAGGGATTTTCCCTGAACCGTGGGTCCTGGCGGGCATCGGGCACCACCAGCACCTCCGGCCCCAGGACGGTCCAGCGGCACAGGGAGTCGGCAAGCGGAAGCTCACCGGGCAGCTCACCGACGCAGGCCTTGGACCACTGCCGCTCCAGCGTCAGGAAGTTGACGGCCGCGACCGGGACCCCCAGCACCTGCGCGGTCAGGCGCGTGATGCGGTCGAACGCCTCCTCGGGTGGCGTACCGAGCACGTCGTAGCGGGCCAGGGCGGCCAGACGTTCAGGTTCATCGGGGGGCAGGGGGGCGGCACACACACCCCACAGGCTAGCGGAAGCCCTTCCACGCCGAAATGACCGCCCCTCACCGGAGCTTTAGAACAACGAAATGGAACGTGAAGTCGCGCTGGCCGCAGCGTTTCGGCTTTCGCGCGCCCCTGGGGCACCGGGACCTTGGCGCTCCCCCCACGCCAGAGCCTCAAGGAAGTCCCAGGGCGGAAGGCCAATGCGTACAATCGGAACCGTGATCCTGATTGTGCTCCTGGCCGTGCTGGTGTCCTACCTGATCGGCTCCCTGCCTGCCGCCGCCTGGCTGGCCCGCACGCGCGGCGTGGATATCCGCACGGTCGGCAGCGGCAACAGCGGCGCGACGAACGTGCTGCGCTCGCTCGGCAAGGGACCGGCGCTGGCCGTGGCCGTGTTCGACATCCTGAAAGGGGCCGCCAGCGTGTGGCTGGCGCGGGCGCTGGGCCTCGACCCGGCCTGGGCGGCGCTGTGCGGCGTGGCCGCCGTGATCGGGCACAACTTCAGCCCCTTTCTGGGCTTCCGGGGCGGCAAGGGCGTGGCGACCAGCTTCGGGACCATCCTGGCGATCGATCCGCTGGTGGGCGCGGGGGCCTTTGTGGTGGGCGCGGCGTGCATGTGGCTCACGCGCTTCGTCTCGGCGGGCAGCATCCTGGGGGCACTGACCGCCGTGACCCTGGTGGCCGCGCTGAACCGTCCCGGCTGGCTGAGCCTGACGGTCGCCTTTCTGGCGGCGCTGCTGACCTGGCAGCACCGCGACAACATCCGCCGCCTCCAGGCCGGGCAGGAGCGGCGGCTGGGCGAACCGAAGTGAAGCGGGCAGGCGGGCGCGGAACTCCGGGAGCAGACGCGGCGCTTGCGCTATGCTGGTCGGGTCAAGACAACTGACAAGCCCGGACGGTGGTCAGCCCGTTCGGCCCGGGAGCGTCCATGCCCGTCAGCATTCGGATTTATGGTCAGGAAGCCACCTTCTCGCAGGGTCACTGGGCCTGCGACGATGACAGCCTCCAGGCAATGCTCGAAGCCCTCGCCGACCCCCGCGCCATCAGCGAGGAGGCCGAGCAGGAACACGCCCGCTACGCTGCCGGGCGCTTCGGCGGCCTGATCGCCACGCCCGGGGGCTGGGAAGCTGCCCCCCACCCCGACGCCGAGATCCATATGACGGACTTTGCCCCGGCGCGGCAGCCCGAGCGGGCGGGGTGGCTGTCCTTTTTGCGGCGCAGGAAATAGAACCTAAGGACCTTCTCTAGCCCGCCCGCTTGACCCCCCGGCCCCCGGCGGGTACCTTGCCCCTATGCGCCGCCACACGACCACTATCCCGTGAGGGCGGCCCTGGACGCAGCCGCCCGCGAGAGTCGCGTGGCGGGCTTTTTTTTGAGGGAGGCGTGGGATGCGCGTAGCGATTGTGGGAGCCACCGGTGCGGTCGGACACGAACTCTTGCGGGTGCTGGAAAGCAGCACGCTGAAACTGGACGAGTTGCAACTGTACGCCAGTCCCCGCTCGGCGGGCCTGAAGCTGCCCTTTGCCGGGCAGGAACTGACGGTGCGCGCCACCCCCGAAGGCGCGATCGATGCCGACGTGATTCTCGCCTCGGCGGGCGGGTCCATCAGCAAGGAAAAGGCCCCGGCGTGGGTGGCCGGCGGGTCGCTGGTGATCGACAACTCCAGCGCCTTCCGCTACGAGCCGGACGTGCCGCTGGTCGTGCCCGAGGTCAACGGGGACGCGGCCCTGCGGCACAAAGGCATCATTGCCAACCCCAACTGCACGACGGCCATCGCGGTGGTGGCGGTCGCGCCGCTGCACCGCGCCTACGGCGTCAGGCGCATGATCGTCTCCACCTACCAGGCGACCAGCGGGGCCGGCCAGAAAGGCATCGAGGAACTGCTGGAGGGCACCCGCGTGGAACTGGCAGGCGGGCAGCCCGAGGCCGAGGTCTTCGCCTACCCGATGCCCTTCAACGTCATTCCGCACATCGACGCCTTCCAGGACAACGGCTACACCAAAGAAGAGATGAAGGTCGTCTGGGAGACGCGCAAGATTCTGGGCGACGAGTCGCTGAGCATCAGCTGCACCGCCGTCCGCATCCCCACCCTGCGGACCCACAGCGAGGCCATCACGCTGGAACTGGAGCGCCCCGCCACCCCGGAAGAGGCGCGCGAGCTGCTGCGGCACTCGGCGGGTGTGGAGGTCCGCGACGACCCCGCCGCGCGGCTCTACCCGATGCCCCTCACCGCCACCCGCAAATACGACGTGGAGGTGGGCCGCATCCGGGCCTCGCTGGTCTTTGACGGCGGCCTGGAGCTGTTCGTGGCGGGCGACCAGCTGCTCAAGGGTGCGGCGCTGAACGCCGTGCAGATCGCCGAGTACCTCCAGGAAAAGGGCGCATTGCGCGGACGGGTCAGCGGGTAGGCCACCCGAAAGAGAGGGGCGACCGGGGAAACCTTCCGGTCGCCCGCCCCGCTTTTGGGGCAGACTGGGAGCGTGAGACCCCGGCCCCCCTTCCCGCCCCGGCCCGCGCGCAGACGGTCGCCCGCCGGGCTGGCCGCGCTGCTGGCCCTGCTGCTGGTGGGCGGGGAGTGGGCGCAGGAGCTGATCGATCAGTTCGCGTTCGGCGGGACGCTGGACAGCTACGGCATCGTGCCGCGCGACCCCGGCAGCCTGCCCCACGTGCTGACGGCCCCCTTTCTGCACGTGGGGTTCGGGCACCTGATCGCCAACACGGTCCCGCTGGCGGTGCTGGCTTTTATGAGCGCCCTGCGCGGCGTGGGGCGCTTTCTGGCAGCGACCCTGGTGATCGTGGTCGTGGGCGGCCTGCTGGTGTGGCTCTTCGGGCGCGGGAACAGCGTCCACCTGGGGGCCAGCGAGCTGGTGTTCGGCTACCTGGCCTACCTGCTCGGCGTGGGCTGGTGGGAGCGGACCCCCGTCGCCATCGCCGCCGCCGTGGTGGCCCTCTTCCTGTACGGCGGGGCGCTGTGGGGCGTGCTGCCCACCAACCCGGTCGTGTCCTGGGAAGCGCACCTGTTCGGCTTCCTGGCGGGCCTGCTCGCGGCGGCGCTGCTGCACCGGAGACGCCCACCGCGCGCCGCTCAGATCAGCCCGTCCTCGCCCCGTTCGAGATTCTGACGAACTTGCCACCAGCCGCGCCTGCTCCGGCCAGAACAGCGGCGGGACGGCGTCCAGCGGATGCCATTCCAGCCGGAAGCCCGGTTCCAGCGGCGTCTCCCCTTCCTCGTCCGTCAGACCCAGGAAGTAGCGCGTGACCTGCCAGCGGGTGCGGGCGTCGTTCTGCCGCTCCAGCACGCCGAGGTCCGCCACCAGGCGCACCCGTGACAGCCCTGCCTCCAACCCACCCTTCGGAAGCTGGAAGGACTCGCCCCGCTCGACCACGGTGGCGACGCGCCAGCCCACGACCTCCCGCCGGAGGACCACCGCGCCCACGCTGGCCCGCTCCGGCAGTCCCTCCGGGTGGACGGACCAGGTGTCATCCGGTGGCGTCGGCGTCATTCCTGCCTCTTCACAGCGTCACCAGCCCATCCGGCGTGACCAGCAGGGCCGACAGTTCCGGCTGGGGCGCTTCCCGGACCTCCACCTCACCCACGAAGTTCAGCCGGTCGAGCAGGGACCGCAGCCCATCCGGGTCGGGGGTGCCCAGCGTCAGACTCTCCAGGCGCACACCCACATCGGGCAGGCGCGTGGGTGGGGGCAGCGTGTGCCACGCGATCAGGCTGGGCACTACGCCGCCGCCCGGCAGGCGCCCGTCGTCCGGCACCGTCAACGTCCAGCGGTTCTCCCCGCGTGACAGCTCTAGGGCCTCCCCGAAAGGCGTGAGGTCGGGGCCAGCGAGGCCCGGCACCCGCGCCAGCCAGTGCAGCAGCCGTGGCCCATCCTCCAGAAGCCCGCGCACCTCTGGGGTGTCGAGGCCGAACCAGCGGGGGCGGCCAGGGGCGGGGGCCGCCGGGTCCACCGCGATGACCTCCAGGTAAGCGTCCGGCCCCAGCGACAGCAGCGCGTTGTGGGTGCCGAAGTGTTCGTGCCCGCCGCCGGGATGCATGGAGACGCCCAGCCGGCCTTCCAGCCACGCGCGGCCCTCCGGGAGCGTGCGGGCCGCGATCACGAGGTGGTCGAGGGTGGAGGTCATGGGGTCAGGGTACGTTATGCCCCGCGTGGGCGGCTCATGGCCGCGAGGTCGCCCAGCAGGATCGCGGCGGCCTTCTCGCCGCTTTCCATGGCCCCCTGGATGCCGCTCATGGAGGTGACCTCGGAAGCCAGCAGCACGCCGGGCAGGGCGGCAGCGTGGCCGGGCAGCGTGGCGGCGTATTCAGGCGGCTGCGGGTACTGCGCGAAGGCGATGCGCTCGGTGCCCAGCGTCCGCAGCGTCGCCACCGCCGTGCCGTACCAGCGGGACAGTTCACCGCGCACCCCCGCGTCCAGGGCGTCGTCGTCCAGATCGGGCAGGCCCAGCACCGACACGGTCAGGAGCTGCTGCCCGGCGGGCACCCGCTCGGGAATGACCCGGCTGGTCCACTGCGCGTTGTTGATCAGGCCCTCTTCGGCGTTCAGCAGGAGGCGGGGCTGGTCGTCGAGCGGGTGGGAGGCCGCGTAATACAGGTACGTGCTGCCCAGGCGACCCCGTGACACCGGTTCCCCCGTGAGGGTCTGCGCCGTGTCCGGGTCGGTGGCGACGATGACGTGGCGGGCATCGAGGTCCCCCGCCGAGGTCACGGCGGTCACGGCAGGGCCGCCCGCCGCCCCGGCATGAGGCCGCAGCCGCGTGACGCGCACGCCGGTCGTCACGTCCAGCCCCTGCGCGAGCTGGGCGGGAATGGCCCCCATGCCTGAACGGGGCAGAGCCGTGCCGCCGTCCATCAACATGCGGAAGTAGTAACGAAAGAGCCGCGCGCTGGTGTGCAGGTCACGCCGCAGAAACACGCCGCCGAAGAAGGGGCGGAAAAAGTGATCCAGCGCCCCCTCGCTGAAGCCCTGGCGGCGCAGATAGGTTTCGGTGGTCTCGTCGGGGCCGACCAGCAGCGTATGGGGGGCCGGACCACGCAGGCTGGCCGCCAGCCGGGCCACCCGCAGCTTGTCTCCCAGCGTCAGCACCCGCGTCGTCAGGGTGCCCGGCAGACTGGCCGGGTCGCGGAAGGGGTCGCCCAGCACCTCCGCCCGCGCGCCCCGGCGCACCACGGCGGCGGAAGGCACCCGGACCAGGTCCAGGGCGTCCAGGTCCAGGTGCCGCCGCACCGCCGGATAGGCCGGAAACAGCACCTGATACCCGGCGTCGAGCGTGAAGCCCTCCACCCGGCGCGTCGTCACCCGCCCCCCGACCTGGTCCGCCGCCTCCAGCACCCGGACCCGCCGCCCCGCCCGCGTCAGCACGCGCGCCGCCGTCAGGCCCGCCAGACCTGCGCCAATCACCAGAATGTCCTGCATGGGCCGAGCCTAGAGCATTTGTCCGAATTACGCCGGAGGAGGAAAAGCGCCTCTTCCGGCTCCATTCTCTCCTTCGGAGCTTTGCAAGTCCCAAACGCTCTTCCTCTTTCACTCGCTGTCTTGGGCATCGTCGTGAACGGACGCGCAGGAGCACGCCACGCCTCCAGAACGGACGGTCGGTCAGAACGGACGCGCTTGAGCCAGCCTGCCCTCCCCTTGAGGACGCCTTCTTGGGCAAAACGGCACCCGGATGGGGCCTGCCCGCTGCCCGCCCGCTCGGTCAACAAGAAGCTCTCTTTTTGACAAATGCTCTAACAGCCCAGGGCAAACAGGGACGGAACGCCGGGCCTCAGGGGCCGCGCCCGGTGGCGAGGACTTCTCCACCCTTGTCCAGCACGTCAAAGGCATAGGCTTCCGGCTTCAGCGTGCGCCAGTTCACGCGCAGGTCCACGCACGAGTCGGGGAGGGTCACCAGCCGCATGGCGGGGTAGGTGCCCACGTCCTGACGCAGGCTCTCCAGAAAGCGCGCCAGATCGTTGGCGCAGTTCTGCGCGGCGGCCTGCCTCACCACGCTGTCCGCGTCGGCCCGGGTCCGGCGCTCGGTCCTGGCCTGCGCCGCCAGCGCCCCGATCTGGGCCTCCAACGCCGTGACGCGGGCGGCCAGCCGGGCATTTTCTGCCCGCGCCTCCCGGTCCTGACAGCCGCACAGCAGGCCCGGCAGCAGCAGCAGAGGCAGGGCCATTCGCTTCACGCCCGCAGCGTAACGCGTTCCTCCCAGCGCCCCGGCGGGCGTGAGTGATCGGTCAAGGGCGCCCCGCTCAGCGGTCCAGCACGCTCACGACTTCCACGTGGCTGGTCTGCGGGTAAAAGTCGTGCGGCGTGACGGCCCCCAGTTTCCAGCCGCGCTGGGTGAGGTCGCCCACGTCGCGCGCCCAGGTCGCCGGGTCGCAGCTCACGTAGACCAGGCGGTCGGCAGTGCTGGCATGGATGTGGTCGCGCGCCTCCGCCTCCAGGCCCGCACGGGGCGGGTCGACCACGATCACGTCGGTGCCCAGTTCGCTGAAGCGGGCCGCGTCGCCGCTGCGGTAGGTGACGTTGCGCTCGCCGCTGACGGCCACCGCCTGCCTTCCGCGCGCCAGCGCCTCGGGGGAGGAATCCAGCACGGTCACGCGCGTGAAGTGGGGGGCCAGGTGCCGCCCGATGGCCCCCGAACCGCCGTACAGGTCCACCGCGTGCAGGCCGCTTCCGGCCAGCTCCGCCGCGCGCAGATAGGCCAGACCCGCCGCCTCGGGGTTCACCTGCGCGAAGCCGGTCGCGGTCACGCCCACCTGCACGCGCCCGAACTGCTCCTGCACCTCGGCCTCGCCCGCGATCAACCGGACGCCCGCGCCGAAGCGCCGCCCGGCGGGTTCCGCGAGGCTCACGCCGACCACCCCGGCGTCCATCAGGTGGTCGCTGGCCCGCAGGAAGACCCGCGGCTCACCCGCCCCGATCAGGGCCGCGACCACCTCACCCGTCAGGCGGCTGGCCCGGAAGGCCACCTCGGTGGCGGGGTCGAGTTGAGCGGGGTCCACGCGGTCCAGCACGGCCTGAATCTGCGCCATCACCAGGGGGTCTTGCCCCACCACCAGGGGGTCGCGCCCGCGCCGCTCGCGGTAGGCGAGGCCCTGGGGCGTCACGAGGTACTGCGCGGTGTTGCGGTAGTGCCACTCGTGTGGGCTGGGCACGGTCTCGGCGACCGGGTGCCGCAGCTTGGCGATGCGCGAGAGGGCCTCCTCCACGAAACCGCGCTTGTAGACCAGTTGCGCCGGGTAGGACGCGTGCGCGAGGTCCACCGTGGGCAGGTCCGGCGCGTCCACCCGGTCGGGACTGGCACGCAGCACCTCGCGGGTGAGGCCCTGGCGCACGCCCCGGCCCGCGCGCACGCTGGCCTCCACCCGCTCGCCCGGCAGCGCCCCGCGCACCAGCACCACGCCGGACTCGTCCCGCGCGAGACCCAGCCCTCCGGCGACGAGTTTTTCGATTTCCAGCGTGATCAGAGCGTCAGACATACGGGGCACAGGGTAGCGCGCCCAGCCCCCGGCGAAGGGAAGGCCGGACGCGAAGGGCGATGGGGCCGCTCGATCGCCGCTGTCCTGAGGGGCCAGGAAACCGCTTCCCGCGTCCACCAGCCACCCACCGGAACACGCGGCGGCCCGCCCCCTTGCTGATGGTTGTTCTAAAGTCGGGACAGAGCCGCCCCCCCACCCGCCACTTTCCCACGCCCAAGGAGCCGCCTTGAACCGAACCCGCACCGTGCCCGAGATGCTGGAGAACCTGTGGGCCAGGCCGCTGGTCCGGCTGCTGGCCTATCTGCTACTGCTGCTGCTGCTGTCCCTCGCTGCGCGGCGGCTGTCGAGCGTGCTGGTGATGGTGGCTCTGGCGTACGGCCTGGCCTACCTGGTCAATCCCCTGCTCGTCCGGCTGGAAAAGCGTGGGCTGGGGCGGGCCTGGGGCGTGCTGCTGGTGCTGCTGGCCTTCCTGGGGATCGTGGCGCTCTTGTTCTGGCGGCTGGTCACGCAGGTCAGCAGTTTCGTGGAGGGGCTGCCCGCGCTGGCCGACCGCCTCACCGCGCTGCTGGACTCGGCCCTCAGCCACACCAGCGGCGGGTCGGGGATGCTGGCCTTTCAGCACCGCCTGGCCGAATACGTGCAGACCAAGGCGGGCGAGATCGCCCACAACATCGGCCCGATTCTGGACCAGATGCTGTTTTCCGGTCCCTCGCTGCTGGGTCGGCTGACGGGCCTGCTGGGCTGGCTGGGGCAGGCAGGGCTGGTGCTGACGCTGGCGCTGTACCTCGCCCTGGATTACGAACGGGTCGGGCGCGGCCTGCTGAAGGTCTTCCCGCGCGACTGGCAACCCACTATGGAGCGCCTCTCGGAGGATGTCAGCGTCTCTTTCGGGCGCTTTATCCGGGGGCAACTGCTGACCGGCCTGGGCGTGGGCGTCCTCGCGGGCCTGGGCCTGCTGCTGCTGAAGGTGCCCAACCCGCTGGCGCTGGGGCTGCTGACCGCCGTGCTGTATCTGGTGCCCTTTGTCGGGATGGTCCTGGCGACCGTCCCCCCCCTGCTCCAGTCCATTCCGCAGGGCACGACCACGCTGGCGCTGGTGGCCGGGCTGTATTTCATTCTCAATCAGGTGGGCGGCAATGTCCTGGGGCCGCTGGTGATGGGCCGCACCACCCAGGCCAACCCGGCGGCCCTGATGGTGGCGGTCCTGATCGGGCTGGGGCTGGCGGGCGCGTGGGGCGCGCTGCTGGCCGTGCCGGTCGCCCTGCTGCTGCAACGCTGGGCCGTACGCTACTGGCTGCCCAGCCGGGCGTATCAGGGCCGGGCGGGACAACGGGACGGGGGGCCGCCGGACAGGCAGCACACGCCGGACGCCTGACCACCTACCGCTTGCGCTCGGCCAGCACGCCGGTCCACCCACCCCAGATCAGGTGGGCCACGATCATCAGGGCGTTGCGGCGGGCCGGGTGGTGTTTGGCGGAACTCAGCAGGCCCGTCGCGGGCAGCAAACCCAGATAACTGCCGGTCCAGACGAAAAGGCCCAGACCCATCCCCTTGACCACCGGCGCACCCGGCAGGGACCGCAGCGGGGCATAGAGGGCACCCGCCGCCGCCCCGTAAGCGAAGTGGTTGAACACGGTCGCGGCCTTCAGCGCCGGTTCGTTTTCGGCCACCGTGTCCAGGCCCACCGCCTCCGCCGCGTGTTCGGTGATCTGCTCGGGCGGCAGCGGGTACCGCTCACGGCCCGGCAACAGGAAATGCTGCGCCGCCAGCATCCAGACCGACATGGGCAGGGTGGCGGCGCAACCGGCGGCGGCCGACTTCAGGAAGGACTGAGGCTCCATGCCCGGAATCATGCCGGGCCGGGGGTGAGAGAAGATGGGGCCGGGCCGGGGGACCGTTCACGCTTGCGCCCTGGCCCCGAACAGGCTAGCCCCCGAACAGGGTCAGCGTCTCCCCCACGATGAGCCGCCACTCCTCGCCGGTCGGCTGGTGGGCCATGCCGGGAAGCTCCAGCAGGCGGGCGCCGGTGGCCGCCGCGTAACTGCGGCCCTCCTCCGGCGGGCAGAAGCGGTCTTCCGTGCCGACCACGATCAGGGCGGTCACGCCCAGGTGCGCGGCGTGGTGCAGGGGCGAACCCTCCACCCACTGCCGCTCGGTGAGGACCACGTCGTAATAGCGGCGCAAAATCCCCAGCGCGGTGGTCCGGGCCGTGCGGCGCAGGTCGGTGGGCGCACTCACCGCCACGACCCCACGCGCGGCGCAGGGCGCGGAAGCCGCCAGCAGCGCCACCAGCCCGCCCATCGAAAACCCCAGCAGCAGGGTGGACGTCACCCGGGGCTGCTGCCCGAGCCACGCCAGCGCCCGCCGCACGTCGCCCGCGCCGCTGCGCCCGTAGTCGTCACAGCCGCTCGACCCACGCCAGCCCCGCTGCGAGAGGCTCAGCGCGTGCCACCCCGCCGCGCGGAACAGCCGGGCCGGGTGCGCCATGTGCGAGGCGTCCTGCCCCCAGCCGTGCAGCAGAAGAACGGCGGGCGCGGACTGCGGCTGCGCCCAGAAGTAACCGCCCAGCGTCACGTCTTCCAGGGGCAGCGTGAGGGCGGCAGCGCCGGGGAGGGGCGGGAGGTCCAGGCCGGGAATGTTCACGGCGTCATTCTCCCCCTCAGCGTAAAGACCTTCTGCCGCATTCTTTCATCTGGCGTCAGCGCTCCGCCGCAAAAGTGGGGGCATGAAAAAGGCCCTGACCCTGCTGTGTGCCTGCGCCGCGCTGCTGCTGGCCGCCTGCGACAACAAGACCGAGAGCAGCACCAGCACCACCACGACCAAGTCCTTCGACTCCAGCGGTCAGCCGCAGGGCACGAGCACCACGACCACGACCGAACAGGACAACCGCTAAGACCGACTTGCTCTGATTCCAGAACATCCGGGCACAACACCGGATGTTCTTCCATCGCCGCCAGCCGGTATTCTCTTATTCTCGCTCCGCTCGGGTTCGTCTTCGACTCACCTTAAGTTCGTATAAGACCGCACGGAAACCGACCCGCCACAGCACCGCAGAGGGTGTGTCTGGCGGGTCGGCCGACTTTGCCGGGGTGGCCTCCGCTTCCCTCAGCCCTCCTCGTACTCCAGATAGGTGTAACCCAGCAGCTCCTCGCCGTAGTCTTCCAGCAGCTCGTGTTCCTGGTCGGAGGTGAGGGTGCCCTCCTTCAGGGCCTCGTCCGCCTGGTCCTCGATGGAGTCGCGCAGCATGGGTTCCTCGTAGCCCATCGACTCGATCATGCGCCGGGCCTTCTGGCCGCGCACAAAGAGGTCGATGTGAAACTTGCCGCCGGGCCGCACCGTCACGTGCGCCTCGCTGACCTTGCCGAAGAGGTTGTGCGCGCTCCCCAGCACGTCCTGATACGCGCCCATCAGGAACGCGCCCAGGTAATAGGGGCGGCTGCCGGGTTCGTGCAGCGGCAGGGTCGCCTTCACATCGCGCAGGTCGATGAACTTCTCGATCTTGCCGTCACTGTCGCAGGTGATGTCCACCAGGGTGCCCTGACGGGTGGGCTTCTCATCCAGGCGGTCGAGCGGCACGATGGGAAACAGCGCCTGAATCGCCCAGTTGTCCGGCAGGCTCTGGAACAGCGAGAAATTGCAGATGTATTTGTCGGCCAGCACCTTCTGGAGGTCTTCCAGCTCGTCGGGCACGTACTTCTCGCCCTGAATCAGTTTGGCGATCTTGCGGAGGATGGCGTTGAACAGCGCCTCGCCGCGCGCGCGGTCGTTCAGCGTGACGTAACCCAGGTCGAAGAGGTTGTGCAAGGTCTGCTTGTCGCCCACCGCGTCGTTGTACATCTCGCGGTAGTTGCGGGCGCTGATGCCCACCAGAATCTCTTCCAGGTCCTTGACGATCTGGTGGCTGTCCTCGTTGGGCGCGGCCAGCTCTTCCAGGTCGCGGGTGGGGCCGGTCACGTCCACCACCGGCATCACGAGGACGGCGTGGTGGGCGGTCAGCGCGCGGCCCGACTCGGAGACGATGGTGGGTTCGGGCACCTCGCGGGCTTTACAGACCTCCTGCACGGTGTACACCACGTCGGCGGCGTACTCGGCCACCGTGTAGTTCATGGAGGCGTAGAAGGTGGTCTTGGAGCCGTCGTAATCCACGCCCAGGCCGCCACCCACGTTGAGGTACTTGAGCTGCGCGCCCGCCGCGATCAGGCCCGCGTAGGTCTGGGTGGCCTCGCGCACGGCGACCTTGATGCGCCGGATGTCGGTGATCTGCGAGCCGATATGGGTGTGCAGCATCACCAGCGAGTCGAGCATGTTCTCCTCGCGCAGCCGCTCGACCACGCGCAGGAGTTCGTAGGCGTTCAGCCCGAACTTGGCCTGGTCGCCGCCGGATTCCTCCCACTGCCCCGAGCCGCGCGCGTGCAGCTTGAAGCGCACGCCGATGGCGGGCTTCACGCCCAGCGCGCGGGCCTGCTTGAGGATGCGGTCCAGCTCGGAGTACTTCTCGATGGTGATGACCACGTTCTTGCCGAGCGTGCGGCCCCAGAGCGCGAGCTTGATGAAGCCGTCGTCCTTGAAGCCGTTGCAGCACAGCAGGGCCTCGGGGTTGAGCCGCTGCGCCAGACACAGCGCCAGTTCGGCCTTGCTGCCCGCCTCCAGCCCGTGCGCGTACTCGTACCCGGCGGCGGCGATGCTTTCCACCACCACCCGGCGCTGATTGACCTTGATCGGAAACACGCCCTGGTAGTGCCCGCTGTAGCCATACTCGGTAATGGCCTTGCGGAAGGCATCGTTGAGGTGTTTGACGCGGCCCGCGATGACCTGCGGAAAGCGCAGGATCACCGGCAGGCTCTCGCCGCGCTCCACGATCTCGTCGATGATGGGGCGCAGGGGCGCGTGCAGGCCGGGCGCGGGGGTCACTTCCACCTGGCCGCGGTCGTTCACACGAAACCAGCCGCCGCTCCAGTTCGGCACCTGGTACAGCTCGGCGGCGTCAGCAACAGAAAAAGGCAAAGTCGTCAATTCAGGCGTCCTCCGTGACTAAGGTAGGCTCGCCGTGCGCGGGGCCTTGAGGGAGCCTGCCTTGCGGAAGCTGCTCACGGACGCCGTGCGAAACCGCCGCGCATGATACGGCAAGGCGGGGGCATGGGTGGGGGCATGGGTGGCAATTGCGCGGCCAGTGCTCCGCTTTCAGCCGCCAGAAAGCAGCTCCTCTGCTGAAAGCCAAAACAAAAAGAGCGAGGCTTAGGCACCTCGCTCTCTTCTGATGGCGGTCCGGACGGGATTTGAACCCGCGACCTACTGCGTGACAGGCAGTTATGCTAACCGCTACACTACCGGACCAGAACTGTCGGACCAACACTGGCGCACCAGCGGACAGAAGGTTAAAGGGCGCGCGGGCAGAAGTCAAGCCACGCTACCCTGGGCACCATGACAGGGCAGACGGGAGCGGGGCAGGCCGGACAGGTCATCTTCACGCGCGGCGGGGTGCCGGAGAGTCTCCACAGGGTCCACGTCGCGGTCGTGGACGCGGGCAGGCGGCAGGTGGCGGCCTGCGGGGATGCGGACCTCGTGACCTTCCCGCGCTCCAGCTCCAAGCCGGTGCAGGCGCTCCCGCTGGCGCTGGCCGCGCCGGAGTTGCCGGGGGACGAACTCGCCATCGCCTGCGCGAGCCACGCGGGCACGCCGGAGCATCTGGCGGTGGTGGCGCGGCTGCTGGCGCGCTCGGGCAGCACAGTGGAGGACCTGCGCTGCGGCACGCACCCGCCCTTCGACCCCGCTGCCGCCGCCGACCTGATCCGGCGGGGCGAACAGCCCACGCCGCTGCACCACAACTGTTCGGGAAAGCACGCGGGCATGCTCCTCGCCTGCGTCCTGAACGGGTGGCCGCGCGAGGGGTACACCGAACAGCCCCACCCGCTCCAGCTGCGCATCCGGGAACTGCACGCGGACCTGGGCGGCGTGGCGATGGACGACGTTCACGTGGGCACCGACGGATGCAGCGTGCCCGCCCTCGCGCTGCCGCTGCATGGGATGGCCCGCGTCTTCGCACGGCTGGCCGCCCCTGCCGAAAGTCTGGCCGGCCCCCTCGCCCCCGCACTGGAGCGCGTCTTTGGGGCCATGACCGCCCATCCCCTCCTGATCGCCGGACCCGGCCGGCTCGACACCACGCTGATGTCGCTGGTCCCCGGTCTGGCGGCCAAGATGGGTGCGGAAGCCTTTTACGGGATGGCGCTGCGGGAGACACCGCGCGGGCCGCTGGGTGTGGCGTTCAAGGTGCAGGACGGCGGCGAGCGGGCGCGGCCCCATGTCGCCCTCGCCATGCTGGAGGCGCTGGGCGTGCCCGTGACGGCGGAACTGCGCGCGCTCGCCCCGAACGTGCAGTACAACTGGGCGGGCCGGGAGGTGGGGACGGCCGAAGTAGAGCTGCCGCTCCGCTGGGCGTGAGGCGCGGCCCCGGCGAAGCCCCCTGCATACTTTGACTTCCCCTGCATTCTACGCTATCCTGGTTCCATCACCGCCCGAGAGGGCGGCTTTTTATGGTCAGTGCGGCCACACCCGCCAGAACTGGCACGGTGGGACTCGGGCGGGGACGCTACCCTGACTCCATGTTTCGCCGTGATCCCCTGCGCGCCGCCCTGGCCGAAGTGGAGGAGGTGCTGGGCCAGGAGGTCCGGCCCGCCCTGCCGTTGCTGCGGGCCGCGTTCCGGCGGGGGGGCGTGCTGGGCGCGGCGCGGGAAGGACGGGTCGTCCTGGCCGGGCTGGGGGGCGTGCCGCGTGAGGGCGTCTTTGAACTCGCCAGCGTGACCAAGCCCTTCACAGCGGCGCTGGCCGGGGCGCTGGTGCGGGAAGGGCGGCTGGCCTGGGACGCCCCGATCTCGGCACTGGGGGGACCGCTGCGGGGCTTTCCCCACTTCGTGACGGCGCGGGCGCTGGCGACCCACACGGCGGGCCTGCCGCCCCACCCGGCCCGGGTGATGGTGACGGCCTTCACGCACTTTCAGGACCCCTACGGCCAGATGAGCGCGCCCGGTGTGCTACTGAGTGCGCGCCGCTGGGCCAGTCGCCGCGCGGCAGGCCGCTTCGTCTATTCCAACCTGGGTGCGGGTGTGCTGGCCCTGGCTCTCGCGCATGCGGCGGATGAGGCGGTCAGCGCGGCGGGGTACGCTCAGGCCCTCGCGCGGCACGTGACCGGCCCGTTGGCGCTGGAAAGCGTGACGGCCACGCCTCACCCCGCCCGGCTGGTGACTCCCACCGCCACCCTGTTCGGGGAGGGCGTGACCGGCTTCGGGCCGTTGATCGGCGCGGGTGGGCTGTTCGGCACGGCGGCGGACCTGCTGATCTTCGGTACCGCGCAGCTGGACGGCCGGGCAGGGACAGACTGGCAGGCTGTCACGCGGTCCCCCGGTCTGCCCCCGCACTTGACCGGCGTCGCGCCCGGCTGGTTTCAGACCCGGGGCGTGTGGTGGCACGACGGTGTGGCACGCGGCACCCGTACGGCCCTGGGCTTTCGCCCGGCGGACGGCGCCGCCGTGACCCTGCTCGTGCGCGGCGGCCTGCCGCTCTGGGGGCCGCGCGGCGCGGTGCCGGCGACGCTGCTGACACTCCTGGGTGCCCCGCCGTTAGCCGGACGTCCTGAACGCTGAACTCGGCGCGCTCAGGGCACCAGCCAGGTCACGGCGCGCGCGTCGTTCAGGTTGGACAGGAGGGTCGTGGCGCGCCAGTTGCCCTGGGTCAGCCCGAAGAGGGTGTCGTAACTGGTCAGGGACGTGCGGGTGAGGGCGTAGAGGTTGCCGTCGAGGGCAAAGGTCACGTCGCGCAGCTCGGAGACGTAGGCGACGACGGCGGCGCTGGAGCGGGTACCGTCCCACAGGCGTAGGGGTTCGCTGCCCCCTCCCGTGAGGGTGGTGTCGCGCCAGGCGGCGATCAGGTTGCCGCCGGCGCCGCTGCCCACCCCGGTCCACAGGCGGTCCACCCGGGCCGTGCCGAAGGCGGGCAGCGTGGCAGCGGCGTCGGGAATGCCCGTTCCCGTGAGGGGCTGTACCCCGGTATCGGTCGCGGCATACACCACGCTGCCACCCGGAGCCGGAGCCAGGTCGCGGATGGCGGGGGCCGACACCGGGGCACTCACGTCGGCGAGGTCCGACCCGGTTCTGGACGTGGGCACGGCGGCCCGCAGGACCTCGCTGCCGCCGCCCAGCGCCGGGCGGGCCACGATGCCGATATCCACCGTGCCCTCACGCACCAGGGCCAGGCGGACGGGCGGCGCGTCCGGGTCGGTGGGCGTGAAGGCCACCGGCAGGGCCGCGCGCCACACCAGCGTCCCGTCGGTACGGTACAGGGCAAGCTGCTGCGTTCCGTTCGCCGTGCCCCCGCTCCCACACTGGCTGAGGGTCAGCAGACGGTCGCGCTGCGCGTTCAGGACAGTGGTCTTCAGGCAGGGCGGCGACACGAAGCCGGCAACCTCGAAAGGCGGCGCGAAGGGTTGCACGTCGGCCAGATCCACGTCCCGGCTCTCGATGCCGCCCGTCAGCGTCAGGGCCAGACGCTTGCCGCCGGGTAGGGTGTCCAGGGTCACGCCGCCGTTGACGGTCACGCTGGGATCGGCGGGCGCAGGTGTCACGCCCGTTCCCCCGACGGTCACGGTGCGGACCGAGGCTCCCCCGTCCGTCAGCACGGCCAGACGGGTGGGCGGCGTGGACTCCTCGGTGCCGGTGCAGGCGGCCAGCAGCAGGCCGGGCAAGAGCAGAAGCAGCGAACGTTTCAAGAGAACCTCCGGGGACAAGGCAAAAAAAGGGGGGGCGGGAGAACCGGCCCTTAGCGGTTGCCGGGATTCAGGGCACCGGGCAGCAGCGGCACATTCAGGCCGCCCGTGCCGTAGTCGAACAGCGGATAGCTGGTGCTGCCCGGCAGGCTGATGCCCAGGCGGTAGCGCCGCAGGCTCATGTCGATCTCGGCCTGCAAGGCCCAGCAGCAGCGGTCGATGGTCAGGCCGATCACGGGGGCCAGCGGCGCAGGGTTCTGGCGCTCGCCATCCTTCCAGGTAAAGGTCTGGCGCAGGCTGCCGGTCAGGTACGCGCCGGGCTTCGGCCCCCTGCCGATGGCAAGGCCCACCTGAATGGGGTCCAGGATCAGGGTGTCGGTGGGCACGTCGTCCGGGTAGGTGCCCGTGCGGCTGCGGGTGTACACGGCCCGCCCCGCCAGCGCCACCCGCGTGCCGAACTGCCAGTCGGCACTCACGTCGGCGCGCACCAGCTCGCTGCGCTGCTGGTCCAGGCCGGGCGTGTTCACGACCGCCGACAACCCCAGCCGCTGGCCGGGCCGGGTGGCGGTCAGGGTGCCGGTCACGCTGGGGCGCGTGAAGCCTGCCCGCCGCACGTCGTAGGGACCGCCGTAGGTGAGCTGCCAGCTGGTCGCGCGCCCGCTGGCGGTGCCCACGCTGAAGGTCATCGTGCCGCTTTCCTTGACGTTCTCGGCCTGCTCCAGTGCGAGGTCGTGCGCGGTCGAGAGGGTGTACGCGCCGCGCCAAGTGAGGCTGTAGGCCCCGGTCACACGCGGCGTGAGCAGATTCAGATTCTCGCGGCCCGTGAAGCTGATGGGGTTCAGCACCGTGTCCTGCCGGGTCACGCCGCTGAACTCGGCCCCCACCGCACTCAGGCGCGGCGTCTGGATGTCGTGGGTGGCGTACACGCTGAACGAATTGGCCCGGTTATCCCCGGTCACGGTCGCGCGCACCGTGAAGGGCTGGTAGCCGCCCGTGCGGGTATACCCGCCGCTGGCCGTCAGGGTGAGGTTCGGCGCGGGCCAGGTGGCGCGGAAGGGCGCCGGCACGGGCGGCTGGCCGGGGCGCACCGGCACCGGGCTGACCGGGCGCGAAAGGCCCCGGTCACCCAGCGTCAGGTTGAAATTGGTGCTTTCCAGTTCTCCAGTAGCAAAATTGTGCGCCAGGTTGTACGCGAGCAGCACGGGCAGGCGGTTCACGTTCAGCCGGAAGGTGGCGGGGGCCTGCTGGTTCCAGGGCAGGAACAGGTCCCGGGTGTACGACGCCCCGAAGATCACGTCCGGCACCGGCACCGTGTAGAGGTCCACGCTCAGCGGCGCGCTGAGGCGGCGGCCCGACAGCGCGTCGAAGGCAAAGGGACTGGTGCCCTCGATGCGGATGTAGTTGTAGCGGGCAGTGACGGTGTTCGTCACGTTGAAGCGCTGGGTGAGCTGCGCGCCCGCGTCGAGCTGTACCGTCCTGGCCCCGGTGCCGTAATAGCGCCCGGTAAAGGTGTTGCGCAGCGTCAGGTCGGCGTTCTTCCAGGGCTGCACGCTGTAGTTGACGCTGTGCTGCTCCTCCAGCCGCGTCGTGCTGATGTTGATCCCCTGGGCCGTGGCGCTGCGTGAGAGGGGGTTACTCTGCCCGGTGTAGCGCCCCGCCGTGAATTTGGTATCGGCGCTGAGGTTGCCCCGGGTATAGGGTTTGGGGTCCAGCACGACTTCCGGCTGCTTCAGCGGCGTGGTGAGCGCGGTGGTGGGTTCCGGGCCGAAGCGGTCCACGTAGTTGAACTGCGCCGCAAAACTGGGGTACTCGACGTTGGCCGTGAAGTTCACGCGCGTCACGCCGCGTTCGGGGTCCGTCTCGGTGCGCCCGATGTCGCGCCGCACCACGTTCAGGGTGTAGTCCAGGTCGCGCACGGCCAGCGCCAGCGGCACCCGGCCCCGCGCGCTGAAGTCCAGGTCCACGTCGTAGCCGACCTGACGGGTCCCGTCGGCGGCGAAGGGTTTGGGGTTCGCCAGCGTGTAGAGGTTGACCCGGTCCACAAAGGGCAGCGGCGCGTAGGACCGCAGCGCCACGCCCAGGCCGATGCTGGGGTCGCGGTTCTCGTAGTAGCGGATCAGGCTGGTGCCCAGCGTGTTCGCACCGATGGAAAAGGGCAGGTCGGCCTCGACCGTCACGCCGTCGGGGTCGCCGCGGCCCACCGCCAGGCGCGGCTGACGCTCGGGATCGTTCAGCGGAATCACCACGACCGGCAGGTACAGCACCGGGAAGTCGGCCAGCAGCAGTTGCGCGCGGTACGCGACCAGGCGGTCGCCGGGATACACGATCAGGCGCTCGGCGCGGAAGGCGTAGTCGTTGGGCGTCCGCCCGCACTTGGCGCAGGGCGTGAAGTAGCCGCCGGTCGCCCGCAGCTGCCCCGGAATGCGCTCGACCTCCTGCCCGCGGATCTCGATGTCGCCGTCGCTGATCAGCACGTCCTCGCCGGTCAGCTGTTCCCCGGCCAGGTCCACCACCAGGTTCTCGCCCTGGAGGTTCTGGTTGTCGCGGGCGGTGTGGTAGGTGGCGGCCCCGATCAGGGTCAGGGTGCGGCGGGTGCGGTTGTACTCGACGCGGGTCGCGCGCACCACGTCGTCGTCCACCCGCAGTTCCACCGGGCCACCCCCCGCGCCCCCGGTGATGATCACGATTTCCTGATCGTCCAGGCGGCGCAGTTCCAGCGTCTGCGCCTGCACGATCCGCACGGTGCGCGCGTCTGCCTCGCCCAGCGCCAGCAGCCCGGCCAGCGAGGTCAGTGTGACCAGCGCGCCGCGCCTGACCTGACCCCGGAACGGCCGCCCCCGGAACAGGTTCCGGACGGCCTTACTCGCCATGCGGGCCGGAGAGGGCGAGCGTGGGGAGGAGGGGCGGCAGGCCTGGCAGCGGCTGCACCTGGGCCAGCACGGGCTGCCCGGTTCGCGGGGCGGCGGCGAGCTGGCTCAGGGCCGTGCCGGGGTAGTAGAACCCCAGGATATGCAGGTGGTCCTGTCCCTGCCGCGCCAGCCCCAGCGCCCCGTACTGCGAGAGGCCCACGCCGTGCCCCGACCCCGACCCCTCCACGACCAGCGGCGTCTGGGGACCGACCGGGCCGCTGAGGGTCGCGCGGCTGCTGGCCGCCCCCAGCGCCCGCACGAAGCCGCCCGCGTCGGCCCCGGTCAGGCGGGTGACGCCCCCGCTGCCCGTCAGCGTGACCTCCAGCGCCCGGCCCGACTCGCTCGCCTGGGTCACGCGCACGTCGCGCAGGGTGCCCACCCGCACGCGGTAGGCGGCGGCGGCCTGGGCCACTTTCGCGGCGCCGATCTCCAGCCGCCAGCGGGCGCGCGGGCTGCCTCCCGAATACGGGTCGGCCTTGGCGGGCAGATACGGCAGGGCTTTGCCCCAGACCTCCGCGCTGGAGGCCGTGAAGCCCCCGGAATCGCTGGAAAAGTAGGTGCTGGCGGCCTTGCCCCCGAAGGCGACGACCTGGCCGGCGGTGGCCTGGACCGCCGCGTCGGCGCTGGGTTTCTCGGCCATGAGGCCCCGGTACACCTGGCAGCTCTCGGTGGCGCAGGTGTCGTAGGGCAACGCCGGATTGACGCGGGCCGCGACGTAGGTGCGCGCGATCACGGCCTGGGCGGCCAGGGCGGCGGCGGGCCAGCTCGTCGGCATCTCGGCGGGCACCACGCCGCGCAGGTAGTCCTCCACGTCCACCACGTTGATGGCCTGCACGCCGCCCGAGACGGCCCGCAGCAGCACGCCGCCCCGGTAGGTCTGCCCCGCGACCGTGACCAGGCTGCCCGGCGTGGGCGGCAGGTACAGCGTGGGGCTGCCCGCGTCCTGCCCGTTGAGGGTCAGCGCCGTGCCCCGCGCGCCCACAGTCCAGGCCGTTTCCCGCGCCGGGGCGGAGGGGGCCGCCGGGGCCGCCACCAGCGGGGACGACGCGGGCAGCGGCGTGACCGGCAGGCGCACGGTGAGCTGCGGCGCACTCGCCACCAGCACCCGGACATTGAGCGCCTGGGCGGCCGGGAGAGCAGCGGTGACGAGCGCCAGCGTAAGCAGGAGGGAGCGCATCTGTTCCGCGAGTATAAGGGGCGGCCCCTGTGCGGGGGCTGACAGGCGCGTGAGATGAGGGCCGTGCAGCCCACCCGGCTCCCCTGCCTCCAGGATCGGCTGCGGCATGATGTCCGGCATGACCGGGGGGACGCAGGAGGCGGGGCGGGTCTGGGCACACGTCGGGCAGGCATTCGCGGAGTGGGAGTACGACGTGGTGGTGGTCGGCGCGGGGCGTATGGGGACGGCCTGCGCGCTGTTCCTGCGGCGGCTCGCGCCCGGGCTGCGCCTGCTGCTGGTCGAGCGGGGCGGCCTGCCCAACGAGGAAGGCGCGACGATCCTCGCGCCGGGGGTCTGGACGGCGCTGGACGTGCCGCCGGGCCGCGAGCGGGAAGCCGCCTGGGTGCGGGCGGCGCTGGAGCGCGACTTCGGGGACGTCACATTTCAGACTCGTGCGCTGCTCGAACTGCACGCGGGCGAGGGGGAGGGCCACGTGCCCACCGCCGACCTCCTCGCCCACTTTCCGGAGGCCGCCGGGTTGCTCGATCCGGCCGCCCTCCCCTGGACGCGGCTGGACGGGGAGGCGGCCACCTACCGCCCCGGCGCGGTCGCCCTCGCCTGCGGGCAGGGCGCGGTGCGGGTGGGGGCCGACCTGCTGCTGAACACCCACGCGCACCTCACACCGGGCGGGGTCCGGCTCGACCGCCTGACCGTCACCAACACCCACCAGATCGTCACGCACGAGACGCACGAGCTGCGCGCGGGCGTGGTCGTGGTGGCGATGGGCGCGGACGGTCCCCACGCCGCCGAACACGATCTGGGCGTTCATACGGCGCATGGACGGGCGTACCGGCAGACGCCCCGGCTGAACACGGCCAGCAGTGACCGGACACCCCTCCTGCGCGCGGGCGGCCTGACCCTGCGCCCGCAGCACGGCGGCTTTACCCTGATTCCCCCTATTCACCACCGCGACCCGCACGGCTACCTGCCGGGCGGGGGCCGCCTGACCGGCGTGCCCGTCGGCGTGCGCCGCGAAACGCTCGAAGACCTGATCCGGCTGATGGACGCCCTGCCGCCCCTGGCGACGGAGGCGCTGGAGGTCGGGCACAGTCTCGCGGACGTGCCGGGCGCGTGGCTGGCGCTTCCCGGGGGCCGGACCGAGACACCACCGGTCCATCAACGCCTCACGGACGGCGTTCACCTTCTCCTCGGCGGACCGCTGGCGGACACGCTCGGTCTGGCGGTGGCCTCCGACCTCGCCGCCCAGATAGCGGGCGTGCGGGAAAGGCCGTGGGAATGAGGGGGCCTCCCCTCCCGCGTCCCCTTTCCGATTTGTCTACCTCTCCCGCCATCCTCTCCCCCGCCGCGCCCCTATTCTGGCCCCATGAACGCGGCGCGAATTATTCGGGGGTTCGGGGACTGACGCTTCCGGCCTGCGCGCTGCACGCTTCTCCCCGCCACTGTCCGGCGGGGAGTTTTCTTTGGGAACCGGGGGACCTATGACGCAGACACAGGACTTTGGGCCGGGAACGCTGGACGCGCAGGACGTCTTGCGCCTGGCCCTGACCAGCAAGGTGTACGGCGCGGCGGTGCAGACGCCCCTGAGCGCCGCGCCGGGCCTGAGCGCCCGCAGCGGCAACGCCGTGTGGCTCAAGCGCGAGGACCAGCAGCCGATCTTTTCGTTCAAGCTGCGCGGGGCCTTCAACAAGATGAGCCAGCTCACGGCGGCGGAGGCCGCGCGCGGCGTGATCTGCGCCTCGGCGGGAAACCACGCGCAGGGGGTGGCCTACGCGGCGCAGCAGCTCGGGGTGCGCGCGGTGATCGTGATGCCCGCGACCACGCCGGAGATCAAGGTGCAGGCATGCCGCAGCCGGGGCGCAGAAGTGATCCTGCACGGCGACTCCTTCAGTGACGCGGAGACGCACGCCTATTCCCTCCAACGCGAGCGCGGCCTGACCTTTGTGCATCCCTACGACGATCCCCTCGTGCTGGCCGGGCAGGGCACGGTGGCCCTGGAACTGCTGCGGCAGGTGGAGACGCCGGGCGCGTACACGGTGTTCGTGCCGGTGGGCGGCGGCGGCTTGATTGCGGGCGTAGCGGGCGTGCTCAAGGCCCTGCGTCCCGACGTGGGGATCGTGGGCGTCGAGCCGGACGACAGCGACGCGATGTACCAGAGCCTTCAGGCGGGCGAACGGGTCCGGCTGGACACGGTGGGCATCTTCGTGGACGGCGTGGCGGTCAAGCAGGTGGGGGCCTACACCTTCGACCTGACCCGCCGCTACGTGGACGACTGGGTGCGCGTGAACACCGACGAGGTCTGCGCGGCCATCAAGGACGTCTTTGACGACACCCGCGCCGTGATGGAACCCGCCGGGGCCTTGAGCGTAGCGGGCCTGAAACGCTACGCGCAGGAACGCGGCCTGAAGGGCGAAACGCTGGTGGCCCTGACCTGCGGCGCAAATGTCAACTTCGACCGCCTGCGCCACGTGGCCGAACGCGCCGAGATCGGCGAACGGCGGGAAGCGATCCTGGCCGTCACGATTCCCGAGCGCCCCGGGGCCTTCCGCGCCTTTATCGAGGTGATCGGCCCCCGCGCCATCACCGAGTTCAACTACCGCTACGCGCCGCGCACCGAGGCCCGCATCTTTGTGGGCGTGCAGCTCGGGCACCCGTCGGAGCGGGCCGAACTGGTGGACGCCCTCACCGCGCAGGGCTACGCCGTCACCGACCTCACCGACGACGAACTGGCGAAGGTCCACGTGCGCCACATGGTCGGCGGCCGCGCCCCCGAGGCCACCGACGAGCAGGTCTATTCTTTCACCTTCCCCGAGCGGCCCGGCGCGCTGCTGGAGTTCCTGACGCACCTGCACGCGCGCTGGAACATCAGCCTCTTTCACTACCGCAACCACGGCAGCGCGCATGGCCGCGTCCTGGCCGGAATCCAGGTGCCGGGAGAGCAGCACGCCGACTTCGCCGCTTTCCTCGCCGGGCTGGGCTACCCGGCCCAGGACATGACGGAAAACGCGGCGTACCGGCTGTTTCTCACGTAAGGGCGCTCAGCGGCAGGAGGAAAAGGCCAAAGCTCTCGCTTCCCCGGCTTTTGACCGGGTCAGCGGACGGCCAAGCCCTACCTTCCCACTTCACCTTCCAGGCCGCCGAGCCGTTCGGGCCGCAGGCCCGAGGCCTTCCCCCTGGGCGAAGGATGGCGTCGAGGCCGGAACCGTCACGGGACAGGCGACGCCGAACACGCCCGGAACGACTCCTGCCGAGCGCAGCGAAAAGCTCCCCTTACCCGGCGGGGTAGGGGGCTGGGGGGTGGGGAAACGCCTTCCAGCCCCAGTGAACACCGCCCTTACTCCTCCCGCACGAACACCGGCGCCCGCCGCGCTTTGAAGGCCGTCACCCCTTCCTCGTGTTCCCAGTGATCCCCGGCCAGCTGCTGCAACGCCGCCTCCTGGTCCAGCGCCTCGTCCAGCGTGCTGGTCATGGCGGCATTCAGCGCCTGCTTGGTCAGCTTCAGCGTGTGCGCGGGCCGCGCGGCGAGGCGCTCGGCGTACGCCTGCACGTCCTCCCGGAAAGTCTCGTCGGGGTAGACGTGCTCGCACAGCCCGAGGCGCTGCCCCTCCTCGGCGTTCACGCGCTCGGCCAGGGCCATCAGCTCGAAGGCGCGGTGGTACCCGACCAGCCGGGGCAGAAACCACGTGCTGCCCGAATCCGGCACCAGGGCTATGTTGGAAAACACCTCGATCAGGCTGGCCGACTGCGCCCACAGCCGGATGTCTCCCGAGAGCGCGAGGCTGGCCCCCGCGCCCGCCGCCACCCCATTGACAGCGGTGACGACGGGCTTGCCCAGCCCCCGGATGGTGCGGATCAACGGGTTGTAGGTGCGGTTGAGGTGTTCGGTGAAGGTCATGTCCCGCCCCGACACGTCCCCCAGATCCTGCCCCGCGCAAAAGCCCCGCCCCGCCCCCGTAATGACCACCACGCGCACGCCGGAATCGGCGTCGGCGGCCTTCAGTTCCTCCGTCAGTGCCAGGAGTAGCGCGTCATTCGCGGCATTCAGCCGGTCGGCGCGGTTCAGCGTCAGGGTCCGGACGCCCGCGCGGGTGTCTACGAGAATCACATCGCTGGTCATGCGGGCAGCGTAGCGCGTGAGGGCCAGCCTGTTTCTTTTCCCTGGGCCACGCCCCCTCGGCTACACTCGTCCCAATGACCCTTCCCGCGTCTGCTTCCCCCGTCATCCTGGCGCTCGACGTGAGCAAAACGCGCATTGGGTTCGCGGTGAATGCGGGAAAGCTGGCCTTCGGACGGGGCAGCGTGGACCGCAAACGCCTGCCGCTGGACCTCAAGGCCGTGCGCCTGAAGGTCGAGGAAACGGGCGCGGGTCTGCTGCTGCTCGGGCTGCCCCTGCGGACCGACGGCGCACACAGCCCCAGCGCCGACCGGGTGCGGGCCTTTGGAAAAGTCCTCCAGGAAAAGGGGTATCGGATCGCCTATCAGGACGAGCGCTTCACCACCCGCCGTGCCCGCGCCCTGGGCGCACAGGACGAGGACGAGGCAGCGGCGGTGCAGATTCTGGAACTGTACCTGCTGGGGCGGGAGTAAGGGGCGCTGCACCTGGGAACGAGGACCATTCCATCCCGACTGTCAGGAGATGAGAACAATGTGCCAAAGAAAGGAGCCAGCCAGAGCCGTTCTCGGATGAGATTTCGATAAAAACCCGTTGACCCACCAGGGGCACCCCTCTCTTTATCCTCCCTTTAGTGAGGCCGGTGTGGCGCGGCTTCTCTTTCCGGAAGGCGAAGTGAGTTTGCGGCTTTTTTTCTCTCTGGAACGCCTTCTCTCAGGGCACCCTCCCTGGAAGAAAACTGAACCTGGTTCAGCTGACCGGTTCCTGATTCTTCATGAGTCCTTCGCCCCGTACACGCCGCACAAATCTTGTTGACACCCCCCAGGGGCGTCCATATACTCGCCTAAGGATTCACATCCTGGCTTAACGTGGGACCTATGGACAGGGCGGCAGGAACGAGCGGGAGCAGGAAACTCGGCAACTGGCCTCCAGTTCGCTCACCAAGCCCCAAGCGGCGGCACACGTCAAGCAGGTTGGGGATTCATCCCCACGGAGGAAGTATGAAGAAGAACATGGCTCTGATGGCCCTGACGGGCATCCTCACACTCGCGTCCTGCGGTGGCAACACGCCCACGGACAACAGTGGTACGCAGGTTGTGGACCGCACGCTCACTGTCAACCTGACGGGTGGCGTTACTTCCGCCCCGATCACCGTGACCGACACCAACGGCGTGACCAGCAGCTTCACGGTCAACAACGGCCAGGTGCTCACGCTGAAGAACAAGAAGTACACCGTGACCGGCGGCACCGTCAACGGCTACACTTCCCCCAACTCCCAGACGGCCGACCTGACCAACGGTAACGGCAGCGTCACGCTGAACTACACGGCCAGCAACCCCGGGACCAACCCCAATCCCAACCCGAACCCCAGCGCTGTGCTCAACATCACCAGCCCCACCAACGGCGCTTCGGTGACGATGAACCAGGCCATCCAGGTGACCTTTACCACCTCGGCAGCCCTGACCGGCGTGACCTGCACCATCGCCGACGGCACCGCCGTCAACGCCTCCAGCAGCACCAGCGGCGGCTTCTGCACCGTGACCCCCACAGTCGCAGGCAGCAACGTCATCACGGTGAGCGGTAAGGACGCCAACGGGAACACCGTGTCCAGCAGCGTGGCTGTGGACGCCAAGGCTCCGGCTACCCCCGCGACTTCCAACATCAGCTTCGACCCCACCCAGGAACTGACCCTGACGAACGAGGGCATCGTTATTGATGCCGTCAACGGCTGGCGCCGCATCGGTCAGGGTGTCAGCACCCCCGGCAACCCCGACACCAACGTCGACGTGTACGTCAAGGGCACCGTGAACGTGTCCTACACCGCCGCGGCCGGCTCCAAGGTCGAGATCATCCTGGCCCGCACCACCGGCTCGGATGTGCCCACCAACGACGACATCCAGGCGGGCGACGTTCTGCGCGCCGTGGCTTCGGCCAACGGCCCCGTGACGGCCCAGCTGGACACCCGCCGCCTCGGTGAGTTCGAGGCCGTGCGCGAGTGGCTGGTCTTCCGTGTCAACGGCACGGCTGTCAGCTTCCAGCCCGTGATTGCCGACAACAAAGGCCCGCAGCAGGCGGACCCCGAGTTCAACGGCGTCAGCAACGGCTACTCGGCCCTCCGCCGCAACTACAACGGCACCAACATCAACTTTGCGCGTGGTGACATCAACCTGTTCACCAGCAACCCCAGCCTCCAGGACCGCGAGTACGGCCAGGCTCCCTACGGTGCCTCCTTCCTCCAGCGCCGCCCCGCCGGCTTCGAGAGCATCCGCTACTACCTGGTGCCCGAGACGGCCTTCAACGACAACGGCCTCCAGGACAGCGACGAGATGCGCCGCGCCCAGGCCATCAAGAGCGTGGCGACCGTCAAGAGCGCCGCGATCCTCGAACCCGGCAGCGACCGCAGCACCGCGTTCAGCAGCATGATCGGCTCCGGCAGCCAGACCACCGTGGGCACGGCCCAGCGGGCGCTGGACAACGTCAACTACCGCATCTACACCATCGTGCGCGACCAGCTGGGCAACGAGACCGCCAGCGCCAGCTACGAAACCATCCGTTTCGACAACGTCGGCCCGGTCATCACTGGCAGCGCGCTGCGTGATACCTCCGCCCTGCCCTTCCCCTCGCTGGAACCCGAGCGTTGCCTGAGCGACATCGCCACGGTCAACCTGGGTGGTGCGACGGACAACGAAGGCGGCATCGGCGTGATCGGCCAGCCCACCTTCAACATCGGTGGCATCAACCTGACCAACGGCGAGGCTTTCGATACCAACCGCCTCGCGGACGGCCAGTACAAGATCGACTACGGCACGCTGACCGACGCCCTGGGCAACCCCGCCACCGGCGCTGTCAACAACACGGTGTTCATCGACAACACCGACCCCACCGTCAACTTCAACCGTCCGGCGCTGCAATCCGTGGTCAACAGCGGCGAGCGCGTCTCGGTGGAGAGCAGCGCTTCTGACGGCGGCTGTGGTGTCTACGAAGCCCGCCTGTTCTGGGACACCAACATCAGCACCAATGGTGCCCCCGGTGCGATTGATGACGGCACCACGGACACCATCGGTCACCCGGTGCAGTTCGCCCGCCGCACGGCCGACGCTGGCAGCTCCTCCATGAGCCTGAATCAGGGCTGGAACGCGCTGCAAGTGCCCGGTGAAGGCGGCATCGTGCAGCTCCGTGCCATGGTCACCGACCGCGCCGGTAACGCGACCATCGTCAGCACGCCGATCGTGATTGTTCCCAAGACGGGCAAGATTGACAACGGTGCTGGCGTGATCTCCACCGTGACCATCAACAATGCCCGTCCCACGCTGGGCCTCTCGGACGGCTACCTGCGGAACACGAGCGCCGTCTTCGGCAACACCAGCAACACCATCGCTGGGCTGGGTGCCAATGGCACGGTGCTCGTGGTCAACACCACCGGCAACAGCACCCTGGACAACAACCTCACGCTGGATGCCACTGGTACCTTCACCACCAACGGCTTCCCCAACCAGCCTCTCCCCTCGCCCACCCCGAACCTGGTCGAGAAGATCAACGCTGTGATGGCGTACGGTCGCTTCGATGCTGCCCAGTGGGCGGCCATCCGTGACTACCAGCGCGCCGGTGACCCCACGCTCACCAGCCCGAACGCGACCAACAGCGGTCTGGCCAACCAGCGCGTCACCAACTGGAGCATCCGTAGCCCCTGGGTCGCCCTGGGTGACAGCGCCACGGCCGACAACAAGCAGCAGTACACCTTCACCAGCAACCTGCTGAACGACTTCTACAACAACCGTGGCTTCCCCAACACGGGCAACGATGACGCCGTCCTGTCCACCGACGCCGTCTCCTACGACCAGTTCAACGGTATCGTCACCGACACCGCTGGCTCGTACAGCTTCTTCGGCGAAGAAGCCGACACCACCGCCACCCCCTGATCCTCTTCTCTTCTCAAAAGGCTCCCTTCGGGGGGCCTTTTTTGATTTCTCCCCCGTTGCACCCGGTCCAGTAACCCTTTCCAGGCATTAGAATGCGCCCACACACAGTCTCCTGCTTCGGCCGGGCGTCCCCATTCGCCGGGCCGCGCGCCCCTTACCCCACGGAGGTCAACCCATGCAAGGCAACATGATGGACGTTCCCCTGACTATCCCCTTCATCCTGGAGCGCGCGCGCACCACCTACGCCGAGCGGGAGATCGTGAGCCTGCTGGTCGGTGGGCGAGACGCCGCCGGGCAACTTGTCCCGTACAAGCACCGCACGACTTACGGCGAGGTGGCCGACCGTGCGCTGCGGCTGGGCGCGGGCCTGCAAGCCCTCGGACTGAAGCCGGGCGACCGGGTGGCGACGCTGGCCGTGAACTCCTTCCGGCACCTGGAAGCGTACCTGGGCGTACCCTCCGCCGGTTTCGTGGTCCATACGGTGAATATCCGCCTGCATGCCGAGCAGATCGCCTGGATTCTGAACCACGCCGAGGACCGCGTGCTGATCGTGGAGAATCTCTTTGCGGCGATGGTCCCGGCCATTCGCGCCGCCTGTCCGAAGATTGAGCGGGTCTTCGTGCTGGGGCCGACGCCTGCACCCGTGGAGGGCGCGGAGGACTACGACGCCTGGGTGATGGGCCATGAGCCGCTGAGCCGCTATCCGCAATTCGCGGAAACCGACGCGGCGGGGATGTGTTACACCAGCGGCACGACCGGCAACCCCAAGGGCGTGATCTATACCCACCGCTCGACCATCCTGCACTCGCTGGCCAGCGCCCCCAAGGACGCGCTGAACGTGGGCGAGCGCGACACGGTGTTGCCCATCGTGCCGATGTTCCACGTGAACGCCTGGGGGCTGCCCTACACCTGCGCCATGTACGGCGCGAAGCAGGTCTTTGCCGGTCCCTTCAGCGACGGCCCCACCCTCGCTGCCCTGATGCAGGACGAGCAGGTGACCATCACGGCGGGCGTGCCGACCATCTGGATGGGGCTGCTGGCCGAACTCGACCGGGCGAAGGCGGCGGGGCAGCCCTACGACCTGCACAGCCTGGAACGCCTGGTGGTGGGCGGCAGCGCCGCACCCGAGAGCCTGATCCGCGCCTTCGAGGACCGGCACGGCCTGAGCCTCGCCCACGCCTGGGGCATGACCGAGACGCATCCGCTGGGCACCGCCAGCATCGTTCCCTCCGGCGTTTCCGAAACCAGCGACGAGGGCTACGCGCTGCGGGCCAAGCAGGGCCGCGCCGTCCCGCTGGTGTTTCTGGACCTGCTCTCGGAGGAAGGGGAGCGGCTGCCCCACGACGGCAAGACGATGGGCCGCCTGATCGCGCGCGGCCCCTGGATCGCCAGCAGCTATTTCAAGGGCGAGGGTACGGCGAACTTCCTCGATCTGGACGGCGAACTGTGGTTCGACACAGGCGATATCGCCACGCTGGACGAACGGGGCTTCATGCACATCCAGGACCGCGCCAAGGACCTGATCAAGTCGGGCGGCGAGTGGATCAGCAGCGTGGATCTGGAAAACGCGCTGATGGCCCACCCCGCCGTCGCGCAGGCCGCCGTCATCGCGATGGACGACCCCAAGTGGGACGAGCGGCCCCTGGCCGTAATTACGCTGAGGCCGGGGCAGCAGGTGACGCACGAGGAGCTGCACGCGTTTCTCGCCCCCAAGTTCGCCAAGTGGTGGCTCCCCGACGCGACCGTCGTGGCGGAAAGTCTGCCCATCGGCGCGACCGGCAAGTTCCTGAAACGCGAACTGCGTGAGCAGTACCGGGGCTACGGCACGGCGGGCGGGACAGCTGCACCAGCCGCCGCAGGCCAGAGCGAGTAAGCGGCGGACCACCGCCCGGCCTCGGCCTTCCCGCCTGAGCGCTGACCGCTCCCCGTAGAATCGCCCGTATGGCAGTTTCGGTACAGGGGCAGCAGGTGACCTTCACGCCTCCAGCGGGGGCCGCGGCGCTGGTGGGCGACTTCACGGACTGGCACAAGAAACCGGCCCTGCCGGTTGAGGGCGGGCACCCGGTCACGCTCACGCTGCCGCGTGGGGCCTGGGTGGAGTATGCGTGGCTGGACGCGAAGGGAAAGGCCTTTGCGGACCCCGACAACCCGCAAAGGTCCCTGAATCCCTGGTGGCCGTACCCCCGCGCGGCCGTGGTGGGCGAGTATGCGCGCCACCCGCTGTGGCTGCGGCCCGACGCGGCCCGGAGGGGCACGGCCCACCGCCTGACCTGGGCGGGCACAGTCTTTTCCGGCACCCGCCGCGCCATCGTGTACACGCCGCACGGCCACGACCCCGCGCACCCCACGCCGGTGTACTACATACAGGACGGTGTGGCCTTTTACCGCACCGGTAAGCTGGGCGAGGTGATGGACCGGGCGGTGGAGGCGGGGCTGGCACAGGGCGCGGTGCTGGTTTTCGTGGAGCCGGGCGACCGCAGCGCCGAATATTACCTGAACGACCGGTATCTGGACTTCTTGCGCGAGGAAGTGTTTCCGCGCGTGGAAGGCGAGTTCGTGACCGTCAGCGAGCGGGGGCTGTGGGGTGCCTCGCTGGGCGGGTTGATCTCGCTGTATCTGGGCAGCGGGCACCCGGAGCTGTTCTCGCGGGTGGTGAGCCACTCGGGGGCCTTCATCGCCCGGCCCGGGGCAGCGGACGCGCAGGGCGTCATCGACACCACCACGGCGGGCGAGTGGCTGCGCGAACGGCTGGAGCAGACGCCGCCCCGTCACCTGAAGACCAGCCTGGACACCGGCACGCTGGAATGGCTGACCGGCCCCAACCGCCGCATGGCCGGGATGTTTGCCGACCTGGGCCTTCAGCACCAGTACCGCGAGTATCCCAGCGGGCACAACTGGGTCACCTGGCGGGAAGCGCTGCCCGAGGCGTTCCTGTACATGCAGGGGGGCTGAGGGGAGGGTCGCCCCCGCCCCCATCTCACCCGCCCGCCCCTGCCGGCGCGGCATAGTCACGCCATGCGCGCCGCACTTCTGCTGGCGCTGTCCCTGGCGGGCGGCGCGGAGGCCTTGACCATGACCTATCCCCACTCGACGACCGTAATCCATGAGCGCGCGGGCGACTGGGCAGGTGCGGAGCTGAAGGGCGTGGAGGTGCGCGGGGACACGCTGACCCTGGCCCCCAGCGTCACGAGCGGCACGCTGACCGGCCAGCCCCTCAAGGTCGCGGCCTTCGACGAGCTGGTGCCCTCCTGGAACGCGGTGACGCCCGGCGCGGGCAGCGTGACGGTGGAGGTGCGGGCGCAGACGGCGGCGGGCTGGGGCCGCTGGTTTTCCTTCGGGAGCTGGCGCAGTGGCGAGGGGCCGGGCGGGGAAGGCCGCGCCAGCCTGAACGGCCAGAAGGACGGGGCCGGGCAGGTCCTGACCGACACCCTGCGCCTGAACGCGAAAGCCAGTGCCTACCAGTACCGGGTGACGCTGCGCGGCGCGGGGACGGGCGTGCGCCTGCTGGCCTTCAACACGGCCGACCGGGCGCGGCGGACGGCGGGGCTGGGGCAGGCGGGCGACCGGGCGGCCTGGGGCAAGGTCGTGACCGTACCCCAGCGCTCGCAGATGCTCTATCCGGACGGCGGCGAGGTCTGGTGCAGCCCCACCAGCGTCTCCATGATCCTGGCCCGGCACGGCGTGAACGTGACGGTGCCGCAGGCGGCCAGAGGCACCTTCGACCGCGCCTATCAGGGCACCGGCAACTGGTCCTTCAATGCGGCCTATGCGGGCGCACTCGGCCTGCGGGCCTTTATTACCCGCCTGCCCAGTCTGGCGGAGGCCGAGCGGTACACGGCGGCGGGCTTCCCGCTGGCCGTCAGCCTGGGCTGGAAAAAAGGCGAGCTGCCCGGCGCGCCCCTCACCTACAGCGACGGGCACCTGATGGTCCTGGTGGGCTTCGATGCCGGGGGCAACCCGGTGCTGAACGATCCCGCCGCGCCCACCGACGCGGGCGTGCGCCGCACCTATCCCCGCGCGGCCTTCGAGCGGCAGTGGCTCACGCACTCGGGCGGGCTGAGCTACGTGATCGCGCCACCGGGAGCGAAGCTGCCCTGAGGGACGCGGGCTAGACTTTCCCCATGCACTTCCCCACGGTCTGCCCCGGCTGCGCCCGCGAGGTGCGCGCCGAGTTCGCGGACAGCGCCATTCATGACCTGACCTGCCCGCACTGCGGCACGCGGTACTGCGTGTTCGTGCGCAAGCACAAGTTCGAGGTGCTGTTCGACCTGGGCACCCGCGCGCTGCTGGACGGCTACGCGCGGGAGGCGGTGGCAAGTTTCGCGGCGGCGCTGGAACGCTTTTTCGAGTTCTATGTGCGCGCCTTCGCCCTGGAACGGGCGGCGGATGCGGCGGGCGACTTCGGGGAAGCGCTCGCGGCGCTCGACGGCACCTGGCGGCACGTGGCGAGCCAGTCCGAACGGCAGGTGGGGATGCTGGCCCTGGCGTACCTGCTGCGCGAGGGCCGCGAGCCGGACTTTCTCACGCCGAAGGCGCTGGGCGCCGACTTCCGCAACCGGGTGATTCACAGAGGCTACCTGCCGCGCCGCGCGGAGGTGGACGCCTACGCGGCGCGGGTCTTCGCGCTGATCGACCGGCTGCTGACCGAGCTGGGCGGCAGCGCGGCGCACGCGGAGCTGAGCCAGGAGCAGGCGTTCGCGGCCCATCTGGCGGCCCTGCCCGAAGGGGTGACCGCCATCTTCGAGGAACATCCGGGCATGTTCCGCGCGCGGCGGTTCGGGACGGCCCCCCCAGCGAAAGCCGGGCCAGGCATGACGGCGCGGAGCGTGAACGGTGCATCTGCGCTCAACGACGCGCAGACCTTCGCCCGCGCGCTGGCCGAACGGGGGCCATTGCTGGACGTGTTCAAACGGCGGCCTTCCCCGGCGGGAAGTCCCGGCTAGACTGCGCCATGACCGCAGGAGAAGCAGCAGGAGACCGGGCAGAAGAGAGGACGGCGCGGCAGCGCCTGGTGCGGGTCGCGCGCGGGCTGGAGGAAGGTGACCTGCTGGTGCGCGGCGCACAGGTGGTGCAGCCCGCGACCCGCGAGGTGTTCGGGGCCGACGTGCTGATCGCGGGGGGCCGGGTGGCGGCGCTGCTGGGCGCGGGGGCGAACGCGCGGGCGGCCCGGACGGTGGAGGCGCGCGGGGCGTACCTCGCCCCCGGCTTCATGGACGCACACGTGCATATCGAGTCGAGCCTGCTGACGCCCGCGCGTTTCGCGGCGGCGGTGTTGCCGCGCGGCACAACGGCGGTGGTGGCCGAACCCCACGAGGTCGTGAACGTGCTGGGCGTGCGCGGGATGGGCTGGATGCTGGAGGCGGGGCAGGCGTCGGGCCTGCGGGTCTTCGGCTCGGTGCCGTCCTGCGTGCCCGCCAGCCCCTTTGAGCGCGGCGGCGCGGTGCTGGAGGGGGCCGAGATCGCGGCGGCCCTGCGCCTGCCGGGCGTGCTGGGCCTGGCCGAGCTGATGAACTACCCCGGCGTGCTGAACCTGGAGGCGGACACCTGGGCCGTGCTGGACGCCGCGCGGGGCGGGCGGATCGACGGGCACGCGGCGGGCGTGAGGGACCGCGACCTGCAAGCCTACGCGGCGGCCGGCCCCCACTCCGACCACGAGGCGACCACCCCCGAAGAAGCCCGCGACCGCCTGCGCGCGGGCCTGTGGCTGATGGTCCGCGAGGGGTCGGCGGCGCGGAACCTGGAAGCCCTCCTGCCCGTCCTGCGCGAACGCCCCCGCCGCGCGATGCTGGTCAGCGACGACGTGAGCGTGGACGAATTGCTCGCGCTGGGGCACCTCGACCGGCTGCTGCGGGCCTGCGTGGCGGGCGGCCTGCACCCCGCCGACGCGGTGGCGCTGGTCACCTGCAACCCCGCCGAATACTGGGGCCTGCACGACCTGGGCCTGGTCGCGCCCGGCTATCACGCCGATTTCGTGCTGCTGCGCGATCTGGAACGGTTCGAGGTGCTGGAGACGTTCGTGGGCGGCGTGGAGGCGCGGGCGGGCACCGTGACGCCACCCCTGCCCGGCGGCGGCGTGGACCTGGGACCCGGCTGGGACAGCGCCACTTTCGAGGTCCCCGCCCACTGGCCGGTGATGCAGGTCTGGCCCGACCAGATCACGACCGGGGTGGGTGCGCCGGGCAGCGGGGACGCGCGGCTGGTGGTCGCGGACCGGTACGGGCGGAATGAACACGCGGCCTGCTGGACCTCCGGCACCGGCCTGACCGGGGGCGCGCTGGCCCTCAGCGTGCTGCACGACGCGCACAACGTGGCCGTGCTGGGCGGCACCGACGCCGACGTGCGGGCGGCGGGCCGGGCGCTGGAGGCCCTGGGCGGCGGCGTGGTCGTCGTGGCGGGCGGCGAGGTGCGCGCCAGCCTGCCCCTGCCCTACGCGGGCCTGATGAGCGACCTGCCCCCGCAGGACGCTGCCGCGCGGCTGTCGGAAGTGACGGCAGCGGCGCGGGCGCTGGGCTGCACCCTTCCCTATCCGGTCACCACCCTCAGCTTCCTGGGCCTCAGCGTGATTCCGGCGCTCAAACTCACGCCGCGCGGCCTGCTGGACGTGAACGCCTGGCAGCTTCTGCCGCGTGAGCCGCGCCGGGTGTCTGGCGGGCCGGAGAGCTGAAGGAGAACGTCAAGGCGGGTTGGGGTTCCTCGCACCGCAGGCGTGAGCGGGGCAGGAACACTGGCCCCATGCTGACCGAGCGAGGACTGAGCGAGCGAGAGCTGGTCGTGAACGGCGTCCGTCTGCACCTCGTCGAGGCGGGACCGGCGGACGGCCCCCTGGTGGTGCTGCTGCACGGCTTTCCCGAGTTCTGGCGGGCCTGGGAACGGCAGATCGGGCCGCTGGCCCGCGCCGGATTCCGGGTGGTCGTGCCGGACCTGCGCGGCTATAACCTCAGCGAGAAGCCGCCGGGCGTGGCCGCCTACCGCCTGCACACCCTGCAAAGTGACGTGGCCGCGCTGATCCGCGCACTGGGCCACGAGCGGGTGGGCCACGAGCGGGCGCACGTGGTCGGGCACGACTGGGGGGGCATCATCGCCTGGGCACTGGCGATCCGGCAGCCGGAGGTGGTCGAGCGGCTGGTGATCCTCAACGCGCCGCACCCCGCCGCCGCCCGCCGCGTGTTTCGCAAACCGGCCCAGTGGCGGCGGTCCTGGTACATCTTCTTCTTCCAGCTCCCCTGGCTGCCCGAGCGGTTCCTGCACCGCTTCGGGGCCTGGGCGCTGCACGGCACCAACCCCGCCGCCTACACCGACCGGGACCGCCAGCTCTACCGGCAGGCCTGGGACCAGCCGGGGGCAGCCACCGCCATGATCAACTACTACCGGGCGATGGGCCGCCCGGGCAGGTCACCGGGAAAGAGCCAGGGCAGAGGGGAGAAGGACGAGCAGGTGCGGGTGCCCACCCTGGTGCTGTGGGGCGAACGGGACGCGGCGCTGCTGCCCGAGCTGGCGGACGGGCTGGAACGCTGGGTGCCGGACCTGCGGGTGGTGCGCCTGCCCCGCGCGAGTCACTGGGTCATGCGCGACGAGCCGGTGCGGGTCAACAACCTGCTGACCGGGTTTCTGTCCGCCCCGCCCACGGCAACGGCAGTTCGTGCCATCCTCGAATCATGACGACCGACACGGTGAGCATCACAGCCCAGGGATACGGGGACCTCACGGCACGGGCAGGCGAGCGGCTGGTGCTGGCGCTGGAACGCGGCGGCGTGGACATCCTGCACCGCTGCGGCGGCCACGCGCGCTGCACCACCTGCCGGGTGAGCTTCTCGGAGGGCGAACCGGACGCCATGACGGTCGCCGAGTACGACAAGCTCACGGAAAAAGGCCTGCTGGGACAGGCCCGACTTTCCTGCCAGATCGAGTGCGCGGAGGGCATGGTGCTGACCCCCCTCCAGACGGTGCAGACCACCGGCCTGGAAGCCGGCAAGGCAAGGCCCCCGCCGAGCAGATCGAGCCGGAACCCCAGTGGACCACCCGGCCCGGGGCCTCGACCGAGGGGTAGCGCGACCCCGGGCACCCGCCCCGCGCCTCAGCCCTGCCCCGCGAACTTGGGGCCGCGTTCCTGGCCTTCCCGCACGGGCTGGGAGCAGTCTCCACCGCCGAGCGGGTCGGTGACGGCAGGCGTCCAGGCCTCGCAGGCGCAGACCGGGCAGGCGGGCAGCGGGCCGGAGGTTTCCAGCCGGGAGCCGCAGTTCAGGCACGCCACTTCCTGCGGGCAGGCGGTGCCGGCCTGAAAGCGCGGCGGGGCCTCGAGGTCCCAGGGGGGCACGATGGGCAGCCCGGCGGGTGGGTCCTGCCGGTGCGTGAACACGCTGAGGTTGCCGTCCTGTTCCAGATAGGCCCGCTGGACCTCCCCGAGCTGGCGCACGCCCTGGCTGCGCAGCCGCTCGAACAGGTCTTCCAGGCTGAGGTGGACGCTGTCCAGCGCCCGGCGGCCGATCACGCCGTCGCGGACGAGTTCCACCGGCTGGCCGTCGATAAAGGTCTCGACGGCCTCGCTGCGGATCACCAGACTGGCCAGCACCCGCTGAAAGCCCACCACCAGCGCCAGCACCAGCATGGCGTGCAGCAGCGGCACTTCCGGATAGAACAGCGGATCGCCCGCCGCCGACCCCAGCGCGATCACGATGGCCAGTTCCAGCGGACTGAGCTGCGCCAGCCCCCGCTTGCCGGTCAGCCGCAGCAGAAACACCAGCCACAGAAAGATCACGGCGGTACGGAACACGATTTCCAGCAAGAACAGCGGCGAGGTGTCGCCCAGGAACATCCGCCCCAGCTCGAACGGCACGACCTCCGCGCCGCTCAAGGCCGCTCTCCGGGGGGCGGAACCTCGGCGGGTGTCAGGCCCAGGCCCGCCAGCACACGCTCGCGGCTCCAGCCGGTCAGCGCGGCGAGGTCCGCCAGCGTCTCCTCGAACCCGGCAGCATCGAAGCCGGGCGTGCCGGGGGTCAGCGCGCGCAACCGCGCCCACAGGGCATTGCGGCGCTCCAGAAAGTCACGGGAAGGCATGGAGGGAGTCTAGGGGGTCAGCGGTGGCGGGCCACGTCGCGCAGGTGCGCCGCGTAGTCGTGGTTCACGTAGATCTTGCCGTCGAGGCCGTGCAGGAAGTACAGGGCGGCGCGGCCATCCGCGAGCTGGCGCTTGGGGTCCAGCACGCTCAGGAGCGCGGCCTGGCCGGGGTTGTTGATCGGCCCGGCGGGGAGGCCCTGGCGGGTGTAGGTGCTGTAGGGCGTGTCCCGGGTAAAGTCCCCGGCGCTGCGGTCGAGGTCGGGCAGGTCCTTGCCCAGCCCGTAGGCGACGGTCGGGTCGCTGCCCAGCGCGATGCCGTCCCTCAGGCGGTTGAGGAACACCCCGGCGATCACGGGCATCTCGCCGTCATTGGCGGCCTCGGCCTGCACCATGCTGGCGAGGGTCACCCAGTCGCGGACCGAGAGGCCCAGCGCCCTGGCCTTGGCCACGTTCGGGGTCGTGAACTCCTGGTTCATGCGCTCGACCATCTCCTGCACGGCCTCGCGGGGCTTCTCGCCCACCCGGAACTCGTAGGTGGCCGGAAAGACGAAGCCTTCCAGGTTGCCCTTCGCGTAGGGGCTGAGGCTGACGTCGTTGAGGGCCGTTTTCAGACCTGCCACGTCGAATCCGGCCTTGGCGAAGATCGGCGGCAGGTCCTTGATCCGCCGCCCCTCGGGGATGGTCACGCTCACGGTCGGAATGCGGGCCGGGCCGGCCAGCTTATCGGCCACCTGATAGACGTTCATCTGGCCGGTCAGGTCGTACAGCCCTTCCTTGAGGCTGCCCGCCGTGCCGTTCTGGCGCATCACGAACCTCAGGGCGTCGGCGTTTTTCACGATGCCGTGCGTTTGCAGGGTGCGGGCCACCTGCGGGAGGCTGTCACCCGGCTTGACCTCCAGCGTGTACGGGCTGCCCCCGGCGGGCTGCGTGAGGCCCCGCAGGTACAGGAAGACCGCCAGCGCCACCAGCAGCAGCACCACCACCAGCGCCAGCAGCACCTTGACCCAGAGGGCCATGCCGCGCCCTTGCAGGCGGCTCACGCCTCCACCCCGCTGACGCTGAAGCGTTCCAGCCGCTCCCGCAGGGCCGCGTCGGCGGGGGGACGCGCGCCGAAGCGCGACACGACCCAGCCGCCCACCTGCACGGCCAGCCGCGCGGCCCGGCCCGCGTCGCCGTGCGCCAGCCACCCCGCCAGGAAGGCCCCGCCGAACGCGTCCCCCGCCCCGGTCGCGTCGATCAGCGGGTCACGGGTGGCCGGGACATGCAGGCGGGGCTGGCCCGGCCCTTCCAGCAGCGCGCCTTCCTCGTCGAGCTTCAGGACGACC
>NZ_JHAC01000022.1 GCF_000599865.1 Deinococcus phoenicis | reverse complement strand
TCGCCATCCGCGAAGGTGGCCGCACCGTCGGCGCGGGCGTCGTTACCAAGGTCCTGGAGTAAAGCAAATGGTTGCCCCGAAGATCCGTATCAAACTGCGTGGCTTTGACCACAAGGCGCTGGACCAGTCCGCGAGCAAGATCGTGGACACGGTCCGGCGCACCGGGGCGGACGTGAGCGGTCCTGTGCCGCTCCCCACCCGCATCCGCCGCTTCACCGTGCTGCGCTCGCCCTTCAAGTACAAGGACAGCCGCGAGCACTTCGAGATCCGCACCCACAACCGTCTGGTGGACATCATGAACCCCACCAAGAAGACGATCGATTCGCTGATGACCCTCGACCTGCCCACCGGCGTGGACATCGAGATCAAGACCGTCGGGGGCCGCGCATGACCAAGGGCATCCTCGGTACCAAGATCGGCATGACCCAGATCTGGAAGGGCGACCGCGCCATTCCCGTGACGGTCGTGCTGGCTGGCCCGTGCCCCGTCGTGCAGCGCAAGACCACGCTGACCGACGGCTATGAGGCCGTGCAGATCGGCTTCGCGCCCAAGAGCGAGAAGCGCGTGAACAAGCCCGCGATGGGCCACTTCAAGAAGGCGGGCGTCTCGCCCGTGCGCTTCCTGCGCGAGTTCCGCGGCTTCAACCCCGACGGCGACACCGTGAACGTGGACATTTTCGCCGAGGGCGAGAAGATCGACGCGACCGGCACCAGCAAGGGCAAGGGCTTCCAGGGCGTCATGAAGCGCTGGAACTTCGCCGGTGGTCCCGCGAGCCACGGCTCCAAGAAGTGGCACCGCCGCCCCGGCTCCATCGGCCAGCGCAAGACGCCCGGCCGGGTGTACAAGGGCAAGAAGATGGCCGGTCACATGGGCATGGACCGCGTGACCGTGCAGAACCTCGAAGTGGTCGAGGTGCGTGCTGACGAGAACATCATCCTCGTGAAGGGCGCGGTGCCCGGCGCGAACGGTGGTCTCGTGGTGCTGCGTCAGGCCGCCAAGGGAGGCAAGTAAGATGGCGCAGATCAACGTCATCGGCAAGAACGGCGGCCGCAGCATCGAGCTCGACCTGCCGGAAGTGAACCCGCACGTGCTGCACGAGGTCGTCACCTGGCAGCTGGCCGGACGCCGCCGCGGCACCGCCAGCACCAAGACGCGCGCCCAGGTCAGCAAGACGGGTAAGAAGATGTACGGCCAGAAGGGCACCGGTAACGCCCGCCACGGCGACCGCAGCGTTCCCACCTTCGTGGGCGGCGGCGTCGCGTTCGGTCCCAAGCCCCGCAGCTACAGCTACACCCTGCCCCGCAAGGTGCGTCAGCTCGGCCTGGCGATGGCCCTCGCGGACCGTCAGGAAATGGGCAAGCTGCTCGCGGTGGACGGCTTCGACCTCGACGGCAAGACCAAGAGCTTTGTCGCCTGGGCCGGACAGAACGGTCTGGACGGCTCCGAGCGCGTGCTGATCGTCACCGACGACGAGCAGACCCGCCGTGCGGCACGCAACGTCGCCTGGGCCACCGTCATGCCCGTCGCGGGCCTGAATGCCTACGACATCCTGCGCCACGAGCGCCTGGTAATCGACGCGGTCGCGCTGGAACCCGCTCAGGATGAAGTTGCCGAAGGAGCTTCGCTGTGAGCCACTACGACATCATCAAGCAGCCCGTGATCAGCGAGAAGGCGTACGCGGGCATGGAGCGCGGCGTGTACTCGTTCTGGGTCAGCCCCAAGGCGACCAAGACCGAGATCAAGGCCGCCGTGCAGAGTGCCTTCGGCGTGACCGTGGTCGGCATCAGCACCATGAACGTGACCGGCAAGCGCAAGCGCGTGGGCAAGTTCATCGGCCACCGTGCGGACCGCAAAAAGGCCATCGTGCGTCTCGCGGACGGTCAGAAGATCGAGGCCCTCGAGGCCCTGGCCTAAGGAGATTTGAGACATGGCCATCAAGAAATACCGTCCGTACACCCCCAGCCGCCGTCAGATGACGACCGCTGACTTCTCGGGCCTCACCAAGAAGCGTCCCGAGAAGGCGCTGACCACCGCGCTGCCCAAGTCCGGTGGCCGCAACAACCGGGGCCGCATCACCAGCCGCTTTATCGGCGGTGGCCACAAGCGCCTCTACCGCATCATCGACTTCAAGCGCCGCGACAAGGCCAACGTGCCCGCCAAGGTCGCCGCGGTCGAGTACGACCCCAACCGCAGCGCCCGCATCGCCCTGCTGCACTACGCCGACGGCGAGAAGCGGTACATCCTGGCGCCCGAAGGGCTGAACGTCGGCGCGACTGTGAACGCTGGCCCCGAGGCCGAACCCAAGCTCGGCAACGCGCTGCCCCTGCGCTTCGTGCCCGTCGGTGCGGTGGTCCACGCCGTGGAACTCGTGCCCGGTAAGGGCGCTCAGATCGCCCGCAGCGCCGGCACCAGCATTCAGGTGCAGGGCAAGGAAAGCGACTACGTGATCCTGCGCCTGCCCAGCGGCGAGCTGCGCCGCATCCACAGCGAGTGCTACGCCACCATCGGCACCGTGGGCAACGCCGAGCACAAGAACATCGTGCTGGGCAAGGCCGGCCGCAGCCGCTGGCTCGGCCAGAAGCCGCACCAGCGCGGCAGCGCCATGAACCCTGTGGATCACCCCCACGGCGGTGGTGAAGGCCGCACCGGCGCAGGCCGCGTGCCCGTCAGCCCCTGGGGTCAGCCCTCCAAGGGCCTCAAGACCCGCAAGAAGCGCAAGATCAGCGACCGCTTCATCGTCACCCGCCGCGGCGGGAAGTAAGGAGGGTAGGACATGCCCCGCAGCCTCAAGAAAGGCCCGTTCGTGGATGACCACCTCCTGAAGAAGGTGGACGCCCAGAACGAGCGCAAGGACAAGCGCGTCATCAAGACCTGGTCGCGCCGCAGCACCATCGTGCCCGAGATGATCGGCCACACCATTGCCGTCCACAACGGCAAGCAGCACGTGCCGGTCTTCGTGAACGAGCAGATGATCGGCCACAAGCTCGGCGAGTTCTCGCCCACCCGCGCGTATCGCGGGCACGGTGCGGACAAGAACGCCAAGGGGAGCAAGAAGAAATGACCGCCCCCACCTCCAACCCTGCCGGTACGGAACAGACCTACCGCAACAAGAAGCAGCGCAAGCAGCAGCAGAAGCTGCGCCGCCCCGGCTACGCCGTCGCCAAGTACGTGCGCATGTCGCCCCGCAAGGTGCGCCTGGTCGTGGACGTGATTCGCGGCAAGAGCGTCGCCGAGGCCGAGGACCTGCTGCGCTTCATCCCCAAGAGCGCGTCGGAACCCGTCGCCAAGGTGCTCAAGAGCGCCAAGAGCAACGCGGTCAACAACGACGAGATGCTCGAAGACCGTCTGGTCATCAAGGCGGCCTACGTGGACGCCGGCCCGACCCTCAAGCGCCTGATTCCCCGCGCCCGCGGCAGTGCCAACATCATCAAGAAGCGCACCAGCCACATCACGATCATCGTGGGCGAGCGCGAGAGCCTCAACAGGAAGGGAAGCTAAGCTATGGGCAACAAGATCAACCCCAACGGCTTCCGCCTGGGCATCACCAAGGGCTGGAACAGCCGCTGGTACGCCGGCAAGAAGCAGTACGCCACGCTGCTCAAGGAAGACGAGAAGATCCGCCGTCTGGTGGGCAAGAAGCTGGCCGCCGCCGGCATCGCCCGCATCGAGATCGAGCGCGCGGGCCAGCAGGTCAACGTGATCATCTCCGCCGCCAAGCCCGGCATCGTGATCGGCAAGGGCGGCGAGAGCATCAAGCAGCTGCGCGGTGACATCGAGCGCCTCGTCAGCGCGGGCACGGTGGCCGTGAACGTCGCCGAGATTCCCAACCCCAACATCAGCGCGCCCCTGGTGGCCCTGCGGATCGCCGAGCAGATCGAGCGCCGCTTCGCCTTCCGCCGCGCGATGAAGCAGGCCGCCCAGCGCGTGATGGAGTCCGGCGCCCGCGGCGTCAAGATCATCCTGTCGGGCCGTCTGGGCGGGGCCGAGCAGGCCCGCACGGAAAAGGTGCTGGAAGGCCGCGTGCCGCTCCACACCCTGCGCGCCGACATCGACTACGGCACCGCGCTGGCCCGCACGACCTACGGCATCCTGGGCATCAAGGTGCTGGTGTTCAACGGTGAAGTGATCGGTGGCCGCACCGAGACGCTGGCCCGCCCGCCCCGCCGCGATGACCGCCGCCCCGAGGGTGGCGACCGTCCCAACCGCCGTCGCCCCAGCGCGCGGCGCCGTCCCGGAGGTGAGTGATGCTTCTTCCGAAGCGCACCAAGTACCGCAAGCAGTTCCGTGGCCGCATGACCGGCGACGCCAAGGGCGGCGACTACGTCGCGTTCGGCGACTACGGTCTGATTGCGCTGGAACCCGCCTGGATTCGCAGCAACCAGATCGAGGCGTGCCGCATCGTGATGAGCCGCCACTTCCGCCGCGGCGGCAAGATCTACATCCGCATCTTCCCCGACAAGCCCGTCACCAAGAAGCCCGCCGAAACCCGAATGGGTAAGGGCAAGGGGGCCGTCGAGTACTGGGTCAGCGTCGTGAAGCCGGGCCGCGTGATGTTCGAGGTGTCCGGCGTGACCGAGGAGCAGGCCAAGGAAGCCTTCCGCCTGGCCGGTCACAAGCTGCCCATCCAGACCAAGATGGTCAAGCGCGAGGTGTACGATGAAGCCCAGTGAGATGCGCAACCTGGGGGCCGCCGACTTCGCCCGCGAGATCGACGCCCGCAAGAAGGAACTGATGGAGCTGCGCTTCCAGGGTGCGATGGGCCAGCTGGCCCAGCCCCACCGTGTCAAGCAGCTCAAGCGTGAAGTGGCGCAGCTGAACACCATTCGTGGCGAGCAGCAGCGCGCGGGAGAGCAGAAATGAAGAAGACCTTCACGGGTGTCGTGGTGAGCGACAAGGCCGACAAGACCGTCAGCGTCAAGGTCGAGCGCCGCTTCATGCACCCCCTGTACGGCAAGGTCGTGACCCGCAGCCAGAAGTACGCGGCCCACGACGAGACCAACGAGTTTAGAATCGGTGACCGCGTCGAGATCATCGCCGTGCGCCCGATCAGCAAGACCAAGACCTGGAAGGTCACCAAGCTGATCGAGCGCCCGCGCGGCATCGAGACCACGGCGGTCGAGACGGAAGGCGGCCAAGCATGATCATGCCCCAGTCCCGCCTCGACGTGGCGGACAACAGCGGCGCGCGCGAGATCATGTGTATCCGCGTGCTGAACAGCGGTATCGGCGGCAAGGGCCTCACCACGGGTGGCGGCGGTAACAAGCGTTACGCCCACGTGGGCGACATCATCGTCGCCAGCGTCAAGGACGCCGCACCCCGCGGCGCCGTGAAGGCCGGTGACGTGGTCAAGGCCGTGGTCGTGCGCACCAGCCACGCCATCAAGCGTGCCGACGGCAGCACCATCCGCTTCGACAAGAACGCCGCCGTCATCATCAACAACCAGGGCGAGCCTCGCGGCACGCGCGTCTTCGGGCCGGTCGCCCGCGAGCTGCGCGACCGCCGCTTCATGAAGATCGTGTCCCTGGCCCCGGAGGTGCTGTAATGCCCCGTCCCAGCGCCGGAAGCCATCACAACGACAAGTTGCACGTCAAGAAGGGTGACACCGTCATCGTGCTGCGCGGCAAGCACAAGGGCGCGACCGGCAAGGTCCTGCTCGCGCTGCCCCGCGACGCGAAGGTGGTCGTCGAGGGCGTGAACATGGTCACCAAGCACGTCAAGCCCAGCGCCACCAACCCCAGCGGCGGCATGGAGCAGCGCGAAGGTGCCCTGCACGCCAGCAAGGTGTCCCTGGTCGACCCCGAGACCGGCAAGGCCACCCGCATCCGCAAGGCGATCGTGGACGGCAAGAAGGTCCGCGTCGCGGTCGCCAGCGGCAAAGTCATCGACTGATTCAGGGCCACGCCCCCGCGCGTGATCCCGGGCGACCCGCCCGCCCGAAGAGAGGCAACATGCAGACGCTCAAAGCGAAGTACAACGAGCAGGTGCGCCCCGCGCTGATGCAGCAGTTCGGCTACTCCAGCGTGATGGCTGTGCCCCGCATCGAGAAGATCGTGATCAACGAGGGCCTGGGTTCCGCCAAGGAAGACAGCAAGGCCATCGACAAGGCGGCCAAGGAACTCGGCCTGATCACCCTTCAGAAGCCCATCGTCACCAAGGCCAAGAAGAGCATCAGCAACTTCAAGCTCCGGCAGGGCATGCCCGTCGGCGTGAAGGTCACGCTGCGCAACGAGCGCATGTACGTGTTCCTGGAGAAGCTGATCAACATCGGCCTACCCCGCATCCGCGATTTCCGTGGGATCAACCCCAACGCCTTTGATGGCCGTGGCAACTACAACCTCGGCATCAAGGAGCAGCTGATCTTCCCGGAGATCACCTATGATATGGTCGACAAGGTGCGCGGGATGGACATCACCATCGTGACCACCGCGAAGACCGACGAGGAAGCCCGCGCGCTGCTCCAGGCGATGGGTCTTCCGTTCCGCAAATAAGGACAGACCTCATGGCGAATACCTCTAAAGTTGTGAAGGCGGAGCGCGGGCACAAGTTTGCCGTGCAGAACTACAACCGCTGCTCCCGCTGTGGCCGTGCACGCGGCTACTACCGCTTCTTCGGCATGTGCCGCATCTGCATCCGCGAGCTGGCACACAAGGGCGAACTACCCGGCATGAAGAAGGCCAGCTGGTAAGGCCCACCCGGATACGAACCGCTCCCTTTTGAGTGGTGATCGTCCGGGACTGGGAGAAGGACCCAACAGAAGAAGTGCCTGTCCAGCGCCCAAGCAGGCAGGACCACATTCTTTGGGAAGACTCGGGGAGCCATCAGACAGGTGGCTTCCCACCCGCCCGGGGCTTTCAGGCCCCCGGAGGCATCATGCTGAGTGATCCCATCGCCGACATGCTCACGCGCATTCGCAACGCGACGCGCACCCACAAAGAGAGCGTCGACATCCCGGCCTCCAACTTCAAGGAGCAGCTTGCCCGCCTGCTCGTGCAGGAAGGCTACGTCGCCTCCGTCGAACGCACCCGCCCCGAGGGCCAGAAGTTCGACGTGCTGCGCGTGACCCTCAAGTACGGCCAGAAGCGCGAGCAGGTGATCAAGCACATCGAGCGCATCAGCCGTCCTGGCCGCCGCGCCTACGTGAGTGCCGAGAACCTCCCCCGCATTCAGCGCGGACTGGGCCTGGCGGTCGTCTCGACCAGCAAGGGCCTGCTTCCCGACCGTGAAGCCCGCAAGCAGGGCGTCGGCGGCGAAGTCGTCTGCGTGCTCTGGTAACGGCGGCGCTTGCGCCCGAGCGGAGCGAGTAATCCGTAACGGCGAGGGGCCGTCCCCGAGCCAAAGACTTCAACGAAGGAGACGACATGTCCCGCATCGGTAAACAACCCATCGCCGTGCCCAGCGGCGTGACCGTGAACGCCGACAACGGTGTCTTCAAGGTCAAGGGTCCCAAGGGGGAACTCACTGTTCCCTACAACCCCGCCCTGAATATCACGAACGAAAACGGGCAGCTGCTCGTGACGCGCCCCAGCGACCGCCAGGAACACCGTGCGCTGCACGGCCTAACCCGCACGCTGGTCGCCAACGCCGTCAAGGGCGTCAGCGACGGTTTCACCATCAACCTCGAATTGCGCGGCGTCGGTTACCGCGCCAAGCTGACCGGCAAGAACCTCGAAATGACCATCGGCTACAGCCACCCGGTCATCATCGAGCCGCCCGCCGGCGTGACCTTCACGGTGCCTGAACCCACCAAGATCGACGTGTCGGGCATCGATAAGCAGCTCGTCGGCCAGGTCGCCGCGAATGTGCGCAAGGTCCGCAAGCCCGACGCCTACCACGGCAAGGGTGTGCGCTTCGTCGGGGAGCAGATTGCCCTCAAGGCTGGTAAGGCTGGAGCCACGGGCGGGAAAGGGAAGAAGTAATGGCGAACCTCACCACCGTCCGCCGCAAGCTGCGCGCCCGCCGCAAGGTCCGCGTGGCTGCCGGGGAGCGCCCCCGCCTCAGCGTGTTCCGCTCCAGCAAGCACATCTACGCCCAGATCATTGACGACGCTTCCGGCACCACGCTGGCTGCGGCCAGCAGCAGCGCCGTCAAGACGGGCACCAAGACCGACACCGCCGCCGCGGTCGGCAAGGCCCTGGCCGAAGCCGCCGCCGCCAAGGGCGTCAAGCAGGTCGTATTCGACCGCGGCCAGTACAAGTACCACGGCCGGGTCAAAGCGCTCGCGGATGCGGCGCGGGAGGGTGGCCTTGACTTTTAACCGTCGGAATGACCGCGAGCGCGAGACCAGCGAATTCGAAGAGAAGATGCTGTTCGTCAACCGCACGTCCAAGACCTATCAGGGTGGTCGCCGCTTCCGCTTCGCCGCGCTCGTGATTCTGGGTGACCGCAACGGTCGCGTCGGGATGGGCATCGGCAAGGCCAAGGAAGTGCCGGTCGCGATTGAAAAGGCCAAGGCCATCGCGCGCAAGAACATGATCCACGTGCCCGTCGAGAACGGCACCATTCCCCACGACATCGTTGGTGAGAACAGCACCAGCCGCGTGCTGCTCAAGCCTGCCGGCCCGGGTACCGGCGTGATCGCGGGCACCGTGCCCCGCAGCATCGCCGAACTGGCCGGGATCACCAACCTGCTGTCCAAGGAACTGGGCAGCCGCAACAAGGTCAACGTCGCCTACGCGGTGTTCGATGGCCTGAAAAACCTCCGCACCGCCAAGCAGGTCCGCGCGATTCGCGGGACCGACGTGCAGCCCCGCGTGGCTCAGACGGCCGCAGGCGCCATGTCCGCGACCACTGAGGCCGGTGCGGCCCAGGCAGGAGGTGCCCTGTGACCCCCACGACCACTGGCACGACCGTCAAGGTGACCCTCAAGCGCAGCGTGATCGGTCGCCCCAAGAACCAGGTGGAGACCGTCAAGGCGCTCGGCCTGAAAAAAATCGGCGACAGCCGTGAACTGACAGACACGCCCGCCACGCGCGGGATGATCAAGACCGTCGAGCATCTGGTGGAGGTGGAAGCGTGAAGCTCCACGAATTGACCCCCGCACCCGGCAGCCGCAAGCCCAAGAAGCGCGTCGGCCGTGGCCCCGGCGGCACCGACAAGACCGCCGGTCGCGGCCACAAGGGCCAGAAGTCGCGCAGCGGCGCGGGCAAAGGCTCCTTCTTCGAGGGTGGCCGCAGCACGCTGATCAGCCGCCTGCCCAAGCGCGGGTTCAACAACGTCGGCACGACCTACGAGGTCATCAACCTCGCTCAGCTGGCGAATGTCGAGGGCGACACCCTGGACCGTGCGGCGCTGGAACTCGCGGGCCTGGTGCGCCGCAAGAACCGCCCCGTGAAGCTGCTGGGCCGGGGTGAAGTGACCCGTGCGGTGACCGTCCATGTGGACGCCGCCAGCGAGGCCGCCGTCAGGGCCGTGGAAGCGGCCGGTGGGCGCGTCGTCCTGCCCGCAGCCAGCAGCGAAAACGCCGAGCAGGCGGGCTAACATGCTGCGCGCCTTCCGCGACGCGTTCCGGATCCCGGACCTTCGGCGGAAGATTGTCTTCACCCTGCTGCTCCTCGCCGTGTTCCGCCTCGGAAGCACCATTCCGACGCCCGGCGTGAACACGGCAGCACTCCAACAGGCCACCTCGGGTGGCCTCTTTGGGTTGATCAGCCTGATCTCGGGCGGCAATCTTTCGCAGTTCTCGATCTTCGCGCTGGGCGTGCTGCCGTACATCACGGCCAGCATCGTGATCCAGCTGCTCACCACCACCGTCCCCGCGCTGGAGAAACTCAGCAAGGAGGGCGAGGAGGGCCGCAAGAAGATCAACCAGTACACCCGCTACGCCGCCGTCGGCCTCGGCGCGGCGCAGGCCTTGTTCTTCTCGCTGTACATCACCAGCAATCCCGCCTTCGTGGCGGTGGGCTGGGACCCCGGCATCTTCACCGTTCTGGTGATGGTGCTGACGCAGGTCGCGGGCATCGCCTTCACCATGTGGATCGGCGAGCGCATCACCGAGGTCGGCGTGGGCAACGGCATCAGCCTGATCATCACGGCGGGCATCATCGCGAGCTACCCGCGCGAGATTGCCGCGACCGGTCAGCTGTTCCGCACCGATCAGGTGTCGCTGCTCCAGATCGTCGCGTTTGCGGCCGTGATTCTCCTGACCATCGCCGGGATCGTGTACGTGTACCAGGGCGAGCGGCGCGTGCCCGTCACCTACGCCCGTGCGCGCGGCGGTGCCCCTGGTGGCGCCGCCCGCAGCCTGGGCGGCCAGGCCACCTGGCTGCCGATCAAGGTGAACCAGGCAGGCGTGATTCCGGTGATCTTCGCCAGCGCCATGCTGATCATTCCCAACCTGATCGCCAGCGCCACCACGACCCGTGCGCCCGGGGTGAACGCCTTTATCCAGACCTACCTGACGGCGGGTAGCCCCTGGTACATCCTGCTGGAAGCTGTGCTGATCTTCGGGTTCACGTACCTGTACAACAGCGTACAGTTCGACCCCAAGCGCATCAGCGAGCAGCTGCGCGAGGCGGGCGGTTTCATTCCCGGTGTCCGTCCGGGAACGCCGACTTCCGAGTTCCTGGGCGGTATCAGTGGCCGCCTGAGCCTATGGGGCGCGATCTTCCTGGTGGTCCTGACGGTCGTTCCGCAGGTCGTGCAGCGGGTGACCGGCATCACGACCTTCCAGTTCAGCGGCACCGGCCTGCTGATCATCGTGGGCGTGGCCCTGGAAACCCTGAAGCAGCTCGAGGCGCAGCTGACTGTGCGCCGCTACGACGGCTTTATCAGCAAGGGCCGTATTCGTGGCCGCCTGAACGGCTGAAGCTCCTTCTGGCTGTGGCCGCTCACCCGCGTGGTGGGCGGTTTTTTCTGTGGTTCCACCCGGGGCCGCGTCACCCCAGAGGGGACAGGGCTGGGCAGGAACGCGCCTCTCTGCGCGCCGGGCCTCTATGCTGTACACCTTAGAGGAGGCAGAATGACTCAACCCAGAAACAAGGTCGTGATTTTCCTCGGCCCGCCCGGCGCGGGCAAGGGCACCCAGGCCGAGCGCCTCGCCCGCGAGCAGAACCTGACCAAGATCAGCACCGGGGACATTCTGCGCGATCACGTCTCGCGCGGAACGGAACTGGGCCAGCAAGTCAAGCCCATTCTCGATGCGGGCCAGCTGGTGCCCGACCCCATCCTGATCGCGCTGATCCGGGACCGCCTCGCCGGCATGGAGCCGGTGCGCGTGATCTTCGACGGCTTTCCGCGCACCTGTGCCCAGGCCGAGGCGCTCGATATGCTGCTTGAAGAACTCGGCGCGCCCGTCAGCGCCGTGCCGCTGCTGGAAGTGCCCGACGAGACCCTGATCGAGCGCATCGTGGAACGGGGGCGGCAGGCGGCCTTGCACGGTGAGCCGGTGCGCAGCGACGATACCGAGCAGGTCGCCCGGAGGCGCCAGCAGGTCTACCGGGAGCAGACCCAGCCCCTCATCGACTATTACGGCGCGCGCGGCCACCTGCGGCACGTAGACGGCGTGGGGGCGATGGACGAGGTGTACGGCCGCATCACGCAGACCATGCGCTGAGCAGACCGGGAAGTGAGGGGGGGCCGGGCCATCAGGGCTGCTTGGCCCCCCTTGCCGTCCAGTGGGGTGACGTGCTAACTTTTCCTTTGGCTTGTATCAAGCCTGGAGGTTGCGTGGCGAGACGAAAAATGCCGGAACAGCGGGAAAAGCGTAAGAAGGAAGAGTCCGATACCGTGCGGGCCGAGGGCGTGGTCGAAGAGGCGCTGCCGAACACCACGTTCCGCGTGAAGCTCGACACCGGGCACGACATTCTGGCGTACATCAGTGGCAAGATGCGGATTCACTACATCCGGATTCTGCCCGGGGACCGCGTGGTTCTGGAGATCAGCCCGTACGACACTTCGCGCGGGCGCATCGTCTACCGCAAGTAACGTCCGGGCGCAGGTACCCAACAGATTCCCCGCATGCAGAAGCGGGCCGGGGGGTCGAGCGCTGCCGGGCGCATGGTCACTGTTCAGGTGAGTAGGGCGGACCGTGACGTGAGGCGGCGCGAGGAGGAAGCATGAAAGTTCGCAGCAGTGTCAAGAGAATGTGCGACAACTGCAAGGTGATCCGCCGCCACGGGCGCGTGCTGGTCATCTGCACCAACGTCAAGCACAAGCAGAGGCAGGGCTAATGGCGCGCGTTGCCGGCGTCGACCTTCCGCGCGAGAAGCGCGTTGAAATCGCCCTGACCTACATCTACGGGATCGGCCTGACCCGCTCCAAGGAAGTGCTCGCGCAGACCGGGATCAGCCCCGATACCCGCGTGAAGAACCTCAGCGAGGCCGAACAGTCCACCCTCCGCGACGCCATCGAGAAGACCTACAAGGTCGAAGGTGACCTGCGCAGCGAGGTTGGCCAGAACATCAAGCGTCTGATGGACATCGGCGCGTACCGGGGCCTGCGTCACCGCCGTGGCCTGCCCGTGCGTGGCCAGCGCACCAAGACGAACGCCCGCACCCGCAAGGGGCCGCGCAAGACCGTCGCTGGCAAGAAGAAAGCGACGAGGAAGTAAGCCATGGCGAAACCCACCAAAGGCAAGGCTCCGCGCCGCGCCCGCCGCAACATCAGCGCGGGCCGCGCGTACGTGCACGCGAGCTACAACAACACCATCGTGACCATCACCGACCTCGACGGCAACAGCGTCGCCTGGTCGAGCGGCGGCACCATCGGTTATAAGGGCAGCAAGAAGGGCACGCCCTACGCGGCCCAGCTCGCCGCTGCCGACGCCGTGAAGAAGGCGCAGCAGACCTTCGGCATGAACATCGTGGACGTGATTGTGCGCGGCACCGGTTCGGGCCGTGAGCAGGCGATCCGCGCCATTCAGGCCAGCGGCATCGAAGTGAAGTCCATCATGGACGACAGCCCCGTGCCCCACAACGGCTGCCGCCCCAAGAAGAAGTTCCGCGCCTAGAGCGCCGCAGCGGCCCACCTGCCCCGTTTCCGCCCCACTCTTGTGTGGGAAAGCCGCCACCACCGGCGAGGAAGCGGGCACCAGAGGGCCGCAGACCCGGTGACCTGCCCGGCAGGCACCGCAAGGAGAGTCAAACATGGGTCGTTTCCGTGGTTCCATTACCAAGCTCAGCCGCCGCGAAGGCATCAACCTCGCGGAGACTGAAAAAGTCCAGAAGTACCTCGACAAGCGTCCCTACGCGCCCGGCCAGCACGGCCAGCGCCGGGGCCGTGGCCGTCCCAGCGACTACAGCGTGCGTCTGCGCGAAAAGCAGAAGCTCGCCCGCCTGTACGGCATGAACGAGAAGCAGTTTCGCAACCTCTTTGAAGAAGCCGCGAACGTGCCCGGCGTGACCGGCACGGTGTTCCTGCAACTGCTGGAGCGCCGGCTCGACAACGTCGTGTTCCGCATGGGCTTTGCCAGCACCCGCCGCCAGGCCCGCCAGTTTGTGGGTCACGGGCACGTGCTGGTGAACGGCAAGAAGGTGGACATCGCGTCCTACCGCGTCAAGATCGGTGACCAGATCAGCGTCAGCGACAAGAGCCGCCAGATGGGCTTTATCCAGGAGAACATGGAAGCGCAGAAGCGCCGCCGCACCAGCCCCTGGATCGAATTGAACCCCGATACCTTTACCGGCACCTTCGTGCGCCTCCCCGCGCGCGAGGATCTGGCCCTGCCGATCAACGAGAACTTCATCATCGAGTATTACTCGCGTTAATACGGAGGCCCCAGTGGATCAAAAGCGCCCTCAACTCAAGGCCCGCGTCGACGGAGATTACGGCGAGTTCGTGCTCGAACCGCTCACGCGCGGCTACGGCGTCACCATCGGGAACCCCATCCGGCGCATCCTGATGTCCTCGATCCCCGGCACGGCCGTGACGAGCGTGTACATCGAAGATGTCCTGCACGAGTTTTCCACCATCCCCGGCGTCAAGGAAGACGTCATCCGGCTGATCCTGAACCTCAAGGAACTCGTGGTGAAATTCCACGCGCCCGGCCCCAAGACCCTGACCCTGCGCGCGCAGGGCGAGGGCGAAGTCAAGGCCAGCGCCTTTGAGGTGCCCAGCGACGCCGAGATCGTCAACCCGGACCTGACCATCGCCACCCTCGCGGAGGACGGCAAGCTGGTCATGGAGGTGCGCGTGGAGGAAGGCGAAGGGTACGTCCCCGCCGACAAGCACGCCACCAAGGACCGCATCAACTCCATTCCGGTGGACGCTGTCTTTTCCCCGGTGCGCCGCGTGGCCTACCACGTGGAGAACACCCGTGTGGGTCAGCAGACCGACCTGGATCGCCTGATCCTGCGTGTCTGGACGGACGGCAGCACCGGTCCGCAGGAAACGCTCGACAAGGCGGTCGAGATTCTGCGTGACGAGCTGACCGTGTTCGGGAACGTCGAGACGCTGCCGATGGTCGCCCCCGAGGTGCAGCAGCCCGTGTACACCCCCGCCGCGCCCGCCGCGAACGTGTACGACCTGCCGCGCCAGCCGGAACTCAGCATTAACCCCCAGCCGTACCCCGCCGATCACGACACGCCCCGCGTGACGCTGGAGGGCCTGGGCCTCACGACCCGCGTGCTGCACTCCCTCAAGGAGGAAGGCATCGATTCCGTGGACGCCCTGTGCGCGCTGTCCGACCGTGACCTGAAGAAGGTGCCCGGCATCGGCGAGCGTTCTCTCGACGAGATCAAGCAGCAGCTTGCCCAGTTCGGCCTGGCCCTGCGCGACTAAACCCCGCGCGATTAACTTTCCGGGCGGCCTCACCGCCGCCTGCTTCCCCAAGGAGACTTCCCATGCGTCACGGTAAAGCCGGTCGCAAGCTCAACCGCAACAGCAGCGCCCGCGTCGCCCTGGCCCGTGCCCAGGCGACCGCCCTGCTGCGCGAGGGCCGCATCCAGACGACCCTCACGAAGGCCAAGGAGCTGCGCCCCTACGTCGAGAAGCTGATCACCACCGCCAAGGGTGGCGATCTGCACGCCCGCCGCCTCGTCGCCCGCGACATCCACGACATTGCCGTGGTCCGCAAGGTGATGGACGAGGTGGCCCCCAAGTACGCCGACCGTCCCGGTGGCTACACCCGCATCCTGCGCGTGGGCACCCGCCGCGGCGACGGCGTCACGATGGCATTGATCGAACTGGTGTAAAGCCAGTAGGCAAGAAAGCTCCCCGCTTCGGCGGGGGTTTTCTATTTGGCCCGCGCCACCACGATCAACTCGCCATCCCCCTTGAGCCAGGACGGGCCCGAGGGCAAGACGGTGAGGTCGGCAGGGGGCAGGGGCGGAAAGCTGCTACCTTCCCCCCATGACCCCCACCCTCGTGATCGTGCCCGGCCTGGGTGATAGCGGCCCGGACCACTGGCAGACCCTCTGGGAGCAGAAGTTCGGCGCGGCGCGCGTGCGGCAGGATGACCCCAGTGCCCCGGCGCCCGAAAGCTGGGCCGCGCGGCTTCAGGAGGTGATCGAGGCCACGCCCGGCGAACTGGTGCTGGCCGGACATTCCTGCGGCGTGCTGAATATCGTTCACTGGGCGCGGCTCTACGGTGGGCATGAGCGGGTCAGGGGGGCGCTGCTCGTCGGCCCGACCGACGCCGACTGCCCGGAAATGGCGGAGCTGGCTCCCCCCGTGCTGCTCATGGCCCCGGTTCCCATGCAGCCCCTGCCCTTTCCAGCCCTGGTGGTCGCCAGCGAGGACGACCCCTACGTGACCTTTGAGCGGGCGCAGGCGATGGCCGACGCCTGGGAAGCCGAGTTCGTCACGGCGGGCGCGGCGGGTCACATCAACGCGGCCAGCGGCCACGGTGCATGGCCTGACGGCGAAGTGCTGCTCTCGGAGGCGCTGCATGCCTGGACACCGCCGGAGATCACGCGCTTCTGACGCGCCGAAGAAGGGCCGCCTCCTTGCGGAAAGCGGCCCCTTTGGTTTGACCTTCAGTCGGGGAGGTTCAGTTGCTGGCTGCGGGCGTGGCCGCGTACTTGTCGAGCAGCGCCTCGAAAGCGCGCTTGGGCTGCGCGCCGACCATGCCCTCGACCGGCTGGCCGTCCTTGAAGAGGATCATGGTGGGAATGCTCATCACGCGGTACTGCCCGGAAACGCTGGGGTTGTCGTCCACGTTGAGTTTGGCGACCTTCACGCGGCCCTCGTACTGCCCGGCGAGTTCTTCGATGACCGGCGCGATGATGCGGCACGGCCCGCACCAGGGTGCCCAGAAGTCCACCAGCGTCAGGCCCTGGCTCGTCTCGGTCTGGAAATTGCTGTCCGTCAGTTCCACAGGCTTCATGCCCGGAGTATACCCCCGGGGGGCATCGGCGGATATGCGGCAGATGGACGGAGGCTAACGCGCCTTTCATCCCCGCCGGCGGTACCCTGCCGTCATGCCGAGTGAGCTGCCGAGTGTTCTGCCGGAGGAGTTGCGGACAGGGGCAGCCCTGTTCGGTGCGGGCGAGTGGTGGGAAGCGCACGAGGCGTGGGAGACGCCCTGGAGCCGCGCGACCGGCGACGACCGGCACTTCATCCAGGCGCTGATCCTGCTGGCCGCCGCACTGCACAAACGCTGGCACCACGGCAGCGTCACGCACCGCAACTACCACAAGGCCGCGCGGTACCTGGACCTGTTGCCCGCCGAATACGCGGGGGTGGACCTGGCCCGGTTGCGGTCGGAGGTCTGGGCGGCGCTGCATGATCCGGCGCTGCGGCCCCGGCTGCTCGCCGCGCATGAAGAGGGGGTGGATTGAGGCGGCTGGCTGGCCCCCGTATTCTGGAGAGGTCTGCCGGTCACCTGCTGACCGGCGCTGAAAGGCCGGAACCATGACAGAACGCATCGCACTTTTTATTGACGGAGCCAACGTCTACGCGGCAGCCAAGCGGCTCGGTTGGAATTTCGACCACCGCAAGATCCTGGAACACTTCCAGAGCTATGGGACGCTCCACAACGCCTTTTACTACACGGCGGTGCCGCCCCAGGTGGACGATAAGCAGAAACGCTTCATCGACGCGCTGACCTACATGGGCTACACGGTCCGCACCCGGCCCCTGCGCGAAAGCACCGACGAACACGGTGACACCCACCGCCGCGCCAGCCTCGACATCGAGATCGTGACCGACCTGCTGACCACCACGGACCGCTTCGATACCGCCGTGCTGCTGACCGGCGACGGAGACTTCGAGCGGCCCGTGGAGGTGCTGCGGGCGCGGGGCAAGCGGGTCATCGTGGCGAGCATTCCCGAGATGACCAGCTACGAACTCCGGAACGCTGCCGACGAATACGTGGACCTGGGCGCTCTGCGCGAACAGGTCGAGCGGCCCGGCTACCGGCTGCCCAGTGAGCAGCGGGGCAGTGAGCCGCGCGGCGCGGACAGCCGCCCGTTCTACGTGACGGCCCCCCTCACGGACGCCGATGAGCGCTGAACCGTCCGTTCCGGCGGTGCCCCACACCACCCTGCCCATCGCGCTTGACGCGGCCAGCGGGGATCACGGGGCCGCGCCGAACGTGGAGGGGGCGGTGCAGGCCGCCCGCGCCGGTGTGCCGGTGCTGCTGGTGGGGCCGCGCGTGGCCCTGCACGCCGAACTCGGCAAGCACGCCGGAAGCGCCAGCCTGCCCCTGACGGTGGTGGACGCCCCCGACGTGATCGGCATGGATGAGCACGCCAGCGACGTGCGCAGCCGCACCGGGGCCAGTATCAACGTCTGCACCCGGCTGGTGAAGGAGGGCCAGGCCGCCGCCGCCGTCAGCATGGGCCACAGTGGCGCGACGATGGCCTCGGCGCTGCTGACCCTGGGGCGCGTGAAGGGCGTGGACCGCCCCGCCATCCTGACGCACCTGCCCAGCAAAAAGGGCTTTGTCACGCTGCTTGACGTGGGCGCGAACGCCGACGTGAAGCCGCCGTACCTGGCACAGTGGGCGCGGCTCGCCACCGTCTACCTGCGGGTCGTGGAGGACCGCCAGGACCCCACGGTCGGCCTGCTGTCCATCGGTGAGGAGGATCACAAGGGCAGCCAGCTCGTGCTGGAGGCGCACGCCCTGCTGCGTGAGCTGGACGGGCACGGCATCCGCTTTCACGGCAATGTCGAGGGCCGCGACATCTTCCAGGGCACCACCGACATCGTCGTGACCGACGGCTTTACCGGCAACGTGGTCCTGAAGCTCGCGGAGGGCGAGGCGAAGGTGCTGTTCGGCTGGGTGCGCGACGCGCTGGGCGGCAGCCTCCAGACCAAACTGGGGGGGCTGCTGGTGCGCGGAGCGTTGCGGGGCCTGGCCGAACGGATGGACCCCAGCACCTACGGGGCCAGCATCCTGCTGGGTGTGCGCGGGCTGGCCTTTATCGGTCACGGCAGCGCCGATGCCCGCGCCGTCAAGAATGCCCTGTTGCGGGCCTCGCGCGCCCACGAGGCGAACCTGATCGCGCGGCTGGAAGCGGCGCTGGCGCCCCAGGGCGGCTGATTGGGGCGCGGCCCCCTCCTCGCCCCCGCTGCCGCCCGGTGGGGGGTCCCCGTTTTGTCGTGCCTTCCTCATGGCCTCATGAGAGGCTGAGGGCATGCTGGACGAACTGACCTTTCAACTGCAAAAGCCCCAGGTCTGGCTGGGCCTGGCCCTCACCCTGCTGGTGGCCTACGCCCTGTACCGCTTTGGCCGGACGCTGCTGCGCGCGCTGGAACCCCATGTGCGCGGCCCGCTGATGACCGGCCTGAAGTGGCTGTGGCTGCTGGTCGTGGCGGTGTCCTGGCTGGCCGTGGCGACCCACATCGCTTACCTGCCCAGCGTCCCCGTCCTGTTCGATCTGGGCCAGGACATCGAGAACGGCTTTCGCAACAGTGCCGGACAGGTGCTGGTGATCCTGGCGCTGGCGCTGATCGCCTGGAACCTGATCAGCAGCCTGAGTGGCCGGATCGTGGCGGAGGAGGAGTTCAACCGCCGGACGGTGCGGGTGCAGACCCTCAAGGGCGTGGTCGAAAGCACGCTGAAGGTCGTGGTGGTGATTATCGGGCTGATCGCGGGCCTCCAGGCGCTCGGCGTGAACGCGACCAGCCTGCTGGCGGGCGTGTCGGTGCTGGGCCTGGCGGTGGGTTTCGGCGCGCAGAGCCTGATCAAGGACGTGTTTACCGGCTTTTTCATCCTGCTCGAAGACCAGTACGGCGTCGGGGACGTGATCACCGTGAACACCGGGCAGCTCAGCGGCAACGTGGAGCGCCTCAACCTGCGCCTGACCGCCCTGCGTGCGCTGGACGGCACCGTCCACATCATCCCCAACGGCCAGATTCAGACCGTCAGCGTGAGCAGCAAGGACTGGTCGCGCGTGGTCGCCACAGTGAACGTGACCTACGCGGCCAATATCAACGACGCCTTGCGGGTGCTGGAGGCCGTCAGCAACGAGATTTACGCCGACCCCGAATGGCAGGGCTTCTTTCTCGACAAGCCCGAGATGCAGGGCGTGACCCAGCTCGCCCCGGACGCCGTGACCCTGCGGGCGCTGTTCAAGGTGCAGCCCAAGAGCCAGTACGCCATGGGGCGCGAGTTCAACCGCCGCATCAAGATCGCCATGGATCAGGCCGGGATCGAGATTCCCTTCCCGCAGCGCTCGCTGAACTTCGGCGGGTCCCCCATCGAGATCAGGCTGACCCGCGAGGACGGGGGCCAGGACCCACGCGACACCCAGGACCGCACCCGGCCGCCCGTGCCGCCCAGCCTGACCCGTGACGCCGAGGAAGAGGAGGTCTAGCCTTCAGGCGGGCAGGGGAGAGGGCGCCGGGCCAGCCGGGCCTTCCTCCAGCGTGCCTCCGGCCAGCAGGGTGGAGAACTCCTCGCCGCTGAGGGTTTCCCGGCGCATCAGGACGGTCACGACCTCGTGGACGCGGTGCAGGTGGTCCTCAATCAGCGCGAGGACGCGTGCATAGGCGGCGTCGATCAGGGCGCGCACTTCCTCATCGACCGCGAAGGCGGTGGCCTCGCTCATGGGCAGGGGCTGCGGGCCGCCGCCCAGGAAGTTTCCCTCGTCGGTGGCCAGCGCGACCTTGCCGATCCGGCCCGACATGCCCCACTCGGTCACCATGCGCCGCGCGAGCGAGGTGGCCTGCTGAAAGTCGTTCTGTGCGCCGGTCGTGACCTCGCCGTACACGACCTCCTCGGCGGCGCGGCCCGCCAGCGCTACCGCGATCATGTCCTCCAGGGCCGGGCGCGTGACATGCAGGCGGTCGTCGGCGTCGGGCATCATGAAGCCGGCGGCCCGTCCGCGCGGCACGACCGTCAGTTTCGCGACCCGGTTGGCGTGCGGCAGGAGTTGGGCGGCGAGGGCGTGGCCGACCTCGTGGTAGGCAGTGACCTTGCGGTCGGCTTCCCGCACCACCAGCGAGCGGCGTTCGGGTCCCATCAACACCCG
>NZ_JHAC01000021.1 GCF_000599865.1 Deinococcus phoenicis | reverse complement strand
CCTGATCCTGATGCTGCACTACCCGCCCGCCAGTCCCCCCTACCCGCCCAACGTGCTGACCCCGGTGATCGAGTCGGCCCACCCCGACATGATCGTGTATGGGCACCTGCACGGCGTGAACCCCGAGCGCGCCCTGCGGCACGTGAACAGCATTCCCGCCCACCTCGTCGCGGCGGACGGGCTGAAGTTCCGGCCCCGGCTGCTGCTCGACACGGGGAAGCGGGATCCCGTGGGGCCGTCCTCCCCCGAACAAGCGGAATAAGACGGATTCCGTCCGATTCCTTCCGGGACAGCGCCGGAAGGCAAGCCAGCTCCCGGAACCCGTCTGTTCTCCTGCTCGCGTCTACTCGGATTGACTCACTCCGTCAACGCTTCCATCGGCGTTCGTCTCAGGCAACCGGGGCCGGCGGCCTGCCCCATCGTGACCGGCTGCCGCTTTGGCCCCCGACCCGCGCCGCACACTGCGGGCATGGTCAGTTCCTCCTCTTCCCTGCCCCTGTCCGTGCTGGACCTCGTGCCCGTTCCCAGCGGGTCGGATGCGCCCGCCGCCCTGCGGGAGACGCTGACGCTGGCGCAGGAGGCCGAGCGGCTGGGCTACACGCGCTACTGGGTCGCCGAACACCACAACATGCGCGCGCTGGCGGCCAGCGTGCCCGCCGTGGTGCTGGCGGCGCTGTCGCAGGTCACCTCCCGGCTGCGGCTGGGGGCAGGCGGCGTGATGCTGCCGAACCACGCGCCGCTGGCGGTGGCGGAGGCGTACCGGCTGCTGTCGGCCCTCGCGCCGGGGCGGGTGGACCTGGGGCTGGGCCGCGCCCCGGGCACCGATGGCCGCACCGCCCGTGCCCTGCGCGGCGCAGCGGGCCTGCTGGAAGACCCCTTCGAGAGGCAACTCGCGGAGCTGATCGCTTTTGGCACCGGCGCCTTTCCCGAGGGACACCCCTTCGCGGGCGTCACGGCGGCTCCGGCAGATACGGCGGGAACCCCCACGCTCTTTCCGCCGCTGTGGCTGCTGAGCAGCAGCGGCTATGGGGCGCGGGCCGCGGCGGTGCTGGGCGCGGGGCTGGCCTTCGCGCAGCACATCAACCCCAGCGTGACGGACGCGGCGTCGGCCATCCGGACCTACCGCGCGGCCTTCCGGCCCTCCGCCGCCTTTCCCGAAGCGCGGGCCATCGTCGCGGCCAGCGTGATCTGTGCCCCCACCCCCGAGGAGGCGGAGGACCTCGCGGCGTCCCTCGGCCTGATGTTTCTGCGGCTGGGCCGGGGCGAGGTCGCGCCCTTCCCGAGTGTGGCCGAGGCCCACGCCTACCCCTACACGCCGCACGAGCAGGCACAGGTGGCCGCGTCCCGTGAGCGCGTGTTCATCGGTGACCCGTCCGTGGTGCGGGCACGCCTGCTGGCCCTCGCGGAGCAGACGGGCGCGGACGAACTGATGCTCACGACGCTGCTGCACGACCCGGCGGCGCGGCGGCGCTCCTATGCGCTGGTCGCGGAGGCGCTGGGCTTGAGTGGGCTGGGCCTGAGTGGGACGCCGCTCACCTTCCAGACGGTCTAGCGGCTCTAAAGGAAGACCTTCGCACGTGCCGCGCGCCCGCCTCCGGTATTTCCCTCTCCCCTTGCCGCTATCCTGAAGCTGGAGGCACGTTTGCAGGACCCGGACAAAGTACAGGACCGACTGGTGGCGGACCGCAAGGTGCGCGCCGTCGCCCAGGCAGGCAGCTACGGCACGGACGAGGCCTGGGCGGGCAGTCAGCCTACCCTGGTGGCCTTCGAGCGCGGGCTGCTCTCGCCGCAGACCGAGACGCGGGCGGGCGTCACGGTGCAGCGTTACCCCTTCGAGAAGCTGGAAGCCTGGCGCGACTGGGACACGGCGCGTGAGGAAGCCCCCATCGCGCTGCTCGCCACCAGCCGCGTGGCCTACGACCCGACCGGGAACTATGGCCGGATTCAGCGGACCCTCTGGACCCTGAATGCCGAGCGGCTGGCCGCGCACCGCGAGGACCTGCTGAACCAGGCCGCCGGACGGCTGGACGCGGCGCGGCGCACCTCCACCGGCCCCGGCTCGGGCGTGCAGGAGCAGCTCCTGGCCCTGGCGGAAGCGCGGAACGTGGCGGTGGACCTGCTGTATCCGGCCCTGCTGACCCATGTCCACGGCTGGCCCGAGTTCGAGATTCGCCTCCCGCACGCCTGGCGCGCCGCCGCTGGCCTGCGCTTCCCCAAGGCCGTCTACCATCTCGACAACCTCTACGGCTTCGGCGGCGAGGCGGAGGCCCGCCGGGTGCTGCTCGCCACCCGCGGCCTGGGCCTGCTGGAGCAGGAAAAACGCGCCCGCGCCGCCATCCAGGCCGGGTACTACGACGGCGCCGTGCGCTACCTGCGCGACGAGACGGCCCGCACCCACCGCAAAGACCTGGAACGCTGGACCTACCTCAGCAGTCCCCGGCGCGACAAACTCGCCACCCTGCTCGGCGTCACGCTCAGCCCCCTCGGCCCCGCCGCACTCGCCCTGGCGGGCGAATTGCTGGCCGACGCCCGCGAGGGACGCTGAACACCAGGAGCCGAGTACCAGAGCCGGGGGTTGCTTTTTGCGGGGCGACCTGTTAGACTCTTTTTTCTGGCCTGAGAAGGCCGTGCAGTCCACAGCACATGAGGGAGGCGTCCACCTCGGAGATCAAAGACGGGCGCGCGAGCAGCAGACCGGGCAAGAACCCGGAATGCCGATCCACAGGGGAGCCACGCGGCTCCCTGCTTTTTTTCCGCTTTCTAACCTCCTGCTGGCTGCGGGTCTGACACATGAAGCGGCCGCCAGGCCCGAATAAGCTCCCCCTACGGCTGCGGCTTGCCCCCGGGGGACTGGGTACAGGACTGAGCAACGGAAAACCGTGTCACTGCGGGTCTTCTCCCTCCGGGGAGGGCAGACGAACACGCTCCGGCGGGCCTGCCCGGATGAGGCCATACCCCGGCCTGAGCCGCCAGAGTGGTAAGACCTGTGTCAGTCCGGGCTTCGTACTCTGCCCGAACGCATGCTTTCGGCCTTCTTCGTCAACTTCTGCATCCTGGTGACCTTCACCAGCGCCGGAAGTCTGACCTTTACAGGCGATGAGCGGCATCATCTGGTCCGGCGGCTGCTGCGCTACCTGATCAGCGTGGCGGCAGGCATCGTCCTCGTGCTGTACGGCGTGCTCGTCGGCGAGGGGGTGCGGGTGGACTTCCGGAACGTCCCGGTGCTCCTGGCCGGCCTGTTCGGCGGCCCCCTGCCCGCGCTGCTGGTGGCCTTGCCGATCATGGTCTACCGGCTGTGGGTGGGCGGCGTGGGCGCGCCAGCGGGGATCATGGCCGTGGCCCTGGTGGCCCTGCTGGCCAGTGCGCTGCACCCCCGCTTCGCCCGCAACCGGTTGACCTGGCACGACCTCTGGGTCCCCTTCGCGGTCTTCGCGTGCGCGAATCTCAGTCTGCTGGCGGTGCCGGGTTCCGGCGTCCAGCTGTTCCGGAGCACCTTCCTGCTGCTGGTGGTTCTCCAGGGTCTGGCGGCGCTGATCGCCTTCAGCGTGATCAGCCTGCGCTTCAGCGCCGTCGGGCACACGGCCACGCTTCAGGACATCGCCTACCTCGACGCCCTCACCACGCTTCACAACCGGCGCCGCTTCGACGCGGACCTGCCGACATTGGGCCTGGAGGACGGCGCCTTCCTGCTGCTGCTGGACCTCGACCGCTTCAAGCAACTCAACGATACCTATGGTCACCCCTTCGGAGATCAGGTCCTCCGGGAACTCGCGCGCCTGCTTCAGGAGGGCGTCCGGGGCACCGACCGGGTCTACCGCGTAGGAGGTGAGGAGTTCGGCGTGCTCCTGCGCCAGACCTCTCCGGCGGGTGCCCGGATGGTGGCCGAACGCCTGCGGTCCAGCGTGCAGGAACAACTGGCCGCCCGTGTGGGAAGGCCCGGCCAGAGCATCACCATCTCCGTGGGCCTGACGCCCTGTGGCAACGAACCGGCAGAAACGGTCCGCCGTGCCGACACCCTGCTGTACCAGGCCAAGCATGCCGGGCGCAATCAGGTCGTTGCCGCCACCTGAAGAGGGCTTCTCCGGCGGGTTTGCCGTGATGCGGGACCCGAAGCAAGGTCCTGCACGCCTTCTGCGGGACCGCCCTGTCTGGTCGGTTCTCTTCCAGCGGTGACGACGCCCCGTCCGTTCCGGGCAGCAGCTCTGCGGCCCATTGCGGGTCTGGTGACCACCTCGCCTCTGCCCGTCGACCCTGTGGTTCAGGGTGCGAGACACAATGTTCGCCCGGAGGCCGGGGAAGGCATGCCACACTCGCCGTTACGAGCTGGAACTGGCCCCGGACACGCCCGAGGATGTACCGCCCACAGCGCAGATTCTGGTGGAGTTCTGAAACCGGGGCGCCTGGAAAGAGCTGCCCCAGGTCACCGCCTGGGGGCACTTCAGACGGAAAAAGGCCCCCACCGCCACCCGCTGAGGCCCTACACTCCGCGCATGTTCATCCTGTCTCCACCTCCGGAAGTCCACGTTCATGGCTGACACGGCCCTGGCCACCCCTGCGGCCAACCGTGCGGTGCTGCGCCTTCCCGAATTCCGGGCCATGCTGCTGGCGACGGTTTGCAGCACCCTGGCGGGCCGGGCCGTCGCGCTGACCGTGGCCTATCAGCTTTATCAGCTCACCCGCAATCCGCTTACCCTGGGCCTCCTGGGCCTGGTCGAGGCGATTCCGGCCCTGAGCCTCGCGCTGCTGGGCGGGGTGGTGGCCGACCGGAACGACCGCCGCCGCATTCTGCTGATCACCACGGGGCTGGAAGTGGCCTGCTCGGGGCTGTTCTTCCTGTATGCGCCGCACGCCGCCACGCTGGGGTATGTCCCGATTCTGGCCCTGATCTTCTTGCTGGGCACTGCGCGGGGCTTTTCCGAACCCGCCCTACCAGCCTTCGAGGCGCAGGTCGTGCCACGGGAACTGCTGCTGCGCGCCTCCGCCTGGCAGTCGAGCGCGTGGCAGGCGGCGGCCATCTTAGGTCCAACCCTGGGCGGCGTGCTGTATGCGGCGGTGGGGGCGCGCGGCTCGTACCTCTTTGCCGCCGTGCTGTACGCGCTGGCCCTGGCCTGCCTCGCCTACGTCAAGGCCAAGCCGCGCCCCGCGTTTACCCCCGGCGAGCCGGTGTGGCAGAGCGTGAAGGAGGGGCTGGCTTTTGTCGTGCAGCGGCAGGTGCTGGTGGGCAGCATGGCGCTGGACCTGTTCAGCGTGCTGTTCGGTGGGGCGGTGGCCCTGCTGCCGGTCTTTGCCTCGGACATCCTGCGGGTGGGGCCACAGGGTCTGGGCATCCTGGTCGCCGCTCCGAGCATCGGGGCACTGGCGGTGATGCTGTACGCCACTCGCCGCCCACCGGGACAGGGTGCGGGCCGCACGCTGCTGCTGGCGGTCGCGGGCTTCGGGGTCTGCATGCTGGTGTTCGGGCTGTCGCGCAATTTCTATCTCAGTGTGGCGGCGCTGGTGGCGGCGGGCCTGTTCGACGGCATCAGCATGGTGATTCGCAAGGCCACGCTCCGGCTCAAGGCCCCGGACCATATGCGCGGGCGGGTGAGCGCGGTCAGCAGCATGTTCATCGGGGCCAGCAACGAACTGGGGGCCTTCGAGAGTGGCCTGGCCGCGAGCTGGCTGGGCACCGCGCGCAGCGTGTGGGCGGGCGGGATCGTCACCCTGCTGGTGGTGGGCATGACGGCCACCCTTGCCCCGGAGCTGCGGGCCATGGACCTCACCGACATCGCGGAGGATCGCCAAGGGTGACGTGGCGCGGCTGGAAGGTACGGCTTCGAGCATCATTCAGGGCGCAGCAGGCGGCGCAGGACGCCGACGGCAGACCGGCGCATGCGGGCACCGTACCTGCGCGGGCCTGATCGCTGCGTCTGCGGAAGACCTGTCGCATGGCAACAGCAACCGAGCGCGGCTGGTGATGGTGGAAGTCCGGCGGCCCCTGATTGACAACCCGGCAAATCACGGGCGTTCTTGGCAGCGCAAGAGAAGGCAGGTGCGGTGGGCGCTGACCTTTGGGGCCGCGCTACTTCCTGGGGGCGTGGCTGCGGTGAAGGGGGAAGCATGAAGCAGAAACGCGGGATTCCAGGGGCCAGGAAACGCGCCGGGCTGCCGTCTTACGTGATCTTCGACGGCCTGACGTGTGGCGTGCGCTGCCCGCCCTGAGAAGATGTACGCGAGGTCTTCCAGAACAGGCCGCCCACGCTGGGCCGGTACACGGGCGAAGTGCTGACGGCGAAGGAATGGGCCGTGCTGTGCGAAGCCTGGGGTGGGACGTTGCCAGTCTACGGGTCCTGGGAAGCGGTGGGCCTGATCGAGTGAAAACCTTTGCCGGGGGAAGCGTGGGCATATGGCCTGCGGCTTCCCTCTTTGCCGTGCTGGGCTTTTCCTCGAAGCTGAGTAGGCGGGGACGCGGGCCGCGCCTACCTTCACCTATTAACGTACCTGTGTGGTAGGTGGGGTGGCATTCACGCGCTGGGAATGTCTGCCAGCGGTTGACGGCGGAGGGAAGACAGTCAGGCTTCCCCTCTACCGGGTCAATGCCGCACCACATCATGAGGGCCAAACTCAGCTCGGTCACTTCAAGCCACCCCATAGCAGCCAGGACCATGGCCGTAGCGGCTCCCCGTTCGGTGGGGTCCGAGTGTAGCCCATTCCGCTTGAGCATCAGCGACATACCTTCAAGGGCTGTGCGCTTGTCGCCGTCAGAAAAGCCGTGATCGTGGGCCAGCCAGAACGGCCTGGAACATGACGGGAACGCAGGAAACAGTCAACCAGCCAGAACAAAAAACAAAACCCTCGTCTAGGACGGGGTTTTTCTTGGTGGGTCGCCCGGGACTTGAACCCGGAACCCGCTGATTAAAAGTTGCTCTAAGCATCTCCCTCCCTTTCCCGGTTCAGATTATTTCTTCTCTCTAGGACGGGCTTTTTCTTGCTGCGCCTCCCAGTTCAGCCCTTCTCCACCCCCTCTTTCCCGCGCCAGTTGTGGCACCGTTGTGGCACTTCAGGGGGCGGGAATAGGGGAAGGCACATCGGCATGGGGGTTGTCAAGGGGTAAGCAGGTGCTCACCGTGGGTTTCTTGGGAACGGAGGAGACATCCTGAGCACATGAGGGAGAAAACGACGTTGGCAACGGCGGAAACGGGGCTGGATCGTCTGGTGTACACGCCGGAGGAACTGCTGCCCATTCTGCGTATGGGAAAGAACACCCTGAACGCGCTGCTGAGGAGTGGGACGCTGCGCTCCATCAGGTCGGGTCGGCGGTATCTCATCCCGCGCGATGCGGTGCTGGACTTCCTGGCTGGGAGGGGGAACTAAAATGCGCCGCCGTGAGCAAGACGGCGGCGTGGGAACGCGCGCCAATAGCGTAGCACCGTCTCCCTCCTTCGTTTCAACGCGAAACAGGCTGCGGGTGCGCGACCTGCTGGAACGGGTGAACCTGCCCGACCTGATTTCTACCCTCGCGGGACCGGACGCGGTGCGCGGCCTGCACCGGGAGCGGGGCGGCGTGACGTGTGACCCCCGGCCCGGCTACGAGGAGCGTCACCCTTCCTTCAGCGTGTACCGAAAAAACGGTATCTGGCGCTGGAAGCGGCACGGTGGGGACGAGGCCAGCGGTACGGCTTTTGATCTCCTGCTGGCCTTCGGGTACTTGGACGTTCAGGCGAAGGAGGAGCTGGCCCGCCTTGCCGGTGTCCCCCTGGAAAGTTGGGTGCCGCAGCATGCCGTCCGGCCCGTCAGAACGGCCCCTGACCCCCTCCGGGATGCGCGGGCGGTGCTGTCCGGCTGCTCCCCCCTCGACGAGGCGGAAGGGCAGCGGGCGCTGGCCCTGCTTGCCCCCCTGCACCCTGGGGACGGCGCGGCCCGCGACCTGGCGGCGCGGGGCCTGCTGGACTGGGAAGGGCTGCAAGCCGGGAAGCTGCGGCGCGACTTCAGCACCCCGGATAGGCGACTGCTCGCGCGGGCCGGGTCGCTGGCCTTCCCGGTGCGCGGCCCGGACGGGCAAGCCTGGGGCATGAAGGTGCGGAATCTGGGCACGGCGGGCGGCGGGCCTGAACCGCTACCTGTACCGCCTGGGGCGGCACGGTGCCCCGGCCTGGTGTTCCCCCTGCTACGGGCAGGGGGAAGGCGTGCTGCTCGTGGAAGGGGAACTGAATGGTGCGGCAGCGGCGCGGGGTCTGGAAGCGGTGGGCGTGCGGCTGGACGTGCAGGGGCTGGCCGGGGCGGGCGGGACACCCTTCCTCGACGGGCTGGCCGGTCGGCCGGTGTACCTGTATGCCGACCCGGACGAGGCGGGCGTGAACTGCCTGGAACGGGTGGGCAAGCTGGTCCGCGCCGCCGGGGCGCGGGAAGTGCGGGTGCTGACCCCGCTACCCACCGGCGACTTCTGCGACCTGGCCGGGACGGAAGGTGTGACGGCGCTGGGCGCGTGGCTGCTGGACCTGCTGGCCGGGGCGGATTTGTGGCAGCCCGTGATTTGTGGCAATCCTCCCCTGCCACAAAGTTTTTCCGCGCTGGGCGCGGCTCAAGGTGATTTGTGGCAGTCTGGCAGTGGATACCAGAAGGGCGGGTGGTGAGCCGTGCCGATCAAGGTGATTGACCTGACCCTGCCCCTCCAGCGGATTGACTTCCTCGTGCCGGACCTCGTGCCGTTCGGGTACGTGACCTTCCTGGGCGCGCGGGAAGGCGTGGGCAAGACCACGCTCCTCACCGGGCTGGCATGGCAGATGACCCGCCCGGACGGGCGCGGGGAGTTCCTGAGGCGGCCTGTTCCCTCCGGGCCGGTGATCTACCTCAACACCGACGCGGCAGACGGGCAGTCTCGTCCGGTGCGCTACTGGCTGGAGCAACACCGGGCCACCTTCCCGGATGGCGACCTGGGCGGCGTGCAGGTGCTGGAAAGTACCGGCGCGGGCCTGACGCCGGACGAGCTGGGCGAGTTGCTGAACATGGCGCGGGAGATGGGGACACGGTGTGTCATCGTGGACAGCTTCATGTCCACCTTCCCCGGCATTGACGGGAACAAGCTGGACCAGGCCATGCGGCCCATGCTGGCCCTGCGGGACTTCGCAGCGCAGACCGGCGCGGCGGTGATCGTGACGGACCACCTGCCCAAACGGGGAGCCGGGGAGAAGGAAGGCGACCGGGGCATCATGGGCAGCACGGGGAAAAGTGCCCAGGCCCGCGCGGTCCACCTGCTGACCCGCGTGGACCCGGACACCGTGGGCGGGCGGGATGTGCTGCGCTGGGAGGTGCGGAAGGCCAGCTTTGCCCGCTCCGGGTACGCCCTCGGGGTGGAAGTCACCCGGACGGAAGATGACGAGGGGCGCGCGGTGGCCGTGCGGCTGGAACCGTGCGACCTGCCGGACGAGGATGCCCAGGACACCCGCACGGGGCGCGCGGTGACGGCGGTCATGGCGCACCTTCAGGCCAGCGGGGGCGCGGCGGTGCCGCATGCGGAACTCGTGGCGCTCGCCATCGAGCGCGGGAACCTGCGGGAACGGGCGGCGCGGGAGGCGGTGCGGCAGGCGCTGGGCCGGATGTGGGACTGCCTGGAAGAAGTGAAGGAAGCCAAGCGGGGAGCGCCGAAAGCGTACCGGCTCAAGGCGGCTTCTGATACCCACTGCCACACTGCCACAAATAGCCTGGAAGCTGTGCAGGACGATGTTTTATTTGTGGCAGGGTCGGACTGCCACAAATCCGCAACTGCCACAAAAGCAGACGGTGAGGACGCGGAGGTGCTGGGGACGTGGTAGCGCGTGACCTGCTCCGGGAACTGGAAGGGCGCGGCGTGCGGCTGGCCGTACAGGACGGGCGGCTGGTCGCTCGCGGCCCCCAGGGTGCAGTAACGCCGGAACTGGCCGCACAGATCGGGGCACAGAAAGACGCCCTGCTGCGGGAGCTTCAGGCAGGAACGGGTGGGTCGCTCGCTCTCCTGCCCGAAGCCCTGGTGCGGCTGGTGAGGGCGGCTGCGAGCAACCACCTGAACCGATCTGGCTTCCTCCCCGATGGCATCGTGCCCAACCTGGGCGAGTACGTGCTGGCCTGCGCGTCCCTGTACGCCTGTGGCTTCGAGCCGGAACGGCAACTTGCGGGCCTCTGGGCGGCGCGGCGGGTCTGGGGGGCGTAGAGGGGTCCGCTTCCGGGTTAGGGCCTCTCGCCCTCCACTGAAAATGGCAGTTCCGGGCACGGCGTGGGTAATTTGCGCCCGAAATTGCCATTTTTGGGCATGAACATGACCCAGACCCTGCGGAGGCAAGCCTGATGGACTTCTTTCAACTTGACCGAGACGAGCGTGCCCGCGCCCGTCCGCTCCCTGCCCTGAACGCTGTCCTGCTGCAAGCCCTGGCAGGTTCCCTCCCGGCACACGACTACGCCTACATCAGGGCCGGACGGGCGCTCAGGGCTACCTATCTTCCGCCGGAACAGGAACGGCTCGCCCAGGAGGAGGCGGTGCGGGGCGGCTGGCTGACCGGGGCTGGGAACCTCACCGAAGCTGGCCGGTCGGCGGCCTTCGCGCTGCTGGCGGTGACGTGACCCCTCGCGGCACGAACAAGCCCCGGCAGCGTGACCGGCGCAAACTGCCCGAGACACGGGACCTCGCCCGCCACTTGTGGCGCGGCGTGGAGGCTGCGGTGGACCTCCTCGAGCATCCCGATCCCGGGATTCGCCTGCACGCCGCCCAAACGGTCGGGACGGTCGGCGCGGCGTACAGCCGTGTTATCGCTCCTGGCGACCATGACTGGCTGGTCTACAGGCCCGGCGACCTGGTGACCGTCCTGGGCCTGACTCGGACACAGGTGGACAAGCTGATTCGGGAGGGCGACATCGAAAGCGTCCGAGTCGGAAACCGAGTCTTGGTGTGGCGGGAGGCGGTGCAGGCGTTCCTGAAAAGGTCTACCCCGGAGCGCGGGAACGCATCCCCGCTCCCCCCGGCTGTTTCGGGCCTGCGTTCCAGGCCGAAGAACGGGCCAGGTGCGGCCCAGCGGGATGGTCTGGACGGGGAACGGGGTCAGGCCGTTTCCGGGGATGCTGGTCAGGTGGAGAGCGCGACGGGGGAGCTATGAACGAGCCGGAAATCAACGCCCATCCCTTTTTGCTGAAGTACGTCACTGAGCTTCAGCAGCAGCGCGGCATCATCCGGGAACATGCCGAGCTGCACGGCCTGACGGTCCCCGACTTTATCCAGGCGGTGCGGCTGCACCTGAAGGCAATCCTGGCGCGGTGCGATTTGTGGCTGGAGGTTTCCCCCGAACGATTGGAGGGCTTACTCGATACCGGAAAGCTGCCGAACTTCTTCAACGACCCGGAAAAGTACCCACAAAATGCGGTAGTCGAGTTTCTGATCCACGACCCCCGCGTCCGACTGAACTACGCCTTTTTGACCGATGCACACCCAGCCGAATACCCCGGCCATCTCCCTACGTCCCCTGTCCTGGTGAAGTTACGTCCTGCCTTGAAGGAAATATCCAGCTTCACCGAGGGCGGAACCATTACTAATCTTCACCCCTCCAAGTTTGGACATATCTCAGGGGTACAGGCAAGAGAAATGTTTGCTGTCCTGGAGGCCTGGGGCAATGCGCCGAACTATCTCTGGTATGAGAGAACCTTGCACGAACATCTTCAAGAATTGCAGAGGCCTATCGTACTCGGCAGCAATCCTCGCCTCCCGTCTCCAATAATCAACCCCCACGAACTTTCCTGGGGCTGGGAAGCCTACAGGCTCTGGGACGGGCAAGAGCTTCGTAAAGGTTGCCCGCTCTGTGAAATAGAGGAAGGCCGGGTGCATCTCTGGCACAACGATTACAGGTTGTTCGAGCCATACGGCGACGACCATAGATTCGCCGCCTTTGTCCCCGGCATTCTGGAAGTCTCCGACATCGAAGAAGTCTTCTTTCGTCCGGCGGGCGTGCGGCAAACATTCGGCTCTCGGCTCCGGGAACTGGGTGTCCCGGTCAGCTATTCGGCGCTTCAACTCCTGCCCTAGAGCGGCTGGACTCCGAGCCATAAGGCATTCCCCACGTCCAGAGCAGCGGCCCCTCCTGGGCGGGAGGGGCCGGGTCAGGGGGCGCGGGGCGGGTCAGGAACCGGGCTTAATGCGGCGGAAGAAGTAGTTGGTGGATGCACTTCCCGAGATAAAGGTGCCCAGCGGCTCGGTGTCCACGGTGGTCAGTTCCCAGCCCAGGGTGCCCATGCAGTTCAGCATGGAGAAGTAGGTCGTGTCCGGCTTCTTGCACCCCGCCTTCTTCATCAGGTCGCGCCAGTCGCTGCCCTCCAGGGTCTTGCCCGGCAGGTCAAGCTGGAACATCAGGCGCAGGTCGTACCGTGCCACACTTGCCACCGCGTACTCCCACGTCACGGCCCCGGCCTGCCCGACCAGCATCGCCCCGAACAGCACCGCAACAGCCCTCCACCTCGTTCTGTTCATGCCCCACCGTACCCAATTCCGCCCCCCTCCATCCCCGTTTCAGCCTGAAACGAAACGAGGTACGGTGGGGCATGAACCCGATGGAGTTGAGGGCTGTGATTGAACGGCTGCCTGCCCACACCCCCCTCACCGACGCCCTGGAAGCCCAGGAATCGGGGGACGGAGGGGCCTGGTATAAAACCCAGCAGGAACACTGGATGGGCTGGCTGGCCGAGTATGCCGGGCCGGGGGCTTACGGCAGAGAGGACGGCAACCGGGATGCTCGGTTCGTCTACGGCAGGTTTCAATGCTCTCCCGGGTTGCTGTGGCTGGCCGAGGCTGGAGGGGTAGACCCGGCCCTGGTCCGGGCAGGGCGGGATGCCATTCTGGCCGCACAGGGCAGGCCAGCGACAAAGAGCGCAGCGTTTAGGCGGGTCGTCCCGTGGCAGGTCGTCCAAGTGGCCCTGGAGGGGCACCAGCAGGGCCGGGACAGGAAAACCTCGGGGCTGGGGGAGGCTCCAAAGGTCAACACTGAACGGGGCATCGAGGCCTTTCTGGCAGTTTTAGAAGACGAGCCGGAATAACCAAAAAAAGGGAGGCTGTGTGGCCTCCCTTCTCATTCCCGTCCGGCTCAGAACCCGGCCAGCCGTTGGCCCTTCAGGATGCCCAACCCCATCTCCACGGCTGAGGAGAGGTCTACGGGTTGCAGCCCCTGCCCGGCCCAGTGGGCAGCCCAATGGTCCAGCACCGGGCTGAGACGGCCCCGGAGGTCGTCCAGGGCGGCATTCCAGGCCTGTTCATGAGCCTGACAGGTGGGACACTGCTCCCCCTCATCCCCGGTGGTGGGCAGCCCACAGGAATCACAGAGAGTTTCGTTCTGAAAGGGGACCGGGGCCGGGGTAAAGCTGACCGGCTCGGCTCCAAGGTGGGCAAACCGGCAGGCCAGCCGGAGGGCCGTGTAAAGCCCGTTCACGTAGGCCACCTGCCCCTCTCGGATTTGGGCCGGGCTGGCTGTCAGGGCCGTCTCCCCGGCCCCGGTGACGTAGGAAACGACCTGCCCCTTATAGACCCAGGCCGTGACTGGGACCGATGGCCCGAAGGCCTGGGTGTCGAGCCAGGCATACATTCCGTCCCCGTGTAGGCAGACGGCAAGCTGAGCCAGGGCATCCCGGGTGAGGGGTGCCGAATACACCTCCCGGGCTTCCGGGTCACGGACCGACACTCCAGGCCGGGCAGTCGTACCACACCGGCTGACAGACCCGGCAGGGAACTCGTGGACGGTGCCCCCGTGGGTATGAAACAGCAGCTCCTCGTCCTGCCGGGTGACACGGACGATCAGGAAGTCGGGGGTGGGAAGATGGGTGGTAGGCTTCATCTGTCTTTCTCCTACGGAATGGACTCAAAGCAGGGCAGGGGTTCTTGGTCGGATTGCCTGCCCTTCTTTGGTGCCCCTATAGTAGCAGGGTATTGAAACCATTGCAAGGTAATGATATTATCTTATCTATGACAGCAACCTCTAACATGGGCGGCATGGTGGCCTGGAAGCTCAAAGAGACGATGGATGGGCACGGCGTGACGCGGTACGCGCTTCAAAAGGACACCGGCATCGCCATGAACACCATCCGCGCTATGTACGACGCGGAAACCCAGCGCCCCGACCTCGCCCTGCTGGACCGGGTGATTCACGGGCTGCGCCGCCTTACGGGAAAAGACCTGGGCCTGGAGGACGTGCTGAGGTTCACGCCGGGCGAGACGCGGGAGGGGTAGCGCATGGCGAAGCGCGCGAACGGCGAGGGCACGATCAGCAAGCGGAAGAAGGATGGCAAGGTCATCGGCTGGAAGGGCAGCGTCACGGTGGGAATGACCGCAGACGGGAATCCGGAGCGGCGCTGGGTCAGCGGCAAGACCCAGGACGAGGTACGCGAGAAGATGCGTGTCCTTCACGCCGAACTGCACACCGGGATGCTGGCCGACGCCGAGGGGCTGACCGTGGCCGCCTTTCTGGACCGCTGGATCGAGGCCAAGGAACGTGACGGCGTCAAGCCCAATACGCTGCGCTCCTACCGGGATACAGCCCGGCTGAACCTCAAGCCCCACCTGGGCCGGGTGAAGCTGGAGAAGCTGCGCCCCCTCGATGTCGAGCGCACCCTGAACGCGCTGCGGAAGGATGGCAAGTCTCCCCACGCGCTCAGCTATGCCCTGCGGGTCCTGAAGATGGCCCTGCGGCAGGCGGTGCGCTGGCAGATGGTGCCTCGGAACGTAGCCGAGGCCGTGAAACCGCCCAGAGCGGAGCGGGGGGAACTGAAGGTGTGGACCCCGGAGCAGGTGGCAACCTTCCTGGCAGCGTCAGAAGCCCACCGCCTCCACGCGGCCTTTTACCTGGCCCTAATGACGGGGATGCGGCGCGGGGAGATTCTGGGGCTGCGATGGTCGGACGTGGACCTGGAGCGGGGGCAGCTCACCGTGAGGAGCAACCTCGTCGAGGTCCGCACTGAGGCCACGGGCCGGATCATCCGGGGCAGGGCCACCATCATGAAGGTCGGGACGGCCCTCCAGGCTCCCAAGACAGCGGGGTCCCGGCGCAGCATCGTGCTTTCCCCCGGGACGGTGGCTAAGCTGCGGGAACACCACGAACGGCAGGCGGTGGAACGGGCCAGGGCCGGGGAGGCCTGGCAGGAGCAGGGCTTCGTGTTTCCCTCTGAAATCGGGACGCCCACCGACCCACGCAACTTCTACCGCTGGTTCCGGGAGATTGTGGACAGGAGCGCCGTGCCGGTCATCCGTTTCCACGACCTGCGCCACACCGCCGCCTCACTGATGATTCGCCGGGGCATTCCCCCCAAAACAGTGAGCGAACGCCTGGGACATGCCGACGTGGGCTTCACTCTGCGGACCTACACCCATCTCTATGACGAGCAGCGGGAAGAAGCGGCCTTTGACCTGAGCGACTTCTTCCCGGTTGCCGGGGGAGCAAATTAGGGTCAGTTGTGGCGCGGTTGTGGCACTTCCGCCTGTTGTGGCATTGCAGCGGACCTGCGGAAAAGAAGAAACCCCGTCTTAGACGGGGCTTCTCTGGTGGGTCGCCCGGGACTTGAACCCGGAACCCGCTGATTAAAAGTCAGCTGCTCTACCGATTGAGCTAACGACCCGCTGCGCTGCGCCATGTGGGGCGTCGATCAGCGGGCCTGAGTATAGGGAGCGTGCTGGAAGGTGTCAACGCTGCACAACGCGTCAGCGTTTGAGATTGGGCGGCATGGGCGGCATCTTGGGGGGCTTCATACCCTTGCCCATTCCCTTGCTGCCGGGGCCGCTCATGCGCTGGAGCATCTTCATCATGTCCTTCATCTGCTCGTGCATCTTCAGCAGGCGGTTGATGTCCTGTACGGTGTGGCCGCTGCCCGCCGCGATGCGCTTGCGGCGCTGCCCGTCGATGATCTTCGGGTTGCGGCGTTCCTTGGCCGTCATGGAGGAGATCATGGCGTCGATGCGCTGAATCTGCTTCTCGTCCACGTTGAAGCCTTCGGGCAGGGCGCGGCTCATGCCGGGAATCAGCTTGAGCAGGTCGCCCAGCGGCCCCATCTTGCGAATCTGGCGCAGCTGGGTCAGCAGGTCTTCGAGGTCGAAGTCGCCGGGCTTCTTGACCTCCATCGCCTTGAGGTCGGCCTGCTGGGCGCGCTCGATCAGCCCCAGCACGTCGCCCATCCCGAGGATGCGGCCCGCCACGCGGTCGGGGTAGAAGGGTTCGAGGCCCGTCAGCTTCTCGCTGGTGCCTGCGAAGTAGATCGGGTGTCCGGTCACGCTGCGCGCCGACAGGGCCGCGCCGCCGCGCGCGTCGCCGTCCATCTTGGTGATGATCAGGCCGGAGAGCTTCACGCGCTCGTCGAACACGCGGGCCACGTTCAGCGCCTCCTGGCCGGTCATTGCGTCCACGACCAGCAGCGTCTCACTGGGCGCGAGTTCAGTCTGAAGGTCCGCGAGCTGGTCCATCAGCGCCTCGTCGATCTGGAGGCGGCCCGCCGTGTCCACGATCACCAGGTCGCGGTAATCGGTCCTCAGGTACTCGTCGAGGCGGCGCCTGGTTTCCTGGGGTGCTTCGCCGTCGGCGACCTTCAGGACCGGCACGCCCACCTGTTTTGCCAGCACCTCCAGCTGATCACGCGCGGCGGGGCGCTGGGTGTCAGCGGCCACCAGCAGCACGCGGCGGCCCTTGCTCTTGTAAAAGGCGGCCAGCTTGCCGGTGCTGGTCGTCTTGCCCGCGCCCTGGAGGCCCACCATGAACCAGACATTCCCGTCGGTCTTGAGGGTGGGCTGCTTGCTCTCGCCGCCCAGCGTCTCGATCAGTTCGTCGTGGACGAGCTTCACGACGGTCTGACCGGCATTGAGCGATCCGGTGACCTCCTGCCCGACGGCCTTTTCGCTGACCTTCGCCACGAAGTCCTTGGCGACATTGAAATTCACGTCCGCTTCGAGCAGGGCCATCCGGATCTCGCGCATGGCGGTCTTGACCTGCGCGTCGGTGAGTTTGCTCTCCCGCCCCACGCGGTCGAGGATGTCCTGCAACTTGTTCCCGAGCGCCTCAAACATGCCCGGAGGCTACCACGCACGCGCAAAAGGCTTGGTGTAGCGTGCCCCCATGCCCAAGCTCGTCCGTGACCGCATTCCCGACCTGTTTCCCGAGAACGTCTATCACATGCTGGACGAAGCCGAGTACGCGCGGGCGCTGCGGGACAAGCTGCTGGAGGAGACGCAGGAGTACCTCACCGACCGGCCGCCGGAAGAACTCGCGGACGTGCTGGAAGTGCTGCATGGGCTGGCCGCGCTTCACGGCCTGACCCCGGCGGACCTGGAAATGCTGCGAGCACGCAAGGCCGCCGAACGCGGGGGCTTCCTGAAACGGGTGTGGCTGGACTGCCTGGGCACGGAGCCTAACGACCGTTAGCCTTCCCGCGCTAGACTGCCGCCATGAACAAAGCCGTGATCGTCTCGGCGTCGCGTACGCCGACCGGAAAGTTCCTGGGGGCCTTGCAGGACGTCACCGCCGTCGAACTGGGCGCCACCGCCCTGCGCGAGACGCTGCGCCGCGCCGGGATTCCCGCCGAACTCGTCGAGGACGTCATCATGGGGCAGGTCGTGCAGGCTGGAAGCGGGCAGAACCCGGCGCGCCAGGCGGCCCTGAAAGCGGGTCTGCTGCCCGAAGTCGGCGCGCTGACGATCAACAAGGTCTGCGGCTCGGGCCTCAAGGCCGTGATTCTGGCGGCGCAGTCCATCCGCGCGGGTGACCAGACCGCCGTGCTCGCGGGGGGCATGGAGAGCATGAGCAACGCGCCCTACCTCCTCCCCGGCGCACGCAAGGGCTACCGGCTGGGCAACGCGCAGGTGCTGGACGCGAATACGCACGACGGCCTGTGGTGCTCCATCAACGACGAGGGCATGGGCCTGACCGGCGAGCGCGTGGCCGAGAAGTACGGCATCGGGCGGGAAGCACAGGACGCCTACGCGACCGGCAGCCACCAGAAGGCGATCGCGGCGCAGCAGGGCGGGCGCTTTCAGGAAGAAATCGTGCCCGTGACCATCAAGGGCCGCAAGGGTGAAACGGTCGTGGACACCGACGAGGGGCCGCGTGCCGACACCAGCCCGGAGACGCTGGCGCGGCTGAAACCCGCCTTCAAGACGGACGGCACGGTGACGGCGGGCAACGCGCCCGGCCTGAATGACGGGGCCTCCGCCCTGCTGGTCATGTCGGAGGAAGCGGCCCTGGCGCACGGCCTGACGCCGATGGCCGAGATCACCAGTTACGCCACGGGCGGCCTCGCCCCCGAGTGGGTGATGATGACGCCCGTGCCGGCCACGCGGAAGCTGCTGGAAAAAATCGGTCTGGGCGTGAACGACGTGGACCTCTGGGAACTGAACGAGGCGTTCAGTGTGCAGAGCCTCGCCGTGCAGCGCGAGTTGGGGCTGGACCCTTCGCGGGTGAACGTGAACGGCGGCGCGGTCGCCCTGGGGCACCCCATCGGCGCTTCGGGCGCGCGCATCCTGGTCACGCTGCTGTACGCGCTGCGACAGCAGGACAAGGAAACAGGCGTGGCGACCCTGTGCATGGGCGGCGGCAACGGCCTCGCCCTCAGCGTGAAGCGGCTGAGTTGAACGCGCTAGGCTGAACCGCATGACGCAGACGAACGCGCCGACCCTGTGGGTCATCACCAGCCGTTACCTGAAGCCCACTGAAGAACTGGCGGAGGTTACGCCCCGCCACCGCGCGTGGCTCGATCAGCACTACCGCTCCGGCCTCTTCCTCGTGTCGGGCCGGATGCTCAGCGGGCAGGGCGGCGTGCTGCTGGCGAATGCCGGGAGTCAGGAGCAGTTGGAAGAGGTCTTCAAGGACGACCCCTTCGTGCTGGAGGGCTGCTCGGAGTACACATATACGCCCTTCACACCGGTCAAGCGGGGGCCGGCGCTGACGCTTGAAGGTGTGGCCCTGGTGGAGTGAGGCGCGGGCGCCTGTATCAGGGTCTAAGAATCTAAGGGTCTAAGAGAATTGGAAGACCTATGCCCTTAGGCTCTTAGACCTTTCGACTGTTAGACGGAGCGACGTAAGGAGCGACAACCATGAAATTCGGAGTCATCGGAGCAGGACAGATGGGCGGCGGTATCGCGCAGGTTGCGGCGCAAAGCGGGTTTGATGTCATCGTGCAGGACGTGAAAGACGAGTTTCTTTCGCGCGGGCGGGCCACCATCGAAAAGAGCCTCGGCAAGCTGCACGAGAAGGGCAGGTTGACGGAAACGCCCGCCGAGGTGCTGGGCCGCATCCAGTTCACGACGGAGTTGGCGGACTTCGCGGACTGCGACATCGTGGTGGAAGCCATCGTGGAAAACGAGGCGATCAAGGCGCAGCTGTTCCGCCAACTGGGCGAGATCGTGAAGCCGGAGGGGATTCTGGCGAGCAACACCAGCTCCATTCCGATCACCAGCCTCGCCACGGCGAGCGGGCGGCCCGAGCGCTTTATCGGCATGCACTTCATGAACCCGGTGCCGCTGATGCAACTCGTCGAGGTGATTCGCGGCTACTCCACCAGCGACGAGACGGCGCAGAAGGTGACGGAGGCGGCCCGCGCGATGGGCAAGACGCCGGTGGAATGCAACGACTTCCCCGGCTTCGTCTCCAACCGCATCCTGATGCCGATGCTGAACGAGGCCATCCAGTGCGTGATGGAGGGCGTGGCCGAACCGGAGGCCATCGACCAGATCATGAAGCTGGGCATGAATCACCCGATGGGACCGCTGACGCTGGCGGACTTTATCGGCCTGGACACCTGCCTCGCCATCATGGAAGTGCTGCACGCGGGCCTGGGCGACGACAAATACCGCCCCTCTCCCCTGCTGCGGAAGATGGTGCAGGCCGGGCTACTCGGGCGCAAGAGCGGACGCGGATTTTACAGCTACTAGACGTCAGACCATAGGAAGAGGAGCCAGGGCTTTTGCCTCGGCTCCTCTTCCTATGGTCCTCCCTTCAGCTATGGCCGGGGTCGGAGTCGTCGGTGGGCCGGCCGTGCTTGCCCGCGTTCTCGTCCTGCTGGGGGGCGTTATCGGTCGGCTGAATCGTCGGCGTCGGCTCGTTGTCGTTCCGGGTGCGCGAGTGGGCGCTTTCGGAAAGCTGGCCGCCTTCGCCCTCGCCTTTGCGGTCTGTCATGCTGGGCCTCCTTGATCGGCTTTGCCCCAGCCTAGCCGTTGCCAGAGGCCACAGGCCATCAGCTTAAGACGCGCTGAAGTGCCCCGCCCTTAGCGCCCCTGGGTGTGGTACTCCGCGTTCGGCACAAACCCCAGCGCGCTGCTGACACGGTTGGTCATGTTGAACATGGCGATCACCTGGACCAGTTCCATGATCTGGTGGTCGTCCAGCCCCACCGCGCGCAGGGGGTCCAGATCGGCGGCGGTGACCTCGGCGGGGTGCAGGGTGAGTTTCTCGGCGTACTCGGCCAGAGTGCGCTCGCGCTCGGTGAGGTGGGCGTGCCGCCAGTTCACGGCCAGGGCGTCGGCCTTCTGGGGGTCGCCCAGGAACTCGCGCAGGGCCGCGCCGTGCGAGACCGCGCAGTACAGGCAGCGGTTCACCCCGCTAACCACGACGGCCACGAGTTCGCGCTCGGCGTTCGTCAGGTAGCCTTCCTTGTTCAGCAACAGGTTGAAGTAGTTCCACCACGCGAGGAACTGCTCACCGTTCACCGCCTGGGCGCGGAACACGTTGGGCACGAACCCGATGTTCTTCTCGGCCTTGCCCCACAGCTTGCTGACGCCTTCACGCACCTGCGCCGCATCGGGAACGGGCAGGTAGGAGATGCGGTTCAGGGTCACCGGGTCGCTCGTCTCGGTCATGCGGTAGCTTACCGCACGGAACCTAACGCCCGTTAGGTCGCCTGGGAGGCAGGCCCGGAACCCCCACCTCCCTCAGGCCGTATCTGGCAGGCGTATGAGCCTGGCTTTTCTCGTCTTTCTGCTCGCGTGGATCATCGGCATGGTGGCGACCTTCGTGCCCGCCCTGCCCGCTACCGTGATCATCTTTGCCGGAACGGTCGCGGCGACCCTGCTGGACGGGTTTCAGCTCTGGCCGGACCTGCCCTTTCTGCTGACCTTCGCGGTGATCACGGTGCTGATCAGCCTGGTGGACAACGTGGCCTCGGCGTGGGGTGCGCGGCGGTACGGCGGCAGCCAGCAGGCCGTGTGGGGCGCGCTGATCGGCGGGCTGGTCGGTCTTCTGATTCCGTTCGGGCTGATCGTGGGGCCGCTGGCGGGAGCCTTGATCGCGGAACTGGTCGTGGTCCGCAAGCCCCTGGGCGCAGCGGTGCGCGCCGCCTGGGGCACCCTGGTCGGCCTGCTGACCGGCCTCGCCGCCAAGCTGGCGCTTCACCTGCTGATCGGCGTCTACGAGCTGTGGCGGCTGTGGGACCCTGCCCGGAGCGTGTTCGGGTAAGCGGGCCCCCTCTCCGGTCAGAACAGCGCGGCCAGCAGCGGGGCCAGACCCAACCCGGTCAGCCCCAGCGCGGGCACCAAGGGCAGCAACGTCCCGAGAAGCGCGCGGCGGCGGTCGCCGGTCAGCGTCAGAAAGCCCCGGTAGGCGAAGGCGAACTGGGCGAGCGTGCCCAGCAGCATCACCAGCACGGTGACGCGGGTCAGGGGCCAGTGGGCAAGTGCCCGCAACGTCGTCTGCTGGCGGTGCAGCACATCCGACTCCAGGAAAAAGGACGGCCAGTGGGGCTGCGGCAGCACCAGCAGCAGCACCGCCAGCCCCAGGTACAGAGGCGGCAGCAGCACGAAGGTCGCGCCGTAGACCTCCGCCGCGCGGCCCTCGCGGCCAGCGCCCAGATGGCCCAGGCCCGCCATCAGTCCGGCGCTGAACACCGTCAGGAAGAAGGTGCCGAAAGCGTTGGTCACGTGGGCCGTGAAGGCCGGGGCCAGGTTCCCACCTCCAGCCGTCGCCGCCACGACGGGCCGCAGCAGCAGCGCATACAGCACGCCCGCCAGCACGGCGGCCAGCAGGACCGGAGCCACGTACCGCCACGCTTTCGGCCCGGCGGCGCGGAGCCGCTCGAAAAAGGCGCGGGGTGCGGTCAGCAGTTCGGCGGCGGGCGGCGCTTCCGGGGGAGGGGGCGGCGTGGGGGCAGGGCGGGGACGGCGGGCCATATCCGGCCACTCTAGCGGCCCCTCAGGAACGGTGCGCCCACCAGGACCACAGCAGGTACGCCGCCAGTGCGTACAGGACCAGCATCAACGCCAGCCCCCACGCGCTGCGGGCCAGGCGGGTCGGCTGGGCGGCGGCCTGCGCGCGGGCGTCGGCCAGCACCTGCGGCGGAATCAGGCGCAGGGCCAGCCACAGCCCGGCGGGCACCAGCAACAGATCGTCGAGTTGCCCCAGCACCGGGATGAAGTCGGGAATCAGGTCGATGGGACTCAGGGCGTAGGCGAGGACCAGCAGCGCCAGCACGCGGGCAGGCCAGGGCGTGCGCGGGTCGCGGGCGGCGAGGCTCAGGGCCAGCAGCTCTCCCCCCAGGTGCCGGGCGAACGCGCGCAGCCGCTTGAGCATCGGCCTCAGCGCAGCGCGCCGCGCAGACCGCTGAGGGCCTGTTGCACGGCCGGGAAGGTGAAGGCCGCCGACGCCAGCCCGAACAGCACGACGCCGATGTACGCCGCACTCAGCCAGGGGCCGGGGGCACTGCGCACCTGCGGGTCCGGCTTCGGCGTGAGCCACAGGTGCAGCACGGCCAGCACGGCGGTCCCGAACAGCAGCGACCCGAGAGCGACCGGGAGGGCCAGCGCCGGGTTTTGCAGCATGGCGGTGGCCTGCGCCGTGTCCCCCAGATTGCGGCCCGCCACGAACGCGCCCAGCCCCACCGCGAGGGTGTTGTTCAGCGCGTGGACGATCACGGCGTTCCACAGGCTGCCGGTGTGCTGCGTCAGCCGCGCCAGCGCGTAGGCCAGGGGCAGGATGCCTGCCACGCTCGCCGGAACGCCGTGCGCGATCCCGAAGGCGAAGGTGGTCGTCAGTGCCGCGACCAGGAAGCCCGCCGCCCGCTCATGCCCGCGCAGCATCAGGCCCCGGAAGGCCACCTCTTCCGCGAAGGGGACCAGCACGCCCGCCGCCAGCACCAGCACCCAGAGGTCCGGGCCGTGGCTCAGGAACTGCGGAATGGCGTCCGCACCCTGCGGAAAGAGCGTCACGTAGGCCAGCGCAAAAGCCCGCGAGGCCAGAAACGCCAGCACAAAGGCCGCCAGCGCCAGCCCCCAGGAGGGCGGCGTGCGCCAGCGGGTGTCCCGGACCAGCGCCGTCAGGGTGGGCCGGAAGGCCAGCAGGCCGATCAGCACCGTTGCCACGAAAGCCCCCAGCAGCGCCGTGCCCAGCGGCACGTGGGCGGCCAGCAGCAGCGCCGACACCACGTTCTGAGCGAGCAGCAGCGTCAGCGCGGCGCGGTTGCCGTTCACGGCACGAATGCCGGGAAGAGACGCGGAGGGCGGGTGGGCGGGCGTCACGTCCGGGGCCGTCATGGGGTCAGCCTAGCGCGGGGCGGAGGAACGGGGCATCGTCCTAAAGTTTATTCAGGCGGTCAGCACCCGGATGGCCTCCGCCAGCGCCTCATCGCTGACCTGATGGTGCAGCACGAAGCGCACCGAATCCGGGCCGAGGGCACTCGCCAGCACCCCCTGCTCGGCCCAGCGGGCGACCTGGGCCGCCGCGTCCGGCAGGGTGGCGTAGATGATGTTGGTCTGCACGGCAGCCAGATTCACATCGAAGCCTGCTTCCACCAGCGCCTCCGCGAGCTGGCGGGTGCGGCGGTGGTCTTCTCTCAGGCGATCAGGGCCGTCCCGCAACGCGACCAATGCGGCGGCGGCCAGCACCCCGGCCTGCCGCATCCCGCCGCCCATCATCTTGCGGTAACGGTGCGCCTGCTTCATGGCGGCGGCGCTGCCGACCAGCACGCTCCCGACCGGCGCGCCCAGCCCCTTGCTGAGGCACACGCTGACCGTGTCGAAGTGCCGGGTAATGTCCGAAACGGGCACGTTCTGGGCCGCCGCCGCATTGAACACCCGCGCCCCGTCGAGGTGCAGCGGCAGGCCCTCCATGTCCGCGACCGTGCGGACGGCCGCCAGCACCTCCAGCGGAATCACGGTGCCGCCCGCCTTGTTGTGGGTGTCTTCCAGGCTGATCATGCCCGTGGGGGACTGGTGGACGGAGTGACGCACCGCCAGGCGCACCCCCTCCGGGTCGGGCACACCCAGCGGCGCGGGCACGAAGCGCGGCACCACGCCGGAAAAGGTCGCCATCATGCCCAGTTCCCACTCGTAGATGTGAGAACCCTCGGCGCAGACCACCTCCTCGCCCCGGCGGGTGTGCAGCGCGATCGCCACCTGGTTGGTCATGGTGCCGCTGGGCATGAACAGCCCGGCCTCGTGACCGGTCAGGCGCGCGACCTCGGCCTGAAGCTGGTTGACGGTGGGGTCCTCGCCATACACGTCGTCGCCGACGGCAGCCTGTGCCATCGCTTCCCGCATTTCCGGCGTGGGGGTGGTGACGGTATCGGAACGGAGGTCGGCGAGGACGCGGGACAGGGTGGACGGGGTCATGGGGGGAATGGTACGCGGTGCGCGGGGAACGGTGCGCCCGAGCGTCTCTCAGTGCGGATCGCACCCCGCTTTCCGACTCCCCTACCCCGCTGCCGCCGCCTTCCGCGCCTCGATCACCTTCTTCGCCAGATGTTCGGGGAGGTCCTGGTAGCCGTAGGGCTTCACGCTGAAGGCCCCCCGGTCACCGGTCAGACTGCGGAGGTCGGCGCTGTAGGTCTGGAGTTCGGCCTGGGGCACGACCGCCGTCACGGTGATGACGGTGCCTTCGGGGTCCATGCCCTGCACGCGGGCGCGGCGGGTCTGGAGGTCGCCGATCAGGTCGCCGGTGAATTGGGCGGGCGCGCGCACCTTCAGCAGCATCACGGGTTCGAGGAGGGTGGGTTTGGCCCCTTCCACCGCGTTGCGGAAGGCCAGCGCCCCGGCGGTGCGAAAGGCGAGGTCGCTGGAGTCCACGTCGTGGTAAGACCCGTGGGTGACGGCCACATGCACGTCCTGCATCGGGTAGCCCGCCAGCGGCCCTTTGCCCATCGCGTCCCCCACCCCCTTCTCGATGCTGGGCAGGTACTTGCCGGGAATCGCGCCGCCCACCACCTCCGAGCGGAAGGCGCTGCCCTCGCCGGGGTCGAGGCGCAGGTGGCAGTCCCCGTACTGGCCGTGTCCGCCCGACTGTTTCTTGTGCTTGCCCTGCGCCTGCGAAGGCGCGCGGATGGTTTCGCGGTAGGGAATCTGCGGCGTCCCCGTGTCCACGTTCACGCCCAGCGCCGCCAGCTTCTCCACCGCGATGGTCGTGTGCATGTCGCCCATGCCCGAGAGCAGCAGCTCGCCGGTCTGCCCCTCGCGGGCAAAGCGCAGGGTGGGGTCTTCATCCAGCAGGCGGGTCAGGGCCGCGCCCAGGCGGTCCTCGTCCTGGCGGGTCTTGGGGAAGAGGGCGACGGTGTGGGCCGGGTCGGGCAGCAGCAGCGGGTCGTATTCGATGGGGTGCGCGGGGTCGGCCAGGGTGTCGCCGGTATGAAGGTCGGGCAGCTTGGTCAGCACGCCGATCATCCCGGCGCGGAGTTCGGGCACTTCGGTCAGCTCCTTGCCGCTCACCACGTACAGGTGGGCGGGTTTCACGTCCACGCCGCGCGTCGTGTTGCGCAGGGTGTCGCCGGGACGCAGGGTGCCGCTCCAGACCCGGATATACGCCAGCTTGCCCACGAAGGGGTCCACCGAGACGCGCCAGACGCGCGCACTCGCGGGGGCGTCGGCGGTCGGCTCGCGCGTCTGGCCGTCCAGACCGGTCAGCACACCGCGCTCCTCGGCGCTGCGCAGGCCTTTTTCCATCAGGGTCAGCAGTTCGGGAACGCCCACGCCCGTCTCGGCACTGACCGGAATCACCGGGAAGAGGGTGCCCGCGTGAACCGCCCGCAGGAAGGCGGCACGCAGTTCTTCGGGGGCGATCTCCTCGCCTTCCAGATAGCGGTTCATCAGGGCGTCGTCGGTTTCCACGGTGGCGTCCACCAGCGCCTCGCGGGCCTCGCGCAGCGGCGCACGCAATTCGCCGGGCACGCTGTCCGGCTCGGCGGCCAGCACGTCTACCACGCCCCGGAATTCCGGCCCCTCGCCCACCGGCAGAAAGGCCGCCGCGACCGGTCCCCCCAGGCTGGCGCGGATGTCGGCCAGCACCGCGTGGAAGTTCGCGCGCTCGCGGTCCATCTTGGCGATCACGACCACACGCGGCATGGAAAAGCGGTCGGCGGTGGCCCAGACGCGCTCGGTGCCGACCTCCACGCCGCTGACCGCGCTGACCAGAATCAGGGCCGAATCCGCCGCGCGGATGCCGCCGCGAATCTCGCGCACGAAGTCGGCGTAGCCGGGGGTGTCCAGCAGCGTGAGATCGGTCCCGCCGGCGTTCAGGCGCAGCACGCCGGTCGAGATCGAGAAGCCGTGCCCTTTTTCGGCGTCGGTGTGGTCACTCTGGGTGGTGCCGTCCTCCACCCGCCCCGGACGGGCCAAGGCCCCGCCGTGAACCAGCAGGGCCTCCGAGAGGGTGGTTTTTCCCGCGCCACTGTGCCCGGCGAGACTCACGATCCGGACGGGACTCCTGCCCTTTCCGGGAAAGACAGTTTCAGACGAAACAGACGGCATAAAAGACCACCGGACCCTTTCCAGAACCAGACGCCAGACCTGCGGAGGCCGGGCAAGAGGAGGGCAGGCGAACAGCCACCACGCGGGCAGAGGCGAAGGAAAAGTGCCAGGAGCATACACCCGGACGGACGGGGGCCGCGCCGCCCAGGTCAGGCGCGCCCCTCCCCCACCGTGACCGCAGGGTTGCGGCGGTTCCACCTGGGCAGGGCCGCTAGACTGCGCCCGTGAGACGTGAACGTGTGGCGCTGCTGACCGACAGCACAGCCGATCTGGGCGCGGCGGAGTGCGCGGCGCTGGGGGTGTCCGCCGTGCCGCTGACGCTGGAGGTCGGCGGCGTGGTGTACAGCGATCCCGGGACCCTGATCCGCCCCGGCCTGGAGGTGATGACCAACCCGGCCCTGTGCGCGCGGATGCTCGCGGGCGCGGCCCCCCGGACAAGTCAGGGCACGCCCGACGACTTTGCCCGGCACTACGAGGCGGCGCTGCAAACGGCGGAGCGCGCGCTGTGCCTGCCGGTCGCCTCGTCCCTGAGCGGCACCTTTGCGGCGGCGGTGCAGGCCGCGCAGGCGTTCGCGGGGCGCGTGCAGGTGGTGGACACCCAGGCGGTCAGCGTGGGGCTGGGCGGAGCGGTGCGGCAGGCGCGGGCGTGGCTGGACGCGGGCCGCGACCTGGGCAGTGTGGCGGCGGCCCTGACCGGGTACGGCGAACGGGTGTTTCTGCGCCTGGTGCCGCAGGACCTGCACTGGCTGATCGCCGGGGGCCGGCTGTCGCGGGTGGCGGGGGCCGCCGCGAAGGTGCTGAACGTCCGGCCCGTCATCGGGGTCGAGGGCGGGCGGGTGGAGGCCGTCTCGCGCGTGCGGGGCTTTCATCCGGCGCTGCGCGAGCTGGTCCGCAGCTTTCCCCCGGACCGCGAGGCGACCGTGCTGCACGCCGGAAACCCGGAAGACGCGCAACGGCTCGCGGGAGAACTGGCCCTCAGGAACGTGCGGGTGACCCAGACGCGCGAGGTCGCCGCCGTGCTGCTGGTCCACGCGGGGCCGGGCACGGTCGGCGTGGCGGGCCTGCCACCGGTGACCCGCTGATGCTGGCCCGCGTCCGCAGCGTGGCCCTGATTGGCGTGGACGCCGTGCCCGTCGAGGTGGAGGTGGACGTATCCCCGGGCCTGCCCGCCTTCACGGTGGTCGGCCTGCCCGACCAGGCCGTCAGCGAGGCCCGCGAGCGGGTGCGCGCCGCCGTGCGGAACGCGGGCCTACCTTTTCCCGCCGCCCGCATCACGGTGAACCTCGCCCCCGCCGACCTCCGGAAGGAGGGGCCGCTGTACGACCTGCCCATCGCGCTGGGCCTGCTGGCGGCCCAGGAGATGCTCCCGGCAGACGCCCTAGCCGGGGTGGTCAGCGCCGGGGAACTCGCGCTGGACGGCTCTTTGCGGCCCATCGCGGGAGCCGTGAATCTGGCGCTGCTGGCCGCGCAGGAAGGCCGCCCCGCCCTGCTGCCGGAGGGGAACGCGACGGAAGCGGCCCTGATCGAGGGGGTCACGGTCCACGGGGCGCGCACCCTGCTCGACGCCGTGCGCCACCTGTCGGGGCAAACACCCCTGCCCACCACGCCGCCGCCCCAGCCCGCGCCCGCCGAGACGGCGCTGCTCGACCTCGCGGACCTCAAGGGCCAGACCGCCGCCAAGCGGGCGCTGGAAATCGCGGTGGCGGGGGGGCACAACCTGCTCCTGATCGGGTCGCCGGGCAGCGGCAAGACCATGCTGGCCCGCCGCGCCCCCGGCCTGCTGCCGCCCCTCACACGCGGGGAGGCGCTGGAGGTCACACGCATCCACTCCGCCGCCGGGCTGCTCGCCGCGCGGGGTGGGCTGGTCGGGCAGGCCCCCTACCGCGCGCCGCACCACACGGTCAGCGACGCGGGACTGATCGGCGGCGGCAGCGTGCCCCGGCCCGGCGAGGTGAGCCTGGCGCACCGGGGGGTCCTTTTTCTCGATGAATTCCCCGAGTTCTCGCGCAAGGCGCTGGAAACCCTGCGGCAGCCCCTCGAAGACGGGCAGGTGACGATCAGCCGCGCCCGTGCCACCGTCAGCTATCCCGCACGGTTCCAGCTGATCGGGGCGATGAATCCTTGTCCCTGCGGCCACAGCGGCGACCCCGAGAAAGCCTGCACCTGCACGCCCGCCGAACGCACCCGCTACGCCGCGCGCCTCAGCGGGCCGCTGCTCGACCGCATCGACCTGATCGTGCGCGTCCCCCGCCTGACCGTGGACGAACTGACCCGCGCGCCCGAGGCCGAGGGCAGCGCCCCGGTCCGTCGGCGGGTCGTGCGCGCCCGCGAAACCATGCTGGCGCGGCAGGGCACCCGCAACAGCGACCTGGCCGGACAGGCCCTGCGGCAGCACGCGCCGCTCGCGCCCGGCCCGGACGCCTTTATCCGCGCCGCCGCCCGGCAACTGAACCTGACCGGGCGCGGCTTCGACCGGGTGCTGCGGGTGGCACGCACCGTGGCGGACCTGGCGGGCAGCGCCGACATCCGCGAAGCCCATCTGGCCGAGGCCGTCACGTACCGCCCGCGTGACCTGGCATGAGGCGGTCTGCCCAAACACCCTTTCTCGCGTCGGGCTGCCACAGGAACAGAAGGAAGAACATATGAGCCTGACCCTGCTGCCCGACCTGGGCGACCTGCTGCGCCTGCAACCGCAGTTCAACGCCGGGACGGTCGTGGAGGTGCTGCGTCACCTGCGTGCGGCTGGCCTGCCCGTGCCGGAGGTGCTGTGGGCCAGCGGCACCGACCCCGACCACCCCCTGCGCGACGCCCTGCCCGCCGCCGGCTTCCCGGTCCGGGAGCTGCCCCTGTCGCTGCCCGACGCCGAGGCCGATCACGCCCAGCTCGTGGCCTTCCTGAGCCAGTACCCCCAGGGCCGGACGCGGCTGCGCGAGGCGGGGCAGGCCGAGCAGGCGTTCGCGGCGGTCCTGACGGCCCCCCTGACCGTCCAGCGTGCATTCAGCGCCGAGGTGCTGGAGGCGGCCCGGACCTATCACGCGGCGATCCGCGCGGCACTGGACGAGGGACCGGGGACGCGCTGGCGGGAACGGCGGCTGACAGCGGTGGCGGCGGCGCTGAATGCGGGGGAAGGCGGCGTGGTGCTGGTCCCGCTGGACGACCTCCCGGAGCTGCTGACGCGGTGGCCCACGGCCCGGCTGCCCGGACTGGAGGGCTTTACCCCCGGCGAGACCTCCCGCCTGCGCGCCCTGGCCGACCGGGCCTGGCAACTGCGCGAAGACGATGACCTGGGGGCGCTGCTCGCGGCCCTGGACCGCGAACCGGGCGACGCGGTCACGCCCAGGGCCGAGCTGGAGGCCGCCGCCGCCGGGGTCTACCTCGCGGTCGGTGATCTGGAGAGTGCCCGCGCCCTGCTTGAACGCGCCGCACACGCCCTCACCGACGACCTGCCCCGCAGCCTGCCCGGCCTGGTCCTGGCGCGGCTGGGGCAGGTGCGGGACGCGCAGGGCGACCGCGAGCTGGCGGTGCGGACCTACCGCGCGGTCCTGGCGCTGTCCTATGCCCCCGCCGCCGCGCGGGAGGCCGCCGAGGCGGGCTTGCGGGAGGCGTTCCGGCTGGAGGAGTGAGGGGAAACGGGCGGCGGTGCGTGAGAGTTGATCCCCACGCACCGCCGCCCGTTTCCGGCCCTCCCCTTATCCGCGCTTGCGGCGGCGCAGCCGGTCCATGGCCGATTCCAGGCTCAGGCGCATGCGTTCGAGGGCCTGGGCGAGGTCGCCGATCTCGTCGTTGCGGTCGGCCTGCACCGGGCGGGTCAGGTCGCCCATGCTGATCGCGTCGGCCACCTTCACCAGGCGCTCGATGGGCTGCACGACGCGGCGCGCGGCGCGCAGAGCCAGCAGCGCGGCCAGGACCAGCGCCAGCAGCGACACGCCCAGCACCAGGAGCAGCGTGTTTCTCAGGTTGGCCTGCGCCTCGTTGGTCGGCACACCGACCGCGATGCGGTACAGCAGGTCGGAGGTGTCCTGGGTGGCGGCAGCTGTGGTGCGCTGCCCGTTCCCGCTGTCCACCACGCCCAGGCGGCTCACCACGTAGCTGGTGCGCTCGGCATGCTGGTTGTCCTGGGCCTCGGCGAGGGTGCGGAGTTCCTTCGCCTGGGGCGACTCGCCCGCGCCGACATCCTCGAGCTGCTTGAGCTGTTCGCGGTAGGCGTCGGCGGCGCTGCCGCTGGTCACGAAGGTGCCGGTCTCGGGGTTGTCCTTCACGAAGCCGGCGACGCGGCCCTGCAACGTGCCGTCGAGCTGCGGGTTCTGGCTGCGGAAGTAGGTGGTGCCGTCGGGCAGCTCCACGCGCACGAAGCCCACCGCCGAACGCTTGAGCAGCGCGTCGAGCTGGGCATTCACGGTTTCCTGATCGCGGGTGTCCAGGCTGGTGCCGACGGCCACCGCGACCGCCTCGGCGTTCTGCTGCACCAGTTGCCGCTGGAGGCTGGGCAGGATGGCCGTGAGCAGCCCCAGCGTGAGCGCGGTGGACAGGGCCAGCGGCGCGAGCGCCCCGAAGGTCATCTGCCGCGCCAGGCTGCGGCGGCGGCCCAGCGGCCCACGGGCCTCACCCGCGACGGTGGTCAGGAACATCTCGGGGGCAGCGCCGCCCGCCTCCTCCTGCGGCTTGGCGTCGTGGATGGTCAGGGCACCCGTGAAGTCCGACCAGATATCCGCGCTGGCGCCAGCGTCGGGCTGCGGAACCGGGGTGGGCGCGGCCACCTCTTCCCCCTGCGGCGCAGGCGGGGCGATGAACGCTGCGGGGGCGGGCACGGCGGCAGGCACGGGCGCGACAGGCGCAGCGAACGGGTCCGCACCCAGGCCCCCCGGCGCGAAGGGGTCGGCCGAGAGGTCGGCCCAGGCATCGTCGGCGGGCAGGGTCAGCACGCCCACCCCTTCCCGGGACGGGGCCGCGAAGGGCGCTTCCACCGAACTCTCCGCCGTGCGGGCGGTCCCCGTCCCCAGCGCCGCAGGCGACTCGAAGGCCCCGAAGTCCGGCACGGGTGGGGCGAGCGTCACGCCGCCTGCGGGGTCGGGCACGGCGCGCAGCACGGCGGGGGTCTGCGGCGCCCCCTGGAACGGCCCTTCCAGCACGCCGGTCTCCTCCCGCACCTCCTCCAGCGCGACCTGTGCGCCCACATCCTGAAAGACACGCAGCAGCAGGTCTGCCCGGGGACGCCCGGTGGGTTTCATCAGGCGGCCCGAGCGGCGCGCAGCCAGACGCTGGGCCTGTTCGCTCGACAGCCCGAAGCGCTCCACGAGCTGCTGTTCGAGGGCCGGACGGACCTTGTCCGGAACGGGTTGACGGATCACGACCGTGTACTTCATGGGTTGCCCTTCCTGGCCGCCGGGCCGGTCGTCCCCTCAGAGGACGGGCCGCCGGGCCACCACGGCTTGAATTGCCGGAAAATGAGAGAGAGATGCCGGGCCGTCACGCGATTCCCCGCGCGCGCAGATGCCGCACGAACGCCTGCACCTGGGCCTCGCTGAGCTGCGCGGCCACCCTGGACAGCAGCGCACTCAGGGTCGCGCCGCCCCCCAACTCGTCGAGAACGTCGTCCACCAGAAACTCGCCCATCGGGCCGACCACCGCGATCACGCACTCGGTCACGGCCTGGGCGGACGCGTCCGTCACCGGCTGGGTCCGCTGCGTGGCGCGGCTGGCCCAGGCGGTGGCCTGCGCGACCGCCGCCGCGACCTCCTGCGGGGTGGTCCGGGCCAGCTGCGCGACCTCGGCCACGCCCCGCACACCGTCCACGTGATGCAGCACGCGCCAGACCGCGAAGGGCAGGGGCGTGTCACCCGTCAGGCCGGGCGGCCAGCTGGGGACACCGGCGGCCTGCGGAGCGGTCACAGGGCCTCCAGGCCGGCGGCGGCCCACTCCGGTCGCCCGGACAGCTCAGTCAGCGGGAGATCGGTCAGGCGCAGGCCCAGCCGGGCCAGGGTCGCCTGGAAGGCCCCCAGCAACGCCGGCTGCGCCTCGGTGGGGGGCACGTCTGCCTCGACGTGCAGCTGCCCGCCCTGCACCACGACTTCCCGCGCAAAGGGATCGAGGCAGGGATGCTGTCCGGCCAAACGCACGCTCACCTGCCGCCACGCCTCATCAAGGGGAGCTGTCCGGTGCGTGGCAGCGATCAGGTCACGCCAGAAGTCCAGCAACGCCGCGTGGGTGACCATGCCGCCCGGCAGCCGCGAGAGGGTCGTGCAAACCACGCCGGCAGGGGGCAACGTGCCGCCGATGGCCCGGCCCCCTTCCCAGAAGCTGCACGCCCGCCCGCCCAGCAGCACCCCGGAGAACCGCTGCCGTTCCAGCGTGCCTTGCAGTTCCGGCCAGTGCTCCTCCAGCTGCTGCGGAGCCTGGGTGCGGCTGGACCACACCAGTTCCGCCAGCGCCGGATCAAGCGTCGCGAGCGTCACCTGTGCGCGCGGCAGGGCGGCCAGGACCGCGGGCCAGGCGGCGTCCCCGGCGGCGGTGAAGCCGCCCCGCAGTATGCCGCGCACCCATACGAACCGCGCCCAGTCCGGCCCCTGCTGCGCGTCGAAGACACCGCTCAGGCCCTGCGCCTGCCGCGCCGCGAGGTCCACCGTCACCTCGGTCCAGGGGTAGTGGTCGGTGCAGAGCTGAACGTAGACGGCCTGGTCCAGCGGCACAGAAAGTCGGGGTTGGGGAGTCGACATAGCAGTCAGGAAGTCCGTGGAGAGAGAAGGAAAGCGGGTCAGGCCGTGGTCCGTACCCGGAACGTCACGGCGGCGGAAAGAGTGCTGCACCCATCACACTCCACCGGCTCTTACGTGCCGCTTACATTTGCGCGAAACCTCACGTGGCCGCCACCTCCTGCTCATGTGCAGGACACGAAAAACCCGCCCGGAAGGCGGCCGGACGGGTCGGAGGGAAAAAGCGGGGGATCAGCCGAGTTCGGCCAGCAGGGCCTGCACGCGGGCCTTCAGGTCGCCGCGTTCCTCGGGGGCACCGAGCTGGTGCAGACCGCCGTGATACGCGTCGGGATCACCGAACAGACGAGATAGGGCCTCGAACTCGCGCTGGCTGCGCAGGCTGGCGTCGTCGCGGAACAGGGTTACGTACTGGTCCTGGAAGGCCCAGTCGCTGAGCTGCCCGTCCAGGTACGCGCGCATCAGGCGGCGGTACGGCTCCACGTTGTCGTCGGTCGCCACCGTGCCCTCGCCGCTGCGGCGCGGCACCTGCGCCTCGAAGACGGGCGCGAGCGCCTCGGGGGTGATGTCCCAGTTGTTCACCTCGAACTGCGGCTGCCCGTCCCGGAACAGGATGAACTGCGGGCTGTGGTGCAGGATGCCGGTCAGCTCGGCCACGTGGTTGCTGGCCGGCCGCCAGTCCACCACGCGGATAAAGCCCACCGGCAGCTCGTGCTTTTGCAGGAAGGTTTCCAGCACCCCGAAGCCCTGCATGGTCTTGTGGCAGGTGCCCGCCTTGAACACCGCCGCCAGCGGGTACTCCACCAGGAAGGTGTCCACCTCCTCCGGGGTGGTGAGGGGCACCAGCACCTGCTGCTGCTCGGCGGCTGTGGGAGAGCCTGAAGTCTGCGTCATGCCCCCAGCATAGCGCCCACTTTAGAAAACGAAGTGAGGTGGGCCACAGGGAGCGCGGAGGTATCCTGAGGTATGTCCAGCGCCAGCGAATTCGTCCATCTCGTGCTGGGAAACGTTTCTATCAGCGCCTTCGTGACACCGGAGGAGCTGAGCCGCATCGAGGCGGGCGAGGTCGTGGACGTGGTGCTGAGGCAGGTCACGGCCGTTCATAGCGACGTGGGCCAGGAGCTGGCGCTGGGCGACGTGGCCTGCACCTTCATCGGCGGGGAGCCTTCGCCGTTCGTGCCCGCGCCGCATCGGGACCGCTAGGGCGGGGCGTAGAAATGTTGCTACTTTTTGGCAACCTTAACGCAACGGAGCGCCGCCCTACCCCAGCGTCCAGACCTGCGCCTTGAGGTGGGTCGCGCCGGGATAATCCTCGCCCGCGCCGAGCCTTGCGCTTATGCGTCCGCGCCGCCCCGCCTCTCCCAGCCCCGCCGTGACCAGCTGCTCGAAGGCCGCCCCGGTCACGCCCGCGTGGTTCGTCAGGGCGAGGAGCTGGCCTCCCGGCGCCGTCACGCCTGCGGCCAGGGCCGCCAGCCGCGCGTAGTCGCGCTCGGCCCGCCACACGCCCGCTTTGCCCCGCGCGAAGCTGGGCGGGTCGAGGATCACCAGATCGAACACGTCGCCGCGCCGCGCCAGCCGCCCCAGCCACTCGAACACGTCACCGTACAGGAAGTCCGTACCGGGGGCGGGCAGGCCGCTCAGGGCGTAGTTTTCCTGTCCCCAGGCCAGCACCTTGCGCGAGAGGTCCACGTTCTTCACGGTCCCTGCGCCTGCCAGAGCCGCATTCAGGCCAAAGCCGCAGGTGTAGGCGAAGGTATTCAGCACTCGGCCTCCCGGCGGGGTCCGGTCCCGCACCCAGGCCCGGACAGGCCGCGCGTCCGTGAACAGCCCGGTGCTCAGGTCCGCGCCGGGCCGCAGCAGGAAGGGCACGCCGTTCTCCAGGGCCGTCACCTCGGGCCGCGCCTCGCCCCACACCGGCCCGGGCGGCGAGAGCCACTCGCGCGCCACATTCGCCGCGTGCCGGGCCTCCACCGGGCGGCGCTTCAGGTAGGCCCCCGCCACCCCCGGCAAGGCCCCGCACGCCCCGGCCAGCCGCGCCTCCTCCTCGGCCGTCAGGTCCGTGTACAGGCTCAGCACCGCCGCGTCGCCCGCCAGGTCCAGTGCGAACAGGCCGCCCGTCTCCGTCGTGTGGGCCGCGCGGAAGACGGTGGTGCCCCTGGCAGGCAGGTGCGCGCGCCGGGCGAGGAGAGCCGCAAGATCGGGGAGGGGGTGGGTCACGGGGGCAAGTGTAGAGGGGTTGTGGGCTGCGGGAAAAGAAAAGTGGGAGCAAAAGCTCTTGCTTTCGCCCCCACAACCGACAACCCACACCCTACAACCGGCCTACGGCCTGCCCCCCAGAATCCACCACACCGCCGCCGTCGCCACCGCCGTGACCACCCAGAAGCGTGCGGTGACGTGCGTCTCGGGCCAGCCGCTCAGCTCGAAGTGGTGCTGGATGGGACTCATGCGGAATACCCGTCGGCCGCGCGTCCTGAACGAGATCACCTGAATCGCCACACTCAGGACCGCGACGACGGGGATGATGGCCGCGAGGGGCAGCAGCCAGACGTCGGCATACAGCACGTAGGCGCCCGCCGCGACGGCCCCGATGGCGTGGCTACCCATGTCGCCCATGAAGACCCGCGCGGGGTGCGCGTTGAACCACAGGAAGCCCAGCAGCGCCGAGGCGAGCAGCGCACTGACGGGCGACACCGCCAGCAGCGGCAACAGCACGATCATCGCCACGCCCGCCAGCAGCCCGTCCAGCCCGTCGGTGAAATTGAAGGCGTTCACGGCTCCCACCATCACCAGCGTCAGCAGGATGATGTCCGGCACGGTGCCCAGGCTGGGCAGCAGTTCGTGGCTGGCGAGCGGCGCGGCGAAGTACGCGAAGGCCAGACCCACCAGAAACTGGAGGGGGAACTTCTCGCGGGCCAACAGTTCCTTCTTGCCCTTGCCGCGCATCCGCGAGCGAATCTTGAGCAGGTCGTCGATCCCGCCGATCACGCCCATCGCCAGGGCCGTGAGCATGATCAGCAGCTCGCGCGGGCCTCCGGCATGCCCCGTCAAGTACAGCGGGAAGAACACCAGCGCCAGCGCCAGCACAAAGGCCACGCCGCCCGCCGTGGGGGTGCCTTCCTTTTTCAGGTGCGTCTGCGGCCCGTCCTGGCGGACCGGCTGGCCCCAGCCCCGCGCCCGGCTCGCACGGATAAACAGCCCCACCAGGAACCATGACAGCAGCGCGCAGAGGACCGTCACGCGCGGCCCCCGAATGTGACCTGAAGCATCAAAAGAAGCGGCATCTCAACCGGTGAGCCTAGCACGCACGTCCCTGGCCGGGGGACGGCGCAGCCGCAGCCCGCAGCGCAGGCGTCAGGCCGGGGGCTGCTGCGCGGCGCTCGCCCGGGCCGCCAGCCCCCCGAAAATGTCCCGCAGTTCCGGGGGGTGGTGGACGGCCACCGCGCAGCCCAGGCCCAGCAGCAGGGCCGCGAAAGGTTCCAGCACGTCGCGTTTGCACCGCAGCCGGGTGCCCCCGCGCAGCGCGTCGGCCTCCAGCGACACCCGCCAGGGGGCGAAGCGGGCGGCGGCCTCCTGAACGGGCAGGTCCAGCCAGACCTCCACGTCAAAGGGAGCGTGGACGAACGGCAGGGTGGAGCGCAGGTAGGCGCGCGCATCGAAGCCCCCGGGCCGGGTAAAGGTCCGGTCCAGGGTGCCCGGCTCCGCGATGCGGTCCAGGCGAAAGGTCCGCAGGGCGGCGCGCGCCAGGCAGCGCCCCACCGCGTACCAGCGGCCGTCGAGGTGAACGACGCCGTAGACCTCCACCTCGCGCCGGGTGTTCTCGCCCGCGTGCGAGCGGTACGTGAAGACGGCGACCTGCTCGGCCTGCATGGCGGCCAGCAGCGCCGAAAGAATCTCGGCGTCGGTCTGGACGGTCCAGGGGAAGGCGTCGAGCTGCACGGCTTCCTCCAGCGTCCGCATCCGCTCACGCAGGGGATGGGGCAGGGTGCGGCTCAGTTTTGCGCCCGCGCCCGCCACCGCCGGGGCCAGGGCGGTCAGGCCCAGGTGGTTCAGGGCGTGCAGGCCCAGGGCCAGCGCCAGGGCTTCTTCCCCGGTGAACATCAGCGGCGGCAGGCGGAAACCCGGTTTCAGGTGGTAAGCCCCACCGACCCCCCGCGTAGACTCCACCGGAATGCCCAGGTCCTGGAGGCGCACGATGTAGCGCTGCACCGTGCGCGGGCTGACCTCCAGGCGGCGGGCCAGTTCCGCGCCCGTCACGCGCCCCTGCGCCTGGAGAAGTTCCAGCACGGTCAGCACCCGCATGGAGGGGTCGTACATGGCCCCAGCATGCCACCGAATGACGACAGGTGTTGACGGGAATCCCGGTTACGCTGGGGGCGGAGGTCAAGATGAAGAATACGTCCACTGCCGACTCGCCCGTCATCGTCTCGCCCGAGCAGTTTCTGGACCACTGGCAGGGCCACCGCCGCCTGACCCGGCGCGTGATCGAGGCGTTCCCGGAAGACCAGCTCTTCACCTTCACGGCCGCGCCGCCCATGCGTCCCTTTGGCGAGCTGGCCTGGGAAATCCATCAGGTCAGCGCCCTGACCCTGACGGGGTTGCTGACCGGTGACTGGTCCATGCCGGACTGGCGCGGGGGCGTCTCGCAGGACCGGGCCGAACTGCTGAGACAGTGGGACGAACTGACCGCCCGGATCGGGGCAGAGCTGCCGCAGGTGGACCCGGCCTTCTTTTCCCAGCTGCACAACCTGCCGTGGGGCGAGATGAGCGGCTGGGTCGCCGCCATCTACAACATCGACAACGAGATTCACCACCGGGGCCAGGGGTACGTCTACCTGCGCGCCCTGGGGATAGAGCCGCCGCCCTTCTACGAGCGCTGAACCGACCGTCGCCAGCAGGGGCCGAAGCGTTGTCACTTCGGCCCCTGCGCCTGCCACAAGAGCGCTGCACGGGGCATGAACCACAGGACTTGGTCAAGAAGGTCTTCAGGTTCCACGAGTGTACGTCGGCATACTGTCGGCCATGATCACGCTCTGGACGGGGGACCATCACACGTGACCAGGCCGCACCGTGTGGGCGACCTGGAAATCAGGCAGGACCTGGAGTTCCACCGCCGCGAAGTCAGGGCCGAGAACGTCGGGTGGGCCGTGATGCTGCTGATCCTGCTGGCGGCGCTCCTGGGCCTGTTCGGCTCCGGCCCCCTCAGCAAAGCCACGGCGCAGGCGGCGGGCGGCGGCCTCACGGTCAAGTACAACCGCTTTGCGCGGTACCTCGCACCTGCCGAACTCACGCTCACGTTCAGCCCGGACTCTATTCAGGAAGGCGGGCTGCACGTCTGGCTGAGCCGCGAGTTTCTCCAGCATGTGCAGATTCAGCAGATCACGCCCGAACCGGACTCGGTGCAGCTGGAAGGGCAGCGGCTGACCTACACCTTCAAGGCGCTGAAGACCGGTCAGCCCCAGCAGGTCGTCTTTCAGCTGGAAATGCAGGCCATCGGCACCCTGAAAGGGGCGGCGGGGCTGGCGGGAACCTCGGCACAGGCGGGCCAAGCGGAGGAAGTTCAGTTCAGCTCATTCATTTATCCGTAATCGGGAGGCCCCATGGACGCCGTTTTACGTTCCGCCGCCATCTACCTGTTCCTGCTGCTGATCTTCCGGCTGTCCGGCAAGAGAACGCTGGCCCAGATCACCACTTTCGACATGATTTTGCTGCTCATCATCAGCGAGGTGACGCAGCAGGCCATGATCGGCGACGACTTTTCCGTCACGCAGGCGCTGCTGGCGATCACCACGCTGGTCGGGCTGGACGTGGGCCTGTCCCTCTGGAAGCAACGTTCCCCGAAGCTGGAACGCCTGATCGACAGTGTGCCCGTCCTGATCCTGGAACATGGCCGCCCCATCCCGGAGCGCATGAAGCAGCTCCGCATCGACGAATCGGACATTCTGGACGCCGCGCGTGAGTTGCAGGGGCTGGAACGGCTGGAACAGATCAAGTACGCCGTGCTGGAGCGGTCGGGCAACATCTCCATCATTCCGCAGGAAGGCTAACAATGCGGGGAGGCCGGGACGCCCTGGCCCCGGCCTCCTTTCGCGCCCGCCTTATTTCAGCTGCGCGATCACCGCGTCGGTGAATTCCTTCGTTCCGGCGGTGCCGCCCAGGTCGCGGGTGCGGGGGCCTTCAGCCAGCACGGTGTTCACGGCGCTGTCGAGCCTGCGGGCCACGTCGTTCGCGCCGATGTGGTCGAGCATCAGCACGGCGGCCAGGATCGTCGCGGTGGGGTTGCTGACCCCCTGCCCGGCGATGTCGGGCGCGCTGCCGTGCACGCTCTCGAAGATGCCGAACTGGTCGCCCACGTTGCCGCTGGCCGCGATGCCCAGGCCACCCACCAGCCCGGCCGCCAGGTCGGAGAGGATGTCCCCGAACATGTTGGTCATCACCATCACGTCGAACTGGCCAGGGTTGCGCACGAGCTGCATGGCCGCATTGTCCACGATCATGGTGCCCGTGTTCAGCCCCTCAAAGGCTTTGGCCTCGTCCAGCACGGTGTTCATGAAGAGGCCCTGCGTGACGGGCAGCACGTTGCTCTTGTGGACCACTGTCAGCTTCTGGCGGCGCTTCATGGCGAGGTCGGCGGCGAACTTGCCGATGCGCTCGCTGGCATCCTTGGTGATGACCGTATCCGCGATGGCGGTGTCGCCGTAGCGGCGCTCCTGCTCAACGTACAGGCCCTGCGTGTTCTCGCGGACGATCACCAGGTCCACGTTCTCGTAGGCGCCGGGCACCGGGCGGGTGCGGGTGGGGCGGACGTTGGCGTACAGGCCATACTTGCGGCGCAGGTGACGGATCGCGCCGAAAAAGCCGTCGGGCTTCTCGCCGCTGGGGCTGGTCGCCGCGCCGAAGAGGGTCGCGTCGGTGTTCTCGACGGCCTCGTAGGTCGCTGCGGGCACGCTGGTGCCGTGGTCGAGGAAGTACTCGTACCCGGCCTCGGCGTTCACGTACTCGGCGTCCAGGCCAGCGGCTTCCAGCACGCGGCGGGCGGCGGGGATGACTTCGTGGCCGATGCCGTCCCCTTCAATCAAACAGATGCGGTACTTCGCCATAACTTCGCCAGTCTAGAGGTTCCCTGGGAGGAGCGTCACACTCTCAGCCCTGCCAGAACGTCACCGGCAACGTGACGCGCCAGGAGTGGCCCCAGCAAAAAACCCTTGCTGCCCAGCCCACCGAGCCGCCACACCCCGTCGGCGCCGCGCCCGGTCACCAGCCCGGAGAGACGGGTGCCGCTCCAGCGGCCCGTGACCTGGGCGCCGCTCAGGTCGGTCAGCGCGTCCGCCCTGCCGAGCAACCACCGCAGAGACGCGGCAGGCAAGGCCGGCTCACGCCAGGTGGCGGTGGGAGCCTCGAAGGTCGCCCCCAGCACCCCGCCGGTCCTGGCCGGAGCGAGGTACGCGCCGAAACTCACCGGAACCCCCGCCACCGCGCGGTCCAGCGTCAGGAGGGTGCCGGCCCGGTGCGTTCCCGGCTCGCCTGCCCACGCCGCGCCGACCGAGCCGCCGCACCACACCACGGCGTCACCGCACAGGACTTCTCCATTTTCCAGCGTGACGGAGCGGGCGTCCCAGGTCTGCGCCCGCGCCCGCACAACGTCCGCCCCCGCAAGGGCCAGCAGTGCCGCCGTGAAGGCCGCACCGTCCAGCCAGCCGCCCTCCGGCAGCCACAGCGCGTGCGGCCAGCCGGGCGTCAGCGGGGCCGGGGACTGATCCGGCCCGAGCCAGGTGTGCGGCAGATCCGGGGGCAGATTGCGCCCGAACTTCTGGCGCGTCCGGTCGTCGGGAACAGGGCGCAGGACGCCGGTCTGTCCGTGGGGCACGCCGATCCCGGCCTTTTCCAGGGTGTCCACCAGTGCCCAGGTCAGCCGCATCCCCTCCAGCGCCCCCCGCGCCACCTGCCCGGACTGCCCCCGCACCGGATTTACCAGCGCCGAGGGAACGTGGCTGGCCGCGTGCTGGCCCGCATCCACGACGGTCACGCGCGCCCCCGCCTGGCCTGCGAACCAGGCGACGGATGCGCCCGCGACGCCCCCGCCGATCACCAGCAGATGAGGCGCGGCCCTCACGCTTCCCGCACCGCCCGGAGGCACTCGCGCTTGCCAGGGGGACCGGGCCGCTTCTCCACCTTCAGCCCGGCCCCCGCCAGCGTGCGGCGAACGTGCCCGGCGGCGCTGTAGGTGGCGAGAAGGCCGCCGGGAGCCAGTGCCGCAGCCAGCCGCGCGGCCAGCGCGGGCGTCCACACCTCCGGATTGCGGGCAGGAGAAAACCCGTCCAGGTAGAGGGCGGTGGCCCACTCACGCGGCAGCGCGGCCCTCAGCACATCCACGAAATGCACCGTCAGCGTGACCCCCGGAACCTGCACCACCAGGGGCAGTCCTGCCGACGGGGAGGCTTGTCCCCACCCCTCCAGCAGGGCGGCCCAGGCCGGATGCCCCGAGCCTTCCCCACCTTCGCCCACGGCGCGCAGGACCCCGGTGGGCGCCGGATCGAATTCGTAGGCGACGTACTCCAGGGGGGCGCCCCGGCTTCCCGTCTCCGCCAGCGTGGCCCGGAAGTTCACGCCCAGGCCGAAGCCCACCTCCAGCACGCGTGGGGCCGGGTGCCGGTCCGTCTCTGTGCCCTCCACAAAGACATGCCGCGCCTGCGCCGCCGCCCCGTGCCGCGAGCCGTACGCCTCGCCGTAGCGGGTGTTGAGTGCCGTGCGCGACCCGTCGGGGGTGAGGAGGAGTTCGCCCGCCGGGCCGCTGTGACTGTCGTTCATGGCGTCGCCAGCATACGGGCTGGTACTTCCTCCCGGAGCAACGAAGAAGCCGGAAGGTGGACGGGCCTCCCTCCGGCTCCTGAACAGCGGCCAATCCCGGCAGTCAGGGCTAGGGCTTGTGGCCTTCCGGCATCGTCCGGTCGCGCACCAGGCCCTGCGGGTCTTCCACGTCCAGTTCCTCGCGGCGCAGCGTGATTTCCTCGGTTTGGGTGTAGGTCCGGGCCTGCTTGGTGATGGTCACGTCGCTGAGGGGGTACACCTGCTTTTCGACCTGCGCGCGCTCCTCGTACAGCGGCACCTCGTACGTGCGGCCCACCTCCAGGGCCTCGCCATTCAGCATGGCCTGGCCCCCCGCGCCTTCCTGCACCGTGATCTCAAGCCGCTCGCTGCGCAGCGTGATGGGCACGACCTCCTGCCGCTCGGTCACGACCCGGCGAATCGTGACGGCCCCGTGCTGCTGGGGCAGGATCTCCACCACCGCGCGTTCCTCATGCAGGCGCAGGCGGCTGACCAGCTCGTCCCGTTCGGTGTCCTGCACGCGCCCCACAGCCTGCTGCCTCTCCCGTTCCCGTTCGTCCATGGCCTCTCCTTTCTGTCCGGCGACCCTGCCGATGACCAACTCTGCCGACCGCCGGGGGTGACAGCGAAAAGAGGCGGGGTTTCCCCCGCCCTCTCCTGGTTCCTGACTCAGCGGTCGCGGTCGCGGTCCGTCCGGGTGTTGGTCGTGGTGGTGCTCGTGGTGGTCGTGTCCATGCGGTCGCCGTTTTCGAGGCGCACGTCGCCGGTCTTGTTCACGTCCAGCACTTCGCGGCCCACCGTCTCGGTCACGGTCTGGTTCTCGGTCACGGAACGCTTGCCGATCTCAACTTCTTCGGTCACGAAGGCCTGCTTGCTGACGCTGGCGCGCTCGGCTTCCAGGTCCACGCGCATGGTCTGGCTGTCGGCGCCCAGCACCGCGCCGTCGACCGGACGGGCATCGGTCACGGGGTGACGTTCGATGACCACTTCTTCACGCGTCAGGGGCACGCTCACGTTCTCCTGGCGGGTCTCGACGTGCTTGCCGATCTCGACCGTCCCGGCCTGGAAACGGTCCTTGTTCACCACCAGGCGCTCTTCGAGCAGCTGGAGGCGGTCAGGGGTGCGGTAGGCGCGCTCGCGGTAGGTGGCCTCGTCGGTGTTCGCGCCGCGCAGCACCCGCTCGTCGGAAGCGAAGCGCTCGTCGGTGTCGGTGTACTGCTGGTCCATGCGGTACTCGCCCAGGTCGCGCACCTGATCCTTGGTGAGGTTGTCGAAGTACACGCCGTTGTCGGCGAAGCGGGCCTCGCCCACGGGCACCAGCACTTCCTTGGAGGAGAACCAGCCGCCGGCGTCCACGATCAGGTAGCGAATACGCCCGGTGTTGGGGTTGACCAGCGCATCACGGACCGTCCCGATCTTGTCGCCGTTGTAGCCGTAGGCCGTGTTGCCGCTGGGGTTGTAGACGCCCTCACCGGTCATGTCGATCTGGTTGCTGCTGTTCAGGTCGGACAGGCGGATCAGGTAATTCTGGTTCTGGGTCATATGAAGCCTCCGGTGGGGTGAGATGGTGTCCAGGTCTTCCCCGGTACCGTTGCAGTCTCGGGGGAAAACGTCACAATCTGCTGAGCTGGACCTAAAGCCTCTCCTGACGTGTTCTTGAGCGCACGATCATGAACTGGACCGTAGGTGCCGGAGGCGGTAGGAGCAGCAGACCCGGCCCCAGGTTCGGAGTCCGGTCCGCACCGGTGGCGGCTGCCTCCCCAGTGCCCACACCACATGCGAGGGAGGGAGCGACCAGCAGCGTCGCTCCCTCCCTGAACCGGACTTGACCTGATCGGCCCTTACTTGGCTGCGCTTACTTGGCTGCGGGCAGCGTCACGGCGGCCTTGTTGGTCTGGATATTCAGGCGCGCGATCTGGGTGTCCAGATACTTCTGGGCCGCGTCCCGCGCGAGCTGCTCGCGGATCAGGGGCGCGACCTCCGCGAGGGGGGCGAGGCCTGCCGGGGTGCGTTTGGTTACGTCCAGCACGTGCCAGCCGTACTCGGTCTGCACCAGCTGCGGCTGATTCACCGGGCCGCTGAAGGCCGCCCGGTCGAAGGCGTCCACCGTGTCGCCGGGCGAGATGCAGCCCAGGTCGCCGCCCTGCGCGGCGCTGCCGGGGTCCTGGCTTTTCTCCCGGGCGAGCTGGGCGAAGTCCGCGCCGCCCTTCACCGCCTGCAACACGGCCTGCCCCTCGGCCTGGGACTTCACCAGGATGTGCTTGACACACGCCTGGGCGGGGCGGTTGAAGGACGCCCGGTTCAGGTTGTAGAAGCTGTTCACCACCGCGTCACCAAAGGTCAGGCGGGCCTTGATGCTGTCGAGGTAAGCCTGCACCACCGCCTGCCGTTCGAGGTCGGCCCGCAGCTCCGCCTCGTTCGCGAAGCCGGTGCCCTGGAGGGCCTCGGCAAACTCCGCGTCGCTGGCAAAGCCCTTGCGGGCGGCGGCCACCTGCGCGTCGATCTGGGCGGGGGTGACCTGGGTATTCCGGCGGGCGAGCTGATAGACCGCGCGGTCACGGGCAAACTGGGTCAGGTAGTCGGGGCGGGCCTCGGCGAACTCGGCCAGCATCTCGGGCGTGTACGGCACCCCCTGCGAGTTCAGCACGCGCGCCACCGCGATGCGGAAGGCCCGGTCGTAATCGGCCAGCGTGAATTTCTCGCTGCCTACCTGCGCGACCACCGTCTGAGCGTCTGCGGCGGCTGGAGCCGGTGCTGGGGTGGCCGGAGTGGGGGTGGCAGGCACCGGGGTTGTGGGCGCGGTCTGGGCGAGGGCCGCGCCACCCAGCAGGAGGGCGAGCGTCAGGATGCTTTGTTTCATCTTCCTACTGTAGCGCCCGGAGGGGACCGCCCCCCGTTGGTGCGGGGAAGAGTCGGGCCGGGGAAGAGGCGATACGGGCCGGTTTCTTTCCCCTGCTACAATCCCCCCCGATGCGCCTGACCCTCGTGCCCACCACCGACCCGCGCGTGTACGACGACGCCGTGCGCTCGCTCCCGATCACCAGCGCCCTGCAAGGCTGGGGCTACGGAGAGGCGCGGCGCGTGCTGGGGCAGACGCCGGCCCGCTTCCTGATCCAGGGGAACGGGCAGACGGTCGGGGCGCTGCAACTGCTCCGCAAGCGGCTGGTGCCAGGCTTTTCCACGCTCTACGCCCCGCGCGGCCCGGCGCTGGAATCGCTCGACCTGCTTCCGGCGGTGGCGGAGGCGGTGCGGAAGCTGGCCCGGCCCACTGACGCTCTGCTCAAGATCGAGCCGCCCTCCCCCATTCCCGCAGGGGACAGCATGCCGGTCCCGGAAACGTACGGCCCCTTCCGCCGCGCCGAGGCCGAGCAACCCGAACACACGATCCTGGCCGACCTGACCCGCTCCGAGGACGACCTGTTCACGGGCCTGCACTCGATGGCCCGCCGCAACGTGCGTGCCGCCCAGAAAATGGGGGTGGTCGCGGGCCGTGACGACGATTTCGACGCCTTCTGGGAGATTTTCACCGCGACGAACGAGCGCGCCAAACTCGGGGCCTTTCCCCGCGCCTATTACGAGACGATGTTGCGCGAGGGCAGCGCACACGGCGGCGAGGCGTACATCGTCCTCTCGCGCCACGAGGGCAAGGCGCTCGCCGGGGGCTTTTTCCTGGCGATGGGCACCGGCACCTCTTACCTGTTCGGCGGCAGCGTCCGCGACGACCGCACGGGGCCGGACGGCACGCCCTACAAGGACGCCAAGGCCCCCGACGCCTTCTACTGGAACGCGATGCTGGACGCCAAGCGCCGGGGCTATACCCTCTTCGACTTCTGGGGCATTCCGCGCAGGCTCGACGAGGAAAAGCACTCCTTCGGCGTGTTCAAGATGAAACTCAAGTTCTCAGAGCAGCGCGTGTGGTACCCCGCCTACGACCTGAGCCTGAACGCTGCGGCCCCCGCCATCGTCAAGGCGCTGCGCTGGCGCAAGACCCAGAACAACCTGCGCAAGCGGGGCAGCGCCGACGACGTGTTGTAGGCCTGAGGGGGCGGGCAGGCGCGTCCCGGGCGGGGGAACACCTTGGCCCGCGTCCGCCCGGCCTCAAAACCGGCATGTTAAATTGAACCCAGTTCAGCGAGGGGCTTTCCCTTGCCGCTGAGGTTCTTTTTCCGGCTTTCCAAGGAGTCTTCCCATGATCGAGTTCACCCTGACCGACGAACAGAAGCAGCTTCAGCAGCTCGCGCGCGACTTCACGCGCAAGGAAATCATTCCGGTGGCCGCCGAGTACGACCAGAAAGAAGAACTGCCCTGGCCGGTGATCGAGAAGGCCTTCGAGGTCGGCCTGCTGAACGCCTCCATCCCTGAACACGCGGGCGGCCTGGGCCTGGGGATGCTCGACGAGTGCCTGATCGGGGAAGAACTGGCCTACGGCTGCATGGGCATCTACACGGTCCTGATGGCCTCCGAACTGGGCATCACGCCGATTCTGGTGGGCGGCACCGAGGAGCAGCAGCAGCGCTTCCTGACGCCGCTGACCGAGAAACCTGCGCTGGCCGCCTTTGCGCTGAGCGAGCCGAACAACGGCTCCGACGCCGCCGCGATGCACACCACCGCTGTCCTCGACGGCGACGAGTGGGTCATTAACGGCACCAAGATGTGGATCAGCAACGGCGGCGTGGCCGAGGTCACAGTGGTCTTTGCCACCACGGACCGCCAGGGGGGCCACCGGGCGACGGTGGCGCTGGTGGTGCCCAAGGACGCGCCCGGCTTTTCCTACAACAAGATCAAGCACAAGATGGGCCAGCGCGCCAGCCTGACCAGCGAACTGGTCTTCGAGAACGTGCGGGTGCCGAAGGAAAACCAGCTGGGCGGCCTGGGCGACGGCTTCAAGATCGCCATGAAGACGCTCGACAAGACCCGCATTCCGGTGGCGGCCGGATCGGTGGGCGTGGCCCGGCGGGCGCTGGACGAGAGTGTGAAGTACGCCAAGCAGCGCGAGGCGTTCGGCAAACCGATTGCCCAGTTCCAGGCGATCCAGTTCAAGCTGGCCGAGATGGCGATGGGCATCGAGACGGGCCGCCTGATGTACTGGAAGGCCGCCTGGCTGGTGGACCAGGGCCAGCCCCACGGCTTCGAGAGCGCGATCGCCAAGGCCTACTGCTCGGAAATGGCCTTCGACGCCGCGAACGAGGCCATTCAGGTCCACGGCGGCTACGGCTACGTGGGCGAGTACCCGGTCGAGAAGCTGCTGCGCGACGTGAAGCTCAACCAGATCTACGAGGGCACCAACGAGATTCAGCGCGTGGTCATCAGCCGCCAGTTGCTCAAATAAGGCTCTGCCGCAGGCGGCGGGCGGCGCGGGGAGACGAGGAAGCATCGGGGCGACCCGGTGCTTTTTGCATGGCTCTCTGCCCAGCGGCCACGACGAATCCGGCTTGACTTCCCCCGCCCTCCACCGGATAGTGTGCGCAATCAAAACGCGGCCTCACCGGCTTCAAACCCACGCAGCCTTTTTTGGGCTGGAGACGCCCCTCATCCTGGGAGGAACAAGCATGAACCGAGCAGCTTTGACCATCGCGCTGGCCCTGATCGCCAGCGTCTCTGCGGAAAAAGTCCAGACGCCCGTCCCCATCGGCGTGGCGCTGGCGCAGACCAGCAACACGGCGCTGTTGGGGCAGGAACAGGTGATCGGGGCGCGGCTGGCCGAGAAGCACATCAACGCCCACGGCGGCATTGGCGGCACGCCGATCAAACTGGTGTTCCAGGACGCGGCGGGCGACGAGAACAGCGCCATCAACGCGTTCCAGAACCTGATCACCAAGTCGAACGTGGTGGGCATCGTGGGGCCGACGCTCTCGCAACAGGCCTTCGCCGCCGATCCCATCGCCGAGCGCGCCAGGGTGCCGGTGCTGGGGCCGAGCAACACGGCCAAGGGCATTCCGCAGATCGGGGACTACGTGGCGCGCGTGTCGGCCCCCATCGCGGTGGTCGCGCCGAACGCCGTGCGGCAGGCCATGAAACTCGATCCCAAGATCAAGAAGGCCGCCGTCCTGTACGCGCAGAACGACGCCTTCTCGGTCAGCGAGACCGAGGCTTTCCAGAAGGCGGCCAAGGATCAGGGCATCAGTGTCGCCACCGTGCAGAAGTTCCAGACGACCGACACCGACTTCACCACGCAGGTCACGGCGGTGCTGAACGCGGACGTGGATCTGGTGATCCTCTCCGGCCTGGCGGCGGACGGCGGCAACCTGGTCAAGCAGCTCCGGCAGCTGGGCTACAAGGGGCTGATCGTGGGCGGCAACGGCCTGAACACCTCCAACATCTTCCCGGTCTGCCAGAAGTACTGCGACGGCGTGATTATCGCGCAGGCGTACAGCCCCGCGCAGCCCAGCGCCGCCAACCAGCTGTTCGTGAAGGAATACCGTGCGCAGTACAAGAAAGACCCGCCCCAGTTCGCCGCCCAGGCCTACGCGGGCGTGCAGGTCATGACCGACGCCCTCAGGGTCCTGGACCGCAAGAAGAAGCTGGCCCAGTGGGACCTGGACGAGCTGCGCGCGGCCCTGAACAAGCAGATTCTGGCCGGGAAGTACAACACGCCGCTGGGCGAACTGCGCTTCGACAAGGAAGGCGAGATCCTGCAAAAGGACTTCTACGTCGCGCAGATCAGAATGAAGGACGCCAAGACCGGCACGTTCGTCTTTCTGAAGTAAGACCGACTTCGCCTGAGTAGTTCTGCTCCCTGTTCAGGCCAAGCGGACCTGCAAAGCTGCGGAGCAGGGCGAGAAGGAAACAACGGAAGCCGGAGAAACGGTCAGCCGTCAGCCGTCAGCAGGAACAAAGCTGAGAGCTGGCGGCTGACGCCTGAAAGCCTCTTGCACAGCAAAGGAAGCCGCGGAACCCAATCTATGGAACTGAGTCAACTTATTCAGAACCTGATGAACGGCCTGGCGATCGGCAGCGTCTACGCGATCTTTGCGCTGGGCTACACGCTGGTGTTCTCGATCCTGGGCATCATCAATTTCGCGCACGGGGCGGTCTTTACGCTCGGCGCGTACTTCACCTACACGCTGGTGGTCGGGCAGTTCGAGAACAACGGCCTCCTGAAGGGCATCAACCTGTTTCCGGACGGGTCGCCCTTTTCGGGAAACCCCTGGCTCTTTGCGCTGGCGACGCTGATCGGCGCGGCGGTCGCGGGACTGGTCGCGGTGCTGATCGAGCGCCTGGCCTTCCGCCCGATGCGGTCACGCGGGGGCGATCCGCTGCTGGCGCTGGTGAGCAGCCTGGGCGTGGCGCTGGTGGTCGTGAACCTGATTCAGCTGCTGGTCGGGGCCGAGATCTACAACTTTCCGTCGGACGCCTACGGGCAGGTGCGGCCCGCGCTGAGTTTTCATATCGGCGAGAAGGTCGTGATTATCCGCACCGTGCAGCTGATCATCTTCGCGGTCAGCCTGGTGATGCTGGCCCTGCTGGGCTACGTGATCGGGCGCACCCGGGTGGGCAAGGCGCTGCGGGCCGTCGCGGAGAATCCCGGCACGGCCAGCCTGCTGGGTATCAGCGTGGACCGCTTCATTCTGATCACCTTTTTTCTGTCGGGCTTTCTGGGCGGTCTGGCAGGCACGCTGGTCGGCACGGCCTTTGGGGTGGCGGGGCCGTATTTCGGCGTCTCCTACGGCCTCAAGGGGCTGGCGGTGATCGTGCTGGGCGGCCTGGGCAGCATCCCGGGCGCGGTGGTCGGCGGCCTGGTGATCGGGCTGGCCGAGGCGTTCGTGCCCGCGCAGTACAGCGCCTACAAGGACGCGGTGGCCTTCGCGCTGCTGTTCGTGATTCTCCTCGTGCGGCCCCAGGGGCTGCTGGGCCGCGCCCAGATTCAGAAGGTGTAACGTGGGCGACTTCCTCGGGCAGTACGGTTTCCTGATCGTCACGATGGTGCAGGCGGGGCTGCTGGGCCTCAGCCTCTATTTCCCCCTTCAGGCGGGGCAGCTCAGCCTGGCGAGTCCGGGCTTCTACGCGGTGGGCGGGTACGTCGCGGCGATCCTGCTGACGAATCCGGCCTTCGCGGGCTGGCGGGACGCGCTGGGCAACGGCATGTTCCCGCTGACGTGGCTGGCGGCGGCGCTGATCTGCGGGGTGCTGGGGCTGATCGTGGGCGTGCCCGCGCTGCGGCTGCGCGGCATTTATCTGGCGCTGGCGACCATCGCCTTTATCGAGATTCTGCGGGTCATCAGCCTGAACCTCTCCATTACGGGCGGCGCCATCGGCATCTTCGGGATTCCGCAGGCGTTCGGTTTCCAGGACCGCTGGCAGTACATCTGGTTGTTCGGGCCGCTGCTGATCCTGACGCTGCTGTTCGCGCGGCAACTGGAACGCTCGCGGGTCGGTCGGGCCTTCCGCGCCATCCGCGAGGACGAGCTGGCCGCTGACGCGATGGGCGTGCCGCCGACGCATTACAAGGTGCTGGCCTTCGTGATCGGCGCGGTGCTGGCGGGCCTCGTGGGGGCGATGAGTGCGCCCTTCCTGAACACCTGGAACGCCAAGCAGGGCACCTTCGACGCCTCCATCGCCATTCTGGCCTTCGTGCTGATCGGCGGCTCGCGCAACATCTGGGGGCCGGTGGTGGGCGGCGCACTCCTGACCGCCGTGCCGGAGCTGCTGCGCTTCCTGGCCGACTGGCGGCTGGTCATCAACGGGCTGGTGCTGGTCGTGGCGAGCCTGTATCTGCCGCAGGGCATCGTGGGGGCGCTGGGAGGGGTGCGCCGTCCGCCGCCGCCCCGCCGTCCGCCGTCCGTCCCGGTCGTGGTGGAAGCGCCGGGAGGCGGCTCGTGACCGCCGTGACTACCGAGCGCGGCACTGTCGAACGGGGAACCGTGCTGGAGGCGCGCGGCCTGACCCGGCGCTTCGGGGGCCTGGTGGCCGTGAACGACGTGTCGTTCGACGTGCGCGAGGGGGAAATCTTCGGGCTGATCGGGCCGAACGGGGCGGGCAAAACCACCCTCTTTAACCTGATGACCGGCCTGACGCCGCCGAGCAGCGGGACGCTGGCCTACCGGGGCCAGAAGGTGACCGGCCTCGCGCCGCACCGCATCGCCGCGCTGGGCATCAGCCGCACCTTCCAGAATATCCGGCTGTTCCGGGCGCTCTCGGCGCTGGAAAACGTGAAGATCGCGCAGCATGTCCGCACCCGGGCCGGGCTGTGGGCAGGCGTCTTCGGCACCTCGCGGGCGGAGGAGCGGCGGGTGGAGGACCAAGCCTGGGCGCTGCTGGACCTGGTGGGCCTGGCCGACCGGGCCGGGGAGAGCGCGGGGAACTTCAGCTACGGCGACCAGCGGCGGCTGGAAATCGCCCGGGCGCTGGCCACCGAGCCGCGCGTGCTGCTGCTCGATGAACCGGCGGCGGGCATGAACACCGCCGAGAAGGGCCAGCTGACGGCCTTTATCCGCGAGGTGCGGGCGCGCTTCGACCTGACGGTGCTGGTGATCGAACACCACGTCCCGCTGGTGATGGACCTGTGCGACCGGGTGGCGGTGCTGAACTTCGGGCAGCTGATCGCGGTGGGTGACCCGGCGGCGGTGCAGCGCGACCCGAAGGTGATCGAGGCCTACCTGGGGGGCGAGTGAAGGTGCCGCCCTCCGTCTTACTGCTTTCTGACAAGACCCCCGACATGAACGCCCGCCGGGCGGGAAAGGCGGCCTAGCGTGGCGCTGCTGGAAATCGAGAACCTGAGCGTGAATTACGGCGGCGTTCAGGCGGTGCGCGGCCTGAGCCTGAAGGTCGAGGAAGGTGAGGTGGTCACCCTGATCGGCGCGAACGGGGCGGGCAAGACGACCACGCTGCGGGCCGTGTCGCGGATGCTGCGCCCGCGCGAGGGCCGCATCGTGTTCGCGGGCCGGGACATCACCCGCGTGGCCCCCGACGAGGCCGTGCGGCTCGGCGTGGCGCAGAGTCCCGAGGGCCGGCAGGTGCTGGCGCGGCAGAGCATTCAGGACAATCTGGAACTCGGCGCGTACACCCGCAGGGACATGGGCGAGGTGCGGGCGGACATCGGGCGCATGTACGGGCGCTTTCCCCGCCTGGGCGAGCGCCGCAACCAGCTGGCCGGCACCCTGTCGGGCGGCGAACAGCAGATGCTGGCGATTGCCCGCGCCCTGATGAGCCGTCCCCGGCTGCTGCTGCTCGATGAACCCTCGCTGGGCCTCGCGCCGATCATCGTGCGGGAAATCTTCGACATCATCGGGGAGCTGAACGCGGGCGGCACCACCATCCTGCTGGTCGAGCAAAATGCCCGCCTCGCCATGCAGCGCAGCCACCGGACCTACGTGCTGGAAGCCGGGCAGCTGACCCTGGAAGGCGACAGCGCCCGGCTGGTGAACGACGAGCGCGTGTTGCACGCCTATCTGGGGGGGTAATACGGATTCCGATAGAAAGGTTTACCCGTCAACCTGAAATCCGGGCGGCCTTGCAAAGCTGCGAAGCAGAGCGAGAAGGAGAAAAACGGGTTCCAGGCATGGCATGAACCAACCGGCGCTCGCCCGGTTTGTGAGCGTTACAGATGGAAGCCGTATCAACAGGGGAAGAAAAGGGGGCGCCCCACGGGAGGAACCGCCCCTTCTCCGTGTCTCACGGCCAGCGTCAGCGCGTGCCGAAGTTCTGGACCCAGGAGCGGGCATAAGGGCTGCCGGGAGCCGCCACGGACCCGACACCCAGTTCCCTGAACTTCGGGTCCATCAGGGTCTGGCAGTGGCCGGGGCTGTCCAGCCAGTCCTGAACGGCTTCTGCGGGCGTGGCGGCTCCAGCCGCGAGGTTCTTGCCCAGTTCCTGCCAACCGGTGTAGCTGGCCGCCTCGGCCCGCTCCCGAACCCCCTGGCCCTCGGGGTTCACGTGATCAAGGCGTGGACTGCCATATCGGCGGCATGCCGCCACATGTGCGGGGCTGCGCGCGGGCCTCGTCCTCGTTGACGAGCGCCAGGACCTGGGCTTCCTCGACGCTCCTGGTCTGGTCGTCCGCATCGGAACGTGGGCTGCCGTGTTGCAGGCGGTCAGGGCCATGGTTCCGAGAATCAGCAGGGGCAGGGCAAGACGCATGGGGAGTCCTTTGTGCGGCGCCTCGCAGGAGCAACCGCCTGAGATCCAACGGCCTAGCTCTGACACGCGCCTCACGCGCAGCCCCGCCGCCCCCGCTCAGCCCGGCTGGCTGCGGGGAATCTCCACGTCGAACAGTGCCCGGACGAAGTCCTGGCTGTCGAAGGGTTGCAGGTCGTCCGCCTGCTCGCCCACGCCGATGAACTTGATCGGCACGCCGAGTTCGCGGACGATGGGCACCAGGATGCCGCCTTTGGCCGTGCCGTCGAGCTTGGTGACGATCACGCCGGTCAGGGGGGTGGCCTCGTGGAACTTCTTGGCCTGCGCGAGGCCGTTTTGTCCGGTGACGGCGTCGAGGACCAACCACACCTCGGTGGGTTCGCCGGGGTCGGCCTTGTCGATCACGCGGCGCACCTTTTTCAGCTCCTCCATCAGGTTGTGCTTGGTGTGGAGGCGTCCGGCGGTGTCCACGAACAGCAGGTCGGTCCCGCGGGCGGCGCGGGCGGAAGCGGCGTCGAACGCCACGGCGGCAGGGTCGCCCCCCTCCGGCCCCTGCACGACGGGCACGCCCAGCCGCTCGCCCCACACGCCGAGCTGCGCGCCCGCCGCCGCGCGGAAGGTGTCCCCGGCGGCGAACATCACGCTGCGGCCCCGGCCCATGTAGTACTGGCCCAGCTTGGCGATGGTGGTGGTTTTCCCGACGCCGTTCACGCCGATCACCATAACGACGTGGCCTTTGGGGTCCACCACGGTGCGGCGCGCGTCGGGCGAGAAGCCCAGCTTGCGAAACTGTGCGCGGCGGGCGTCGGGTTCGAGCTGGAGGGTCAGGGCCTCCATCAGGGCCTGCTGGAGGTTCGGCTGGCGGCTGGCGCGGACATCCTCCAGGATTTCTTCGGTCGCCGTGCGGCCCACGTCGGCGGCAATCAGGGCGTACTCCAGGTCTTCGACGGAGTCCAGGCGGGTGAAGGTGTCTTTGAGGTCGGTGCCGAGGTTCCCGGCGGTGTCATTCAGTTGCTTGCGGGTCTTGCTCAGCCCGTCCCGCAGGCGCTCTAGCCAACTCATGCTCCCACCATAGCGTCCGCCGGGACGGGGGAACGGTCAGGGTGTCCCGTTCGCCTGCACTTCCCGCAGCAATTGCAGCTTGAGCGCACTCAGGCGGCCCCGGCCCAGCACGCCCTTGAGCAGCACCCGGTCTCCGAGGGCCAGCACCGGCACGTCGTGGCCGTACCGGGCCTTCAGAACGGGATCGAGGTCAATATTCACCGCCTCGTAGCGGTAGTCCAGCGCCCGCAACCCGGACTCGGCCTGCTCGCACAGGTGGCAGCCCAGGCGGGTATAGAGGGTCAGCGTGGGCAGGCGGCTCACGGCTCAGGCACCGACCGGCGTGGGGCGGGCGACCAGGGTCATGGCGTGGACGGGCGCGTACATGTCGCGCGAGGTCAGCAGGTCGCCCGCCGCGTTGTAGGTCCGCAGCACCTGTCCGCCCTGCCGCACCGCATAGACCTGGCCGTCGGCGCTGATCTGGAGAAGCCAGGGGGCACCCTCCGGCTCGCCCACCAGCGTTTCCAGGGCAAAGGTCGGGCCGGGCGTGCCGTCCGCCTCGATCCGGCGGACTTTGCGGGCCACGCTGTCCACGATGTAGACCGTACCCGAAGCGTCCACCCCCAGCCCGTCGAGGTCACGCAGGGCCTCGCTGTTGCGGTCGAGGCGAAAGGCGTAGCGGCTGAGGTACTCGCCCTGCGGGGTGAAGCGCTGCACCTCCTTGTTGCCGCTGTCGAGGATGTAGATCTGGCCGTCCGGCGCGGCGACGATGGCGCGCGGCTTCTCGAAGCGGCCCAGGCCCTGCCCGCGTCCCCCGAACCGCCGCACGAAGTGGCCCTGGGCGTCATACACGACGACGTGGTGCGCCTCGGCATCGAGAACGTACACGTGCCCCTGCGACACCGCGATGCTGACCGGTTGCAGCAGTTCGCCCTCACCCAGGCCGTAGCTTCCGAACGAGGCGACTTCCCGCCCGTCGGGGGCCAGCTTGCGGACCAGCGCCCCCGCCTTGCCCTGCCGGAACTCCAGCAGCGTGAGATACAGGTTGCCTTCGGGATCACCGGCCAGCGCATTCGGCACGCTGGGCAGCCCGCCTTCGGCCCCCGACAGGTTCCGCAGCCCCAGGCGCAGCTTGCCTTGCAGGTCCAGCAGGCGCAGGGCCGCGCGCTTCTCGCCCACGCTGAGGGCCAGCGCCACGGGGTCGTCGAACACCTCGTCGGTCAGCACCCCGGCGTCCAGGCGGGCGATCACCTCGTCGAGGGTGGGGCGGGCGGCGGGGTCCTTTTCGATCATGTTCAGGATCAGGTCGCTGAGGCGTCCGGGCACCTCGATGTTCACCTGCTTGGGCGGCTTGGGGGCCTCGAAGACCTGCTGATGCACCACCGCCTCGTAACTGCCCCGGAAGGCGGTCTCGCCGGTCACGAGTTCGTAGGCCAGCAGCCCCAGCGAATACACGTCGCTGCGGGCGTCCACCCGGTGCCCCTTGGCCTGTTCGGGGGCCATATAGATCGGTGTGCCGACCCGCGCGCCCGTCATGGTGAGCCGGGTCAGGACCCGCCCGACCGCGATGCCGAAATCCATCAGCTTGACGCCGCCCTCGCGCAGTTGCCCGTCCACGAAGGCCCCCTTGAGCACCATCACGTTGGCGGGCTTGATGTCGCGGTGGACCACGTTCTGCATATGGATGTGCCGCAGGGCGTCGGCCAGGGCGCGGAGCACCTGGGCCCCCTCGGCAAAGGGCAGGCGGCGGTCTTCGAGCAGGGCCTCCAGGCTCTCGCCGTCGAGGAACTCCATCGCGATGTAATGCTCGGGGTCCTGCATCCGGTAGTCGTACACCCGCACGATGTTGGGGTGGTTGAAGCGCTTGAGCACCTCGGCCTCCCGGTAGAAGCGTTTGACGAACTTGGCGTCCGCCAGGTACTTCTCCTGCGGAACCTTGAGGGCCACGGTGCGCCCGTCGAGCTTGCGCCGCGCCCGGTACACGCTGCCCATCCCGCCCACGCCGATACGGCCCTGCACCTCGTAGTCCTGAAAGCGCAGGTCCGGCACGGTCGGCGTGGGCGAGGCCGGCCGGGGCGGGGCGGTCCGCTGCACCCGCACGGGTTTTGCCCCGCGCCCCAGGAAACCGCCCAGCCCCTGGCCCGGCAGTGGCAGGGTGCCCAGCACAAAGGCCGCGCTCCCCAGCAACACGGCGACGACCACCAGCACCCCCTGCGCGCGGTCGAGGTTGCCGCCCTGGAGCGCCAGCACGGCGAGCAGCGCGGCGAGGGCCAGCGACAGCACGCTCACCAGGGCGCTGAGGGTCCGCTCGCTGGCCCGCACCGTGAGCAGCAGCCCCACCACGAACAGCGCGGCCAGCAGCAGCACATTCAGCAGGACACTCACGGCCTGCCTCCGGGCGAGGGGGGCGGCCAGGACCAGCAGGGGGCGGGGGGGACAGGCATGCGCTCCTAAGTTATAGCGGACCCCTCTGCCCGGAAGCTGACAGCCTGGGGCATGCCCCCAGTGGGCCTTGCCTATACTGACTTCCGTGACCTACTGGGCGGAACTCGTGGAGCTGTACGAGTACAGGGTGGCGGACGCCCTGGAAGGCCGCCTGCCGCGCGGGGGGCGGGGGTCGCTGGCGTACCTGCGCGACGTGCTGTTCGCCGCGCCGCTGGAACCGGCCCTGTCCCGCCGCCTGCTGGACACCGACCGCCAGTACCGCACCCACCTGAAGCGGGCGCGGGAGGAAGGGGGGCCGGTGTCCAGGTCTCTCCCCCCCCCTCCCCCACCGCCGGCGGCCCGGGCCACCTGGACGGCACCCGCGCCCGGCAGCACGCCGGAGGCCCGCGCCTGGGAGGAGGTGCAGCGGCTGGTGTGGTTTGCGGACCTGCGGACGCGGCTGCTGCACCTGGGCCGCACCCTCCAGACGCAACCGGAACGCCTGTCGCTGCGGGTGCTGTATACGGCCGTCGAGAACGCCGACCGGGACGCGCGGGGCGTCACGCCGGCGCTGGCGGTGCCCCCGGTGGGCGACTCCCTGGTGTCCCTGCACGACCCCGAGGTGGTCCGCGACCTGATGCTGGCCCTGGCCGAGCGCCTGCTGACCCCCGAAGGCCGGGCGCGCTTTCTGGGGGCGCTGGGGGCCGTTCAGGAGGCTCCCTTTCCCCGCCACGCGGACGCGGACGTGCTGGCCGCCCGGATTCAGGCCGCCGGGCGTGAACCTCTCGCCCCGGAGGCGCGGGAGGCGCTGGTGCAGGCCCTGCGCGCGCCGTACCCGCAAGAGAACCGCGACCCGCGCGAACGGCCCGCCATCCGCGAGGCCGCGCGCCAGTTGCAGCAGACGCTGGAGACGCTGCTGGAAGATGCGCCCGGCCCTGGCCTGGGCGTGACGCTGGCCCACAGCATCCTGTATGCCGGGGCCGCCTCCGCCGCTCTCCCCGCCCCGGACGACGCGGCGAGCGAGCTGGTCATCCACCTGGCGGGGGGCGAGGCGGCCCGCTGGCGCGGCCTGGACTTCCGCTGGCAACCCGTCGGCCCGAACAGGCAGGACAGCGCGCAGGAGCCGAACTGGCAGATGCTGGTGGAGGGGCCGGACGGGCAGAAACAGGTGGTCCTGCTGCGCCCGGGCCTGCCCGCCGCCGAGCGGGTGCTGACGCTGAACACGCCCCACCTGCCCCTGCGCCTGGCCCTGAGCGGCGCGTACCTGCTGCTCCAGGCCGGGGAGCGCCCCGCCGAACAGCTCGGCCGGCTGGCGGCGCAGGCCCGCGCCGCCGCGCGGCTGCTCGACCCGGAAGGGCAGTATGCGAACCTGCGTCTGGCCCGGGCCGCCGCCCAGGCGCTGCAAGGTGAACCGGTGGACGCGGCGGCGCTCGGGCCGGCCAGCGCCGCGAAATATGCGGCGGCGGACCCCGACACCCTGCTGGCCTTTGCGCGCCGGGGCGTGGGGGCGCTGACCACCCGCCTCTCCCGCCTGACGCCCGCCGAGGTCGCGGCGGCGCTCAGCGCCAGTGCGGCGGCCCTCGGCCTGCCGACGCCGCGTGCCCAGGCCCTGCACGAGGCGCTGCACGCGGCCACCTTTATCCCGGAGCGTCTGCCCGAACCGTATCCCATCACGCAGCTGGAGTTGCCCGGCGACGGCCGTTTCGTGAGCGTGACCCTGGGGGACGACCCGGTGACGCTGCAAGCCCGGGGCCGCGCCCTGACCCTGCGGGACGACCAGGGCAGCCTGGCCGTTCTGCTGCCCGGTCAGCCCCCGGTGCCGCTGGCGGACCTGCTGGTGCTGCGCGTGCCCGGCGCCCACCTCCTGCTGGTCCGCCAGGGCCGCTGGCTGGCCGCCGCCGAGGTCCGGACAGCGGATACGGCCACGCCCCCCGCCTAGAGCCGCCCGGAACATTGGCCCAAAGGACAGCTCAGGAGGGAAAATGTCCCCGACGCGCTTCCCCGTTCATGCGCTCTGCTTCGCCCCCATCGTGAAGGGCCGCCGGCGCAGGCCCACGCGCCTACAGGGTTGAGCCGCTTCCGCCCAGATGCTCTTCCAGCCGCCCCAGACGCCGGGTGGCGGGGTCGGTGGCGACGATCAGCGCGAGGCCCAGCGTCAGGGCCGCGACCGCCCCGTGCAGGGGAAAGGTGCCGAGGCCGCTGAAGGCCAGGGCCGCCGCGAGCAGCACCCCCGTGCCCAGCGCCAGCAGGCTGCGGTCCAGCCGGGAGCGGCGCGCCGTGAGACGCAGCGCATTCCAGCGCAGCAGCGCGAGGGTCAGCAGGGCACCGGCCAGCGGCCAGGCGACGAGCTGGCGGTTCACGGCGTCGCGGGCGTTCTCGGTGTCGCTGATGCCGTGCCCCAGCCCCACGCCGAGCATCACGATGCCGAGGGTAAAGGGGAGGTGCCCATACATCCAGGTGAGGAACGCGCCGACGCGCCCCGCGCGGTGGGCGTGCAGCACGGGCAGTGCGCGGGCCTGATCGAAGTACAGCCGCCAGAGGGCCAGGGCCGCGAGCAGCGCGAACAGGGCCGGTGCCAGCGCCTCCCAGGTCAGGTCGCGTTGCCGCCCGCCCGTGACCACCTCGGTCACGATGCCGCCCAGCGCGATGATCTGGAGGAGGCCGACCCGCTCGGGCAGATGTTCCTGGTGGGGCAGGGCCGCGCCGTGCCGCCGCCGGATCAGCAGCGGCGTGAGCAGGTCGGTGGTCAGCGCCGCGCCCCAGGCCACCAGTTGCGCCGGCCCCGTCAGCAGCGCGCTGCCCAGCCAGATCAGGGCGGCCACGCCGTACCCGGCCGCGGTGGGGCGGGTGAAAGCGGCGCTGCCCGGATCACGGCGCAGGAGAAGCAGGTGCATCCCGACCAGCACCAGGCGGTTGGCCGCGAAGGCCAGCGCGAAGACCCGCCCCGTCTGGTCCAGATCGCCGCGCTCGGTCAGGGCGAGGATGCCCAGCGTCAGCAGTTGCAGCAGCGTGCCCCAGCGGTACGTGCGCCCGCCGTTGCCATGCCGGGCGGCAAAGGTGGTGTTGCCCGCCCAGGCCCACCAGACGGCAGTGAACAGCAGCAGGAAGATCCCGATATTCGCCCCGCTGGGCGTGTCCCCCAGCCGCTTGGCGAGCTGGTCGAAGGCCACCACGAAAATCAGGTCGAAGAAAAGTTCCAGCCAGGTGACCCGCTGCTCGTCCTGTCCGCCCAGGTCAGGCGGGCCGGGGGGCATGGACAGGGGGCCGCTGTCTTCCAGATTGACGGCGTCAGGCTGGCCGCGCGTCATCTAGCGCAGTTTCCCCAGGCCCTTGCGAATCAGGGCGTCGGCGCTCTGGTCCGGATCGGCAGCCAGCAGCTCGGCCACCACGCCGCGCACCTGGGGTTCGCGGAAGCCCAGGGCCAGCAGCGCCTCGACCGCGTCGCGCCCCGCCGTGCTGACGACCGGGGCGGCCCGGCCCCCGCCCCCCGGCGCGCCCGCCGCCAGATGTTCGGGCACCTTGTTCTGGAGTTCCAGCACCAGCCGCTCGGCGGTCTTCTTGCCCACGCCGGAGACGCTGGAGAGCAGCTTCACGTCACCGGTCAGGAGGCCCTGCGCGACCGCGCTGACGGGCACCGCGGACAGCAGGCTGAGTGCCAGCTTCGGGCCGACGCCGCTCACGCCGGTCAGCAGGTCGAAGAGGCGCAGGCTGTCCGCATCCAGAAAGCCGAACAGCAGCTGGGCGTCCTCGCGGACGATATGGCGGGTGTTCAGTTCGGCGGGCTGGCCCACGGCGAGGCGGCCCAGGGTGGAGGCGGGGCAGAAGACCTCGTAGCCCACGCCCCCGGCGACAATCACGGCGCTCGCCTCGCGCACCTCGCGCACCACGCCACTCAGGTAGGCAATCACGCCCCGGATTCTAGAGGGCCGGCTGCGGGGGGAAGGGGCCATGGCGCCCGATTCTCACCGGGCCTCCCGCAGCCCCCACCGGTCAGCCCTACCACTCAGCCGCGCCGCTCGGGGAGAGACGTGGCCTCGCTCTGCCCCAGACGAATCTGGTGGTCCTGCCCTTCCCACCCGGCGGCGGTGCGGCGGGTGAAGTTCAGGACGTGGTGGGTGTCCAGTTCGGTGGGGCTGAAGGTCACGCCCCACAGGCCGAACGGCAGGGGCAGCGCCTGGCGGTCCTGCGGGTCCTGCCAGCCGTCGAAGCCGAAGTGGAGGGTAAACGGCCTCTCGTCCTCGATCAGCAGCAGGCGGCCCGGTTCGAGTTGCGGGACGGGTGCGGCGGGGCGCCAGTGGCGGGCCTCGGCGGGCAGCGGCTCGGCGTAGCGGTTCTCGACCTCGCGCAGCAGTTCGGCGGGGCGGCCCGTCTGGGCGGCGTGCAGCAGCTTCAGGAACTCGGCGTGCGCCCACAGCAGCGGCATCGCGCTGCCGTTGGGGCGGCCCGGAAAGAGGCCGCGTTCGGGAACGGGGGGGCCGTCCCAGACCTGCTCGGGCAGCAGGCCGCCGGGGCTGGAGCAGCGCAGCAGCGTTTCGAGGTAGGGCCGGGGGTCCTCGCCCGCCTGGAGGGCCAGGTGGCCGCGTTCGCCGCTCAGCAGCGGCCACAGCCGCCCGATGCCGTGCCCGTCGTAAGGAGAACCGTCGGCGTGTTCGCCGTAGCCGTCGTCGTTGTAGCGGTGGTAGAAGATGCCGGTCGGCAGCTCCTGCGCCAGCACATGGTCCACCACCTTCACGGTGTCGCGGATGCGGGGGTCGAGCGCCGACCGCAGCCCCAGACGCGGCAGGTAGGAGAAGTCCAGGCTGACCAGCGCGGACGCCTCCACGGTCTGCCCCTGGCGGTTTTGCAGCGTCACCTGTCCGGTCAGGTCGCCGTCGCGGTCGGGGGGGGCCAGCCGCACGTAGTAGCCCTGCACGTTCAGCTCGCGGCACAGCGGCGTGCCGGTGACGTAGCAGAGGCTCTCCAACCGCTCGTTCCAGTCGTCGGCCAGATCGAGGGCGTAGTGGCGTTCGTTCTCCTCCAGCCAGCCCGACCCCGCCACGAGGGCGGCGATGGCGACCGCCAACGTAAAGGGATTGACGCCCCGGTTCTCCTCCCAGCGGTCCTGGTCGCTGGTGGGGCCGGTGCGGGCCACGAAGGCCAGCGCCCGGCGCACCATATCGCGGGTGCCTTCCAGTTCCGGCTCGCCCTCCTCGCGCAGCTTGGCGGCCAGCAGCACCGGAAAGGCCGTCTCGTCGAGCTGGATGCCGTGCCAGAAGCCCTGGCCGTCGGGGTAGTAGTTCTGGAGCCAGTGGCCGTCGGGCTGCTGGTTGGCGATGAAGCCCGCCAGCACCCGCCGGGCGTCCTCGCGCTGGTTGCAGGCGATCAGGGCGAAGGCCGCCAGGGTCGCGTCGCGCGGCCAGACCAGGTGGTAGCCGCCCAGCGTGTCGGTGCTGTTGCCCCAGGGAATGCTGAGGCTGGCGACCAGCGCCCCCGGATAGGCGCGGTCCTCGTGAATCTTGAGGACCGTCGCGCTGAGCAGCGCCTCCGCGTCCAGCTCGGGACTGGGACCGCCCAGTTTCAGCGCGCTGCCCCAGGCTTCCCAGGCGTGCAGGAAGGCGCGGCGGGCCACCTCGTCCCCTTCCGCCAGGCTGGCACGCGCCAGGCCCTGCGCCCCCGTCACATTCTCCGCGAAGCCCAGCGCCAGTAGCCCCGAAGGCTCCTGAAGCTCGGCGCTGAGGGCCACGTTGCCGTTCTCCGCGCGCAGGTAGCTCCAGGTCAGGCGGCCGTGCGCGTTCAGGTCCTGCCACCCGTCCGAGAAGCCCACGTACCCGGCGCTGAGGTGGTTCATCGGCCCGCTCGCCAGCAGCGCCAGTGCCCGGTCGCCGGACACCGCCAGCAGCCGTTGGCCCTCCACCCAGGCGGCGTTGTCATGCCCGGTGGAGGTCAGGTGGGGGGCCAGCACCACGGCCAGCCGGTAAGGCCCCGTCAGGGCGTAGCGGACCAGCAGCACGTCGCGGCTGGGGTCGGGCACCACCTCCAGCGCGAGCTGGTAGTCCTCGCCCCGGTGCAGGATGGTCGGGAGCGGCAAGTACGGTTTGGGCCTGGAAAACACATACTGCTGCACCCGCTTGAGATCCACCCACCCCGACTCTCCGATCAGGTAAAAGTTCAGGTCGCGGATCTGGGGCTGCCCGGTGGACGGCCAGTACACCTCGTTGATCATCCCGTGTCCGCCGGTCGCCCACAGCCGGGACGCGCCGCCGAGCGCCGTGGTCACGAAGTCCTTGTCGCTGCTGGTCCAGGTGGGCGGCAGGCCGGGGGCGCCGGGAGCCAGGTGCTGGTCCGGGAGGGGCGGCTCTGGAAGGGGTTGGGCGGGGACATCACTCATGCGGCCTCTCCTTCATGGGGCGGTGACAGGGCTGACGGGTCGGGATGCCTGCCGCGAGTCTACGCGCCCTGCGGCTCCTCCACGCCGTACACTGGGCGCATGACCATCACCCCCGCCGTGATGATGCGAATGCCCCCGCGCGCCTGACCGGATCAGGAGCGGCGGGGTGTCTGAGGCAGGGCACCCCGCCTCCCCTTGTGCCAGGCCCTTGTCTCAGCTGCTTTTGGGGGGCACGTGATTTTTTCCGTATCTTTGGGAAGTTGCCCGGTCATCCTCTCATCAGGGACAGCCACCGGGCGGGGAGCCGCGCATGACGAGACCGCCTGAGTCCGACCACAAAGAGTTCTTTATTACCACCGCCATCGACTACCTGACCGGGCCACCCCATGTCGGGCACGTCTACGAGAAGGTGCTGGCCGACGCGCTGGCGCGGTATCACCGCCTGGCCGGGTACGACGTGACCTTTCTGACCGGGACCGACGAACATGGCGAGCGCATCGTGAAGCTCGCCGCGCAGGAAGGCGTCACGCCCCAGACCTTTGCGGACAATCTCAGCGACAACGCTTTCAGGAGCCTGTGGGACCGGCTGGAGATCAGCTACGACGACTTTATCCGCACCACGGAAGGGCGCCACAAGCGCTTCGTGACCGAGATTCTCCAGCGGGTGTACGACTCGGGCGACATCTACTTCGCGGAATACGAGGGCCTGTATTCGGTCGGGGCCGAACGCTACGTGACCGAGAAGGAACTGGTCGAGGGCGCTGACGGCGTGCGCCGCTATCCCGGCGACAAGGACCCGCCCGAGCTGCGGCGCGAAGCCAACTACTTTTTCAAGATGGAGAAGTACCAGGACTGGCTGCGCGCGCACATCGAGCAGAACCCCGACTTCATCCAGCCCGCCGGGTACCGCAACGAAGTGCTGGAGATGCTCCGGGAACCCATCGGGCCGCTGAGCATCAGCCGCCCCAAGTCGCGCGTGCCCTGGGGCATCGAGCTGCCCTGGGACCCCGACCACGTGACCTACGTGTGGTTCGACGCGCTGCTGAACTACGTGTCCGCGCCGGTCAGCCGGGGCGAGAGCGAGGCCGTCATCGGGACGGCGTGGCACGTGATCGGCAAGGACATCCTCAAGCCGCACGCGGTGTTCTGGCCGACCATGCTCAGGGCGGCGGGCCTGCCGGTCTACCGCAAGCTGGTGGTGCACAGCCACATCCTGGCGGAGGACGGGCGCAAGATGGGCAAGTCTCTGGGCAACGCCCTGGACCCCGAGCAGCTCGTGCGCGAGTATCCGGTGGACGCGGTCCGCTATACCCTGCTGCGCGAGGCCACCCTCAGCGCCGACAGCCCTTACGGCGAGGGCATCCTGGTGTCGCGCCTGAACTCCGACCTGGCGAACGACCTGGGCAACCTGCTCTCGCGGACCATCAGCATGATCCAGAAGTACCGGGGCGGTGTGCTGCCCCAGGCCCACGACCCCAGCGAACGCGAACACCAGATCGAGGCGGCGGCGCTGGCCCTGCCCGGTGAAGTCTTGCGGCTGGCGCGTGACCTGAAGGTGAACATGGCGATCGAGGCGGCCATGAACTTCGTGCGCGACCTCAACCGCTACATCGCGGAAAGCGCGCCCTGGAACCTCGCCAAGTCGGAGGACACGGCGCGGCGGCTCGATACCGTGCTGTACACCGCCGCCGAGGGGCTGCGGGTCGCCAGCGTGGCCCTGGAAGCCGTCATTCCCGGCAAGGCCCGCGAACTGCGCGCGCAGCTCGGCCTGGGGGGACAGTCGTACAGCCTGACCGGGGCCTGGGGCCTCACGCCCGCCGGGACACGGGTGGTGGGCGGCCCGATCCTCTTTCCTAAACCAGAGCGGCCCAAACCAGAGCGGCCCAGGCCTGAACTCACCCAACCCGAACAGAAAGAAGCGGCGCAGGCCCCCACCCCGCCCGCCCCCAAGAAGGAGAAGAAAGCCATGACCCAGAACAGCCCGGCCCCCGAGCCGAAGCCCGCCCCCACGCCCACGGACACGCCCGCCGCGACCGAACCGCTGATCTCCATCGACGACTTCGCCCGCGTGGACCTGCGCATCGCGGAAGTGGTCGCCGCCGAGGCGGTCGAAAAGGCCGACAAGCTGCTGAAGCTGACGGTGCGGCTGGGCGAGGAAACGCGCACGGTGGTCAGCGGCATCCGCAAGTGGTTCGCGCCGGAGGACCTGGTGGGCCGCAAGGTGATTCTGGTGGTCAACCTCAAGCCCGCCAAACTGCGCGGCATCGAGTCGCAGGGCATGATCCTGGCCGCCGAGGACGATCAGGGGAACCTCGATCTGGTCGGCACGCGGCTGGACCTGCCGAGCGGGACGAAGGTCAGGTAAGCGGGGGGGCGGGAAAGGGACGGCCCTCACCGCGCACGGCCTCCCCCGCCCCGCTACACTGCCCCCATGCCGTTCGTGATCGTCTCGGGGTTGTCGGGGAGTGGAAAGAGTACTGCGCTGCGCACGCTGGAGGACGCGGGCTTTTTCATCACCGACAACCTGCCGCCCGAGCTGTGGGGGGCGATGCACGACCTGGCGCAGGCGCGCGGGCTGGAGCGGGTGGCGGTCAGCACGGACGCGCGCACGCGGGACTTTCTGGGGGCGCTGGAGGACAGTTACCTGCGGCTCTCGCGCCGCCGCGAGGACCTGCGGGTGCTGTTTCTGGAGGCGGACTCGGAAGTGCTGCTGCGCCGCTACAACCTGACGCGCCGCGAGCATCCCCTGGGCGAGACGCTGATGGTGGACTTTGCCCGTGAGCGTGACCTGCTGGCCCCCCTGCGCGCCCTGGCCGACATCGTGATCGACACGACCAGCCTCAGCGCGGCGGACCTGTCGCAACGGGTGCTTCAGACCCTGCGGCTGGAACAGGACTTCCACCTGCGGCTGCTGAGTTTCGGCTTCAAGCACGCCCCGCCACGCGACGCCGACCTGGTGATCGACGTGCGCTCGCTGCCCAACCCCTACTACGACCCGGCGCTGCGCCCCCGGACCGGGCTGGAGGCCGACGTGGCGGGGTACGTGTTCCGCGACCCGGCCTCCGAACAGTTCTACGGAGAGGTGCGGGACTTCGTGCGGACCGCCGCCGAGCGGGCGCAGGCGTCGGGGCGGCACGGGTACACGGTGGCGATCGGCTGCACGGGCGGGCAACACCGCTCGGTGGCGGTCGCCGCGCGGCTGGAGCAGGATCTGGCGGACCTGGGCACGCAGGTGGCCGACCACCGCGATATGCAGCCTCCCGCCCCGCAACCGGACGTGGGCGGATGAGCGACCTGCCGCGCGGCTGGGCGGAGGCCGGACGGGCACGCCGCCGCGCCCGGATGTGGCTCACGCCGGGGATGGGCGTGAAACGCTGGCTGCTGCTGTTCGTGCTGTGTACCCTGATCGGCGCGGTGGGCTTTTTGCACTTCACCTGGACGGGGCCGCTGCACTTCGTGGCGACCCGCTGGATTCTGTGGCTGAACGCGCTGACCGAGCCGAACGTCATGCCGCTGTACGCGGGGGGCATGTTCGTCATGGCGCTGGCGCTGGCGGGCGCGTTCCTGAGCATCGTGATGCTGAACCGCTCGATGCTGCGCTCGACCGGCACCGCGCCCGAAACGGCGGTGGACGTGATCTATTCGCGCCGCGCCCTCTCACGCGGCGCGCGGATCGTGGCGGTCGGGGGCGGCACCGGCCTGTCGAACCTGCTGACCGGCCTGAAGACCCACACCGGCAACATTACCGCCATCGTGACGGTCGCGGACGACGGCGGCTCCAGCGGGCGGCTGCGCGAATCGCTGGACATGATCGCCCCCGGCGACCTGACCGACTGCTACGCGGCGCTCTCGGACAGCCCGGTGCTGGCCCGGCTGCTGCTGCACCGCTTCGGGCGCGGGGAGGGGCTGGAGGGGCACACCTTCGGCAATCTGCTGCTCGCCACCCTCAGCGAGGAACAGGGCGGGCTGCAAGGGGCGATGCGCGACGTTCACGAGGTGCTGCGGGTGCGCGGGCAGGTCTTTCCGGCCACGACCACGCCCACCACGCTGGTGGCCCGGCTCTCGGACGGGCGGGAGGTGCGCGGCGAGAGCGAACTGGCCCGCCAGGTCGGTGCGGCGCGGGTCGAGAGCGTGCGGCTGGAACCCCCGGACCTGCCCGCGCTGCCCGCCGTGCTGGACGCCATCCGGGACGCGGAACTGATCGTGCTGGGACCGGGCAGCCTGTTTACCAGCATCATTCCGGCGCTGCTGGTGCCCGGCATCGCGCGGGCGCTGCGCGATTCGGCGGTGCCCGTCGTGTACGTCGCCAGCCTGATGACCGAACCCGGCGAGACCACCGGCCTCAGCCTGGAAGACCACGTGGCCGCCATCAGCACCCACCTGGGCCGCACGCCCGACGGCGTCCTGCTGAACAGCAAGACCATTCCGCCGGAGGTGCAGGCCCGCTACGCCGCCGAGGGGGCGCAGGTCCTGAACCTACAGGGCGCGAGCCGGGACCTGCGCAGCCGGGTCCGCAGCGCCCCGCTGTTGCAAGCCGGGGAAACGGCCCGCCACGACCCGGAAGCCCTGGCCCTGGCCCTGCTGAACCTGTTCGCCCGCCCCCGCACGGGGAACTGAACGGGGGGGCGGGCCAGCTTCTCCCCTGTTCACCCTTCGCGGTCAGCCGCTATGCTGGCGCGCGTGCTGACGCTTCTCACCGCCGCGCTCCTGTCCTTTTCCGATCCTGCGGGGGACGCGCGGGGAGACGGCGGGTACGTGCTGCCCACCCGGCCCGCCGTCAGTGAGGACGCGCTGGACCTGCGGAGTTTCCAGGCCGCGCCGCAGGGCGCGGGGATGCGCTTCACGGTGGGGCTGGGCCGCATCGAGAACCCCTGGGACGCGCCGGGGGGCTTCTCGGCGGGCGTAACCGACATCTTCGTGGGCAGCAGCCTGGGGGGGCAGCGGACCCTGGACGGCCTGCGGCTGAACACGTCGGGCGGCGGCTGGGACTACCACCTGCGTGTGACCGGCTTCGGCAGCACGCTGGAGCAGGTGCCGGAAGGCGGCGGAACACCCCTGCCGCTCCCGGCCCCGACCGTGCGCGTGGAGGGCACCAGCCTGGTGGTCGACGCGGCCATTCCGCCCGGCGAGTACGCCTACTGGGTCACCAGCAGCGTGTACTCACCGCTCACGGCGGATGGGGTGCTGCGCCCCGGGACCACGCCCGGCCCCACCAATCTCCAGGCGGGCCGGGCCGACGCCCCGGTGCCGGTGGACGTGCTGCTGCCGTCCGGGGAAGGGTCGCCCTACACCCAGGGCACGCTCGCACCCGTCGGGCAGACGCGCGACCACCGCACCCTGGTCCTGGTGGCGCTGGGTGGCCTGGGCCTCCTGCTGGTGGTCGTGGCAACCGTCATCCTGTGGCGGCGCGGCCCATGAGGGTCCCCGCGCCTCTGCTGATCCTGCTGGCCGCCGTGCTGTGGGGCCTGCTGGGCATCCTGGGCAAGAACGCGCAGTCGGCGGGCGTGGGACCGCTGGAGGTGGCCTTCTGGCGGGCGGTCCTGGCCGGGGGCCTGTTCGCCCTGCACGCGGCGGCGACCCGGGCGACCTTTCCGCGTGGGCGGGACCTGCTGATGACGGCGGCTTTCGGCGTGGTGGGCGTGAGCGTGTTCTACGGCACCTACCAGCTGGCGGTGCGGGCGGGCGGCGCGAGCCTCGCCAGCGTGCTGCTGTACACCGCCCCGGCCTTCGTGGCGCTGCTGGGCTGGGCGCTGCTGCGCGAGCGGCTGGGCGCGCGGGAGGGGCTGGCGGTGGCCGGAACGCTGGCGGGCATCACCCTGATCAGCCTGGGCGGCGGGCAGGGCGTGAGCGTGACCGGCGCGGCGCTGGCCTGGGGCCTGACTGCCGGCTTCACCTACAGCCTGTACTACCTGTACGGCAAGGCCTACTTCACGCGTTACGCCCCGGCGGCCCTGTTCGCGGTCGCGCTGCCGGTCGGGGCGCTGGGGCTGCTGCCCTTCGTGGGGTTCAGCGCCAAGACGCCCGCCGCCTGGGGCAGCCTGACCGGGATCGCGGTCCTGAGCACCTACCTCGCCTATCTCGCGTACAGCGCGGGCCTGCGGCACCTGCCCGCCACGCGCGCCAGCGTGATCGCCAGCCTGGAGCCGGTGGTGGCGGCGGCGCTGGCCGCCCTGCTGTTCGGGGAGCGCCTCTCGCCCACCGCGCTCTGTGGGGCCGCGCTGGTGATCGGCGCGGCGCTGCTGCTGAGCATGGAGAAACGCCCGGCGGTCCCCGCCTCAGCGCGCGCCCAGGAGTAGGGCGACCGAGACCGGGCCGAACGCGAGGAGCGGGCAACCGATCAGCAGAAGCCAGCCCCAGGAGCAGCGCGGCACCCGATACGTCACGCCCAGCAGAGCCACAACGCCCATGAGCAGGGCAAGCAGGACAGCGCCCGCCGGGGAAAAGAGGAGGAACAGGAGGGAACCGCCCACACGCCAGTCTCTCACCCCGGGGACGGCCCACTAGGGCGGGGCGCAGAAAGGTTGCCGGAGGCGTAAGGTGGGGTATGAGGCCGTACTCCCA
>NZ_JHAC01000020.1 GCF_000599865.1 Deinococcus phoenicis | reverse complement strand
TCTTTTTATGCGCTCAGCACGCTATTTTTGCCCCGCAAGCCCCAGGCCCTAAACGGCGTTGGGACATGAGGTGTAGAGCCGGGACTTGCTTGACGGGCAGAGGTTTTAACGCCTTAACGGGTGTTCTCGGGCGAATGTGGTTATTACCCGTCGACCTGAAAATACCTCAGCATTAAGCCCTGATTGGGAACTCAGCAGAACGGGACCAAGCCGATGTGGCACTCTATGCTCCTGAAGAGGCGCTTCGGCCCGAATCCAGGGAGTCAGACGTGACGCGGCCCTCTACCTGTCAAAAGGATGCTGAATGACCCTGTCCTCTTCTTCCGATACCCGACGAGAGCAGCAGGTGCTCCGGCTCTCCATCTGGCTGACCGTGGCGCTCGCCGTCCTGGGCTTGTTCGTCGGGGTCTGGGTTGGTTCCGAGTCCATCATCTTCGACGGCTTCTTCTCGGGTGTCAACGTACTGATGACCTCGGCGGCTCTGCTGGTCGCCAAGCTGGTGGCACGCGGGGGCAGCCGCCGTTTCCAGTACGGCTACTGGCACTTGGAACCGTTGGTCAGCGCCTTCAACGGGACGGTGATGGGCCTGATCTGTCTGGTCGCCTTTGTGAACGAGGTCAATGGTCTGCGCGGTGGAGGCCAAGCCGTCGAGGTGGGGGTGGCGAGTGCCTACACGCTCCTCGCCTGCATCGCCAGCCTGGTCATGTACCTGTACGTCCTTCGGGCCAGCCGGGGAATGAACTCGGAATTACTGAGGATCGACGCGCGTGAGTGGCTGATCGAGGGCGTCCTGACCGCCGCGATCTTCGTGGGGTTCGCCATCGCTGCCCTGCTTGGCGCCACGGGAGGAGAGTCCCTCGCACCTTACGTGGACCCTGTGATCGTCATGGTCCTGGCCCTGCTCCTGCTCCCGGTGCCGTTTGGCATCGTGCGGCGTGCCCTGCGGGAGGTCTTTCTGATCGCACCCGTGGAGCTTGATACCCAGGTCCATGCGGTGCTCAGCGAGATCGGGCAGCGCTACGGCTTTCAGGACTACCGCAGTTACGTCGCCAAATCCGGGCGGGTGCGTTACATCGACATCAACATCATCACGCCCGCCAACTTTGAGGTATCGGGCGTGGCGGGTCTCGACCGGATTCGTGAGGAGATCAAGCGTGATCTGGACGAGGCGGGCACGCAACTCTGGCTCACGGTGTCCTTTACCGCCGATCCCAAGTGGGCCTGAGTGTCTTGGGGGGTTGTGGCTGTTAGGGTAATGACGCATTATAGCGGTGGAGGAAGAGCCAGACGAGGGTTTCGAAGTTGACCTGACTGCGGGTAAACGACAGGCTTTTGCGCACCAGATGAGCCAATCTCAGGCGGAGGGTGGCATTGAAACGTTCGATGTGCTGAGTTCCTCCGAGTCGGTGCAAAGCCCCGAAGACCACACTCCGGTATTCCCGCAAGCCGTCGGTGTGACAGACAGCATCCAGGTAGGGCGTGGGGAGGCTTTGCCAGAGTCCAAAGGCGCTTGGTGCGTCTCGCTGCCCGATGAAGCACCCGACGATTCGTCGGGTGGTCTGGTCTATGGTCCATCGCCAGCCAAATCCACAGCCGTCGGTCCTGGCGACCCACGAACGTGCATAACTCGTCGCACTCCAGCACCAGCGGCGCTGATGCTGGAGTGCTCACGCTTTTTTTGCTGGTTCGTCAGTTTGTTGGAAGCTGTGATGGACGCTCTTCCCCAGCTTCATCAGGTGCAGACGGAACCAGGAGCGACTCACCCCCGTGACCCGACAAATGCCTCGGTGGGAGATGCGTTCAGTCAATAACCGGTCCACCAACGCCTCGGTTTCCGCTGAAATCCGGTGTTGTGGAGGATGGAGGGTGAACTGGTGACCGCAGACCCGGCACAGGTAACGCTGCCTTCCGGTGTGGGCATGACCGTTTTTGACGGTGGAGACACCACCGCACGCTGGGCCATCAGGACCGTTCATGCTTCATTGAACGCCCCTCATGCCGCGAAACCCACCACCAGGAGGGGACATGGGCCGCGATCAACCGTGTCCTGGTGCAGAAGATGCGCTGCGCCTGTGGGCGCAGCGCCGAACCCAGTGCCGGCCCTCTTGGATACACAGTCGGTCCGGTGCTCTCCACACGCCGGATCACGTGGGAGAGATGCCGCCAAGCGACTGATCGGGCGCAAACGGCACGTCTCGGTAGATACCTTGGGCCTGCTGCTGTTCGTCCTCGTTACCTGCGCGAACGTCCAAGATCACAACGGCGGATAGTTTGTACTGAACGCGGCAAGACATCGCTTTCCCCACATCGAACTGGTGTGGGTGGACCGTGGGTATCAAGCAGGCTTGGGAGGCTGGGTCAGGGCCCTGTGCGGGTGGAAGATCGAGGGCGTGCGCCCGGAACCGGGCGCACGCGGTTTTCAGGTCTTGCCCAGACGCTGGGTCGTAGAGCGTTCCTTGGCCTGGTTGACCCGTTCTCGTCGGCGGTCCAGGGATTTCGAGAGACGTCCTCAAACCACCGAAGCCTGGTGCTATCTCGCCAATATCCGCCTCATGCTTCGCCGTCTTGACCCCTGCTGACACCCTTTTGAAACACGCTCTGAGACGTCGTCAACACTCAAGTTCCGCAGGAACTTGAGATACACGTCATTCTCGACAACTCCGTCACCCACAAGACCACGGTCGTTCAGGACTGGGTTCTTGCCCACCCGCGCTTCCACTTCCATTTCACGCCGACCGGTGGGTCGTGGCTGAACCTGGTGGAGTCGTGGTTCGCGCTGCTGAGCCGGAGGCAACTGAAGCGTGGGAATTTCAAGTCGAAGGATGAGTTGGAACAGGCCATTGAAGCGTTCATTGCCCGTACCAACGAAACACCGCCCCCGTTCGTGTGGACGAGGTTGGCCGACTACATTCTCGACAACATCAAGCGCTTCTGTGAACGTTATCTCCCAGTCACATTACCCTCAGAAAACGCCCAACCTTCCTCTGAATCACTCCACTAAGTACAGCTACGGAAGTTGTGCGGGATGGGAGCCGATGATGGACCGAACGCCGCCGAGCCTGTGGTTGTACCGCTCAAAGAAGGCCTGTGAGGCTGCCAGCAGGGCCTCGATGTTCTCGAACAACTCGCAGTGGGTGACCTCCCGGCGGAAGTGCCTCCACAACATCTCGATGGGGTTGAGCCAAGGGCTGTAGGTGGGCAAGTACAGCAACACCAGGCGACCAGCCGCACCTCTGACCACCGCCTCGATCTCCTCGTCCTGATGGGTACTGGCGTTGTCCCAGGCAACGTAAATTCGTTCGTGGGGATGCTTCTCCAGCAGTTGCTGGAGAAGCTCGGCAATCTCCTTGCGGCGTTTTCGAGTACGGGTTAGCACGACCGTCTCCCCGGTGTGATAGTCCACGGCCCCAATCCCATATCGGCGCACTGGCTGCGCCGGCGTCGGGACCATCACCTGCTGACCCACGGGACTCCACATCGCCCGTAAGGTCGGCAACCAACTGATGTTGAACTCGTCAGCGTAGTAGAAGACCTCCCCAGGCTTCAACTGGTCGCGGGTTTCCTCGACCGCTTTTTTTTGACGGTGTATTCGGGGTCCGGGCTAGTGATGGTGTGCTGTGGTCGGTTGAAGTGGATTCCCCCCTGATGGAGCAAGCGGTAAACGCTTACCGCACTCAGCCGGGTTCCGGTCAACTCCGCCAAATAGTCGGCCAAGCGCCATCCCGTCCACAGCGAGAATGGCAGGTCCAGGGCGCGTGGCCGAGTCGCGGGCCACGCTGAGGAGCTTCTCGCGGTACTCCGCTGTGACTTTGGGCGGAGCACCAGACCGGGGCGCGTCTGCTAAGCCCTGAAGCCCTTCGGCGACGTAGCGGTGCAACCAGCGGCGTACCGTTTCCTCGTCATACCGCACCAGCACGGCGTCTCAGCGACCTTCCGCTGCTATTCTGCCGAGAGCAGGACGATCAGGGCTCGGATGCGGAGATGCCCCTCCCCAGTACGGTACAGGTGCTCGAGTTCCTCAAGCTGCTCGGCAGATGGGGGCGGCAACCGAAAGGGTGCATATCGACCTCCTCGGTACGGTGAGAACCCTACCTTACACCCCGCACAACTTCCGTAGCTGTACTTAGCAACTTGCTGCGGGTTCAACTGGTCAGGAACATCGCCACGCTGGCGGCCAGCATGACGCCGGTGGCGAACCAGCCGACCACGCGCAGCCCCCGGGGGATGACGAATTGCCGCATCACGCGCGGGTTATTTGCCAGCAGCATCAGCATCACCATGACGGGTCCGGCACCCACGCCGTTCACGATGGCCGCCCAGTACAGGGCCTGCAAGGGGTCAACAGGCGAGAAGTTCAGCGCCATCCCCAGCAGGGTGGCGACCGTCAGCACGCCGTAGAAGCCCCGCGCTTCCAGCGGCTTGCGCTGCAAGCCCACCGGCCAGTGGAGCGCCTCGCCCACGGCATAGGCCGCCGAACCGGCCAGGACCGGGACGGCCAGCAGTCCGGTCCCGATCAGGCCGAGGCTGAACAGCAGGAAGGTGAAGCGGCCCGCCAGGGGTTCCAGGGCCTGTGCGGCCTCGGTGGCGGTCTGGATGTGGGTGACGCCGTGGGCGTGCAGCGTCACGGCGGCGGTGAGGGTAATGAAAAACGCCACCACGTTCGAGAACGTCATCCCGGCGTAGGTGTCCACCCGGATGCGGTGAAACTGCCCCGGGGCCTGGCTGGGCGCGCGGGTCAGGCGCTCGGCCCCGGGGGTGGTGTTGATCTCCTCCACCTCCTGCGAGGCCTGCCAGAAGAACAGGTACGGGCTGATGGTCGTGCCCAGGAGAGCGATCAGCCCCTGGAGGTACGCGGCGGACAGGACCAGGTGCGGGACGAAGGTGGCCTGAAGCACCGCGCCCCACGGCACCCGCACCACGAAGACCACCGTGACGTAGGCGAGCAGGGCCGCGGACAGCCACTTCAGCACGCGGACGTAGGCGCGGTAGGGAATGAACACCTGCGCCAGCAGGCAGAAGACGCCGAAGAGCAGGGTGTACAGGTGGGCGTGGCCGCCGATGACCAGTTTGAGGGCCACGCCCATCGCCCCCAGGTCCGCCCCCAGATTGATGGTGTTGGCGATCAGGAGCAGTCCTGCCAGTGCGTACAGCCAGCCCGGCGCGTAGTGGCGGCGCAGGTTGCCCGCTAGGCCATGCCCGGTCACGCGGCCCACGCGGGCGCTGATTTCCTGGGTGGCCGCCATCAGGGGGAGTGAGAAGGGCAGGGTCCACAGCAGCCCGTACCCGAACTGTGCGCCGACCTGAGAGTAGGTGGCGATCCCGCTCGGATCGTCGTCGGAGGCCCCTGTAATCAGGCCCGGTCCCAGCAGGCGCCACCAGGGTGCTGGTTTGCGGCGCTCCATTTCTCTTTCTGGGGTTTCCATGATGAGGGCCGCCTCCTTCGCGCGGCCCATGCTATTCCGCCGGAGGCTGGGGCCATGTCAGGAGGCCGCCGCAGCACCGGCTTATACCGGCTCTATACGAAAGTGACGGAAAGTGCTTTCCAGGTGGTCGGGCCTGCCCAGGCAGGTGCAACCCACCCCAGGAGGTCGCCATGAACCGTTGCACGAACTTTGTCCTGCTCGCCGCTGTCCTCGCCGCCGGTCTGGCTGGTGCCCAGAGCACCTCCACCGCGAAGACCCCGGCCAAGCCCATGAGCGGCATGAATCGCTGCATGCAGGTCCTGAAGGCCAAGGTGAACCTGAACAGGGCGAGCATGGCGGACCTCCAGTGTCTCAAGGGCGTGTCCCCGACCATTGCCAAGTATATCGTCGCCAACCGGCCCTTCAAGGACGGCAACGACTTCGCGCGCAAGATCGAGGTGATCGGCCACCGGCTCTGGAATGACAACAAGGCCAGCCTCACCTTCTGGAGCCAGCGAGGAGGGCTGAACAAAAAGGGGAGCTGACACGCTCCCTTTTGTTCAGCCCCAGCCGCTGCCGGACCTCCCCACCGCCGCAGAAAGGGTGAACGCATGACTTCCAGCCTGACCACCGAACCGGCCCTTGCCCCACGGACCTTCTGGAGCAAGGTCCCAGAAGTCACGGCCCTGTTCTGGATCGTCAAGATCTTCTGCACCACCATTGGCGAGACGGCCGCCGACTACCTGAACATGCGGCTGCACCTGGGGCTGACCGGCACCACGCTGATCATGGGCGTCCTGCTGATTGCGGCGCTCATCTGGCAATTCCGCACGCGCCGCTACGTCCCCCCCGTGTACTGGCTGGCCGTCATGCTGATCAGCGTGGTCGGCACCCTGATCACCGACAACCTCACCGACAATTTCGGCGTCAGCCTGTGGGTCAGCACCGGAGCCTTCGGCGTGGCCCTGATCGCCACCTTCCTGGCGTGGTCCCGCAGCGAGGGGACGCTTTCCATCCACAGCATTTTCACGCCGAAGCGCGAGGCGTTCTACTGGCTGGCGGTCCTGTTCACCTTCGCGCTGGGGACAGCAGCGGGGGACCTGATGGCCGAGCAGCTCCAACTGGGTTATCTGCCCTCGGCGCTGATCTTTGGCGGGATGATCGCGCTGGTCGCGCTGGCGCACTTCGCCTTCCGAGTGAATGGCGTCCTGACGTTCTGGCTGGCCTACATCCTGACCCGTCCGCTGGGGGCCTCCATCGGGGATTACCTCTCCCAGGGGCGGGATGTCGGTGGCCTGGGGCTGGGCACCACGACCACCAGCCTGATCTTCCTGGTGGGGTCGGTCGCCATCGTCGCCTACCTGACCATGACCCGGCGGGATCAGATCGCGCTGCGCGAGGCAGCGTAACGAAGAACACCAGACCATCGCTTCACCCGGTTCCCGTGGATCAGGAACCGGGTGAAGCTTCTTTTTCGCTATACCGGCCCTATACGTCCTGGGTCTACGGACATGACGCTGTTGATGCGCGGCGCTCTTCGCCCTCGCCACCGCCTTCGCGGTGTCCACCTCGATCTTCAACGCCACCTATAACGATCAGGTGCGGGTGGACGCGGTGCTGACCAACGGGGCGGACGCGACCGGTAACGCGGACGCCCCCGCTGGGGAGCACCTCGCCACCCTGCGGACTCTGCCGTGGGTGACGGGCGCTCAGCCCCTGATTCACCGCTTCGCATATGTGGGCGCCGATCTTCAGGACATCTTCGGGATCGATAGCCGGGACGCGGCTCTTCGTCTCGAACCGGGGCGAGGGTAGCGTGAGGGTGCTGGACTTCGCCACACGAAGGTGACGGGCAAATGGCGGATTGCAGGGGGTCGCAGTCCCGATATGGGCAGCGTCTCGGCGGACGGCAAGCAATTGTGGCTCTCGGTGCGCTACAGCAACGTCGTCTACGTGTTCGACACCCGCAGCGGCAAGCTGGTTCGCAAGCTTCGGGTGGCACAGACCGGCAACTACCGTTGATACCGATAGCAGCCTATCCGGCGTTTTTGTGCTGGACAGGCCGCTATTTGAGCGGATAGGAGAGATGAGGGGCAGGAGGTGGACCTGACTGCTTTATGCCTGCGAACGTACCTTCAAGCGCAGCAGCCAGACCAGCAGCGCCACGAGCAACACGGCGGCCAGAATCTCCGCGCCCCAGCGTTCGACGTGGGGCAGGACCGCCGGGCCAAAGCGCCACAGCACCACCTGCCACACGCCGACATGCACGAACGCTCCCAGCAGGCTCAGCAGCAGGTAGGGCCAGAAGGGAAAGTGGGTCATGCCCGCCACCAACGTCACGGGGGTCCGCAGGCTGCCCACCGTACGGCTGACGATAATCAGCGGCGCACCCCAGCGTTCCAGCAGGTCCAGGTTCCGCGGCTGGCGGATGGCCGCCCGCCAGCGCGGCGGGAGCCAGCGTTCCCCCCAGCGGCCCGCTGCGTACCCCAGCAGGCTGCCCAGCCAGTTGCCCAGCACGCCCCAGGTCAGCGCCGCCGCGAGGGTGGTGCGGCCCGCGTCGATCAGGGCCGACTGCGCCAGCATCGGCAGGACGCCGGGGACGCCGGGAATCCCCGCCCCTTCCAGCGTCAGCAGACCAAAGGTCGCGGCGTTCAGCAGCCTGGGGTCCAGACCAGAGAGCCAGAGGTTCAGATTCACCGGACGAGCGCTCCCGCAGACACGATGCGGTAGCCTTTCTTCCGCGCCACCTGTAGCAGGTCAGGCAGGGCTTTCAAGCCATCCGGCGCGTTGTCGTGCAGCAGGATGATGCCGCCGGGCCGCAGGTGCCGGGTGAAGCGCGCCTCCACCGTCTCCACCCCCGGATTCTGGAAGTCGCCCGGATCGTCGGTCCAGAAGACGGTGGTCATTCCCAGACTCCGGGCAATGTTCAGCACGCGCTGGCTGTATTCCCCACCGGGCGGCCGGAAGAAGCGCACGGGTTGCCCGGTCAGGCGGGTCAGCAGGTCGTTGGTGGACTGGAGTTCGGCGCGAATCTGCGTGTCGGTCAGGTGGGGCAGACGGACATGGTGATAGGTGTGGTTGCCCAGTTCGTGCCCCTCCTGGACCAGGTCACGGATGAAGTAAGGGTAGGCTTCGGCGTTGCGCCCGATGATGAAGAAGGTGGCGTGGGCATGTTCCCGCTTCAGCAGGTCCAACACCAACGGGAAGTAGAGCGGGTGGGGCACGTCGTCGAAGGTCAGGGCCACCTGCCGTTGCGCCGGGTTCCCCTTGAACAGCAGGCCACCCCGCACGCCACCCCGCACCTGAGCGAGGCTCTGTTCCAGCCGCTGTTTCAGCAACTCGGCCTGCGTGCCCACGAAGACCAGCAGGCGTTCGGGTTCACGCACGGGCGAGCCGGGTGGTTCGGGCCGTTCCATGGTTTCCGGGGTCCAGAGGCGGTCGTAGGTGTCGGCCGTGATTTCGCTCTGGAAGGTGCCCAGGCGTGCACGCGGCACCGAGAGGGTCAGCAGCGGCAGTGGGCCGCCGAAGCCCCGGTAGGTGTCCGCGCGGTATACGCTGACGTCCACTTCCGCGAGCGGCGGGTCGGCGCGGTAGGTCGCCTGCACGCTCTGGACGGCCAGGGTCAGGGCACGCTGGGGGGAGACGTCCTGTGGCGGAAGCAGGACCAGGGCATGCGCTGCCCGGATAAAGCCGTTGTCCAGGACCTCGACCTTCCGGACCTCGGGGATGGCGGGGGTGAGCTTCAGCGTGGGGAGGGTCGGGGCGGCCCGTGTGCCGGGGGCCAGCGGCTGCACCTGTCCGGGCAGCGCGACGGGCGGCGGCGGGCCAGGACGCTGCGCGGCAGCGACGGACAGCATCAGGGCAGCGGTCAGCAGCGGGACGGGGAGGCGCATGGCCGGAGTCTAAGGGTGTCACCTTAACGGCCGGTATAGCCCCCCACTTCAGCGCCTCCTGCACGCTCTGAGGCAGGCGCCCCTCACCCGCTCCGGCTCCCGTGTGACCCGTGCGGTCAGGGATGGGTGTTGAAGAAGCGCGCGATCTGACGCCCGAGGGCGGCGTTCATGTTCCCCTGGGCAGATGCGGTCCCCGCACCTGAATAACCCGCACGTCTGCCCCGGCATGGCATCCCGCAGGGCGAGTTCGGGATTCGTGTCGTTGGCCGGTTCAAGTGAGAGGTCAAAGCCGTAGCCTGGCACGGTGCCGCCCTGCTATACCGCATGGTTAAATCCCACTTTACCCGTGCTGAACGGAATTTATACCGTCCCTATACCGAGTACAGGCATCCTGGCCGCAGGTGAAGCACAGGGCCTCACCTCCACACAAGGAGAATCACTGATGAACAAGAACACCCGCAACATCCTGCTCATCCTCGCCACCACCGCCGCCGTCGGCGTTCCGCTGGCCGGTTACGCTTTCGCCCAGACCACCCCGGCCCCGACCGGGACGGCGCAGAGCCAGAACAGCGGGGGCCAGAACGCTGAGGGCCAGAACACGGGGGACAACGACGCGGAAACGCAGGACGACCAGACCCCGGCCTACAAGAGCAGCATCCAACTCCCCGCCGAGCAGCAGGGCACGGAACTGCCGGACGCCCAGGAAGAAGCCCAGCTTCGTGCCCTCGCCCGCATCACGCCCCAGCAGGCCAGCCAGGCCGCTCAAGCTGCCGTGCCCGGCACCGTCGGCAGCGTCAAGCTCGAAGACGAGAACGGCAACCTGGTCTATGAGGTCGTGATCGGCAAGACCGGGGTGGTTGTCGATGCTGGGAACGGCCGGGTACTGCACCAGGAGGCTGCCGACAGCGAGAACGGACAGGAGGACAACGAACAGGGCGAAACCAACAGCGGCCAGTAAGTGAGAGCGAGCGCCGGGGCGGAACGGTCCCCGGCGCTCATCTGTGCTGCCCCCACGTGCGTGCCGCGCCCCCCGTTTCCCGGTCCAGTCCGGCGGCAAAGCTAGTGGCAGGCAGAGCTGGGGCTGAGCCGAATCTGAACCTTCTGGCAGCCGACGCCGTCAGGCCCTGATACCGCCTTGCTCTGATTCCAGAACATCCGGGCAATCCAACGGATGTTCTCGCCTGGCCGGAGACTCAGGGGCGGTTCCTGCCTTCCAGAAAGGCCGCGTAGAAATCGCGGGTGCCGCTGGGAAACACGGCCTCGTAGGTGAACACGCCCAGCAGGGAACGGCACCCACCAGGCGTCGGGCGGCGGCATTCGGAATGTAGCCCGGCTCGCGGATCGCTTCCAGCACGCGCGCCCGGGGTGAAGGCGCGCCTCCCCGGCATTCCCGTTGAGCACCTGGGGGACGACGGTTTGCGAGACCCCGGCTTCTGCGTGGGGTGGGAGGCCACCCGGTCACCTCCTCCCGAAGTTCCGTTCTCGAAGGCCGGCTCTCAAAAGCCCGGCGAGGGTGTCAGGCGGTACGCGTCCGGCCAGGCGAGCGGCACCCCCAGCCGGGTCAGCAGGGCCTGGAAGTCGGCCAGCAGCCCCCCATTTTCGCGGACCTGGGCCGGTTCGGCGGCCCGCTCCAGGCTGAACGCCGCGAGCGCCCCGGCGGCCTCACCGGTGTTCCACTCCGCAGGATGCAGCCGGTAGCAGCCGTTGGTGATGTGCGTCACGCCGAGGGTCTTGCCCGCCGCGATCAGGTTGTGCAGCCGGACGGGAAGCAGCGCCCCCAGGGGAATCTGAAAGGGCCAGCTCGCCACGTCCACGTAGCCGCGTCCCCCCGTGCCGGGATGCAGGTCGATGCGGTACTGCCCGACGCCGACGCTGTCCGCAAAAACCTCCGCGCCCTGCTGCGTTCCCCGCGCCTCCACACCGATCATGTTCTCGGTGACGGTGAACAGTGCCCGGATGCGCCGCGCCTCCCGGATATAGGGCCGCAGCGCCAGCCCATGCGTGAGGTCGGTGCCGGTCAGGTCGCCGCGCAGCCGCAGGCCCGGGTAGCCTTCCCCTTTCCCGCCCACGCGGGGCGCTTCCGTCTGCATCCAGTACAGCAGGGACAGACTCAGCTCCCGGGCCGCGTGCAGATGCCGGGCCTTCTCCTCCTCGCTGACGCCCACCAGCGGCCCCAGCCAGTAGTCGTTCTGGGGCCAGTTCACCAGGGTGACGTCCGGGACCTCCGTGCGGTAGTGCCGCCCCGCCACGATCCGGCGGTAATGCCAGAAGTCGCCCCGCTGCGCCGTCTCTGACGGATCGGAGAACAGGTTGCGGTGTACCGGCCGCCCGGTGATGGGATGGGGATACACCCAGGAGAGCTGCCGGTCCGGCCAGAAGGGGGCCTGATAGGTGCGCCAGAAGTCGTAGCTCTGGGGCCTGGGAATGGTGTGGTCCTCGCCCGGCTGGTGGTCCACCGCAAAGCACCAGGTGATCGCCTGCTGGTCGCGGGGGTCGGCCCGTTCGGGCGCGTGCGGCTCGCCGGTCTCGTCCCGCCCTTCCGCGCCGATGACACTTTCCGCGCCGCTCAGCCCGGTGAGTTCGCCGAGTTCGGTGGCGTCCAGAACGTGCGCGGCCTCGACGACATGCCGGGTCCCCGAGGGACCATGCTGGAAGGTAACGGCCTGAATGCGGTCGGCGTCCACGTCCACGGTCACCGGTTCGGTGTCGGTCCAGACCCGCAGTTGCCGGGCCGTCAGGTACGGGGCCAGCAGGCCCTCCAGCACCCGCAGGGCGACCTGAGGCTCGTGGCACAGCCGCCCGACATTCCCCGCCCCGGGATTGAGGAAGGGGTCCGCCGCCGCTTCCGGCGTGATGCCCGGATGCTCGCGGTAGTGCTGTCGGACCCGGTCGCGGAAGGTGCGGTAGGACGCCGTGGCCCCGGCCTCTTCCACCCAGATGGATTCGTCGGGCGGGACTGCCTGGCTGGTGAGCTGGCCCCCGATCCAGGGGCTTTCCTCGGTGAGGATCACCTGCTGGCCGAGGCGCAGGGCCGCGAGCGCGGCGGCGACGCCCCCCACGCCCCCGCCCACGATCAGGATGCCGGTGCGGTGCGGCTTCACCCTCTGGTCCCGCTGGCTGCCAGGGTCAGGTCCCGGGACCTGCCGCCCAGGGGACCCGTCAGGAACGAGGTCATGAGGACGGACAGGGAACTGCGGCACATGCTGGACCTCCGGTGCGGATGCGTACTGGTTGCAGGGGCACAGTAAGGGGCGACTTCGAGAGCTGTCAAGCGAGGGCTGGCCGGCCCCCTTCCCGCCGCCCATCCGTCTCTCCTGGCCCCGACCCACTGGCCTTTGCGGGGGCCTTTCAGGTGTCAGGAACCTGTTATCCCGGGGAGCTTATGTTCGTTCCAGATGGTATGGACGACTCTCCTCTGACCACGCGGCCTTCTGGCCTCCCGGCGGGGCTGCCCCTGGGCGGCGGGCTGTGGCAGAAGCGGCGGCATGGCGTCCTCCTGGGCACGCTGCTGGTGGCCAGCCTGCTGCACACGGCCTGGACCATCTTCCGCTGGGGGCGGCCCCAGGACGCCGTGTGGTATTCGGACCTGCACTACCTGCTGGTGGTCGGCCTGAGCTGGGCGCTCAGCGTGGTGGCCCTGCGGTGGGCGGTGCCGGAAGCGCGGCCCGGCCTGCGGGCGCTCACACTGGCCCTCGGCCTGTATGCCGTCGGGGAAGGCCTCTGGACCTATCTGGAACTGTTCACCCGGACGCCGCCCTTTCCCTCCCTGGCGGACGCGTTCTACCTCGCCCAGTATCCGGCCCTGATCGCCGCACTTCTGCATTTCTCCCGGTTCAGGCTGCGCCGCCTTGAGACAGCCCGGATCCTGCTCGACGGCCTGGTCGTGACCACCGTGATGAGTATGTTTGCCTGGAAGGGCCTCCTGGCCGGCATCGCCGGTGACCCCGATCTGGGCCTTCTCGAACGTGCGTGTAGCCTCGCCTATCCGGTCGTGGACCTGGCCGTGCTGGGTGTGCTGATGCTGCTGGCGCTGCGTGGCCGCCTGCTGCGTCTCCAGGAAGGCCTGTTCGCGGCGGGTCTCTCGCTGCTGGTCGTGGCGGACCTGGCCTACACCTTTCTTGAGGCGCAGGATGCGTACCACAGCGGCAGCTGGGTCGATCCGCTGTGGTCGTGGGCCTTCGTGCTGCTTGCCGTGGGGGGCCTCGTCGCCAGCAGAACGCCCACCCAGGCGAGCGAACCGGCGGACCCCTCCGGCCTGCCGGCGTACATCGTGCTGTATCTGCCCTACGTGGCCATTGCCAGCACCGGTCTGTTTCTGCTCGAGCTGATCTGGGACGCGAGCCTGCTGGACCAGGGGCTGGAGATCGGCATTCTGGCCGTCTTCGTCCTCGTGACCGTCCGCCAGGGCCTGGTCCTGTCCGACAACCGCCAGCTGAATCACAACCTGGAGCGTGCCTCCATGCAGTTGCAGACCGCCCAGGCGCTGCTGCTGCATCAGGCGGACCATGACCCGCTGACCGGGCTGCGCAACCGCAACGGCTTCAATGAGCAACTTCAGCGCGTGCTGGACGAGGCGGCGCACACCGGCACCCAGGTGGGCGTGCTGTTTATCGACCTCGACCGGATGAAGCAGGTGAACGATGCCTACGGCCATCCCACCGGGGACGCGGTGCTGCGGGAAATGGCGGCGCGCCTCCGGACCCAGGTGCGGCAAAGCGACACGGTCGCCCGCGTGGGTGGGGACGAGTTCGTGATCCTGATGCCTCTGGTCCGCGACGGGCAGGGCGCGGCGCACCTCGCGGACCGCCTCATCGCGGCGGTGGCCGAGCCTGTGGTGTTGCAGGCCCAGGCCATGTACCTGACGGCCAGCATCGGCGTGGCCTTCGGGCCGCACGACAGCCCCACCCCCGAGGGGTTGATTCAGGCGGCAGACATCGCCATGTATCAGGCGAAGCAGAGCGGCAAGAGTCAGTGGCGGTTCTTCGATGACCGGGCGCGCCAGACGACCGTTCATCAGCTGCAACTCGAAGCGCAGCTCCGCACCGCCCTCGATCGCGGTGACCTGAACCTGCACTATCAGCCGCTGCGGCGTCTTCAGGACGGCAAGACCGTCGGCTTTGAAGCGCTGCTGCGCTGGACCTCCCCGACGCGCGGCCCGGTGTCTCCGGCAGAGCTGATTCCCCTCGCGGAGGAACGTGGGCTGATCGTTCCGCTGGGCCTCTGCGTCCTGAACGGGGCGGCCCGGCAGGTCAAGCGCTGGCGCCGCGAACAGCAGGCCGATCTGTACGTCTGCGTGAACATCTCGGCGCTGCACTTTGCCCAGCCCGACTTTCCGCAACAGGTCCAGCAGGTGCTCGAAGCGCACCGGCTGCCCGGTGAGGCGCTCGTGGTGGAGTTGACCGAGAGCGCTTTCCTGAAGGACCTGGATGCGGCGATCGGCAAGCTGGCCGCCCTCGCGCGCCTGGGCGTCCGGGTCGCGCTCGACGACTTCGGCACGGGCTACTCCAGCCTGAGTTATCTGCGGCAGCTTCCGGTCTGGATGGTGAAGATCGACCGCTCCTTTGTGCGTGCCCTCAACGACGACGGTGACGCCTTTATCCAGGCGATCACGACCCTGGCCCACCGGCTGGGCCTGACCGTCGTGGCGGAGGGGATAGAGGAGGAGTGGCAACGTGTCCATGTGCTGGCCCTGGGCAGCGATATCGGGCAGGGGTACGGGCTGGGACGCCCGATGCCGGCCAGCGACGTGGCCCGCTGGCTGGAAGAGCCTTCCGTCACGCTGAACGCCTGAGATCCGCGCCCCGGTCGGTCAGCGCCGGAGGAAAGCCCGGAGATGGGGAGGGGAGAGGGTGGAGCTGTGCGATGCTGGAGCCGGCACGGTTCGCCGCGCCGCTCGCCCGCCAAGGAGTCCCGGATGACGACTTCCCGTTCCTATGACCGTTTTCTCGCGCCGCGCCTGGAAGCGCGTGTGCCCGGCTTCGGGCGGTACCGCGCCGATCTGGCCGACTTCCGCACCTGGGTGCGCACCGAGGTGGACGCGCAGGCGAACGCCACCGACCGTGACGCTCCTCCCCGCCTGGAAACCTACGACCGGGAAGGCCAGGTCGTGAACCGCGTCATCCTGAACCCCTGCTACGAGGCGCAGCACCGGGAGGTGTACCGGCGCGGGATCATCGGCCGGCCGTACCTCGGGGGCGCGCCCCACCTGCTGAGCTTCGGCATGGGCTACCTGCTCTCGCAGGCGGACATCAGCCTGCACTGCCCGGTCACGCTGACGGGGGCCGTCGCCTACGTGCTGGGGCATCACGCCCCCGCGTCCCTGCGTGAACGCTACCTCCCCAACGTGACCCGCATGGACGGGCACGCCAGGACGGGCGGCACCTGGGCCACCGAGTTGCACGGCGGCAGCGACGTGGGCGCGACCACCACCGAGGCCCGCCCCCTGGGGACCCAGTACGCGCTGCACGGCCTGAAATGGTTCACCAGCAACGCGAACAGCGGTCTGGCGGTCGCCACGGCCCGCCCGGTGCGCCTCCCGGCTCGGCGGGTCTGGGCCTGTATCTGGTGCCCAGCCACCTGGAAGAAGGCCAGGTCAACCACTACCGGGTGCGCCGCCTGAAGGACAAGCTGGGCACGCGGGGCCTCCCCACCGGGGAAATCGACCTGCTGGGCGCGCACGCCGCCGAGGTCGCGCCGCCCCCGGAAGGCTTCCGCCTGATGATGGAGGCCCTCACGTACAGCCGCGTCCACAACGCGGTCGGGGCGGCGGGGGCGCAGCGGCGGGCGCTGGACGAGGCGCTGGCCTGGGCGGTTCGCCGCCGCGCCTTCGGTCAGGCCATCGTGACGTATCCGATGGTGCAGGCTACCCTGACCGAACAGCAGGTCCGCTGGCGGGCGGGCACCCTGCTCGCCTTCGAGGCGGCCCTGACGCTCGACGAGGCCCTGCAGGTCCCCGAACAGAGAACCTGGCTGCGTCTCAGCACCGCCCTGGCGAAGTACCTCACCGCCGAGGAGGCCGTGGGCAGCGCGCGGTCCACGCTGGAGCTGATCGGCGGCAACGGCTACACCAGCGATTACCCCGCCGCCCGCCTCCTGCGCGACGCCCAGGTCCTCACCGTCTGGGAAGGCCCCGCGAACGTGCAGGCCCTGGAACTGCTGCGCCTCCTGGCTCCCCGGTACGGCGGCTTTCAGGTGTATACGGCCCGCCTGGAGGGCATCCTGGCCGCCCTGCCTGAACCGCTGGACGATCTGCGCCTGGCCCTGACGGACCGCCTGACCGGGGACCGTCAGGCTTTCAAGGTGACGACGGCCAGCCCCGACCAGAGCCAGCGGTACGCCCGGCAACTCCTGCACCGCCTCGCCCAGAGCCTCGCCCTCGCGCTGCTGGTCGAGGACGCGGCCCGGTCGGAGGGCAGCGGCGACCCTACCCCGGCAGCGGCGGCGCGGGCGTACCATGAACTTCTCACGCCTCCCACGTTCGGCGAGGAGAACCGGGGAGTCCGGCAGCTTCTTCTGGACGACCTGATGCGGGACGACCGGCTGCGGGAGGAGGCATGACCCAGGATCAAGCGACACGCCCGGGCTGCGGGAAAAGGGAGAAAAGGGAAAGGCCCTGCGCCGGGCGGCCTGCCTTCGCGGGGACCACGCCATGAAGCCCGGCGAACGGTTCGGGGGAGTACGCCGGATCGCCGTGCTGCGGGCCAACGCCCTGGGCGACTACATGTTCTCCCTCCCCGCGCTGGAGGCGCTGAGGACCGCCTATCCCCAGGCCGAGATCGTGCTGCTCGGTCAGCCCTGGCACGCCCGCTTTCTCCAGGGCCGCCCCGGCCCACTCGACCGCGTCGTGGCGGTGCCTCCCAGCCAGGGGGTATACGTCGGGCGCGACGGGCAGGCCGACGAGGACGCGGCGGAACTGAACATCTTTTTCAGCCGGATGCGGGGCGAACACTTCGACCTGGCCGTGCAGCTGCATGGCGGGGGCCGGTATTCCAACCCCTTCGTGCTGCGGCTGGGTGCCCGCGCCACGGTAGGCCTGCGGACGCCCGACGCGCCCCCGCTGGACCGGACCGTGCCCTACGTGTACTGGCAGCACGAGATCATGCGGACGCTGGAAGTCGTGGCGCTCGCGGGGGCACCTGCCGTCACGCTGGAACCTCGCCTGAGCGTCATGGACAGCGATCTGGCGGAGGCCCGGCAGGTCGTGCCCGAAGACGGGTCGCCGCTGGTGGCGCTGCACCCCGGCGCGGGTGACCCGAGGCGGCGCTGGAGTCCGGCCCACTTCGCGCAGGTCGCCGACGCCCTGAGCGCGGCGGGCGCGCGCATCGTCCTGACCGGGGCCGGGGACGAGGCCCACCTGACCGGAGCCGTGCGGGCCGCCATGCGCTTCCCGGCAGCCGACACGAGTAGCCGCCTGAGCATCGGCGGCCTGGCGGGCCTGCTGTCGCGCTGCGCCCTGGTGGTGTCCAACGATTCCGGCCCGCTGCACCTGGGGGGCGCGGTGGGGGCGCGGACCGTGGGCATCTACTGGTGCGGGAACGCCATCAACGCCGGGGCCATGAGCCGCAGTCGCCACCGGCCCGTCCTGTCCTGGCGGCTGAACTGCCCGGTATGCGGCGTGAACTGCATGGAGGGCCGCTGCGATCACCGCCATTCCTTCGTGGACGACGTGACGCCCGCGCAGGTTCTTCAGGAGGTGGCGGGCCTCCTCGCGGAGAGCGGCTCGGCTCTGCGGCTCTGAAGCGCGCTTCAGGGACTACACTCGCGGCACCTCATGTTCACCACGCTGTCCGTGCCGCTGCTTCTCCTCGTCTTCGGACTGGCCGCCGGGGCCGTGTGGGTTGCCGGAGTCCGGCTGTCCGGCGCGACCGATGTCCTGGGTGACCGCCTGAGGCTGGGGGAGGCGCTCGGCGGCCTGATTCTCCTCGCGGTGGCGACCAATCTCCCGGAAATCGCCATTACCGTCAGCGCCTCGGTGCAGGGGCATCTGGACCTGGCGATCGGCAACATCCTGGGCGGCATCGCGGTGCAGACGGTCGTGCTGGCGGTGCTCGACGCCTTCGGGCTGGGGCGGCACGCGCCGCTGACCAGTGAGAGCCGCTCGCTCAATCTGGTACTGGAGGGCAGCCTGGTCACGGCGGTGCTGATGGCGGTCCTGATGGGCGCGCAGTTGCCGAAGGCAGCGGTGTGGGGCCGCCTCGAACCGGCGGCGCTGCTGGTCGCGCTGCTGTGGGGCGTGGGCCTGTGGCTGATCGGCCGGGCGCGGGCACTCCCCTGGCGACCCGAGGGGCCGCCCCCCACGCTGCCGCCCGGCGTGCAGCAGGCGCGTCGGCAGCAAGACGCCCGCAAGCAGTCCACCAGCACCGCCCGCGCCGCCCTGGTCTTCGCGGTGGCGGCCCTGGTCACGCTGGGCGCGGGCCTGGTGCTGGCCCTCAGCGGCGAGGCGCTGGCCCGGCACCTGCACATGAGCGGCGTGCTGTTCGGGGCGACGGTGCTGTCTCTCGCCACGGCCCTGCCCGAAATCTCGACCGGCCTCGCCTCGGTGCGGCTGGGAGACTACGAGCTGGCGGTCAGCGACATCTTCGGCGGGAACGCCTTCCTGCCGGTGCTGTTCCTGCTGGCCTCGCTGGTGTCCGGCCAGGCGGTGCTGCCCCAGCTTCAGCCCAGCGACCTGTACCTGACGGCGCTGGGGGTGTTGCTGACCGCCGTGTACCTGTACGGTCTGGTCTTCCGGTCGCGGCGGCAATGGGGCCTGCTGGGGCTGGATTCCTGGGCGGTCCTCGGCCTGTACGGGCTGGGCTTGCTGGGCCTCTGGCTGCTGGCGCGCCCCCCCGGCTGAGGCGTGCGCGGGGCCTCACCCATGGTTTGGTGAAGGTCGGGGTGCCCGGCGCACATGCCCAGACGCCACCTGAGGGAAATGATGCGGGGAAAGGAGGGTTCATGCCTTACCGTCTGAGGATCGAGGAGCAGAGCAACGCGGCGGTGGAACACTTCCAGCGCGACTTTGATGATCTGCTGGACGCCAAGCGCTACGCCCACAACCAGGTGCGCGGCGACATCTTCTGGACCGTCCGCGAGGATCATCTCGACGGCCTCGCGCCGGGCTACGCGCTGAGGATCGAGGGGGTGGGCGAGGCCGCGGGCAGGCCGCTGGATCTTCCCGCCGAGGCCGCCGCTGAACCCACCCGGAGTGACTCCCTGTTCACGCCCCGGGGGCCGGTGGAGGACGACCGCTAGGGGGTAGGGCCAGCTCGGCGCACAGTTGCCCGGCCTCCTGAAGGGCGCGGTCCAGTTCGCGGCGGGCACGCTCCTGGCGGCCCGAATGCTGGGCAGGCACCCGGGACCGTTGCAGGGCCTCGGCATGCAGGGACAGGCTGAGGGCGGCGCTGGCGTTCAGGCGCATCAGGGCGCCCTCCGCCTGGGTCAGCGGCAGGTCCGCGACCCGCGCAGGTTCCAGGTGGGCCGCGCGCACCAAGCCCTCCGCCTTCACCCGCAGGGCACGTGCCCGCGCGCGGGCCTGGCTGACCGCTTCGGGGTCGCCGCCCTGCCACAGCTCCGCGACGGCTTGCAGGTAGGTCACCTGGGCGCGGGCCGCCTGCTCCAGCCCGGCGCGCAGTTGCCGGGACTGCCAGTCGGGCCACAGCGGGTACACGGCCAGCGCAATTACGCCCCCCAGCAGCGTGAACAGCAGCCGCTCCCCGGCCACCGCGCCCTCCGCCACCCCCGACGCCACCAGCAGCATCACCACATAGACCGTGATCGCCGCCGAGAACGCCGCGTAACTCGCCAGAAACACCGCGTAGCTCAGCCAGGCCGCCGCCAGCCCGAACAGCAGCGCCCCGGCCCCGGGGTGAAAGGCCCACACCAGCAGGGCCGACACGGCAACCCCCAGCAGCGTTCCCCCCAGCCGCGCCACCCCGCGCGTCAGGGTGGTGACGTAATCGGGCTTCAGGACCACGCCGACGGTCAGGGTCAGCCAGTAACCGTGCGGCACCTGCCAGAGCTGCACCGCCAGGGTGGTCAGGCCCAGGGCCAGGGCGTACTTCAGCGCGTGGCGGCCCGCAGGTGTGCGCGGGGAGGCGCTCTGCCACAGGCTTTGCAGGGCCTTTCCGGGCGGCGGGCGCGTGGGCCGGGGCGGGGCCGCCGCTTCCGGTTCCCCCCGCAGATCGGTCAGGAGGCGCACCATCAGCCCGGCCCAGTAGTGCAGGGAATGCGCCGCCTCGCCTGTCATACGAAATGGCGTTGATTCCTGGGAATCGACCGGGCAGAGCGAGTGGCAAAAAGGATGGGATGGCGGCGATGGAAGAACATCGGGTGATGTTCCGGATGTTCTGGAATCAGAGCCATCCCGTATCAGCTGCCCCAGGGCCTGCTGGAGCGCCGCCGAGGACGCGGGCGTGAGGGTCGCCTGCCCCCGCATCACCTGTCCCTGGATGTCCCGCAGCGCGTCCAGCAGCGCCGCCGCCAGACTGTCCGCCTCCGACCCCAGGCCGCGTTCCCTGGCCTGCCGGTCGGCACGGGCGTACCCCACCAGCGCGGCCCGCAGCCCCTCGGCCAGCCGCAGCGCCTGCCTCAGCCGGACGTGTTCGGGCCGCCAGCGGAAACGCCGGGCCTCGTCCAGCACGTCCCAGGCTTCCTGAAAAGGCGCGGCCTCGGGCAGCAGGTCACCGGAGGCGGGCAGGGCCGCGATCAGGTCTTCCAGCCGCCGGTAGACCCGCCGCACCGCCCGGCGTTCGGGGTGGTGGCGTCCGGCAGGCCACAGGGCCGTGAGCAGCAGCGTTTGCAGCAGGCCGCCCGCCAGCACCAGCGCCCCGCCCGGCAGGGCCAGCGCGGAAGGCAGGCTCAGGCCGGAGATCACCACCAGCGTGGTGATGGCCTGGATGCCGATGGTGTTCGCGGCGGCGCCCTGCCCGCTGTAGAGACTCATCAGCCCGCCGACCAGCATGACGGTCAGCACGGTCGCGGCAGTGCTGCCGCCCACCAGCAGCGCCATCACCGTGACCAGGCTCATGGTCAGGCTGGTGCCCAGCATCACGCGTAGGCGGCGGCGAGTCACGCCGTTGAAGGACGCCAACCCGGCGTTCAGTGCCCCGGTGGACGCCAGGACGCCCCAGGCCGCGTGTCCGGTCGCCAGCGCCAGCAGCAGGGGCAGGGCGACCCCCAGCGTGCAGCGAAAGGCGGTGGCCGTCCGCCACTTCTCGGCGCTGTAGGGAAAGGCTGTCTGGAGCAGCAGGGCGGGCCGCATCCCGTCACTATGCCCCGTCCCGGGCCGCCTCATGCGCCCCGCCGGGGCTGACCCGGCGGGAGCCGTGAGCTAGGATGCGGCATGACATCCGGTGCAGATGAGACGGCCCGTCTGGTCGAGCGTGCCCTGCCGCTCCAGATCACGCCTCCGGCGGCGGGGCAGCAGCGTCCGGTGTGGCATGTCCCCGATGACGACCCGGCCCGCGTGCAGGCGGTCGAGGACCTGGCCCTCGCCGCCCAGCAGCGCCCGGACGCCGTCCGGCAGGCCATCGCCGCCTACCAGCAGCAGTACGCCCACGCCTACCCGCAGCAGCCCGCGCAACTGACCTGGGAGGAGGGCACGCCCGACCCGCTCATGCTGGGCCTGGCCGAGCTGATGCTGGGCGGCGAGTCCAGCGGCCCGGACCGTTCGGCGCGTTGATCCGCCGCCCGGGGGACCAACCCGGTTGACGCCCCGGGTCCCCCGGCCGCTACCCTGGCCGGGATGACCCTGACCGCGCCCCATCCGGCCCACCCCGATTTCCCGGCAGAGGAAGCCCACCTGTCCGGCACCGTCTCGGCGATCCTACGGCAGATCGAGAGCTGGGAGGACCGCGACCGCAATGTCGGGGCCGACCTGGAAACCAGCCTCACCCTCGCGGACACCGCCGGAGAACACGCCGCGATGCTCAGCGTTCACGTGCAGGCCCCGTATTTCGGGAGCCTGAAGGTCCGTATCGGGGGCCGAGAGCAGACCCTCTATATCGGCAAACACGCCTTCCGTGACCTGAAAGGCCCCCATACCGTCGTCTCCTGGGAGTCGGAGGTGGGCGGCCTGTTCTATGCGGACGCGCAGTCGTGGCAGGTGCCCGGGCGCGGGCCGGGAAAAGGACTGACCGGCACCATCCGGCGGCGTCGCCAGCTCGACGTGAGTGCGGGCCGGCTGCACCGCCTGACCGACCTGTACGACGACGAGGCGGGGGGCGAGACCGGGGGGCGTGAGCAGGTGCTGCTCTCGCGCCTCTCGGAAGCCTCGACCGCCGCCATGCGCGACGTGGTCGAGACACTCCAGCCCGAACAGAATGAGGCGATGCGCGCCCCGGCGGGCGTGAACACCCTGATTCAGGGAGCTGCCGGGTCGGGCAAGACCACCATCGGCTTTCACCGCCTCGCCTGGCTGATGCACGCCGACCGGGGTCACCACCGCGCCGCCCCCGACGCGGCCCTGGTCCTGATGCCGAACCGGGTGCTGGCGAGCTACGCCGCGCGCGTCCTGCCCGGCCTGAACCTGGAGGGCGTGACCGTCACCACCCCGGAAGCCTGGGCGACCTCCTTTCTGGGCCTGGAAAAGATGGAGGTCACCGACCGCACCCTGCACCTGCTGCTCACCGACCGCGACAACGAGCGGCGCAAGGCGGCCTGGCGCAGGGCCAAGGCCCTGGGCGACCTGCGGATGCTGCGGGTGGTCGAACAGCACCTCGCGGGCCGCCTGCGCGCCAATCTGGGCGGTCTGGTGTTCCACACCGAGGTCGAGCTGGCGGGCCGGACCCACCGCCTGACCCTGGACAGCGCGGCCCTGCATGACCTGCTGGACGGGGTCCTGCGCCGCGCGCCCCTGGAGGGCTACCGCGCCGCTTTCCGGGCCGCCCTGGAAGACGCCCTGCTGGCGCGCGTGACCCTCCCCGGCGAGGAGGAAGAGGCGCTGTTGCTGCGCCTGCTCGCCCCCGCCCCCACCCGCCTGTCGGCCCGGGTCTTCGCGGGCCTGCTGCCCGTCAGCGAGGGCAAACGGCTGGTGAGCGACGAGGCGGCGCTCCGGGCGGCGGCCCAGGGCGTCCTGCCCGAGCGAACCCTCCAGGTGCTGCTGGGCGACCCGCTCGCCGCCGTCCCCAAGCCTCGCCGCAGCTTCGCGGACGTGACCGAACTGCCGCTGATGCTGGCCGTCGCCGCCCTGCTGGACGGGGTGGGCCGCCGCGTGGGCCGCACCCTCCAGCCCTACGACCACGTGATGCTCGACGAGGCGCAGGACTATTCGCCGCTGCTGTACGCCCTGCTGGGCCGCGCGGCCCGGCCCGGCCACATCACTGCGCTGGGCGACCTGAATCAGGGCCTGCACGGCTACAAGGGGCCGAACACCTGGGCGGACGTGCAGGCGGCCCTGGGCGGGACCACGCGGGAAAGCGCTGCCCTGCTCACCCTGACGCGCACCTACCGCAGCACCCGCCAGATCACGGCCCTGGGCGCGCGCATCGCCGGGACGTACAACCGGGCCGGGAACGTGGTGGGCGTGGACCGCGACGGGGGAGAGGTCCTGCGCCTGACCGGGCGAAGCCTGGCGGAACTGACGGCGCGGGCGGTCCACGAGATGCAGCGCCAGGGCCACGCCAACATCGCCATCGTGACCCGCCGGGGGGTGGACGCGGAAACCCTTGTTCCCCAGCTCCGGCAGCACGACGTGGACGCGCACCCCATCCTGAACGACCAGGCGCGCTACACAGGCGGGGTGGTGATTCTGCCCGTCAATCTCGCCAAGGGGCTGGAGTTCGACGGCTGCATCGTCGCCGGGGCGGACGCGGCCCACTACGATCCGCAGACGGAGTTCGAGAGCCGCCTGCTGTACGTCTCGGCCTCCAGGGGGTTGCACCTGCTGGCCCTGGTGGCGGAAGACGCCCTTCACCCGCTGCTGGAGGGCTGACCTGTGGCGGTGGGGTTTAGACTTGGCCCCATGACACAGTCCCAGTCCTCCCCGGCAGAGCAGTTGGCCGCGCTCCGTGCGTTCTACCCCACGTCCGAGGTCGCGCTGGCGCAACTCCACCGCGAGATCGACGCCTTCGAGCAGGCCCTGCACGGGGCCGCGCCGCACTGGGGCACCCGCATGCCGGGCCGCGACTGGACGCCCGCCCAGGAAGCCGAACACACCATCCTGGTCAACGAGGGAACGGCCAAACTCGCGCGCCTGCTCCTCTCCGAGAGGCCCCTGCGGGAAACCGCGCCGCAGGAGGGCCGCACCGAGAACGGCCGGCGGCTCGCCCCCCCCGGCACCGAACCCGGCCCGGAGCAGCCCCTGGAGACGCTGCTGGCCCGCAACGCCGCGACCCGCGCCCTGCTGGCCGGGGTCCAGGCCGACCCCAACCCCGACCGGACCTTTCCCCATCCCTTCATGGGGAACATCGACGCCCTCGACTGGCTGCGGATGGCCGCCTGGCACACCCGGCACCACCGCAAGACTCTACAGGCCGGTGTGGATCGCCTGACGGCCGGCGAGCGCACGGAAGACTGAGCGTCTGAGAAGAGCACCTGGCCCTGCTCCTCTGAGGTCCACCGGACAGGCCATACAGCAAGAGGCCAGCATTCACGTTGCTGGCCTCTGCGTCATCTTCCCGGCTCTCCCCGAACGGCGGAGGGCTGCTCCGCCCCGGAGAGGGGCCTGGTCTACTCCACCTTGAGAATCCAGCCGGCGGGCGCTTCGACATCGCCGGACTGGATGCCGACCAGTTCGTCGTACAGCCGCCGGGTCACCGGGCCGACCTCGGTTTCGCTGTAGAAGACGTGAAAGTCGTTCCCGTTCTGAATGCCGCCGATCGGCGTGATGACGGCCGCCGTGCCGCAGGCCCCGGCTTCCGTGTACCGGTCGAGCTGGTCGATGAATACGTCGCCTTCTTCGACCTCCAGGCCCAGACGCTCCCGCGCGAGGTGCAACAGCGAATATTTGGTGATGCTGGGCAGAATCGAGGGTGACTTCGGCGTGACGAAGCGGCCATCCCGGCTGATGGCGAAGAAATTGGCCGCGCCGACCTCCTCGATCCTGGTATGGGTTTCGGGGTCGAGATAGATGCAGTCGGCGAAGGAACGCTCCTTGGCTTCCAGGCCGGGGAGCAGGCTCGCGGCGTAGTTACCGCCGACCTTGGCGGCCCCCGTGCCGTTGGGCGCGGCGCGGTCGTAAGGCGAGACGATGAAGTTGGCCGGGGTCAGGCCGCCCTTGAAGTAGGCGCCCACCGGCACGCAGAACACCGAGAACAGGAACTCGGGGGCGCTGCGCACGCCCAGGTTGTCCCCCACGCCGATCACGTAGGGCCGCAGATAGAGTGCCCCGCCCGTCCCGTAGGGGGGCAGGTAGTCGAGATTGGCCCGCACGACCTGCTCACAGGCGTCGATGAACTTCTCGGTGGACACGGGTGGCATCAGCAACCGCGCGCAGCTGGCCTGCATCCGCGCCGCGTTCTGATCGGGGCGGAAGAGGTTGACCGAGCCGTCCCGGTCCCGGTAGGCCTTGAGGCCCTCGAAGCACTGCTGACCGTAGTGCAGCGCCGTCGAGCCTTCGCTGATATGCACCCGGTTGTCCTCCGTCAGCGCGCCCCCGTCCCACGCGCCGTCCTTCCAGTGCGAGACGTAACGCAAGTCGGTTTTGATGTAGCTGAAGCCCAGATTCTGCCAGTCGATGTTCTTGCTCATGTCTGTTGTTCCTCCTGCATCCTTGCCGGGCCTGATCCGGCCCGGTCCTGCACACCTGCGGAGTCTGCCAGAAAGCTGGAGACTCAGCGCGCGATCAGCACGTCGATGCCGGCGGCGTGACTGACCGCGTCTCCCGTGCTTCCCGCCATCGCCGCGCTGAAGGCGCTGGTATGCCGCCGCCCCAGCACGATCAGGTCGGCTCCCGTCTGCGCCGCGACATCCAGAATCGCCTCGGCGGGTTTGGCGGCCTGGATCAGGTACTCGCCCACCTCCAGCCCCTGCTCCCGGGCGGCCTGGGCGACCTGCCGCAGGTGGTCCTGGCGCACCATCCGGGCGTTCTGCACCACCTGCGCCTCCAGGGCCTCGCTGCCCGGCAGCCCCGAGGCGAGGCTCACGAATCCGTTGGCCGCGAGGGGGACGACGGCGACGATGTCGAGCGCCGCGCCGAAGTGCTGCGCGAGGGCCACGGCGTGCGCCACGGCCTTCTCCGAGTGGGGCGCGCCCCCGGTGGCGACCAGAATGCGGCGGTACAGCGGAACGGTGGGAACGGACATGCCCGCATGCTACGCCCGGGGCATCCGGTGAAGTCCAGCACAGGCGGCCAGTGTGGGCCTCCGGGACAGCTCAGCGGCGGGACGCCTTGCGCAGTTCCAGCCCCACCGGAATCAGGCTCAGGACAACCGCGACCCCGACCACCAGCAGGATGTAACGGTCGAGGTGCGGGATCAGACCGCCCAGCCAGTAGCCCAGCAGCGGTACGCCGACGCCCCAGAGCAGGCCACCGGCCACGCTGTAGCTCAGAAACCGCAGGTAGGGCATCCGGCCCACGCCGGCCATCGTGGGGGCGACGGTGCGCACGACGGGCACGAACCGCGCCAGGATCAGCGCCAGGCCACCGTACCGCCCGAAGAACGCCTGCGTGCGCTCCACATACTCGGGACGAAAAAAGCGGCTGTTCTGCCGTTTGAACACGGTGGGGCCGTACCTGCGCCCGATCAGGTAGCCGGTGCTGTCCCCGATGATCGCCCCCAGGATGACCGCCAGCATCACGCCCGCCAGGCGCAGGCTTCCTTGCTGGGCCAGCACGCCCGCCGTGATCAGCAGGCTGTCCCCGGGCAGAAAAAACCCCAGCAGCAGCCCGGTTTCGGCAAAGACCATGGCGAGGATGCCGAGGTAAGACGCGCTGATCAGCAACTGGGTGGGATTGAACATGCCCGCAGACTAGAGGCCGGGCGCCGGAGGTGGTAGGCGACCGGGTCACAGAAAGGCCGCGCTGTGGGGGAGCGGTGGGGTACAGCCTGGTTTTCCAGCTGGTATCTGCCAGCCCTTGCCGGCCCAGGCTGTTCCCGACAGCTACGGCCCGACCACCGCCTTTCTGCCTGCTTGCCTTCTTCTGTTGACAGCCTGCCGACAAAAGTCTATCTTTGCGGGCCTGCGTGAACCGGGTCTAAACACGCGGGCCTTGATCGGAGAAGGTTTCTGTTCTAGGGGGTGTTGACGGCTGCAAAAGCTTGATGTACCTTATGGACCTGCGCGACGCGCACTCGGAAAATGTGAGCAAGGTCTTGACAAGTTTGAGCCGAGCGAATACACTGACTGAGTGCCTGAGGGAAAGCTCCCGAAGCGCGCACCGGGGCACCAGCCCCGCGAAGCATGACAACGGAAGAAGCTTGAGAAGCAAAGGGCCGTCCGACAGGGTGGTGCACGCGGTTCCTCCCCCGAGGGACTCCAGACGTGTGAAGG
>NZ_JHAC01000019.1 GCF_000599865.1 Deinococcus phoenicis | reverse complement strand
CCTCTTTTTATGCGCTCAGCACGCTATTTTTGCCCCGCAAGCCCCAGGCCCTAAACGGCGTACGGCTATTCAGTCACTCTATCCGGGTGTAAGACCTGAGTTTACGCCCCTGTAGGCCCCGAAGCCAGTCACATGGCCAGGAACAGCGTGACGTGAAGATGCCCCCACAGGGGAAGGGCACGGTAAGAGTTTTGTGGGGCGAACTGTAGAAATCTGAACATACCTGAGAATCGTATTAATCCGATGAAGAGACGCTCACCTGCTCCTGCCTCTCCAGCCGCACTGTCCCTGTTCCGCCCACGAGGTCACCCCCTATGAAGGCACTCCGCCGCACCGCCCGTCTGCCCCTTACCGCCGCCGCCCTGCTGTCGGCCAGCCTCCTGGCTGGTTGCGGCGACACACCTGAACCACCGGGCGGCCTGCCCGTCGTGACGGCCTTTGTTGGAGAGTATGCCTTTTACGATTTCGATTATGAAAATACCCGGTCTCATACAATTAATTATTACGATGTGGCGTTTGAAAGATCGAAGGATGAATATGTGATTCAATTGGGGTCTTATGATCCTTTGAATGATTTAGCAAACCGCGGAGCACATTATCAGGCAGTTGAAAACCTGTTGTTTGGCCTGTCAATGGTTGCGCGCACTGAAGATGCTCCAACGGGGCGTCTATCACCACAGCAAAAATTAACCCTCTCCGATCGAGCGTATTGCCGTGAAGCAGGCGAGCGGGTCATCGAATCGACAAATACGCTGATTTATGCTTCCTATACCTCACCGTGGGTCGCCGCCCTTGAGCCAGCGCCCACCGTCAAGTGGAAACTGAAGTGTGTTCCCAGAGGCCCGGCCCCCGATACCACCCCTGACCCCTTCAGCTTCACCGCTCAGCAGGACATCGCCCCTGACACCAAAGTACAGAGCAATCCCATCACTGTCAGCGGCATCGATAACATAACAACCGTCGAATTTACCAACGGTCAGCTCTACAAGTACGACCCCAGCACCCAGAAATATGAACTCTATTGGGGTGGACTGGTCAAGAAGGGCGATCAGCTTGTGGTGGGCGTGACCGCCTCGGCCACGCCGGGCGAGACCACCACCGCTACCGTCGATATCGGCGGTGTCAAAGCCGACTTCAAGGTCACCACCCGCGCCGCCGCCCCCACCGAAGACAGCACCCCCGACGCCTTCGACTTCCCTGACCGCAGCGACCTCACGCCAGACGAGATCTACACCAGCCCCGCCATCAAGGTCAGCGGTATCAATATTCCGGTCACCGCCAGCGCCGAGGGGGGTCTCCTGAGCGTCAACGACGGCCCGCACCAGCCCACAGCCACCGTGAAAACTGGCGATAGCATCAAGGTCGTCACGCAGACCCCCAGCACCTTCGCCGCCACCAAGACCGTGACCGTGAAGATCGGCACCGTCAGCGACACCTTCACCCTGACCACCCTCCCCGCCGACACCACCCCGGACCCCTTCAGCTTCACCGATCAGAAGGACGTGAAGCGGGGCAGCACCGTGACCAGTGATGAAGTCACCGTGACTGGCATCAACGCCCCGGCTCCCATCGCCGTGACCGGCGGCACGCTGCTGATCAATGGCCAGACCAGCACGCAGATGACGGTGAAAGCAGGCGACAAGGTGGTGGTCCAGGTCACCGCGTCAAGCAGCCCCAGCACGTCTGTCAGCGCCACGGTGACCATTGGCGGCAAGAGTGCGATCTTCACCGTGACCACCAAAGCTGCCCCTCCCGCCGATACCACCCCTGACCCCTTCAGCTTCAAAGAGCAGAAGGATGTGGTTCCAGGCAGCACCGTGACCAGCAACGAGGTCACCGTGACTGGCATCAACGCCCCAGCTCCCATCTCGGTGACCGGCGGCACGCTGCTGATCAACGGCCAGACCAGCACGCAGACGACGGTGAGAGCAGGCGACAAGGTGGCCGTGAAACTCACCTCGGCGGCGACCCTCAGCACGCCCGTCAGCGCCACGGTGACCATCGGCGGCCAGAGCGCGACCTTCACCGTGACCACTATGCCCAGAGTGAGCGAGGTGGCTGACCTGAATCCTTATGGACCGCCGTGGCTCATGGATCTCGCCATCGATCACCAGAGCAACCTGTATATCACCAGCCCTTACAGCGATAAGTTGCTCAAGGTCACGCCTGCTGGTCAGGTCAGCACCTTCGCGGATCCGAGCAGCGGTTATTCCCTTTACGGGTCAGACATCGTGTACGTGGAGGGCAACCTCTATGTCGCGGCTGAATCACATGGGATCTTGAAAATTACGCCAGCGGGCGAGCTGAGCGTGCTGGCCGACCAGGACCAGGGCTTGAACTTCCCCAACTTCATGACCAATGACGCTCAGGGCAACCTGTATGTCGTGGACGGTTCAGCAGTGAAGAAAGTCACTCTGGATGGAACGGTCAGCACGTTCTACCAGGGCCAGGACTTCCTGTTTGGGCTGGCTGTCGGTGCAGACGGGAGCCTGTACCTGGCTGACCCGAATGCCAAAGAGCTGATCAAAATCGCGCCAGGCGGTACGCGCAACGTTCTGGCCGACAGCGCGGCGGGCCTGTCGAGTCCAGTGCAGTTGGCGCTGGATGCCGAGGGCAACCTCTACGTGACCACCAACGACTCTTCCATCCAGAAGGTGACGCCTGCTGGCGTGGTGAGCACGGTGGCGACCAAAGCGGACGGCCTATCTGCCCCGCATGGCCTGAAGCTGGACGGGTCGGGCAATCTCTATGTGGTGAACGGCAACGGGAAGGTCCTGAGAATCAGGTTGTAAACGTGCGTCCGTGACGCTCGCATACACTTGTCAACACGGCAGAGACGGCTTGGTTTCAAGCCGTCTCTGCCGTGTAACAAGGGTTGTGGGGTGGCGTCAAGTCGTTAGAGGACAGTGACAGGACTCAACCTCCGCGCCCTGCGTTCGGCATCTGCGGCGCGGCCCCGATGCCTCCGGCGCTGATTCAGGCCTTTGAAGCCCGCACCGGCCGCATCCGGGGCAGACGGCGGGAGGGCGGTAAGAGGCGTGCGGGCGTTTCTGATCAGCCTTTTTTCTCTCTGCGAGGCGTAGACGGCACGCTTCGCGGACCGAACCAGATCTCACTTTGCTGACGGTTGCGGTCGGTCAGGACGGTGAAGGGAAGCGGCGTTCCACCGAGGTCCGTAATAGCCTGCTCCAGAAAATCGCGCAGCAACCACACCTGGGCTGGAGAGCTGCCCGCATTCACGTCCAGATTGTCGGCCAATTGCTGAGGCGTCCATCCCAGTGCTTCGCAGAGCGTCTGATCATCCAGCGGGCATCTCCGACGATTGGCATGGAGTTCCTGGCGGGTGCGGAGCTTTTGTTCTTGGGTCAGCGACATGAGGTGACCTCCTGTTGGTGGTTGAGAATGCTGGGGTTACGCAACAGCGAGGGGGACTCACCTCTCTGAATCCTGAAGCGGACAGACCGCCTTATTGCGCCGCCCATTTCAGGACCGCCTCCGGATAACGCGAGCCGACGATAGCTCCGGGGGCGAAGGCGCGGTCCAGCTCGTCCGGCGTGAACGTCACATCGAGCGCCGCCAGGTTGTCAGCGATCCGGGATGGTCGGCTGATGCCCGCCAACGGCACGATGTCGTCCCCGCGCGACAGGACCCAGGCAATCGCGAGTTGTGCGGGCGTGAAGCCCTTCTGCGCGGCCAGAGTGTCGAGAATCCCGGCGGTCTCCCTGTTGCGGGTGTACTGCTCGCCGTGCATGCGCGGCGCCAGGAAGTGTGCCCCTTCCGGCGGCTGTCCCTGCGGGAGCGTTCCGCTCAGCAACCCTTCCGCAAGCACGCGGTACGCCACGACGCCGACGCCGAGTTCGCGCGCGACTGGCAGAATCTCCGGCTCGATGAACCGCGACGCCAGCGAATATTCGATCTCCAGCGCCGTCACCGGATGCACGGCGTGGGCGCGGCGCAAAAGGTCGGCTCCGACCTCGGATACGCCCAGGTAACGCACCCAGCCTTCCTGGATCAGCTCAGCGACGGCCCCGATGGTGTCCTCGTACGGCACCTCTGGGTCGGCCCGGCTAGAGGCTGGGTTGAAGGCAAACCAAGTGAAGGACGATGGCTCTGCCAGCAGCAGAATGAGTAGGTGAACCGCCGTGCTTACCCCAGCGATGTGGACGACGAGACCTACCACTTCCTGCTGCCCTATCTGGCGTTGGTCCCAGAAGATGCGCCCCAGCGCAAATATCCGTTGCGAGAGGTTCTGAACGCGCTGTTGTGGCTGGGCCGCACGGGGGCGCAATGGGATTATCTTCCCCACGACTTTCCACCCAAAGATATTGTCCGTGCACAAGCCAAGCGATGGTTCGAAGCCCACTGCTTCGAAAACGCCGTGCATGATTTGCGGTTGTTCACACGAGTCCAGCAACAACGCGGTGGGGAACCCACCGCGATCATCATCGACAGCCGCACCCTGCAAAGCACCCCGGAGAGTGGACACCGGGCGGGCTATGACGGCGCCAAGAAGCGCAAGGGGACCAAGGTTCATCTGGTCGTCGATACCCTGGGCCACCTCCTCACCCTGATGACCTCGTCCGCCAACGAACAGGACCGCGCCCAGGTCAAAGAGCTGTGCCGAGAAGCACAGGAGATCACTGGCGGCATGCTGGAAGTGGCCTTCGTAGACCAGGACTATACCGGGGAAGCGACTCAGGCGGCGGCCAGGCAGAGCAACATCGAGCTGATCGTCGTGAAGCGCCAAGACGCTTCACGCGGCTTCATCCTGCTCCCCAAGCGCTGGGTGGTGGAGCGTTCGTTCGCCTGGTTATCCCGCTTTCGTCGCCTTGGCCGTGATCTTGAACGCCTGTCCTCCACCCTCATCGGCTTTCATTTCCTCGCCGCCTGTGTTCTGCTCCTGGCAAAATCCAAGCCCTTTCTTGGATAGCCTCCTCCCCAGCCTCTAGGGGAATAGAGGTCAATCACCTCCACGCCGAGCCGCTTCAGGGAATAGGCGGCAAAGTTCTTCACGGCGTTCGGCCGTCCGTCGAGACCGATGATCCGCCCGCTGGGGGCCATCTCGGCACCGAACTTGACGCTGAGGAAGGCCTGGTCACGCCGATCCCGGATGGCCCGACCGACGAGCATCTCGCTCACGCCACTGCCGTAGAAGTCGGCGGTGTCGAGGAAGGTGAACCCGGCGTCCAGGGCGGCCTGGATGGTCCGGACCGTCCCCTGCTCGGCGCCCTCGCCCGTGCGGATGAAACTCCCGCAGCCCAGCCCCAGGGCGGAGACGTGGGGGCCATTCCTGCCGAGACGTTTCATTTTCACGCTTGACTCCTTCATCCTGAGTGACAAAGCCTGTCCAGATCGACATGCAGCCCTCTCCGCCATGACAGGGTCACGGCGCAGGCTGGCCCTCGGCCTACGCCAAGGTGGGTGAACCGGACACCTCGGACAAAGGTGCTGTTATCCCTCGTGAGCGCCGATGGCCTCAAGCTGCGCCAACACGTCCTCAGGCAGGGTGAGCGAGGCGGCAGCGACGTTCTCGCGCAGGTGGGCCACCGACGAAGTGCCGGGGATCAGCAGGATGTTGGGCGAGCGCTGAAGCAGCCACGCCAGCGCGACGGCATTCGGTGAGGTGCCGAGACGGGCGGCCACCGCGTTCAGCGTGCCCGACTGCAACGGTGAGAAGCCGCCCAGCGGGAAAAACGGCACGTAAGCGATCCCCTGCCGCGCCAGGTCGTCGATCAACGCGTCGTCTTCCCGGTGCGCCACGTTATACATGTTCTGGACGCAGACGATCTCGCTGATGGTCTGCGCCTGCGCGACCTGCGCGGGGGTGACGTTGCTCAGGCCCAGATGACGGATCAGGCCCTGCTCTTTCAGTTCGGCCAGAACTGTCAGCGGTTCCTCGACAGACTCCTCTGCTGGCCCGTGTCCTGCCCCTCCACCCATCATGCGGAGGTTGACGACCTCCAGCACGTCGAGGCCCAGATGACGCAGGTTGTCATGCACGGCGTCGATCAGTTCCTGCCGTGACATGGCAGGGACCCACGACCCGTCCTCGGGCCGACGTGCGCCGACCTTGGTCACGATCACCAGATCGTCCGGGTAAGGATGCAGGGCCTGCCGGATGAGCTGGTTCGTGACGTGCGGCCCGTAGAAGTCGCTGGTGTCGATATGGTTGATGCCCAGCTCGATGGCCTCGCGCAGGACGGCCAGGGCGGCGTCCAGGTTGCGCGGCGGGCCGAAGACGCCTTTCCCGGCAAGCTGCATGGCTCCGTAGCCCATGCGGTTCACGGTGCGGTCGCCGAGAGTGAACGTGCCAGCTTGAGCGGCGGGTTTGGTCATTGCGGTCATGGGTGTTCCTCCTGTGAGCTGTGAGTGGTGGCTGGCTGCGGAGGGCGAATCAGGAAGGGCAGAGGTCCAGCAGCACCATCTTCCTGCACGGACGAGGGCTTTATTGCTGCTGCCAACGCTGAATGAACTTTTCTTTGGCCCTGCGGGGGATGTAGTCGCCGTGACCAAAGGCCATCTTCTCGAAGGCATAGCGTTGGAGTTTCTCGACAGAACGCCTCTCCTCGTCCAGATCGTCATAAAACGGCGCAAAACCCATTTCGCCGTTCTCATTGGTGACGGCATCACCGACGAACAGCACCCCGCCGTGTCGATGCCACAGGAAGGATTGATGGTCGGCAGAGTGACCGTGGGTGTCGAGCACTTCAATTCCACCTGCCAGGTCGATTCTTTGACCGTCTGTGATCTTGTGGTGCACGGTTGCTCGAGCCAGGACAGGTTTCTTGTCCCGAACACCGCCGCCTCTGATGTTGACGGGAGGGAGGGCCGGGCGTTCGGACTCCAGAATCCTCGCGCCAAGGGGATTCATCCAGACGGTCGCTCCACTGAGCTTCTGGAAGTCGCCGACGTTGCCGATGTGGTCAGGATGCGCATGGGTCAGCAGGACATGGCGCACGTCTTCTGGTTTTCTGCCGAGTTCCCTCAACACCTGCGCGATGGGATTCTCTGTCCCCTCGGGTGCGGGGGCGCTGGAGTCAATCACAATCAACCCGTCTCGCGGATCATCGATCACAAAGATGTGAACGGTACTGATGACGAGATCGAAGCTGGCCTGATACAGATCGGGTTCGAGCTGCTGAAGCTCAAGAAGTGAGGACATGGTTGTGCCTCCAGGGTCTTGAATCAGGAGTGAGCGGCCCTTCATCAGGCTCCTTTAGCCGGGAAGCGGCCAGCAGCGGGAGCTTTCTGGTAGTTAGGGGGTCTGGAGCAGATGCTGCAACAAGGGAATGGCTTCGGACAGGCGGTGCTGTTCCTCAGGGGACAGGTTTCGTTCCAGTGCCTGGGCCAGCCAGTCCTCCCGTGAGGTGTGCATCGTCTCGATCATGGCCTGAGCCTGGGGTGTCATGGCAAACAGGCGCTGCCGCTTGTCCGTGGGGTCAGGCTGGCTGGCGAGCAGGCCAGCGGCTTCCAGACCAGCCACCGTCCCGCCCATAGACTGGGGTTTGATGCCCTCCAGGCGGGCCAGTCCACTGATGGTCGCCGTCTGGACCCCGGCGAGGTGGCGCAGAACGGCCAGTTGCGGCGAGGTCAGCTCTCCCAGCGGCACTTCCTGCTGGAGGCGGCGTTTGAATTGGCTCAATACCAGCCGGAGATTCCTGGCCAGCGCCTGGGATGCCTGTTCCGGCTCGTCTCTCACATCAGCACTCTAGCAGATATGAAGGCAGACTGTAAAGTTTATCTTCGTATCTTTGAGATCTGAGGTCGGCTGGTGATGGGTCGGCCGCCACAAGGGGGTTGCCCGCGTCACTCTGGATGCCACTGCACTCTCGGAGGCCCTCCCAGCAGCCGATCAACTTGTGGTCCAGGTGCCTGGAGTCCTTCACTGCTCCGTTTCTCAGCCCAACCCCTCAAGTCCGCTCCGTTCAGGCTAAACCCATTGCAGGCTTACGGCTCCGCGTCGTGCTGGCTGTCCTCGCTCACAATCTCACTCGGCCCTCAACGGCGTAGCGAAGTTGAGTTGCCAAACCCAGCCAGGAATGGGTTTGACAGCCCGCCTGAAGCCTGTTACTTTACCGGTATACACCTTTACCGTTAAACCTGAAGTGAAGTGAGGAATCTCATGGCAGAACCGCTGACCCCGGTGACCCTGGCAGACGTTGCTCAGGTGGCGGGCGTGTCTAAAATGACCGTCTCCAACGTCATCAACAACAAACCCAGCATGTCCAACGAAACCCGGCAGCGCGTGCAGCGTGCCCTGGAGGCCACCGGTTACGTCGTGAATCCTGCGGCCCGTGCTCTTGCGGGCAGGCGCAGCAACCTGATCGGCGTGCTCACCCCACGCGTGAACTGGCCGTTCGTCACGGAAGTCCTGCACGGGGCGAGTGTGGCGGCGGAGGCTGCTGGCCTGAATCTAGGGATCTTCACGACCGCCAACAATCCGACGCTGGAACGCGAACGGGCCACCCTGCTGCGAACCCTGGCCGACGGCGTGCTGCTGGTCGCGCCCTCTGCCGACGAGGAGCACATCTTTGGCCAGGCCGTTCCTGTCGTGACCCTGGGTGCTCACGGCCAGCGCAGTATTCAGGTGGACAACCACACCGGGGCGGCCATCGCCACACGGCACCTGCTCGGCCTCGGTCATCGCCGCATTGCCCATCTGCGCGGGAAACACAGCCACATTCTCGACGCGGCCCAGCGCGAGGCCGGATTTCTCGCCACCATGCAGGCAGCGGGACAGGCCGTTCCACCCGAATACCTGCAAGACGGCGAATTCTCCGAGGAAGGCGGTGAACGGGCCGCGCGCGTCCTGCTGACCCTGCCGGAACCGCCCACAGCCATCTTCGCCGCGAACGACCGTTCCGCCATCGGTGCCCTGCGCGCCGCGCATGCCCTGGGGCTGCGTGTGCCGCAGGACCTGTCACTGGTCGGTTTCGACGACATCCACGCCACCAGCGTCACCGACCCACCCCTCACCACCGTGCGCCAGCCCCTGGAGAAGATGGGGGAAACGGCCGCCCGGCTCCTGATCGACCTGATCCGGGGCACTGAACCTGCCCAGTCCCACGTCATCTTTCCCGCCACCCTCGTCACGCGTGCGTCCACGGCTCCGCCTCGCGCCGACAGGGGGTCGTCATGAGTTCCTGACGGCCTGCACCCGCTTCCGCCGTTCCCCTTTCCCCGCCCCCCGCGTCCCCTGGAGGACCCGCATGACACGTACCCTGACCGCCACTGCCCTGCTTGCCGTTGCCCTGGCCACGTCCGCCCACGCCCAGCAGCCCAAAACGGTCTTCACGGTCGTGCGGCCCACCCAGTGGGGGGCGTACAACCTCAACCCCTTCGCACCCAACGACCAGCACCTGCTGCCGACCAACAGCGCCATCTATGAGTCGCTGTTTTATATCCAAGGTCTGAACGGCAAGGTCACGCCTGTCCTGGGCACCAAGTCGGCCTGGAGCAAGGACAACAAGACCCTGACCGTCACCACCCGCAGCGGCGTGCAGTGGAGCGACGGCCAGCCCTTTACCGCAAAAGACGTCGCCTTTACCTTCAACTATCTCCAGAAGTACCCGGCGCTGGACACCACCGGCCTGTGGAAAAGCGGGCTGACGTCGGTCAAGACGAGCGGCAACACCGTGACGTTCTCGTTCAACCGGGCCAACACCCCGGTGTTCCAGTACGTCGCCCAGCAGGTGATCGTGCCCGAGCACATCTGGGCCGCGATCAAGGACCCGGTGACCGAGACCAACCAGAAGGCGGTGGGCACGGGGCCTTTCGTCTTCGACAGCTACAGCCAGCAGGCGCTGCGCGTGCTGAAAAACCCCAACTACTGGATGAAGGGTCAGCCGTACGTGGACGCCGTCGTGTGGTACGCCACCAACAGCAATGACGCGGCGCTGCTGAAACTGCTGAAGGGGGAAGCCGACTACGGGTACATCGGCGTGTCCGATCCAAAAGGCGGCTACGCCAGCAAGGGGCCGAACTACACGTACTACTGGCCGGTCAGCGGCAGCAACTACCTGTACTTCAACACCACCAAGGCCCCCTTCAGTGATCCCGCATTCCGCCGGGCCATCGCGCAGGCGATCAACACGGACGATGTGGCGCAGAAAGCCTACGCGGGCGTTGCCAGGGCGGCCAATCCCACCGGCGTCATTCCCGCCCAGCAACAGGCGTGGCTGCCCGCCAACCTCCGCAACGCCTCGCTGAAGTACAACCCCCAGGCCGCCGACGCCGCGCTCACGGCCGCTGGCTACAAGAAAAACGCGCAGGGCGTGCGCCTGGGCAAGGACGGCAAGCCGCTGCCCGCCTTCAAGATCCTGGTGGGGGCGGGCTGGACCGACTTCATCACCATGGCGCAGGTCATCAGTGAGGACCTCAAGCAGGTGGGCCTCAACACCCAGATCGATCAGCAGGCCTGGAGCAGCTACGCCGGTGGCCTGCAAGGCGGCACCTTTGACCTGGGCATCAGCTGGGGCTGGGGCGGCGGCCCGAACCCCTACTACCTGTACTACCAGAGCTTCTCGCCGGAGTTCAGCGCCCCGGTCGGCAAGACGGCCTCCTCCAACCTGGCGCACTACACCGATCCCGCCATCACCAAGGCCCTCGCCCAGTTCCGGGGCAGCAACGATCCCGCCACGCAGAAAAAAGCCATTGGCACCATCGCGGCCACCGTGACGCGGGACATGCCGTGGGTGCCGCTGACCGACCGCTTCGAGTTCTCGCTGTACAACACCTCGCGTTTCACCGGCTTCCCCACGGCCCAGAATCCCTACACCGCCGGGACGGCCGACGACACCGCAGGTGCCCGCTTGATGTACCTCAACGTCAAGCCCAAGTAGCCACGCCACCTGTGCGGGGGGCTTCCGCCGTGGCAGCCCCCCGCACCCCTGGGAGGGCCACATGCCGTACCTGCTCCGCAAATTCCTGATTCTGCTGCTCACCCTGTGGGTGGCGGTGACCCTCAACTTCATTTTGCCGCGCCTCGTGCCGGGGGATCCGGTAGGCGCGATGATCGCGCGGTACCAGGGCAAGCTCGACCCCAGCGCGGTAGACGCCCTCAAGCTCGCCTACGGCTTGAACGATCAGGGCGGGCTGCTGGGCCAGTATTTCGCGTACCTGGGCAAGCTCCTGCGCGGCGACTTCGGCCGCTCCATCGGGCAGTTCCCCACCCCGGTGAGTGAGATCATCGCGCAGGCGGCGCCCTGGACCATCGGGCTGATCGGCGTCTGCACCGTCCTCGCGGTGGTGCTGGGCAGCGCCCTGGGGCTGTACAGCGCGTGGCGGCGGGGGCAGCCGCTCGCGGACGCGCTGCCGCCGCTGGCACTGTTCCTGAACTCGATGCCCTACTTCTGGTTCGCGCTGCTGCTGCTGTATCTGCTGGCGTTCAAGAGCAGCGTCTTTCCTCTCAGCGGCGGCCTCGACCCCTTTCTCACGCCGCACAGCCCCACGTGGTGGGTCAGTCTGCTGCGCCACGCCACGCTGCCCGCCCTCACGATCATCGTGACCTCGGCAGGGGGATGGCTGATCACCATGCGCAACAACGTGATGGGCGTGATGAGCGAGGATTACATCGCGTTCGCGCGGGCCAAGGGCCTCTCGGAAGGCCGCATCCTGAACCGCTACGTGCTGCGCAACGCGCTGCTACCCTCCTTTACCGCCTTCGGCATGGCGCTGGGCTTCGTGGTGGGCGGCAGCATCCTGACCGAGACGGTCTTCAGTTACCCCGGTCTGGGGCTGCAACTGTACAACGCAGTCACCAATCTCGATTACCCGCTGATGCAGGCGATCTTCCTGTACATCGCGCTGGCCGTGCTGATCGCCAACTTCGTCGTGGACGCGCTGTATGCCCTGCTGGACCCCCGCGTGCGGGACGGAAAGGCCGCATGAAGGGCCTGCTGACGATTCTGCGGCGCTCGCCCCGTGCGGCGTTCGGCGTGGGCCTGCTGGCGGCCCTACTGCTGCTCGCGCTGCTGGCCCCCCTGCTCACGCCCTACAGCCCGACCTCGCAGGCGTTCGGGACCTGGCTGAAACCCGGTGGGGAGCACCTGCTGGGGACCACGGCGCTGGGGCAGGACATCTGGTCGCAACTGGTGTACGGCGCGCGGCTCACGCTGCTGATCGGCTTCACCGCCGGTCTGGTCGCCACCGCCATCGGCACGGCCCTGGGGCTGAGCGCCGCGTACTTCGGGGGCCGCACCGACGAGGCGATCAACGTGCTGATCAACGTCTTCCTGGTGCTGCCGGGGCTGCCGCTGCTGATCATCGCCAGCGCCTTTTTGCGGGGCGGTGGCGTGTGGTCGATCATCCTGGTGATCGCCCTGACGGGCTGGGCCTGGGGCGCGCGCGTGCTGCGGTCGCAGGCCCTCGCGTTGCGGAACCGGGATTTCGTGCAGGCGGCCATCGTCAGCGGCGAGCGTCCGGCGCGCATCATCTTCGCGGAGATGCTGCCGAACCTCGCGGGTCTGATCGCCGCCGGGTTTTTCAGCACCGCGCTGTATGCCGTGCTGAGTGAGGCAGCCCTGGCCTTCCTGGGCATGGGGGACGTGTCCCAGGTGACCTGGGGGACCATGATGTACTGGGCGCAGGCGCGGGGAGCACTGCTCCAGGGGGCCTGGTGGTGGGTCGCCGCGCCCGGCCTGTGCATCGCCCTGCTGGGCACCGCCTTCGCACTGGTCAACTTCGGCATCGACGAGGTGACCAATCCCAGGGTCATCCACGAAGCCCGGGCCACCCGCGTGCTGCGCCGCAACCGCGCTGCCCCGCAGGCGGAACCGGCACTGGAGCCGCCCCAGCCGCTGCTGGCCATCCGGCACCTCAGCGCCGGGTACGTGACGCCGCAAGGCCCGGTCCGCGCCGTGCGGGACGTGACCCTGAGCGTGGCCCCCGGTGAGTTCCTGGGACTGGCGGGAGAGTCCGGCTGCGGCAAAAGCACCCTGGCCTTCGCGGCCACCCGCCTGCTGGACGCTCCGGGGGTGGTGTTTGACGGAGAAGCCCGTCTCGCCGGACAGGACCTCCTCGCCCTGAATCCCGCGGAGTTGCGGCGGGTGCGCTGGAAGGACTACAGCCTGGTGTTCCAGGCGAGCATGAACATCCTCAACCCGGTGTTGCGGATTCGCGAGCAGGTCTACGACGCCATGCAGGCCCACGGCGTGCAGGACCGGGGCAGGCTGGAGGCCCGCGCGCGGGAACTGTTCGCGCTGGTCGGCATCCGCGAGGACTACCTGAACGCCTACCCGCACCAGCTTTCCGGCGGCATGAAGCAGCGGGTGGTCATCGCCATCGCGCTGGCCCTCGAACCGAAGCTCGTCGTGATGGACGAACCCACCACCGCTCTGGACGTCGTGGTGCAGCGCCAGATTTTGCAGGAGATCGACGCCGTCCGCAAACGCCTGGGGATCAGCATCGTCTTTATCACGCACGACCTGAGCCTGCTGGTGGAGATGAGTGACCGCATCGCCATCATGTACGCCGGGGAAGTGGTGGAGGAAGCCCCCGCGCATGAGCTGTACGCCCAGCCCAAGCACCCCTACACCCGCAGGCTGATGGGCGCCTTCCCGCCACTGGAAGGGCCACGCGAACGCCGCGAGGGCATCCCCGGCCGTCCGCCCTCCCTCGCGCAGGACATCCCGTACTGCCCCTTCTTCGAGCGCTGCCCGAACCACCTGCCCGGCACGTGTGACGTGTTCAAGCCCGCCCGCGTCGAGGTGACGTCGGGGCACAGCGTGGCCTGCTTCCTGCATTCCCCCGCCGTGAAGGAGGAAGCGTATGCCGCAGACTGAACCCCACGCCAGGAGTACTGCAAAGCCGAATGCGGCGGATGAACCTGCACCCGCCCTGATCCTCGAAGGGCTGACCAAGGTCTTCCAGGTGGGCCGTTCGGGCCGCAGCGTGACGGCGGTGAACAACGTGACCCTCAGCATCGGGCGGGGCGAGGTGCTGGGTCTGGTCGGCGAGAGCGGCAGCGGCAAGAGCACCATCGCACGCCTGATCGCGCACCTGCACGAACCCACGAGCGGAGCGATGTGCCTCGCGGGGAAGCCGGTCCCCCGGCAGTTGCGCGGCCGCGCCCTGACCCGCTTTCGCAAGGACGTGCAGATGATCTTTCAGGACCCCTTCGCGAGTCTGAATCCGCTGCACACCATCGGGTACACCCTGGCGCGGCCCCTCGAGATCCACGGCTTCGCCCGGAAAGGGAACGTGCAGGCGCAGGTCAGCACGCTGCTCGACCGGGTGGGCCTCTCGCCCGGCGCGAGTTACGCCGCCAAGCGTCCCCACGAACTCAGCGGCGGGCAGCGGCAGCGCGTCGTGATCGCCCGTGCGCTCGCGGCGCGGCCTGAACTCATCCTCGCGGACGAGCCGACGAGCGCCCTCGACGTGTCCATCCGGCTCGACATCATGAACCTGCTGCTCGACCTGCGCGATCAGGAGGGCCTCTCGATGCTGTTCATCACGCACGACCTCGCGGGTGCCCGCTACATGAGTGACCGCATCGCCGTGATGTACGCCGGTTATCTCGTCGAGATCGGCCCGGCCGAGCGCGTCATCGGCCAGCCGCAGATGCCGTACACGCAACTGCTCAAGCGTGCGGCCCCCAAACCGGAGGGCAACCTGAATGCCGGGGGTCTGGAAGCGCCCGGCGAGATCCCCGACCTCGCGAACCTGCCGCCCGGATGCCCTTTCGAGCCGCGTTGCCCACACGCCCGCGCGGTCTGCCGGGCTGGCCTGCCCCGGATGTACGACGTGGGGGCCGGGCACCAGGCGCGCTGCATCCTGCACGATCCGGAACTGGCCGCGCAGCCTCTCCTCCACCCTGCCCTCCAGCCCCACGCCACCCTCTGAACGACTGCCCCGTTTCCCCCACAGGAGCGTTCCCGTGCCCCCACAATCCCTGAAGCCGCAAGATCAGCAGTTTGTCGCGCGGCTGCTCGCGCAGATGACCCTCGACGAGAAGATCGGGCAGATGACGCAGCCCGAGAAGAACAGCGTCAAGCCCGGTGACGTCACCCGTCTCTCACTCGGCTCCGTCCTGAGCGGCGGCGGCGGCAACCCCGACCCGAACACCCCGGCGGCGTGGCGCGAGATGGTCACGGCCTTCATCGAGGAGTCCCTCCAGACCCGCCTGAAGATTCCCCTGCTGTACGGCGTGGACGCGGTACACGGCCACAACAATGTGGTGGGCGCGACCATCTTTCCGCACAACATCGGCCTGGGAGCGGCCGGAGACGCCGACCTCGTGCGCCGGATCGGGCGGGCCACCGCGGTGGAGGTCGCGGCGACAAACGTCCGCTGGACCTTCGCGCCCGCCGTCAGCGTTCCGCAGGACCTCCGCTGGGGCCGGACGTACGAGGGCTACAGCCAGGACCCGGCCGCCGTGTCCGAACTGGCCACCGCCCTGATCGAGGGGCTTGGGGGGGACGGCTGGGACGGCCCGACGGCCGTGCTGCCCTCCGTGAAGCATTTCGTGGCCGACGCGGCCACCACCTGGGGCAGTTCAAAGCGGGTGGACCGCAGCGCGCTGACCACCGACCGGACGCTCGCCATTGCCCAGATGGGGCAGGACTTCGTCGAACTGCTGGACCTCGGCGCCTGGCAGATCGACCAGGGGGACGCGGAGATCGACGAGGCGACCCTGCGGGCCGTGCATCTCCCCCCGTACCGGGCCGCCATCGAGGCGGGTGCCCTGAACGTGATGGCGTCCTACAGCGCCTGGCAGGGCCTGAAGATGCACGCCCACCGCTCCCTGCTGACGGACGTCCTCAAGGGCGAGCTGGGCTTTCCGGGCTTCGTGGTCAGCGACTGGGAGGGCATCGACCAGATTCATCCCGGCGACTATGACCGCTGCGTGGTCGAGGCCATCAACGCGGGCATCGACATGGTGATGGTGCCGTTCGACTACGAGCGCTTCATCGCCAGCCTGCGCCGAGCCGTGCAGGCCGGAGAGGTCAGCGAGGCACGCATCGACGACGCCGTGCGGCGCATTCTGACGGCCAAGGCCGCGCTGGGCCTGTTCCGGCAGCCCCACACCGACCCGGCCCTGCTGGACCAGGTGGGCTGCGCCGCGCACCGGGCCACCGCGCGTGAGGCGGTCGCCAAATCGCTGGTGCTGCTCCGGAACGCAGGGAACGTGCTGCCGCTCGACCCGCACGCCGAACTGCTGGTGGCGGGCGCCGACGCGGACGACCTCGGCGCGCAGTGCGGCGGGTGGTCGATCTCCTGGATGGGCGGTCGCGGCCCCACCACCCCGGGCACGACGCTGCTGGAGGGCCTGCGGGCGGAGGCCGGACCGGACCGGGTCCACTTCAGCCTGAACGGCGAGGTGGACCGCGACTACAGCGTGGGCGTGGTGGTCGTGGCCGAAGAGCCGTATGCCGAGGGAATGGGGGACCGCGCAGAACTGCGCCTGAGTGACGCGCAGCTGGCCCTGATTGACCGGGTTCGCGCCCGTTGCGCGCGGCTGGTGGTCGTGCTTCTGTCCGGTCGCCCCCTGATCGTCACCGGGCAGCTGCCGGACTGGGACGCCTTTGTCGCGGCCTGGCTGCCAGGGACCGAGGGGCAGGGGGTCGCGGACGCGCTGTTCGGCCGCGTGCCGTTCACTGGACGGCTGTCCTTCGACTGGCCGCGCTCACAGGAGGAACTCCGGCGCAGCCAGGGCACGTCACCCCTGTTCCGTATCGGTGAAGGTCTCGCGCCCGGGGCACCGCTGGCGGTCCGCTCACTGTCCGCTTCGCGCCCCTCCCGAGGCTCCACATGACGTTCACCCCCACCTAGCCCACCGGCCTCGACGCGCTGCTCGACCAGATGACCCTCGAAGAGCAGGTCTCGCTGCTCGCGGGCGCAGACTCCTGGCGCACGGTCCCGATTCCCCGCCTGAAGATTCCCTCCCCGAAGATGACCGACGGCCCCGCCGGGGCACGTGGGGGCGGCGCGCTCGTCGGGGGCCGCCGCACCGCCGCCTTCCCGGTGGGCATCGCGCTCGGAGCCACCTGGAATGCCGAACTGCTGCACGACATCGGCGTTCATCTCGCCCGTGAAGCGCGGGACAAGGGGGCGGGGGTCCTGCTGGCTCCCACGCTGAATCTCTTCCGCAGCAGCCTGAACGGGCGCAACTTCGAGAGCTACTCGGAAGACCCCTCCCTCACGGGCACGCTGGGTACCGCCTCCGTGCAGGGCCTCCAGTCCGGAGGTGTGGCGGCCACCGTCAAGCACTTCGTCGGCAACGAGTCCGAGTATCAGCGCAACACCATCAGCAGCGACATTCCCGAACGCGCCCTGCGCGAACTGTACCTGTGGCCCTTCGAGATGAAGGTGCGGCAGGGGGGGCCTGGGCCGTCATGACGGGCTACAACAAGTTAAGCGGCACGTATTGCAGCGAGAACCCCGGCTCCTGGGGGGCATCCTGCGCGGTGAATGGGGCTTCGACGGGCTGGTGATGAGCGACTGGGGCGGCACCCATTCCGCTGGGAAAAGCGTACGTGCGGGTCTGGACCTGGAGATGCCCGGACCGGCCAAAGCCCGCGCGGGCCTGCTGGCCGAAGCCGAACATGACGGGGCCACCCAGCAGGCGGTCCGGGAAGCCGCCCGCAACGTGCTGCGACTGATGGAGCGCACCGGCACCTCGACGTCCGCGACGAGGCGGAGCGTGACGAGGAACATCCGGAAACCCGGACGTTGATTCGCCGCGTCGGGGCCGAGGGAACGGTGCTGCTGAAGAATGCGGGCGGGCTGCTGCCCCTCCCCGCCGGAGCGAAGGTGGCGGTGATCGGGTCAAACGCGGCCACCGCACAGATCATGGGGGGCGGCAGCTCCCAGTTGAATGCCCACCGCCGGACCTTGCCCCTGGCAGGACCGCTGAACTTGATGTAGCCCGTCATGACGGCCTACCTGCCCGTGGTCCATTCCATTGGCACACTTCACAGGCATGCCGGGTTGAATCTGGCTCTGCCTCGCCATCTCCTGCCGCCTTCAGCCTACCCATTCGCCCTTAACCCTCCAATGAGCCAACCGCCAATCCAGCTCCATATCTGAACAAGCAGACATATGAATCCTTGCTCAGGTATAGTGTGGCCATGACCTCCTCGCCTGCCCGCCCAGACCCGGCCGCACCCGGCGCTGCCCACCTGACCTATTTTGTGGACGGCATGGACTGTGCCAGTTGCGTGCAGAAGGTGGAGCGGATGGTCGCTGGCCTGCCTGGCACCGCCGATGTGAAAACCAGCTTCACCAAGCAGACGTTGAGCCTGGACCTCGACGAGACGCAGACCGGACGGGCCACCCTGGAACGGAACCTCAAGGCCCTGGGGTACACTCCCTCCCTGCTGGAACAGCCGAAGAGCACCGTTCCTCGGGCAGAGGCGGCCGGGCATGACCACAGCGGTCACGACCACGCGGGTCACGGGCATGTCCACGAGGCACCCAGGCCGGGGCAGCCCTGGTACGCCAGCGGGCAGGGCAAGCTGGTCCTCATCTCGGGCGTGCTGCTGGCCCTCGCCTGGCTCTTCAGCTTCATCGAGCCGCAGTTCGCCATCTCCGGCTACATCGCGGCCACGCTGCTCGGCGTGTGGCCCCTGGCGAACAAGGCGGTCGCCAGTGCCCGCCTCGGGGACCCCTTCAGCATCAATATGCTGGTCAGTCTCGCGGCCATCGGGGCGGTCCTGATCGGTCAGGCCGCCGAGGGTGCGGTGGTCGTGTTCTTCTTCGCGGTCGGTGAATTGCTGGAAGGGGTGGCCGCCGGACGCGCCCGGGCAGGCATTCAGGCGCTGGCGGCCCTCGCGCCCAAGACCGCACTCTTAGTCGAGGGCAGCGGAGTCCGTGAAGTGCCTGCCGATGCCCTGACGGTCGGCCAGACGGTGCAGGTGAATCCCGGTGCGCGCGTCCCCGCGGACGGCGCCATCCTGACCGGCACCTCCAGCCTGGACGACAGCCCGGTGACCGGGGAAAGCGTGCCCGTCAGCAAGGGTGCGGGGGACAGCGTGTATGCGGGCAGCATCAACACCGACGGCGTGCTGACGGTGCGTGTCGAAAAGGCCGCGAGCGACAACACCATCGCGCGCATCATCCACCTCGTTGAGGAAGCCGAGGGCAGCAAGGCGCCCACCGCCCGCTTCATCGACCGCTTCAGCCGGTATTACACGCCGGGCGTGGTGCTGGTCTCCGCCCTGGTCGCGCTGGTGCCGCCACTGCTGTTCGGCGCGGCATGGCACACCTGGCTGTACAAGGGCATCGCCCTGCTGTTGATCGGCTGCCCCTGTGCGCTGGTCCTGAGCGTGCCCGCGGCCATTACCAGCGGCATCAGCGCCGGTACGCGGCGGGGGTTGCTGATCAAGGGTGGCGCGGCACTGGAAACCATCGGCACCGTCAAGACCATTGCCTTCGACAAGACCGGGACACTGACTGCTGGCAAGCCCTGCGTGACGGACGTCGTTGCCTCGCAGCATCTTGACCGGAACGAGGTCCTGCGTCTGGCCGCCGCCGTGGAAGCGGGCAGCAGCCATCCTCTGGCAAAGGCCATCACCGACGCGGCGCAGCAGGCGAAGCTGACACTTCCTGCCGTGACCGAGGCCCAGGCCATCCCTGGCAAAGCGGTGACGGCCACCGTCGAGGGCCGGACTCTCAGCGTGAGTTCTCCCAGACACGCGGCCAGCCTGGTCAACCTGCCTGCCGACCTGAGTGACACCATCCGCACCTTCGAGGAGCAGGGCCGCACCGCTGTCGTGCTGCTGGACAGGAATACTCCACTCGGCGTGCTGGCCATCCGCGACGAGCCTCGCCCGGAGGCCAAGGCGGCCATCGCGCAGCTCCACAACCTCGGCGTGAACACGGTGATGTTGACCGGTGACAACGCCCGCACCGGACAGGCTATCGCCCGCGACCTGGGGCTGGACGTGCGGGCGGAACTGCTACCCGAGGACAAGCTTCGCCTGATTGCGGACCTGAAAGCGCGGGGCGGCGTGGCGATGGTCGGGGACGGCATCAACGACGCGCCCGCTCTGGCACAGAGTGACGTGGGCATTGCGATGGGCGGCGGGACGGACGTGGCCCTGGAAACCGCCGACGCTGCCCTGCTTCAGGAGCGCGTTACCGGCGTGGCCGATCTGGTTTCCCTCTCACGCGCCACCATGGGCAACATCAAGGCCAATATTGCCTTCGCACTGGGCCTCAAGGCGATCTTCCTGGTCACCACCCTGCTGGGCTACACCAACCTGTGGATGGCGATTCTGGCCGATACGGGTGCGACGGCGCTGGTCACCGCCAACGCCCTGCGGCTGCTGCGCTGGAAAGGCCGTGAAGCCCGTCCCACCCGGAATACCCTGCCCCACACCACGCCGCACCGCGCCTGAGGAGGTTCCATGCCTGCCATCACCCTCTATACCGTCCCTCAGTGCGCCGACTGCGAGGCGATCAAGCGGCTGCTCCAGCACCACGGGGCGACCTACACCGAAAAGAACGTGCGGGGCGACCCGGAGGCGCTGGCGGAGATGCAGCGGCGGGCGAATGTCCGAATCGCTCCCGTCACAGCTATCGGTGAACATGTTTTCTACGGCCCCTTTGACGAGCAGCGCCCCCGGATTCTGGCGGCCCTCGGCTCAGGGACTTCTTGAGCGCGCCTCTCCAGCAGATTCTGGCGCTCACCCTGATTCCGGTGGCGGCTACCATCCTCGGCGGGGTGGTGGCCAGCTTCCGTACGCCCGGTGAGCGGCTCCGCGCTAGGCGTGGTGGTGATGCTGCTCGTCCGGGCCTTCGCCGAACGCCTGGAAGGTGCAGACGAAAACCAGAGCACTGCCGGGAACCTCGGCCTGATCGCCGCCGTCGGAATTGACGTGCTGATCGACGGCCTGCTGATCGGCGTGGGCTGCGTAGCAGGCGCACGGGTCGGCCCCTGCTGGTGGTCGCCCTGACCCTGGAATTGCTCTTCCTGGGCGTCTCGGTAGCCTCCAGCCTGGGGCAATCCGGCGCGTCGCGCCGCCGCATCAGTCTGACGGTGACGGGCCTGAGCCTGCTGGTCATCCTGGGTGCCCTGCTGGGGGGCACGCTGCTTCAGGGCCTCACGGGGCTGGGACTGGAGATCGTGCTGCCCTTCGGGGCGGCCCTCCTGTTCCTGGTCACCGAGGAACTGCTGACCCAGGCGCACGAGGTCAAGGAAACACCGCTGATCACGGCGGCCTTCTTCGCGGGCTTCGTGGCCCTCTACCTGCTGGAGCGGGCCTCGTGAGGCCGCAGGGAGGTGAAGGGGTGACGTTCCCGCTGCCCGGCCTGCGCTATGGTCAGGACATGAGAACCGCTTCTCAAGATGACGTGTGCGACGTGCCGTGCGTTCATCCCGAGGCGGTGGCCCGTGTCCGGTCAGCCCTGCCCGACGCCTCCTGTGTGGAGGCCGCCAGCACCCTGCTCAAGGTCGTGGCCGATCCCACCCGGCTGCGGATGCTCAGTGCCCTGAACATCGAGGAGCTGTGCGTGTGCGACCTGGCCAACATTGCGGGAATCAGCGAGAGTGCGGCCAGCCACCAGTTGCGCCTGCTGCGCGCCCACCGCCTGGTGACTTCCCGCAAGGAAGGCCGGGTGGTGTACTACCGCCTGCTGGATGGGCACATCACCAGCCTGATCGGCAGCGCCATCGAGCACGCGGGGGAATGAGCATCCGGTTGCCCGTGCCGGGTGCCGCTTGACATGTCCGCAGGGCACGGCTCCATCATGGGCAGGTGACGCCCCTTCGCCGCGTCGCGCTGCTCGCCTGGATACTCGTGACGGTTCTGGTGGGTCTCGCGTGGCTGGTCGCCTCAGCCAGGAATGTGCAGGCGCGGTTCGAGACCGGCGCCCGCATCCTGCACCGTGTGCTGTCCCAGCGCAGCGAGCAGCAGGAGGCCGTGCTCGCCAGCCTGACCGCCTTGACCCGGGCAGGCGTGTCGGATGAGGCGCTTCACCAGTACGTCGGGGCCATGCGTGCCCAGTATCCACAGATCGTGGGCGTGCAGCGCTGCCGTGCGGGCTGCATGGACCTCGGGTCAAGCGGCGCGGCGCTGCCGGGGGATGCCCTCTCCCCGGACCGGACGGGCCTGCGCTGGCATCCCACGTCGCCCACGCTCTACGCCCTCTCCCAGGGGGACATGCGTGTATGGGTGGCTGCCCCGCGTCTGTTCCGGGCGGAGGACTTTGCGGATCTGACCTCAGGTTTCCAGCTGGTGCGCCCGGAGGACGGCACCGTTCTGGTCGGGCAAGCGGCGTGGACGCCCCTCCCTGCAACGGACCGCTTCCTGCCGGTGCTGCGCGTGAACAAGGTGCTGGGCAGCACGGCACAACCCTTCGTGTTCGTGGGCGAACACCCGTTGCGCTGGGCTGAACTTCCCCTGGCGGGCGTGGCGCTGCTGGCCCTCCTCCTGGGTCTGGGCACCGTGCTGCTGGTGCGCCTGGTGGAAGGGCGTGAACGCGCCCGCGCCGCCGCCCGGATGGCCGAACAGGCGTTGCAGGCCGAGCGTTCGCGTGCCCGGCATGCCTTTCATGCGGTCAACGAGGCGCTCGTGGTCACGGATGCCCAGCACCGGGTGCGCCTCGCCAACCCCGCCGCTTACGCCTTGCTGGGGAATGCTTTTCTGGAGGGAGGCGACCTGCGGGAGATGGTCCACTTCCGGGCCACACTCGACCAGGAGCCTTTCGACCCGGACGCCTTTTGGGGCCAGGCGGCACCCGTCAAGTTGCCCCAGGGCGTCACGCTCGTGACGGATGGGGGCGCGCGTCTGGTAGAGGGTGCCCTCGCCCCAGTTCAGGGCGAGGACGGGCAGGCCGCCGGGTGGGTGCTCGTGCTGCGCGACGTGGGGCCGCTGCGGGCCAGAGTCGTCACGGCGCTGGAAGCGAGCGAGCGCCGGGTGCGCGAGCACGAGCAGGCCCTGGCCCATGTCACCCGCCTCTCCACCCTGGGCGAGATGAGCACGGGCCTGGCGCACGAACTCAACCAGCCGCTGACCGCCATCGTGAGCTACGGGCAGGCGGCCCTGCGGATGCTGGCCGACCCCGAGCGGGACGAGGCCCGGGTGCGGCGCTCGGTGGAGGCGACCGTCACCCAGGCCAAGCGGGCGGCGAGCATCATCACTCACCTGCGCACCCTGGTGAAGCGTGCCCCTACCCAGACACGCCCAGTGGACGTGAATCAGGTCCTGGAAAACGTCGCGGCGCTCACAGCCCACGAGGCCGGGCGCGCCGGAGTGGTGCTGGCGGTCCACCCCAGCACGCGGCTTCTGATCGTGCAGGGCGATCCGGTGCAGTTGGAGCAGGTCCTGCTCAACCTCGTGCACAACGCGGTTGAGGCGACGCGGGGCCATACGGGGGCCGAGGTGCAGCTCGTCGCCCGCCAGCAGCAAGAGGCCGCCCGGGTGGAAGTGCGCGACACTGGGCCGGGACTGGCACCCGAGGTGCGCCAACGGCTCTTCACGCCGTTTACCACCACCAAGCCCGAAGGACTCGGGCTGGGCCTGTCCCTGTCCCATACCCTCGTGCAGGGCATGGGCGGCGACCTGCGGGAGGAGAGCGGCCCTGGGGGCGGCGCGGTCTTCACCGTGACCCTGCCGCTTGCCGTGGAGGCGAGTGCCCATGCCTGAATCCCACACCGAACCCACCGTCTTCCTGGTCGACGACGACGACGCGGTGCGCGACGCACTCGCCACCCTGATCGGCACCGTCGGATTGACCGTGCGCGACTACCCTGATTCGAAAACCTTTCTGGAAGGCTTCGATCCCGGCGTCATCGGCTGCCTGATCCTCGACGTGCGGATGCCGCAGGTCAGCGGGTTGCAACTTCAGGAACACCTCACGCAGGAGGGCGTGGACCTGCCGGTCATCGTGATCACCGGGCACGGCGATATCGACGTGTGCCGCCGCGCCTTCAAGGGCGGAGCGGTGGAGTTCCTCACCAAGCCGGTGGACGAACTGGCCCTGCTCGAAGCCATCGGGCTGGGGGTCCGCACCCACCTGGCCCGGAGATCACGGCTGGCTGCCACCCGGGAGGCGCGCGAGGCCATCACGGGGCTGACCGGGCGTGAGCGGGAGGTCCTGCGGCTGATCGTGGACGGCGCGAGCAACAAGCAGGCCGCGCGGGTGCTGGGCATCTCCGCCCGCACGGTGGAGACGCACCGCGCGAGCCTGTTCGAGAAGCTGGGCGTGGACTCCCTGGCGCAGCTCGTGCGGGTGTACCTCACCAGCGTGGGGGAAGGTCCGTAAAACTACGGAGGTCACCTGGGAATGACCCGCATGGTGCCGCACCCTCCCTGGACGCCACAGTGGGCGCATGAAGCGGACCCTGCTGACCCTGCTCGCCCTGAGCCTGCCCGCCGCCCTCGCCCAGACGACCACCCCGCCCGCGCAGGCCGGGCCACAACCTGTCCAACTCGCCACGACGCCCAGCGTGACCCAGGCGAGCCTCAGTCTTGCCGCCGCTGTGCGCATCGCGCAGCTTGCGGTCAACAATTGCGCGCAGCAAGGCTACAACGTCGCCGCGACAGTGGTGGACCGGGCAGGCGTGACGCTGGCGGTGGCCCGCGCCGAGAACGCCGGGCCGCATACCGTGGATGCCAGCCTCCGCAAGGCGTACACCAGTGCCAGTGCCCGCAACCTGACCTCCGCGATGGTCCAGAATCTGGCGAGCACCCCCACCCTGGCCGATATTCCCGGTTTCCTGGTCCTGGCGGGCGGCGTGCCGGTGCGGGTGAATAACGCGGTGGTCGGCGCCGTCGGCGTGGGCGGCGCGCCCAGCGGGCTGACCGACGAGAAGTGCGCTGCTGACGCCATCACCACGGTCCTGAGCCGGTGAGACCCGTCCTGCTGGCCGTCCTGCTCGTCCTGCCCTGGTCGGGCGTGGGCGGGGCGGCCACCCCTCCCAGCCCAACGACCCTGAACGCCGCCCTCTGGCAGGCGGCCGAGCGTGGCGACGCGGCCCGCGTGCGTGACCGCCTGAAGCGCGGAGCGTCCGCCAATACCCGGCGAGCGGACGGTCGCACGGCCTTAACAAGTGCCGCCCTCGGGAACCCCACCGCTGTGGCCCGCCTGCTTATCGGTGCGGGAGCTGACCCCGACCCGGCCTCATGGTAGCAATGGAACGGGGAACCGGCATAGCGCCCTTTTCACTCGTCCAGCACGTTATCTGAATCACGTAAGAGGCGCAGCTCCTCCTGCTTCACCGCCTCTACTCAGGCGTACTGCCCTTCCAGGTGAAGGTGCCCAGCCCGCAAGGGGGCTGCCACTTCACGTCCTCGTCTCGCACCTCCCCGCAGACGCTCGACGGCCAGCCCCGGAGACCGGCTGTGCCACAGGGTAAACGTGTTCAGCACCCACCCGAGCGGCCTTGCCCAATGACCCCTTCTTCCCCTTCCCCGGGTGTTCCGCCATGAATGGCGTCCACGACCTGTTTCAGGAGGGGGGTGACGTCCTCTCCCCACAGCAAAACCAACTCCGTCTCAACGAGGTGGCGTACCCCATCTCGATGCGCCCGCCTGTCAGCGGGGCCACGCACCCGGTCAGATCGGTACGCTCCATGCGCCAGGCGAAATTCCACTCGCCACAAGACGGGCAGGGCAACGCATTCGGTGGGTGGGATGTCAGGAAAGGCACCTTGCAGATGGAGCACTGTCCAACCGTCTCCCGGCCCGCCCTGACCCGCCGGGAGACGGCTTCCTGCTGGCGGGCGTGCTTGCGGCCCAAGCGATTCACGCCGGACACCAGCGTCTTAAACTCATTGTCCGCGTCGGTCAGGGCGGGATTTTTCAGCACGGCACGCAGGACCCGCTCCCCTGTGCTTCTCTCTGCTGTGCTCAAGCAGGTGCCGGGGCTGGTGGTCAATGCCTGGTCGCGGTTGCTGGTGCTCCGGCGGAGGCGAGGAGAGCGCTGGGCCTCCATCCCCTCAGCCACGATCTCGATGCCATCGAACAACAAGGCCCGCTCCCTATAAGGAGCGGGTCACAAATGAAGCCGTGCCGGATCTTTGAAAGTAAGGGTGGACCGGCGCGGAAGCCTGGGTGGAGGGCCGCCCTTTTTTTATATTCCTGCTGCCAGTGGTATCCTGATGAGGACCACCAGCAGGGGGAGTCTCAGGAATTATTCCAGTGACAACCGGCCAACCAGCTCAGGGTTCCCAGCCAGACTTCAAACCCGATGTACTCGGGAAATTCCTCATGAAGCCGGTCTTCCGCTGCCGGAAAGGGATTCGTGGGGACGGCGGATGCAGGACTCGGCGGCAGAGGTGCAGCAGTAGGAAGGAGGGCCCTCGTGGTGGAGAATGCTGTCAGGGCAACGAGGAAGAGGGCGCGCCGCGTGTCTCAGCCTGCCCCACCCTGGCTGACGACGAGTGAGAGGGTACCGATGTGCGGCCTCCTGACCTTGTTGGGGATGTGTCAGGAAAGCGATACCGTCCCCCCTCCGTGTTCAGCCCCCGCGCTGTGTCGAGGGGACACGCGATAACCAGGGATGCGCGGTGCCGCTCGAACCTCGACAGCGACTGCAGCACCAGCCGCCTGGAGTCGTTGCCCGTTGCCGGGACTGCCGCGGGCCTCATCAAGCCAGCTTCCTGCCCGCTTTACATGCCCTAGCCTGGGACCATGTGGAAAGCTCTGGCCGCTCTGGGAAGTACCTGTCTGGTGTGTTCGACCATCCTCCTGGCTGCGGATAAAGTGGCGCGGGCCGTGATCGCCAGCGCCTACAAGTTCAGCGATACCGGGAGCGCGACCCAGGCCTTCCTGCGTGACCTCACTGGGGGACCTCCCGTTGCCTACCTGCTGCTCCTCGTCGGCCTGGGGGCCCTCGTCGGGGCCCGCAGTTCAAGCCCGCGGTGAGGTCTGAAGCCAGCGGACAGACCTGCCCAGGAGGAGTCGCGGGGGGAAAGGTTGGAGCAGGGCCCTCAGCGCCGCCTCCTGCCGGGGCTGATCCCACGCCGGCCCTGTTCCTGGAGCCGCGAAGGCTCCGTGTGGAACACTCAGGCATGGCGACCGTGACCGAACTGGACGTGCTGCGCGGGGTCGTGCGGTTTTCACGCCACCCGGAAGCAGAACTCGGCCTCTGGCCGGGAAGCCTGCCGCACCGCGCCCTCTGTCCCTTCCCCTCCGCGCTTCCCCAGGTTCTGGGAACCCTGGAGCAGGTCCCGCCCTCTCCCAGCGAGTACACGGCGGAGATTCTCTTTCTTCCGCTGGCATCACCAGAACAGGACCGCTTCATCCGGGAAGTGAATGCCTCACTGCTGGAACTCGGCTGGCGAAGGCCGGAGTCGCTCTGGCCGCCCCACCACACGGGCGGTTTCCTGAGTCTCCTGCAGGCGGAGTGGCCCGCCCCAGAGGAGCTGCCGTCGCCCCCCGACCCCCCGATGACCCTGCTGCATGATGCTTCAAAGATGGTGGCCTCCTGGGATGTCCGGTTTGCGGGGAGCGAGCAGCCGGAGCTGTATCTCAGCCTGACCCTGCAAGCCGGCCACGCCTATGACCACTCCACCCGGCAGAACCGCGCGGCCCGGATGCCGGAGTTGCCGGCTCTCGTCCCACCGGCAGGCTGGAGCGTGGAGGTGCTGGGCGGTGGGGGAAGCGGCAACCAGCGCGGCTCGAACAGTGCGTCGCTGGCGCTCCTGCGGGGGGAGGGGCAGACCGGGATGCTACACGACCAGTACGCTGACCAGCTGCCGTCGGCGGGCTGGCAGGAGCGAGGCCGCACGGGAGTGCCCGAACTCTGGACCAGCCTATGGCGAACGCCCGAGGGCGACTTGGGCCTGCTCTCCCTTGCCCAGCGGGAGGAGAAGCTGTGGCAGGCCCACCTGAACCTCAGCCGGCTGAATGGGGCCGGGCAGCAGGAGGCAGGGGCCAGCTGGTTCTCGTTCTGAGGAGATGGGCAGCTCAGGGCCTTGCCTATTGGGGAATGGATAGCCTGCCCGATGGCATCGGATCTGGCCGCTCAGCGGTGCAGCTTCCCCTGCCGGAACTCGTGGCGGTGAGCCGCAAGCCCAACGTCAGCGGCGGCGTCCCCGGGCCGGATGTGCCTGAAATGCCGCGAGACGCACGGGGGACAGGTCCCCGGCCCTGACGGCGGCCTGCACGGCGCAGCCGGGCTCGGTGGTATGGGTACATTTGCGGAACCGGCACTGCGCCGCGAGCGCCTCAACGTCCCCGAAATCGGCGGAGTCCGCGTCCCACACGGCGATGTCACGCAGGCCGGGATTGTCGATCAAGAGTCCGCCCCCGGGCACGAGGTACAGCGTGCGCGCGGTGGTGGTGTGGCGACCCTGCTGATCGCTGACCCGCACCTCGCCGGTGAGTGCGGCGTCGCGGCCCAAGAGGGCGTTGGTGAGGGTGGATTTGCCCACACCGGACGACCCGATCAGGGCAAGCGTCACACCCTCGGCCAGAAGTGCCCGCACGCCCTGCAGGCCCTCACCAGTCGCCGCCGCGACGGTATGCACCTCCAGATCGGCCCCCAGGGTGCGCAGCTGCTCCAGCCACCAGTGCACGTTCTCGCGGAGATCGGTCTTGTTGAGCACCAGCGCCGGGCGCGCCCCACTTTGCCACACGGCCTGTATGTAGCGCTCCAGCCGCTCAAGGTCAAAGTCAGCGTCGGGAGTCGTGACGATCAGGATAAGGTCCACGTTGGCCGCGATCACCTGCTGGCGCGCCGCCTGGGGCCGGCGGCGCTCGTTGTCGGCCCCCAGCGCCCGGGCAAAGGTAGTGCGCCGGGGCAGGAGACCCACCACGCGCCCGGCGTTCTCTGGTCCCATCTGAAGCACGCACCAGTCGCCGAGAGCAGGAATAACCTCGCCCTGTCGCCGTAAGGCCCCAGCCAGCCGGGCTTCCTGCTCACCGTGCAGGCCGCGCACGCGGAAGGTCTGGCGCGAAGTGCCGACGACCCGCACCGGCGTCAACTGGCCACGCTCGTCAGGAGAGAGGGGAGCGCAAAACGCCCGGTACGCGGCGTCGAAGTCGTCTCCCCAGCCCAGGGCTTGGAGTTCAGGAACCATAGCAAGACCAGATCGGGGCGTTCAGGCAGTTCAATGCGGTTCTCCGGAGGGGATCCGCCTCAGGTCACCGGGCGCGCGGCGGCGCACTCCGGGCAATGCGGTGCATTGCTCCTGACGCGGGAGCGATATGCGGGGCACCTCTGGACAAGCGACCGGACTGGAATCGTGGCGCGACCGTGCCGGACTGAACCCCGCGGGGCGTGACCGGACTTCCCTCCAGCCAGAGGCGGGCTGCAGCGTGCAACTTGCCCCGAAGGTACAGAAGACGGTTTTGCGGTGTCAAACGGCAGATACTGGTTCTTCAGGCGCGCCGCCCGGGAGCACGCCCTTCCCGGTCAGGCCTCCTGCCTTTCGCCCACCCAGAGCCGCTTGAGGTTGATGCGCCCGTACGCATCCGGGGCGACGTCCCGGATCAGCGGGTGCACGTTCCGGCGCTTCACCCGGTGGTGGGTCAGGTTGACGTGGTGGCCGCTGACCAGCAGGCGTTCCACCCGGTCGAGGACCGCCTCGTACTCGGCAAATGTGCGGGCGGTGCGGTAGGCGTCCAGCGCCCCGTCCACCCCGGCCAGCACTTCCGTGGGGAGCAGGCGGCGGAACAGCAGTTCGGGCTGGCGCAGCGCCGTCCAGAAGGAGAGGTGCTCGTCCGCGCCGGCCACCTCGCCCAGCAGCACCAGGTCGGCGGCGTCCCCACTGGCCGGGGTGGCGGTGAGGGGGTACGGGTGAAGGTCGAGTTGTAGGCCATGCTGGGCAGCGCGGGCGACCAGCCATTCCCCTTCCGCCAATGGGTCGGGCAGATCCAGCACCCAGAGGCGCAGGGGCGGGCCGGTGTAGGCCGCTTCCCGCAGGAGGGCCGCGGCCCTGGCCCCGCTGCGGAGGCGGGGCGGCTGCTGGGCGCTGCGGCGCGGAAAGAAGGACGTGGCGGGCACCAGGGGATCCCGGCGTTCCGTCTCCCGCCAGAAGGCCGATACGTCGTGCAACTCGCCGATGGCCGCGCGCAGGGCCGCGTTCCGGGCCGCCGGTCGCGCCGCGTTCCAGATCAGGAACTGCACGCCCACCTCGGCCTGCCAGCCGTCCACCGTGGCGGGCGCCGCGCCCTCCACCTGATAGTGCCGGACGTTCCCGTGATCGGCGCCGCCCACCCGGTAGACCTCCACCTCGTCGATCAGGGGACGGCCTGCGAAGTGGGCGTCAAAGGCGGTGAGGCGAAAGCCCCCATTCAGCGGCGTCCAGCGGAAGGCCCCGGTGCCTACGGGCTGTCCCTCGTCAAAGGGCACGTCGCGCGGGAGGATCAGCGCCTGGGTGTCGGCCAGCCGCCGGGGCAGGAAAGCGTCGGGCCGGGCGAGGTGCAGCCGCACGGTAGAGGGGCCCGCGGCCTCCGCGCGCAGCAGATCGGGCAGGAACCAGGGCGCGCCGTCCCGCAGGCGTTCCAGGGTGAACTGCACGTCCCGGGCATCCAGCGTGCGCCCGTGGTGGAAAGCCACGGCCTTGCGGAGGTGGAAGGTCCAGCACAGGCCGTCCGCCGACACCCCCCAGTGGTGGGCGAGGTGCGGCTGGAGGGCCCCCGACTCCGTGTCGAAGCGGGTCAGCGGGTCCAGCACCTGCGCGAGCAGATGGGCCTCGGCGGTCGCGCTGGCGTGCAGGGGATCGAGGCTGGTCAGGTCGCGGGTGAGCACCGTACGCAGCCGGTCTGCCCCGGCGGGCGTGGCGCTCAGGCCGAACACGTCCCGGGCAGCGTCGGTGAGGACCCAGGCGCGCGGGAAGGGCAACCGCGAGAGCCGCGCGAGGTCCCCGGCAGCGCCCTGGGCGGCCAGCTGTTCCGTGAGGTCCTCCAGGTCAGCCTTCAGCCCCGTGGCGAAGGCGACGCGCGAGGTGTTGCCTCTCCCCCGCCCCGGCGCGTAGCTCAGCCGCCCCTGAGCATGCAGCCGGACAAGCTGCCGCCGGGCCGTCCGGGGACTGCAGGCCCACCAGCGCGCGGCGTCCTCCAGCCGCAGCCCATGGCAGGCGTGTTCCCCGTCCCGGTCATACAGGGCGGCCCGCAGTTCCAGGTAGGGCCAGTCCGGAGGAGAAAAAGAGGACATGATTCCCGCATTCTGGCTCTTTTTTCCTCTTTTGGCCTCGCCCAGACTGGCGGGCATGTGGGGAACGCTGCACCGCAACGTCAAGGTTCGCATCATCAACTCGTTTCTCACGCGTATGGTGGGCGGCGCGATCTTCCCCTTCATGGCGATCTACTTCACGCAGCAGCTCGGCGCGGGCCTGGCCGGGCTGCTCCTGATACTGCTGGTGGCCGTGCAGTTCCTGGCGGGGCTGTACGGCGGCGGACTGGCGGACGCCTGGGGCCGGCGCCGCACCCTGCTCGCCGGGGAAGTCCTCAAGGTGCTGGCCTTCGCGGGGCTGCTGCTTGCCAACCTGTGGGTGCCGCTGCCGTGGTGGACCTTCGCGGCGCTGGTGGTCATCAACGTCGCCAACGGGCTGATCAATCCCGCCGCCGAGGCCATGCTGGTGGACGTCAGCACCCCGGAAAGCCGGACCTTCATGTACGCCGTGAACTACTGGGCGATCAACGCTTCTCTCCTGGTCGGCACGCTGCTGGGCGGCTGGCTGTACCAGGATCACTTCGTGGCGCTGCTCGCGGGTCTGCTGGGCATGTCGTTCGTGACGCTCTTCCTCGCGCAGCGCTTCATGACCGAGACGCTGGGCGGGCCGCGCCGCACGGCGAGTGAGGTGCGGGAGAGCATGGGATGGCGCCCCCTGCTGGGCAGTTACGCGCAGGTGGCCAGGGACCGGACCTACCTCCTCTTCCTGCTGGGCTTCGTGCTGCTGATGAGTATCGAGTTCGGGCGGCAGAACTTCATCCCGGTACATCTGGCGCAGGCCTTCACCCCGCAGACCTTCCTGGGCCTGCCGCTGACCGGCGTGAAGGCCATGAGCCTGCTGACCGCCGTCAACACCATCATGATCGTCGCCTTCACCATCCCGGTCAGCCAGTGGGTGAAGGGCCGTGACCTGAAGCGGGTGATGGCCTGGGGCTTTGTGCTCTTCGCGGGGGGCTTCGCCGTGCTGAACGGCAGCGTGCACCTGGGCGCGCTGATCGCCGGAAGTGTCGTGCTGTCGGTGGGGGAACTGCTGTACGTGCCCACCCGCCAGACCCTGCTGGCCGACCTGATCCCCGAGGGCAAACGCGGCGCCTACCTCGCCGTGAACGGGCAGGTCTTCACCCTCGGGAAGTGGCTCGCGGCCCTGGGCGTGCCCCTGGGTGCCCAGATCGGCGGCACCGGGATGATGCTGGTCGTGCTGGGGCTGGGCGTCCTGGCCGTGCTGCTGAGCCTCACGGGATTGCGCGGGCAGCCCGCGGGCGCTCCCCTGGCGGGGGAAGCGGCTTGACCCTCCTGCCCGGACTCGCCCGCGCCTCCCCGCGTAATTTTGGCTGCTGTGAGTGCGCCCTGGCCAACCTTGGCGGGAAGTCGTGGTGCCGCTGCTGAACTTTTAGAGCATTTGTCAAAAAGAGACCTTCTTTTTGACCGAGCGGGCGGGCAGCGGGCAGGCCCTATATGGGTGCCGTTTTGCCCAAGACGGCGTCCTCAAGGGGAGGGCAGGCTTGCTCAAGCGAGTCCGTTCTGACCGACCGTCCGTTCTGGAGGAGTGGCGTGCTTCTGCGCGTCCGTTCACGACGATGCCCAAGACAGCGCGTGAAAGAGGGAGAGCGTTTGGGACTTGCAAAGCTCCGAAGGAGAGAGTGGAACCGTTAGAGGTGTCCTTCCCCAGAGCGGCGTCATTCGGACAAATGCTCTATCCCATGTCCGGCGGCCTCGCTGCGTATCATCCACCCGTCAGACGGCTGCTCTAGCCTGGCGCCATGCACCGAACTTCCCGGCTGCTGTGGGCGCTCCTGCTCACGGCGACCCCCCTGGCGGCAGCGCAGGCGGTTTCCCTCAAGCTGACGGAGACCTGGACCTTCGGCGGACACGCGGGCGAGGTGACCTGGGGGACGCTGACGCCGGACGGGGCGCGGGTCTACACCCAGAGCGGGCCGCAGCTCCTTACCTGGAACGCGGCGAGCGGGGGGCTGCTGCAAAGCCGCGAACCTGCCCCCGGCCAGCGCCTGACTCTCCCGAGCAATGACTGGTCCAGCGTCGCCGCCCCGGACGGCCTACGGACGCTGGTGCAGGTGGGCGAGGGGGACAAGGCACGGCTGAAGGTGCTGGAACTGGCCAGCGGCACCTTCAGCGGCGATTTTGGCCCGTTGCCGAATGCCTTCCGTCAGCAGTGGACACCGGGGCAACGGGCGGTGGCCTTTATCAGCCATCAGGCACCCTACGTCTATTACTGGCGGGAAGGCCAGGCCGGCGCGCTGACCCCCAGCGGCGAGGCCGCGCAGCACGGGGGCGACCTACAGGCCGTCTTCGCGCCGGACGCCCGCACCCTGTACGTGCTGGGCAAGCAGCTCACCGCTTACGACATGACGGGCGACGCCCCGCGTCCCTTGTGGTCGTTGACCGGGCCGGAGGTGGCGGGACGCGAGGGAGGGCCGCTGCCTGGCTGGGAGACGCCCTTTGCCTCAACCGTCCTGAGCCACAACCCGGCCCGCCCCCAACTGCTGCTCTCCTCGGCGCAGGGGCTGCTGCTGCTGGGGACGCAGGGCGACCCGGCGCCGCTGTGGCTCGACCCCAGGTTCAGCGAGGTAGCGGGCATCTTCACCGTCGCCTGGAGTCCGGGCGGCGAGCGGGTCTTTCTCGGCGCGGCGGGCTACCTCCACGAGATCGACACCGCGACGGGCCGCACGCTGGGCATCGTGGACGGCAGAAGCCTGCTGGCCCAGACGCCGCAGAAGCTGTGGACGGCGCATTTTGACAGGGTGGCCGAATTTGACCGGGCAACCGGGCTGGACGAAGCGACGGTCTCCGAAGCCCCCCTCTGGAATGCACCACTGGCCGTGGATGGGGCGGGCGCACCGGTCGCTGCGCTCGTCAAAGCTGGGCCAGGGCTGGCGGTGCGGCGTTGGGCGGGCGGACAGGCGACGGTGACGCCGCTGAGCGACCATTTCACCCGGGCCGCGGGGCTCTCGCCGGAGGGTGGGCGCGTCGCCAGCGTCGGCAGCGCCAACGTGCAGATGCTGGACCGGGGCACCCGGCGCGTGCTGTGGCAGGTCACGGCACGCAACGCCTACGCGCTGGCGTTCTCGCCGGATGGCCGCCTGCTCGCGCTGGGCGAGGGCGGGCAAACCCGCCTGCTGGACGTGGAGACGGGGCAGGTCCGGGCCACCCTTAGAGCGTGTTTGAAAAGTGCAGAGGGAACAGCGCAGCGGGCCAGGTTCTGGTCCGCTGTCTT
>NZ_JHAC01000018.1 GCF_000599865.1 Deinococcus phoenicis | reverse complement strand
CCTCTTTTTATGCGCTCAGCACGCTATTTTTGCCCCGCAAGCCCCAGGCCCTAAACGGCGTTACAACAGTGCCTGCGCCCCAGGTCTAAGCGTTCCCGGTGGCTATACGGTCAAATTCATCAATCTAAATTCTCGAGCATCGCCTATCTCACTGAGTAATGTAGTACTCGCCAGTACCAGCACTCCAACCCAATACCCCGTGGAGGTTGTGGCAGCGACAGCAACGTGCGGCAGTCAGACTGGCGATTCACTGACCACCACGCCTGCCAGCATTCCGACCATGCGCCGAGTGATCGTACAGTCCGGCACATCGGGACCAAACAATACACAGGTCGTCGGCACGCAGGACGTGGCCCTGACCCTTGATATCCTGAGGCCACAATGAACCGTAACGCTCAGGCCGGATTCACCCTGCTTGAACTCCTGGTGGGCATGGCGCTTATAGGCATCGTCCTCACGGCACTCCTGAACTTCTTCACCCAGGGTGGCCGCGTCTCCACCCAGTCCAGCAGTCGGGCCGATTTACAACAGGAAACACTCAACGCCCAGCAACTGATCGCTGGAAAATTACGCGAGGCATTTTACGTCTGGCCTGTATCACAAACTATTGAGCTGAGTTCAACAGCGGGAAACACAGCAGCCCCAACCTATCGAAACCCGGTACCGGGTACAACGCGTTCGGGAAAATCAACCTGGAAGACGGGTGACGATCCCATTCTGGCCCTGATTCTTCCGCCAAAGACGACCGGCGCCGCCTGCGCTGTAGCCAGCGGAGGAACAGCGGCACAAAACGATGGTTGTTATCTCTTTCTTGCCTATTATCCCGTAAAGCGGAGCGTCTGGGTTGGCAATACAACAGGCAGCAATAATCCCGGGGCAGACACCACCAATGATGAAACCTGGGTTCTGGTGCAATACAAAGCCTACTGGTACACGGGGTTCACACCAAGCTCCACGGCGACGGCTGTCCCAACAGCACCCACAACAGGTGATGCACAAATTCTGGCGGACTATGTGGCCCCTACAGTGGCAACGACTGGTTTCACCACATCCTCCAACACCTACACCATGTTCACCTATACGGCAGCCAATGGGGCCACAACCACAGCGACCAATCCCGTCACCGGCGTCACCCTCAACCTCGCCACCACCCGCACGACCGGCGGCACCACGCTGCGCCTGCCCGGCAGCACAGGCACTTACAGCATCACCGTCTACCCCAACAACCTGGGCAAAGTTACGGCCAACTGAGCGTCTTCAACAATCCCTGAGCCTCCACGTGCCCGCCCGCGTGGAGGCTCTACACTTCCCCCATGCTCGTCTCCGACCGGGTTCAGGACCTCCTCTCGCGGGAGCGCGTGCTGCTCGCGGATCTTCAGGCGTTTCTGGAAACGCAGGGGGCACCGCTGGGGGCCGTCGAGTATGCACGGCAGGCGGTCAGGTCGCTGGACGAGAGTTTCCTGCTGGTGGTGGTGGGCGAGTTCAACGCGGGCAAGAGCAGTTTCGTGAATGCCCTGCTGGGCGCATCCGTCCTGCCCGAAGGCGTGACACCCACCACCGACCGCATCTACGTGCTGGTCCACGGCGACCAGCCCGGTCAGATGGAACCCACCCGCGATCCCTTCGTGAGCCGCCTGACCTATCCCCTGCCCAGCCTGGAGGGGGTAGCGCTGGTGGACACGCCGGGCACCAACGCGATTATCCGCCAGCACCAGGCCCTGACCGAGGGCTTCCTGCCCCGCGCCGACCTGGTGCTGTTCCTGACCTCGGCGGACCGGCCCTTCACGGAGTCCGAGCGGCAGTTCCTGGCTCTGGCCGCCCGCTGGGGTCGCAGCGTGATCCTGGTGGTGAACAAGGCCGACCTCCTGGAAACGCAGGCGCAGCGCGAGCAGGTGCGCGAGTTCGTGGAGACGGGCGCGCGGGGCGTGCTGGGCCTCACGCCGCCGGTCTTTCTGATCAGCGCGCGCGGCGAGCAGCGGGGAGGGGACCCCGGCTTCTACGCCCTGCGCGAGGTGCTCAAGATGCGCCTCTCGGAAACGGAGCGCACCCGCCTGAAACTGCAAAGCCCGCTGGGCACGGCGGCGGAAATCCTGGGCGGCGAGGAGGCCCGCGCCGAGGCGGCCCGCAAGACCCTCACCGAGGACCAGAGCATCCTGCGCGACCTGGAAGCGCAGCGCGAACGCCATGGCGTGACCATGCTGGGCGAACTCGACGGGCAGCTCAACCGCCTGGGCCGCCTGCTCAGCGAGTTCGAGGTGCGCGCCGACCGCTTCATCGACGACAAGCTGCGCTTCGGGAACCTGCGTGGCCTGCTGAACAGCCGCGAACTGGAAGAACAGTTCCGGCGCGAGGCCGTCGCGGACCTGCCTGGCGCCATCGACCGGCAGTTCGGCAGCATGATCGACCGTTTCGTGGAGACGAACCTGCACTTCTGGGAGGACGTGCAGGCCTTCCTGATCCACCGCCAGCCCAGCAGCGAGGTGGCCCGCACGCGCTTTTCCTATGACCGGGGCGCGCTGCTGGAGGGCATTGCCGGCAGTGCCCGCGAACACCTGGAGGCGACCACCGAACATGAACTGGGCCGCCAGCTCTCGCGGGACGCGGAAGACGCCCTCAAGGGTGCGGTGGGCGGTCTGGCGGGCGGCATCGGGATCGGGGCCACGCTGGGGGCACTGATCGGGGCGAGCGCCGTGGACTTCACGGGCGGCATCCTGGCGGGCCTCACGCTGGGCAGCTTGGGGCTGTTCGTGCTGCCCAACAAACGGCTTCAGGCCCACCGGCAACTGCGTCAGAAGGTCGAGGGGCTGCGGGAGGCGCTCGAACGCATCATCCGCCGCGAGTACGAGCGCGAGCAGGAACGCGCCGACGCCCGCTTGCGCGACGCGATCAGCCCCTATACCCGCTTCACCGAGCAGGAGCGGACCCGGCTGGAAAGTGCGCAGACCCGCGCCGCCGAACTGCGTGCCCGCCTGGAAACCTTGCAGACGGAAGTCAAGGCCCTCGGCTAGGCCGCTTTCCGGGCTGCCGGGCGCGCAGCACCTCCGGAAAACTTGACAAGAGCCGCCTCTATCCTTAGCATTGCTTTCGCTTCACCATTGCTGGGGTGGCGGAATTGGTAGACGCACTAGCTTGAGGTGCTAGCGCCGCGAGGCGTGTGGGTTCAAGTCCCATCTCCAGCACCAATGGGCCGCCGGAACTCTGAAGGGTTCCGGCGGTGCGCTTTTTGCCCCCGCTGGACGGCGCGCCCGTCCCCTTCCGCCGGAGGCGTGTGCTACACTCCGTGGCGCATTGCTGGCGCAACGCAGCGGGAACGCCTGAATCTGGTCAGGGCCGGAAGGCAGCAGCCATAAGGGATGATTTCCGGGTGCCGTTGCTTCCCGGCAATGCTTTTTTTGTGAGGCTGGACCGGGGCTGCCTCTGCACGTGGCCCGTCAGCAGGTTAGCCGTTCGGGATTACCGGAGGCCGCCTGGCCCGCAGTTCCTGCTCGGTGACCATGGAGGTGTCGCAGGTGATTCGCTCACCGGTCAGAGTCCAGAGCTGCGGCCGGGTCGGGAAGGCGAGAGGGGCCGGTCAGTGCGGCTCAGCGGGTCTTGGGAATCAGCACCAGCGCCTGCACCTCGCGGACCACCGCCAGCTCGCGCAGCCGCTCGCCGTCCAGATCGCCGGATTTCGCCAGCGCCTCGGCCTTTTTGCGGTCGATGGTGGCGACCTCCAGCGCGGCGGCGTCCCCGAACACGTCGCGGAAGCGGTCGAGCGGGTACTCGACGCGGCGCGACACCTTCAGGTCGGCGCGGTACAGGTCCGTTTCGGCCTGTTCGCCCGCAGTCAGGGCCGCCTTGATCTGCGCGGCCAGTTCGTCACGTTCCAGTTCCAGCCCTTGCAGGGTGTCGCGCAGGGTAGCGTAGCGTTCCAGCAGTTCCTCCAGGAGCGGGGCCGTGGTGGGGTCGGTCATACCCCGACGATACGCGGCGCGGGCCAGTAGCATGGCGGGCATGACCCAACCTCCCTTTGACCCGAACGAACTCGAACGGCGCATTCTCGACGCGGTCCGCCGGGGGGCCAGCATGCAGGACATCGCCGAGCTGCGGCCTGCCCGGATGACCTCGCCGGAAGACGCCATCGGCGCGCTGAAGGACGGCAACGCCCGCTTCTTCTCCGGGCAGGCCACCCGGCCCGAGGCGGACGCCAACCAGCGCCGCGCACTGATCATGGGCCAGACGCCCTTTGCGACGGTCCTGGCGTGCAGCGACAGCCGCGTGCCGGTGGAAATCGTGTTCGATCAGGGCCTCGGGGACCTGTTCGTGGTGCGGGTGGCGGGCAACGTGGTGGAGGGCGGCGTGCTGGGGTCGCTGGAGTACGCCACCGAACACCTCGACGTGCGCCTGATCGTCGTGATGGGCCACGAGGGCTGCGGGGCCGTCGCCGCCGCGATGCTGCCCGCCGACCAGCTCGCCCGCGAACCCGAGAACCTGCGCCACCTGATCACCGCCATCCAGCCCTGCGTCCGCGACCTTCCCCCCATCCGCGACAAGAAGGCCCGGATGCGCGAGGCCGTGCTGAACAACGTCCGGCATCAGGTGGCCGCCCTGCGCCAGCAGCCCGTGATCCAGGCCGCCGAGGCCCGGGGCCAGATTCGCGTGATCGGGGCCTTCTACGAGATCGGCTCGGGCGCGGTGGACTTCCTGATCGAGGAAGAGGACCTGCGGCCCTGAGGCCCTCGTCACTCGTTACAGTAGCGCCGTGAACGGCCTTCCCCTGGACCCCACCCCCCCCGCCCCTGTCCTCGCGGGCGAGCGCGTCGTGCTGGCGCGGCTCCGCCGGGAGGATCTTCCCGAACTCGCGCGGTATTTCCAGAATCTCGAACTCACCACCTACCTCGGGGGGCACGGGGCGACCTACAGCCTGGAAGACGAGCAGGCGTACTTCGAGAGCGTCAGCCGCAGCACGCCTGCACAGGTCACGTTCGGCGTGTACGAGCGGGATAGCGGGCGGCTGATCGGCGGCACCGACCTGCGGAACATCAACCACCGGCACGGCACCGCCGAACTGGGCGTCAGCATCCACGACCCCGCCTGCTGGAGCGGCGGCTTCGGCTCGGAAGCAGTGCGGCTGATGGTGGCGTACGGTGTGTTCCACCTCGGCCTGCACAACATCATGCTGAGTGTCTTTGCCTTCAACACGCGCGGCATCCGCGCCTATGAGAAGGTCGGCTTCAGCGAGATCGGGCGGCGCAGCGGCACCGTCCGGCTGGGCGAGCAGCGGTACGACACCGTGTTCATGGAAATCACGGCGGACCGGGTGGACACCTCCGCCCTGCGGGCACAGATCGGGCTGCTGGACTGACGCGGCCCCCCTTTCCCCCCGTTCCCGGACGCCCAGAGTGCGGCGGACGCGGCGCGTTAGAATGCTGGCCGTCACGCGCCCCCGGCTTCCCAGCGGGCGCGGTTCTACGGTAAGGAGACACTGAACATGGCCGGTCACAGCAAGTGGGCGCAGATCAAGCGCAAGAAGGGTGCGAACGACAAGAAGCGCAGCGCGATGTACTCCAAGCACATCCGCGCGATTCAGGCGGCGGTGCGGTCGGGCGGGAGCGGCGACCCGGCGGGCAACCTCAGCCTGAAAAACGCCATCGCGGCGGCCAAGGCCGACACCGTCCCCGCCGACAACATCGAGAACGCGATCAAGCGTGCGGTGGGGGCAGCAGAAGGTGCCGCCGAATACAAGGAAGTCACCTACGAGGGCTACGGCCCCGGCGGCACCGCGATCTTCATCGAGACGCTGACCGACAACGTGAACCGCACGGTGGCCGACATCCGCGCCGTGTTCAACAAGCGCGGCGGCTCGCTGGGCACCAGCGGCTCGGTCGCCTGGCAGTTCGAGAAAAAGGGTGTGATTCTGCTGCCCGACGCCTCGGAGGCCGCCCAGGAAGCCGCCATCGAGCACGGCGCGGAGGACATGCAGGAATCGGAGGACGGCCTGGAGATCAGCACCGCCCCCAACGATCTGTATGCCGTGCAGGACGGGCTGGCGGCGGCCGGCTTCCGGGCCGAGAGCGGGCAGATCACCATGATCCCCACCAACACGGTGGCCGTGAGCGGTGACGACGTGCGCAAGCTCATGACCCTGATCGACTCGCTCGAAGACCTCGACGACGTGCAGAACGTCTATTCCAACGCGGAATTGCCGGAGGACGTGGAGGCGTAAAGGGTGGGACGGAGCAGAGGGGCGGAGGGCCAACGGGTGCCTCCGCCTCTCTGCCTGGTGGAACGGCCCGCTCAGGACTCACGCCTGTCCCGTGTGGGGATGACATGGGGTTGAACAACCGCTGGATGGCCGCCTTTTTGAAAGACGTGGGGGATGCCTTCCCGGAACTGCGGCGGGAACTCAACCCCATCGTGGGGCGGCATGGGCCGTCCGGACTCGCCCTGCTGCCCGTCCTCCATCACCTTCAACGAATGGTCGCCCACGGCGAGACCGTCCCGCTCGCGCAGATGGTTGCCCTACTGGAACAGTACTACTGCCCGGACGATGAACGGCTCAAACCCTTCAACGACATAGTTGAGCAGTGCATCTTCGACTCCCTGACCTTCCACTGCCGGGGTGGACGGGCCTCCTGGCTGGTTTTCACGCCCAGGCTCCGACGAGCGTACAGGCGCTGGATCACCGAGGGGTTGGGGTTTCCCTGGCGGAACTTCGCGCCCTACAACCCCGGCGATCTGCCGGACGGCTGACGCCCGGGGTTCTTCCTGCCCCCTACAGCATCAGTGCCCGCGCGTTCCCGCCCACGCGGTCCCACAGCGTAAAGGCGGCGCGCGCTCCGGGCCGGATGATTCCCTCGTCGTCCCACCCGGCGGCGAGGGCGGGGCCTCGGGTATGTGCCCAGAGCACGTCCTGCTCCGTCAGGGCCTCCCGCGGCGCGAGGCGGTGGCCCGTGTCGTCCACGCGGGTCATGGCCGCGGCGAAGTTGGCGCGGTACTCGGGCGGCGCGACCGGGGCATCGGACCCGAAGGCCAGGACCGCCCCGGCGTCCCGCAGTGAGCGGAAGGCGTAACTGGTCTCTGTCAGGTGCGGCAGCAGCTCGCGGATCATCGCGCCGTCCGCCTGGAGGTGAATGGGCTGCGCGCTGACCGTGAGGCCCCGGAAACGGGTGATGTCTTCCGGGCGCAGATGCTGGGCGTGTTCGATCCGCAGGCGCACCCCCTTCTCGGCGGCGAGGGGGCGCAGGGCGTCATAGGCGTCCAGCACCTCGGTATTCGCGCGGTCCCCGATCGCGTGCGTGACGGGCGTCAGGCCCAGGCGCAGCGCCTCGGCGCCCAGCTCGCGGATCAGCTCGGGCGGGTCGAGGGGCATTCCGGTGCCGCTGCCGTCCGCGAAGCCGGGGGCGTGCAGCCAGGCCGTGCGGCTGCCCAGCGCCCCGTCCGCGAAGAACTTCACGCCGCCCCACTGGAAGAGGCCGCCGGGATTGAGGCCCAGGCCCAGCTCGCGGGCGTGCGGGAGGCGGGCGTGCGGCAGGGTGGCCCAGATTCTCAGCGGCAGTTCTCCCCGCGCCGCGAGGGTCTGGAGGGCACGCGGCGCTTCCGGGGCCTCGAAGGCCATGGTGTGCGCGCTGACGTAGCCCCGCGCGGCGAGGTCGTCCGCCCCGGTTCTGGCCGCCGCCAGGAACTCGGCCTCACTGGGAACGGGCATGACGCGGGTGACCAGGGCGCTGGCGCTTTCCAGCAGCGTGCCCAGGGGACGCACGATCTTCCCGCCCTCGGGGTCGGGGGTGTCCGGGGTCACGCCCGAGAGCCGCAGCGCCAGCGCGTTGGCCCAGCTCAGGTGCAGGTCGCGCGAGTACAGCAAGACGGGGTGGTGGGGGCTGACCTCGTCCAGCAGGGCGGCGGTCGGATAGTCGCCCAGGCCCAGTTCGCTCAGCAGGAACCCGCCGCCGCGAATCCAGGTCCCGGCGGGCAGGGTGCTGGCCCGCTGCGCCACCCGCGCCTGCACCTCGGACACGCTGCGCGCGCCGTGCAGGTTGAGTTCCGAGAGCGAGAAGCCGTAGGCGACGAGGTGAATGTGCGCCTCGGCCAGCCCCGGCGTCAGGGTGAGGTCACGGTGATCAAGGACACGGGCGCGGGGGGCCTGGGCGCGGACCTCCTCGCGGCTTCCGGCCGCCAGCACCCGCCCGCCGCCGACGAGCACCGCCTCCGCCTGGGGACGGGCATCGTCGAGGGTGAGGGTGGTCGCGTGAATCACGGTCAGGTCAGTGCCGGGCGGGAGAGTCATGCCCCTCAGCCTAAGCCAGCCGCAGCCTGAAGGGAGGGTGAAGTTTCGTACTCGCCCTTCTCAGGGCGCTGCTAGACTGCGCCTATGCCGCGCATCCTTGTCGTGGATGACGACGCCGCCATCCTCAAACTCATCAGCGTGATCCTCAGCCGCGCCGGGCACGAGGTCCGCACCAGCAGCCACCCGGTCGAGGCCCTCGATCTGCTTCAGGTGTTCACGCCCGATCTGGTCATCAGCGACGTGGTGATGCCGTACATGACCGGCCTGGAGTTTCTGGAAAAGGTGCGCGACCACGAGAAGCTGGGCGCGCTGCCCTTCGTGCTGCTTTCCAGCCACGCCGAGCGTGACGACGTGCGCCGGGGCATGAACCTGGGTGCGGACGACTACCTGCCCAAGCCCTTCACGCCGCAGGACCTGACGACCGCCGTGGACGCGAGGTTGCGCCGCGCGGGCCTGACCCTCCAGGGCGAGAGCGGCATGTCGGCGCGGGGGCTGGGGACGGCGCAGGTCGTGTGGCAGGGCACGCCCGTGTCCTGGGTGTCACGCAAGGCGCTGGAGCTGTTCTTCTACCTGCTGGAACACAAGGAAGTCACCTCCTGGGAGGCCGCCGAGGCGCTCTGGCCGGAAAAGGACGAGGCGCGGGCCAGCAGCCTTTTCCACACCACCCTGCACCGCTTGCGCCGCAGCCTGAGCGGCGAGGCGGTCATCAGCACCAACCGCCGGTATGCGCTGGCCGCCGACCTGCGCCCCGACTATGACGTGGCCCGCTTCGAGCTGCTGGCCGCGCAGGCCGAGCAGGGCGCGCTGGGGCTGGAGGAACTGCGCGAACTGACCGGCCTGTACGGCCACTTTCTGCCCGGAGCCGACAGCCCCTGGGTGGACGACGTGCGCTCGCGCCTGGAGCAAAAGCAACTGAGCGTGCTGGGGCTGGCCGCACAGGCCGCCACCCAGGCGGGCCGCGCCAAGGACGCCGCCACCTTCCACCAGCGGGCGCTGGCGCTCGACCCCATGAGCGAACTCGACTGGCAGGGCCTGACGCGGGCACTGGACACGATCGGCGACCCCCGCGCCCGTCTGGCCGCCCAGCGCGAAGCGTGGTGGGCCGTGGACCTGGATTGAGCGGCTGGGACTGAGCGGGTGGGACTGGGCGGGTGGGGCCGTTGCCCATCCGCTCAGAGCAAGACCGGATAGGCCAGCGTGCCCTCGTAGATCGCGCGGCCCACGATGGCCCCGTGGATGCCCTCCTCGGCGAGCAGCCGCACGTCGGCCTCGTTGGCGACGCCGCCGCCCACGATCAGGGTATTGGTCCAGAGCTGGCGCACCTGCCGCATCAGGGCGCGGTCCAGGCCCCTCAGGGTGCCGTCGCGGGTCACGTCGGTAAAGATCAAGGTTTCCAGGCCCGCATCGGCTAGGGCGGGCGTGAGTTCCGCGACGCTCACGCCGCTGCCCTCGGCCCAGCCGTGGGTGGCGACTTCCAGACCACGCGCGTCGAGGCTGACGACCACCCGTTCGGGGCCGTGGGCGGCGATCAGGGTGCGCACCAGTTCCGGGTCCTTCACGGCGGCGGTACCGATCACCACCCGCTCCACGCCCGCCCGCAGCAACTCCTCCGCCGTCTCGCGGTCCCGGATGCCGCCGCCCACCTCGGTGGGCACACCCAGCTCGGCGGTGATCTGCCGGATCACCCGGCGGTTCTCGCCGCGTCCGGTGGCGGCATCGAGGTCCACCAGATGCACCAGCGGTGCGCCCAGCCCGGCCCAGTGGCGCGCGGCGGCCAGCGGCGACTCGAAGTACACCGTCTCGCGGTCGGGGTCCCCCTCGTACAGGCGCACGGCGCGGCCCGACTGGATGTCCACGCACGGGATGATCAGGGGAAGGGAGGCCAGGGGCGTGCCGGTCATGCGGGCAGGATAGCGGCCTGCCGCCCGTGGGTCGGGCCTGCCGGGCGGGGAGGAGGGTAGACTCCGGGGGTCGTGCGTATCGGGATCGTCACCGCCACCTACCTGCCGTCCCGCAACGGCGTCGCCACCAGTACGGCGCTGTATGCACGCGGCCTGCGCGCGCTCGGCCACGAGGTCCGCATCTTCGCGCCGCGCCACCCGCAGGAACCCGCGCACGAGGACGGCGTCTACCGCCTGAACAGTTCCTTTGCGGGCGCGCGGGCGCTGGGTGCCCCCGCCGACTACCCGGTGATGCTGGCCCCGGGGCCGCTGCTGACCTCGCGGCTGCCGCTGCGCGATCTGGACGTGCTGCACACCATGCACCCCTTTCTGGCCGGACGGCTGGCCCTGACGTGGTCGCGGCTGGCGAACGCCCCGGTGGTCTTCACGGCGCACACCCAGTACGACCAGTACCTGCACTACGCGCCCATGCCGAAGCGGGTGGGGCGCGCGATGCTGCGCCCCCACGTGGCCGCCTTCGCGCGGCGGGTGGACACGGTGCTGGCCCCGGGCCGCGCGATGGTCGAGATGCTGCGCGAATACGGCTTCGGGGGCGAGGTGGGGCTGTTTCCCAATCCGGTGGACCTGGCGGCCTTCCGGCAGGCGCGGGGCCAGGCCTTCCGCGCCGAGTACGGCGTGCCGCAGGACGTGCCGCTCGTCATGTACCTGGGCCGCCTGGCCCCCGAGAAGAATCTGGAAGTGATGCTGCGGGCCTTTGCCCAGGCGCAGGCCTCGCGCCCGGACCTGCGCCTGCTGGTGGTGGGCGACGGCCCCAGCCGGCAGGAGGCGCAGGCGGGAGCGCCGCAGGGCGTCACCTTCACTGGCCCGGTCCCCTACGCCCGCGTGCCGGAAGCCCTGGCCGCCGCCGACGCCTTCATGACCGCCAGCACCAGCGAGGTGCTGCCCATGAGCATGATCGAGGCGCTGGCCGCCGGTGCCCCGCTGGTCGCCGCCCGCAGCCCCGCCGCCCTCGATCTGGTGCAGGAGGGCCTGAACGGCACGGTGACGGACGCTGCGCCCGAAGGGCTGGCCGCCGGGCTGCTGGACGTGCTGGACCCGGCCCGCCTGCCCGCCTTGCAGGCCGGGGCACGCGCCAGTGCGGTCCAGTACGACCTGCCGACCCGCGCCGCCGCGCTGGAGGAGGTCTACGCGCGGACAGTGGCGCGGGGACGCACCCGCAGCCGCTTTTCACGGTAGGGCCATGCCGGGACAGATCCCCGAACCTGTCTGAGCCGCATGGCCTTAGAGCATTTGTCCGAATTACACCGTTGGAGAGAAAGCGCCTCCAACGGTTCCATTCTCCCAAACGCTCTTCCTCTTTCACTCGCTGTCTTGGGCAGAACGGACGCCCTTGAGGACGCCTGCCCGCCCGCTCGGTCAAAAAGAAGGTCTCTTTTTGACAAATGCTCTAGGAAGCTGCGGGAGAACCCGTGGTGACGACGGCGCACCCCAGACGGCAGACCCAAAGGCAAAAGCCCCCGCAACCTTCGCGGGGGCCTTGTGCTGTGGTGCCGAGGATGGGACTTGAACCCACACGCCTCGCGGCGCTAGTCCCTGAAACTAGTGCGTCTACCAATTCCGCCACCTCGGCAACCTCTGGTATGTGCGCCCGCGCAGGAGCGCGTTTCAGGGCTTGCTTACTTTAGCGGCGGTCCCCCGAACTGTCAACCGGGGGCCGGCTGGGGAGAAGAAGAAACCACCAGGGGAAGGCGGCCTGAGCCGGGCCAGCAGGAAAAGGCGAGGCCCACCGGACCCCGCCCTCTCCCCTGCCGGCTTACTTCACCAGGCCGAGCTTGCGGACCTCGTCGCGTTCCTCGGTAAGTTCCTGGGCGGTGGCGTCCATCTTGCCCCGGCTGAAGTCGGACACGTCCAGGCCCTGCACGATCTCGTACTGGCCGCCGTGCGTGCGCACGGGGAAGCCGTAGATCAGCCCTTCGGGGATGCCGTAGCTGCCGTCGCTGGGAATGCCCATGCTGACCCACTCGCCCTCGGCGGTGCCCAGCGCCCAGTCGCGCATGTGGTCGATGGCCGCCGACGCGGCGGAAGCGGCGCTGCTGGCCCCGCGCGCCTCGATGATCGCCGCGCCGCGCTTGGCGACGGTGGGGATGTAGGTGGTCTCGTACCACTCGCGGTCCACCAGGTCGAGGGCGGGCGTGCCGTTCACCGTGGCCTGCGAGAGGTCGGGGTACTGGGTGGAGGAGTGGTTGCCCCAGATGATCACGTTCTTGATCGCGGTGACGGGCGCGTCCGTCTTCTCCGCGAGCTGCGAGATCGCGCGGTTGAGGTCGAGGCGGACCATCGCCGTGAACTGTTTGGGGTCGAGGTCGGGGGCGTTCTGCTGCGCAATCAGGGCGTTGGTGTTGGCGGGGTTGCCCACGACCAGCACCTTCACGTCACGGCTGGCCACCTTGTTCAGCGCCTCGCCCTGGGGCTTGAAGATGCCGCCGTTGGCCCCCAGCAGGTCGCCGCGCTCCATCCCGGCCTTGCGCGGCATCGCGCCGACCAGCAGGGCGTAATCGGCGTCCTTGAAGGCCACCATCGGGTCGTCGCTGGTGATGACGTCGGCCAGCAGGGGGAAGGCGCAGTCGCGCAGCTCCATCACGACGCCCGCCAAGGCCTTGAGGGCGGGCGTGATCTCCAGCAGTTGCAGGATCACAGGCTGGTCCTTGCCCAGCATGTCGCCGGAAGCGATGCGGAACAGCAGGCTGTAGCCGATCTGCCCGGCAGCGCCGGTCACGGCCACACGAACGGGTTGCTTGGTGCTCTGGTTCATCGTCATGGTGATGCCCTCCCGAAAGGTGAAGTTTTTCGGCCCATCCTAACGCCAGGGGCGGCCCAGGGGCGGGGGCGTTCCCCTGGGGGAGACAGGGGGAGAGGGCACAGCAAAATCTCACCAAGGGTAACAGAATGAACGGGGCTGTACCTCTCCGCAACTGTCTACTCGTTTAGCTTTTGAGAGGCCTTCTCGGCATATCTAAGGCGCTTGAGTTCTAAAGTGGACAACTTATCTAATATAGAACTGTATATCTCTATTACAAGATCATACTCTCGATTCTTCCAGGCCTCCTCTGCCTTCTCTTTAACGGGTAAGTTAAAGTAACGATACATTGCTTCAGCGCTAACTCTTTCGCGTTCAAATAAAATCCTCTCAAGTGAATCTCTCTCAGCCAAGATTAGCCCGATGGCATATGACTTCAACGCCTCAACAAGTAGATTAAAGACAAGGTCGGTCTTATTTGTGTATGGATACAAAAATAAAGACTTCCTATTATAAGCGGGCAAAATGTCATTTAAAGAAAATCTCTCATAGATTAGCTCATTCGATAGAACATTAAAGATGCACCTAATCTCTCCCGAAGACCTACTCTGAATGATTAACAGTTTTGAAGTGGCAAATTCATACCGTAATCCACGGTCATCCACATTAACAGAAATGAAACCGTCCAGCTCCTCTAGATACGAGAGCAGTCGCCCTAGATGCTCCCAATGTGCTGATTCCAACTTCATGTTTACCTATCCTGGACGTGTTCATTACTGAGGGTTACATCGAGCACCCCGACACACAACCTGAAGTTTCTTGATCTCCCCTACGCCTTACTCCTTCCCTCAGATCGGCGCGTCCTCCTGAAACCTCGGCTCGCGCTTCTCGCGCAGACTGGCGAGGCCCTCTTTCACGTCGGGGCCGGTGAAGCCCAGGAACTCCAGGGCGAGGCTGGCGTCGAAGGTCGGCCCGGCCTGCCTCAGCCAGTTGTTCAGGGCGTACTTGGTCCAGCGGACGGCGGTGGGGCTGCCCGCTGCGAGCTTGCGCGCCACCGTCCAGGCGCGCGGGAGCAGCTCCTCGTCGGGGACGCACAGGCTGACCAGGCCGATGCGCTCGGCTTCCTCGCCGCTGACAGGTTCGCCGGTCAGGAGGTGGTATTTGGCCTTGTTCAGCCCGCACAGCAGGGGCCAGATAATCGCGGCGTGGTCGCCCGCCGCCACGCCGAGGCGCACGTGCCCGTCGAGCAGGCGCGCACTTTTTGCCGCCACGCTCACGTCGGCCAGCAGCGCCACCGCCAGGCCCGCGCCCACACAGGGGCCGTGAATGGCGCTCACGATAGGCTTACCGCAGTTGACGACGTTGTAGACGAGGTCCCGCGCCTCGCGCCACACGCGGGCCAGGGCGGTGAAGTCCCCGCTCATCTCCTCGATCAGCGTGAAGTCGCCGCCCGAAGAAAAGCCGCGCCCCTCGCCCCGGATCAGCACGCAGCGGATACCGGACGCGGCGTCGATGTCGCGCCACACGTAGGTCAGCGCGCGGTGGGCATCCGCGTTCACGCTGTTGAGCGTCCCTTCGCTGCGGATGACGAGTTCGAGCAGGCCGCCCCCGTGCAAGGTCAGGTCCAGGCCCGGGTACGCTCCCGGCGCGGTCAGTTGCTCGGCGCTCAGTGAATGTGGGGTCATGGGCGGAGGCTAACACTCTGCCGCGTCAGGGCAGCCCAACCAGCCCCAGCGGATTCACCAGCGCCGTCTCCGTCCCCAGTTCGGCGGCGAGGCCCGCGTCCGGCACGCCCGGCGGCCCGGCCAGCAGCAGCGTCGGGCGGGCTTCCAGGGCGATGCTGCCGGTGTCGTCCAGCCTGGAGAGCAGCGCCTCGAAGGTCCAGTCGTGTGCCCACAGCCGCTTGACGGCGTGCAGGGCGGCGGTGCCGGGGGGCGTAACGCGGGCGGCCTCCACCCCCCGCCCACCTGGTCGCCGGGCGTGGACCTCGCCCGCACTCAGGCCCGCGTTGCCCAGCGCGCGGTAAAAGACCTGCACGCCGTCGTCGAGCAATGAACTGGTGCGGATGAGAGCCTGGGCCTGGGCGGCCAGCCTTTCGAGCAGGTCCTCGTCCAGGCGGGCCGGGTTCACGGGCGCAAGCAGGCGCGCGAGCTGTTCGGGCAGGTTGGCCGTGCGGTAAAACGTTTCCTCGAAGGCCGCAGGCACCAGCATCGCGGCGGGCACGCGGTCAGGGTGCGCCGCCAGCCGCCGTATTTCCGCGCCCACCTGCGTTCCTGGGAACCGGGCCGCCTCCGCCAGCGTCAGCATGGGGGCAGCTTAACGTGCAGCAGGCTGGCGACGGCTGTGTTCCGTCCCTGCTGGCAGCCAGGGGCAATACTGTCCGCATGACCCCCGACCCCGACGCCCGGCGCTTTCCCATCGGCCCGCTTCAGGACCTGCCCCGGCGGGACGCGGCCATGCTGGCGGAGGTCGCGGCGCGCATGGAGGACACGGCCCGCCAGTGGCGCGCGGCCCTGGCCGAGCTGGCCCAGGCCGTCCTGACCCGCAGCTACCGCCCCGGTGCATGGACGGTGGCGCAGCTCGCCCACCATGCGGCGGACGCGCACCTGCACGGGCTGAACCGCCTGCGCTTCGGCCTCACGACTGAGGAATACGTGATTCAGCCCTTCGATCAGGAGGCGTGGCTGGCCCTGCCCGACGCGGCTCTGCCTCCCTCGGCGGCGCTGGCCCTGCTGGACGCGGCGAATCTGCGCTGGGGGGCGCTGCTGCGTGGGGTCGCCCCCGAACACTTCGCCCGCCGCGTCATGCACCCGCAGGAGGGCGAGCAGGACCTCTGGCGGCTCCTGGCCAAGCACGACTGGCACCTGCGCCACCACTTGGGGCACGTGCGGCTGGTGCTGGCCGTCACGGCCTCCTGAGCGGCGGCTCCGCCGATGTCACGACACCTCAATCTTCCAGGTGCGCGTGATCGTTGTAGGTGAGCAGGGTCCAGCGGCCCGCCTCACGGGTCAGGCGGGTCAGGCCGGTGTGGGCCAAGCGGTAGGGAAAGGGCAGGACGTAATCCGGCTGGGGCGTCACCGGCCAGCCGAACAGGTCGCACAGCAGCGCGCGGAGGGCGGCCCCGTGCGTGAAGGCGGTGACTGTGCCGCCGGGCAGTTCCTCCGCCCAGCCGCGCAGGCGGGCCGCGACCTCGCGCAGGCTCTCGCCGCCCGGGGCGGGAAGGGTCCAGGGGTCACGCTGCCACGCCGCGTAGCCGGGGTCATGCCGGACCTCGGCGCTGGAGACGCCCTCGTAGTCGCCGAAGTGCAGTTCGCGCAGCCGCACGTCGAGGGTCAGCGGCTGACCCGGCAGGGCGAGCAGAGCGGTGTCGGCGGCCCGCTGGAGGTCGCTGGCATAGACCCGGCCCGGATCACGGCCCGCCAGCCGCCGCCCCAGCCGGCGCGCCTGCTCGGTGCCGAGGGTGCCCAGCGGCGTGTCGGTCCAGCCCTGCCAGCGGGCCGGTCTGGGAGGCGGTCAGGGCCGGGCCTCGGGGTCAGGCTCCTCGCTGGAGGTGTCGGCGTCCCCGGCCAGGGGCGGCACCGGACGGGGTTTGCCGTCCTCGTCCACCGCCACGAACACGAAAAAGCCGGTGGTGGCGAGCTGCTGCTCGCCCGAGGCCATGTTCTCGCGGTACACGTCCACCCGGATGGTCATCGAGCTGCGGCCCACCCGGACCACCCGCGCGTCGAGGGCCACCGCGTCTCCCACCCGGATCGGGGTATGAAAGTCCACGCCGTCCATGCGGGCCGTCACGACCGCGCCGCCCGCGTGCCGCACCGCCGCGACGCTGGCCGCCTTGTCCATCAGCGACAGCACGAAGCCCCCGAAGGCTGTGCCGAGATAGTTGGTGTCCTTGGGAAACACCAGTTCCAGCATCCGGGCGCGGCTGCGGGGGGCGGGGGTGGTGGCGGGTTGGGCCAGGTCGGGCCGGGCGGGGGAGGGACGTTCAGACATCGCGCCGAGTGTAGCGGGCGGCGCCGCATTTGCCCCTGCCCGCTTTTCATTCGGCGCGTTTCCAGAATGGGGGGGAGACAATTGACACCCTCTGCCCCCCGTGCCAGCATGACGGGCACACTCAACTTGTACTGCGTCCAGGGCCGCGAGGCCCGGCTGGCCCCTAGCTTTCTGCCGGATCACCGGCACCGGAGGTTTCCTATGCAAAGGCGCACCCTCGTTTCCCTCGTCCTCGCCCTGGCGGCCGGTTCGGCGCTGGCCGACAAGGTCGTGAACATCGGCTACAGCGGCCCCCTCTCGGGCGGCGCGGCCTTTTACGGCAAGGACGTGCAAAGCGGCATCGACATGGCGATCGGCGAGATCAACAAGGCGGGCGGCGTGACCGTGAACGGCGAGAAGGTCACCTTCAAGCTGGTCGCGCTCGACGACCGCTACCTGCCCAACGAGACGGCCACCAACGTCAAGCGCCTGACCAGCCAGGGCATCGACGTGATTTTCGTGCCCCACGCGGGCGGCATCCTGACCGTGCAGCCGCTGGCGACCCGCGACCCGAACTTCCTGCTGGTCGCGTACTCCAGCGAGCCGAAGATTCTGGAGGCGAAAAACCCCCTCACCTTCATGCTGCCGCCCCGCTACGACAACTACGTGGCCCCCTTTGTCAGCACCGAGATGAAGGCCTTCGGCAAGAAGCTGGGGCTGGTCGGGACCACCAGCGCCTACGGCAAACAGTGGACCGAGGCCGTGACCGACGAGTGGAAAAAGCAGGGCGGCACGGTCGGCAGCAACAACGGCGTGGACTACGGCACCACCGTGGACTATTCCAGCGCCGTGACCAAGGCCCTGGCCGAGAAGCCCGACGTGCTGTTCGTGGGTGGCCCCAGCCAGCCGACCGCGCTGGTGATCAAGGCGGCCCGCGAACAGGGCTTCAAGGGCGGCTTCATCGTGATGGACCAGGCCAAGTTCGAGCAGATGAACCAGATCGTGCCGCAGGCGTACCTGGACGGCTCGGTCGGCGTGCTGCCCACGGCGCAGTACCCCGGCGCACCCGTCTTCGTCGCGCAGTACCAGCGCCTCTACAAGAAGATTCCGACCAGCGAGGCGGCCCTGAACTACGTGGGGATGCACGCCGTCGCCCGCGCCATGGCCCTGGCGGGCACCACCACCGACCCGGTCGCCATTCGCGCCAAGCTGGGGGCCGCCGTCGCCGCGCTGCCCAAATCCGTCGCGATCTACAGCCTCAAGGGCGTGACCCCCGCCGGACACCTCGACGCCGACGTGGTCGCCGCGAGCGTGAAGAACGGCAAGTTCACCAAACTCCGTCTGCCCAACCTGAAGTAAGCCGCCTGCACCGCGCCCCGTCCGCATGAGGGGCGCGGCCTTCATTCTCTGGAGACTGTCCTTGACCACCTTCTTGCAACAACTCTTCAACGCGCTGGCGCTGGGCGGCGTCTACGCGCTCGTGGCGCTGGGGCTGACGCTGGTCTACGGCGTGATGCGGGTGCCCAACTTCGCCCACGGCGGCCTGTACATGCTGGGCGCGTACTTCGCCTACGCCGCGCTCTCGGGGCTGGGGGTGCCCTACGTAGCCGCGCTGCTGCTGGCGGCGGCGGGGGTGGCCCTGCTGGCCGCCCTGCTGGAGCGCGCGGTGTTCTATCCCCTCAGGAACGCGCCCCACGTTCACTCCATGATTGCCGCCATCGGCGTGCTGTTTTTTGTGGAGGCCGCCGTGCAACTGATCTGGGGGCCGGACTTCAAGCAGATCGCCGAACCGGTCCCGGGCATCGTGAACCTGGGCGGCGTGATCATCACCTGGCAGCGCGTGCTGGTCATCGCCGCGTCCGTGCTGGTGGTGCTGGGCCTGAACTACTTCCTCAAGCGCACCCTGACCGGGGCCACCATCGAGGCCATGAGCCAGAACCGCGAGGGCGCGCGGCTGGTGGGCGTGAACGTGAACCGGGTCGGGATGCTGACCTTTGCGATCTCCGGGGGGCTGGCCGCCGCCGCCGCCGCCCTCATCGCGCCGATCATCTCGGTGGCCCCCTCGATGGGCGAGGTGATGAACCTCAAGGTCTTCGCCATCATCATTCTGGGCGGCATGGGCAGCGTGCCGGGCGCGATCGTGGGCGCCTTTCTGCTGGCGCTGGCCGAGGTTTTCGGCGGCTTTTACATCAACCTCGATTTTGCCGACGTGATCGGCTTCGCGATGCTGGTGCTGGTGCTGGCGATCAAGCCCGAGGGCCTCTTCCGGAGGGGGACGTGATGCCAGTGAGCGCCCCCGCACGAACCCGGCCGGAAGGAGCAGGAACCGTGAGGGACACGCGCAGGTGGAGGGCCGGGCGGTGTCCTGCCGTGCCGGCACGCGACCGGAGCGTGATCCGATGAACCGCGCCGCCTTCAAACCCGGCCCGTGGGGCTGGCTCGTCATTTTTGCCCTGGCGGCGCTGTTGCCGCTGCTGAAACCCGGCGGCTATGTGCTGGACATCGGGATCAACATCATGATCTGGGCCATGCTGGCTTACGGCCTGAACGTGATGCTGGGCTACAGCGGCCTGCTGTCGCTGGCGCACGCCGGGTTTTTCGGCATCGGCGCGTATGCGGTGGGCATCCTGACCCTCAAGGCCCACTGGAGTTTCTGGCTGGCCCTGCCGGCAGGCGTGCTGATCAGCGCGCTGGGTGGCCTGCTGCTGGGCCTGGTGGCCTTCCGCACCCGGGGGGACGCCTTTGCGATCTTCACGCTGGGCGTCGGGGTGATTCTCCAGCTGGTCATCAACAAATGGGACGCGCTGACGGGTGGCAACGAGGGCCTCAACGGCGTGCCGCCCGCCACCAGCCTGCTGGGGATCGACTTTTCCAAGGGGGCCAACTTCTATTACGTGGCCCTGGCCGCGCTGGCCCTGACGGTGCTGGTGGTGGCGCGGACACGGGGCAGCGTGTTCGGGCGCTCGCTGGTCGCCATCCGGGGCGGCGAGGACCTGGCCCGCAGCGCCGGAATCGACGTGTATACCCACAAGCTGCGCGCGCTGATGCTCTCGACCGCCATCGCGGGGCTGGCGGGCGGCGTGTACGCGGCCTACGTGGGCTTTCTGGGATCAAGCGTGACCGGGCCGGTCACCACCTTCACGGTGCTGCTGTACCTGCTGGTGGGCGGCGTGGGGACATTGGCGGGGCCGCTGCTGGGCACGGCCCTGATGTACGGCCTGACGCAGTCGCTCAAGGGCCTTCAGGATTACCAGTACATCGTGTTCGGGCCGCTGCTGGTGCTGCTGGTGATGTTCGTGCCGCAGGGCCTCGCCGGGCTGTGGGACCGTGCCCAGGCGCGCCGGGTCGCCGCACGGACGGAAAGGACGGTGGACCATGCCTGAGGCCGCGCCTGAACCGGTGCTGGAGGTCCGGGACCTGGGCATCCACTTCGGCGGGCTGCACGCCGTCCGCGACGTGACGGCGAGTGTTCCGGCGGGGCAGATCACCGCGATCATCGGGCCGAACGGGGCGGGCAAGAGCACCTTTTTCAACCTGATCTCGGGCTTTTATCAGCCGACCTCGGGGAGCATCCGCTTTCTGGGCGAGGACATCACGCGCCTGAAAACGCATCAGGTGGTGGCGCGCGGCATCGCCCGGACCTTTCAGACCACCACCATCTACAAGGAACTCAGCGTGCTGGACAATGCCATGATCGGCCACCGCGTCCGCACCCGCGCCGGGCTGCTCGACGCGCTGCTGCGGACAGGCCGCGAGCGCCAGGACGAGCAGGGGAGCCGCGCCGGGGCCATGCGGGCGCTGGAACGGGTCGGGCTGGCCTCTCAGGCCGGGCGGCCCGCCGGGGCACTCACCCAGGAGGGCCAGAAGCGCGTCGGCATCGCGATGGCGCTGGCGAGCGATCCCCGGTTGCTGCTGCTGGACGAACCCGCCGCCGGAATGAACCCCGAAGAAACTGTCAGCCTGATGGGCCTGATCCGCGAACTGGTGGCGGGCGGCCTGACGGTCGCGCTGGTGGAACACAAGATGAGCCTGGTGATGGGCCTGGCCGACCGGATTCTGGTGCTGCACCACGGCCAGAAGATCGCGCAGGGCACGCCCGCCGAAGTCAGCCGCGACCCCACCGTGATCGAGGCGTACCTGGGCGGCCACGCGCACGGCGGGCAGATGGGCCAGCCCGGACAGGCCGGAGGGTCCCATGCTTGAGGTTCGTGACCTGAGCGTGAATTACGGCCCCTTCCGGGCGCTGCACGACGTGAACCTGACCGTGCAGGGCGGCGAGATCGTGGTGCTGCTGGGCGCGAACGGGGCGGGCAAAAGTACCCTTTTCCGCACCCTGAGCGGGTTGCAGCGGCCCTCGGGCGGCACGGCGACCTGGAACGGCACGCCGCTGACGGGCGGCCGGCCCGAGTTCAACGTGTCGCGGGGCGTCTCGCAGTGCCCGGAAGGCCGCCTGCTGTTTCCCGACCTCAGCGTGGACAAGAACCTGCGGCTGGGGGCCTTCGTCCACCGCCAGGACGCCGCCGGGAACGCGCGGGAACTGGAGCGGGTGTATACCCTCTTTCCCGCACTGGTGGAAAAGCGCCGCGCGCCTGCCGGGAGCCTCAGCGGCGGGCAGCAGCAGATGGTGGCGATTGCCCGCGCGCTGATGGCCCGCCCAGAGCTGCTGCTCCTCGACGAACCCTCGCTGGGCCTCGCGCCGCTGGTGGTCGAGCAGGTCTTCGAGGCGGTGCAGCGCGTGAACGAGGCGGGTGTCAGTGTGCTGCTGGCCGAACAGAACGCCTTCGCCGCGCTGGGGATCGCCCACCGGGGCTACGTGCTGGAAGGCGGGCGCGTCTCGCTGCAAGGCTCCCAGGCCGAGCTGCTCGGAGACGACCGCGTGCGGAGCGCGTACCTGGGCGTGTAGCACAAGGTTGAGGTGGGGCGGAGAGTCAGCGAACGTTGGCCCTCCGCCGCCTTCTTTTGCGGGCCTTCCACCTTTGGGAGGACGACAGCCCCCCCGTGAGTGAAGCACTCTCGTGAGTATGTTGAGTGACGAGGAGATGCGGCGCATCGAGGAGGAGGAACTGGCCGCCGCCCGCGCCCTACAGGTGCAGCAGGAACGCGCCCGTCATCAACTGGCCCTGCACGCCTACCGCCAGGAGGTGCGCTCGGTCCTCCAGCCACCCAAAGCCCCGTGGTGGCGCCCGGGCCTCTGGCTGCTGCCGGTCCTGGTGGTCCTCGCGGGGGTGATTCTGCTGCGCCCCTCCCCCGCCGGGAGCGACGACGCGAGCGGAGGCATCACGGCGTCCGCGCTGATGGACCGCTGCCAGGCGGAAGTGGGCGCACAGCTCGGCCTGCCCGAATTGCGCTTCCCCAGCCCGCGTGAGGCGGCGGGGCAGATGAGCGCGAACGCCGACGGCAAACGCTGGGACGGCTGGGTCACGGCCCAGGACCGCACCCGCACCGACTTCAGTTGCCGCTTCACCGCCGCCGACAGCTCGGTGCAGGTGGAATTGCTTGAGGAGACCCCATGAACCGAGTCCTGACCCTGCTGGCCCTCTGCACGCTCGGCCTCGCCCATGCGGCGGCCCCCCGCAGCCTCCCCATTCCGCGCGAGAAGGTCCGCCTCACCTGCGCCGACACCTACTTCAAGTCCCCGCGCCAGAACTTTCTGCTGGCGGACGAAACGTACCCCCACTGCACGCTGCGGCTGCCGCTGGCCCTGCGTGAGCGCTGGCCGGGCGCGCGCACCTTCTATTTCATCCCGCGCGTGTCCGCCACGCTGTACGCGAAAGACAGCCGGGGCAAGGGCCGCTGGCTGCCCCTCTCGCCCCTGGTGAACCCCGGCGGCGATCCCCTGCACCGCGCCGCCGCCTCACAGAGCTACGAGGCGGCAGAACTCACCGGGCAATTCCCGAAACTGAGCGGCGTGGCCGGAGAGGACCGGCCCGACACCGTGAGCGTCGGCGGCAAATTGACCGTCTGTGTCGCCCCAGTGCTGGCGGGCGAGGCCCCCTGCGTGACCTACGACATCACGGCAAGGTACCGGGTCTACACCCGCTGAGTCGGCTGGCGGAGAGGCATGTAAACAGGCGCTTACACGCCTCTCCTCTTTTGCCGACCGCCAGCGGCTAGAGCATTTGTCCGAATTACGCCGGAGGAGGAAAAGCGCCTCCTCCGGCTCCATTCTCCCAAACGCTCTCCCTCTTTCACTCGCTTCGCTCGGTCAAAAAGAAGGTCTCTTTTTGACAAATGCTCTAGACTTGCTCTCAGTCGCCCCCGCAAGGGGCAGGACTCCGGACGAGAGCACCGCCGTACCCGGTCACGACAAGACGGCGCGGACACTGGAGGAGGTGTCACGCATGGCATGGATACTGCTCGTGATCGCGGGACTGCTGGAAGTCGGCTGGGCCATCGGCCTGAAATACACCGAGGGGTTCACCCGGCCCCTGCCCACCGTGCTGACCGTTGCCAGCATGATCGCCAGCATGGGCCTGCTGGGCCTGGCAACCAAAACGCTGCCCATCGGGACAGCCTACGGCGTGTGGGTGGGCATCGGCGCGGTCGGTGCGGCCATTTTAGGCATCGTGCTGTTCAGGGAACCCGCCACGCCTGCGCGCCTCGCCTTTCTCGCGATGATGGTCGTCGCCATTATCGGGCTGAAGGCGACGAGCGGGCACTGAGCACCACAGAACAGCAACCCAGACAACAGCCAAAGGGAGGGGAAGAAGGCCAGCGGACCTTCTCCCCTCTTCTCACTTCAGGACGGCGTCGGCCTCGACCACCTGCGCGCCCGCCGACTGGAAAGCCCGAAGCGCGTCCGCCGGGGCGCGGTCGGTGACCCACGCGGCAACGTCTCCCAGGCCCGCGAAGGTGGCGAAGCCCGCGTGCCCCCACTTGCTGTGGTCCGCGATCAGGAGGCTGCGGCGGGCGCGGCGCAGGATGGCCGCCTTCTGCTGCGCCTCCACCAGATTGCTGTTCGTCAGGCCGCGTTCGGGATCGATGCTGGTGCAGCCGACCAGAAAGGTGTCGTAGCTGTAGCGGTCCACCGTCGCCAGCGCGTCGGGACCGGTCAGGCTGTAGGTGGAGCCGTACACCTCGCCGCCGACCACGTACAGCGGGCACTCGCCGTTGAGTTCGTAGGCCACGTCGATGCCGTGGGTCACGACGCGCAACGTGCGGGTGAGGGCGGGCGTGCGGCGAAGCGCCTGCGCGACATGCAGCGCCGTGGTGCCCGCGTCCAGATACACCGTCTGCCCGGGCGTGAGCAGGGTCAGCGCGGCCTGGGCCAGCCGTTCCTTGCCGCCGCGTTCGAGTTGCTGGCGGTCGCGGTACTGCTGGTCCTGACTCGCCAGCGCCGCGCCCCCATGCAGCTTGCGGATCAGCCCCCGCCCCGCCAGCACGTCGAGGTCGCGCCGCACCGTGGCCCCACTCACGCCCAGGTGTGCGGTGATGGCCGTCGTGCGGACCGTCCCCTGGCGGGCCAGCAGGTCCAGGATGCGCGTCAGGCGTTCCTCTGCGAGCGGGGCAGTCATCTGAACGCATAGTAGCGCAGGCGCACACGAAGTTGCTCAAAAGTGCTCAGCAGCGTGGCCCGCGCCCTGGCGAAACGAGTGGTGCCGCTGGTGGCGAAGATTCCCTCATACACCGGGAGAACGCCGCTTTTCAGCAGAGTGCCCCGCCCCCTTGAACTCCCCCGGGGGGCAGAGTATGATCCGAAATGATCAAAATTAATCAGGATTCTTCAGAAGCAAGCAAGGTTCCGAAGCAGGGCGTCGCCCGCAGGTGGCACACGGGGAGGGCAGCAGAGGCATGATCGATCTTCCGCAGGGACTGATTCGGCTGGGGGCGCAGGCGGGCAGCAAGGCCGACGCCATCGCACAGGTCGCCGCGCTGCTGGTGCAGAACGGCAACGTCGCGCCAGGGTATGTGGACGGGATGCTGGCGCGTGAGGGGCAGGCCAATACTTATCTGGGCAGCGGCATCGCCATTCCGCACGGCACGCCCGAGACGCGCGACCTGATTCGCCAGACGGGCATTGCGGTCTTGCAGGTCCCCGGCGGCGTGCGTTGGGGCGTGGGGGGTGAACGGGTGCGCCTGGTGGTCGGCATCGCCGCCGCGAGCGACGAGCACCTGGATATCCTGCGCCGCCTGACCCGCGTGCTGGCCGATGACGCGCTGGTGGAAAAGCTCTCCACCACCACCGACCCCGCCGACGTGCAGGAGGCGCTGACCGGGGAGCGGCCCGCCGCAGCCACCACGCCCACCTCCGGCTCCGACCTGCCCTACACCGCACAGGTCATGCTGCCCAACCCCCTGGGGATGCACGCCCGACCCGCGACGGGGCTGGCGACGCTGGTGCGGTCGCGCGGCGGGCGGGTGCGCCTGAGCCGGGAGTCCGGCGAGAGCGCCGACGCCACCCGGCTGATGGAAGTGCTGAGCCTGGGCCTCACGCGCGGCACGCCCCTCACGGTGAGCGCGGACAGCCCTGAACTGCTCGCCGCCGTCACCGACGCGATTCGCTCCGGGCTGGGCGACGACCTCAGCGCCGCACCGGCCAGCACAGCCCCCGTCCGCCGTGAACCCGACTGGGTGCCCGACGGGGCCGGGGCGACGGTGGATGGAGTGGCCGCCGCCGACGGCCTGGTAGTGGGCGTGACGCGGCAGCACGCGCCCCGCCCGCTGGACGTGCGCGACGAACCCGGCGACCCCGCCCAGGAAGCCGCCCGGCTGGACAACGCCCTGGCCGCCGCCAACGCCGAACTGGACACCGTGATCTCGGACGTGGGCGCGAAGTTCGGCAGCCACAAGGCCGCCATCTTCCGCGCGCATCAGGAACTGCTGACCGATGAAGGGACCGTGCAGGACACCGTGGCCCGCATTCTGGACGGGCACGGCGTGGCCTGGGCCTACCGCGCGGCCACCGATGACCGCATCGCGCAGCTTCAGAAACTGGATGACCCAACGCTCGCCGCCCGCGCGGTGGACCTCAGCGACGTGCAGCGGCGGGTGCTGCGGCAGCTGCTGGGGATTCGCGAGGCGGACGTGCAGGCGGGCGGCCCGGTGATCCTGCTCGCGCCCGACCTCACGCCCAGCGACACCGCGCGGCTGGGGCCGGACACGCTGCTGGGCTTCGTGACCGCGCAGGGGGGGCCGACCAGTCACACGGCGATTATCGCGCGGGGGCTGGGGCTGCCGGCGGTGGTGGCCGCCGGGAATGGCGTGCTGGACATCCCCGACGGCACGCCCGCGATTCTGGACGGCTCGGCGGGGCGGCTGTACCTCAATCCCTCGGAGGCGGACGTGCAGTCGGCCCGCGAGCGGCAGGGCGTGCTGGAGCGGGAGCGCGAGGCCGCCCGCGCCGCCCGCTTCGAGCCGGGCGCGACCCGCGACGGGGCGAGGGTGGAGGTCGCCGCCAACATCAACCGCGCCGCCGACGCGCTGGCCGCGCTGGAAGCCGGGGCCGAGGGCGTGGGCCTGATGCGGACCGAGTTCCTCTTTCTGGAACGCGATTCGGTGCCCACCGAGGACGAGCAGGAACGCGAATACCGCGCGATGGCCGCCGCGCTGGAGGGCCGCCCGCTGATTATCCGCACGCTGGACATCGGCGGGGACAAGGAGGTGCCTTACCTGGGCCTGGCCCACGAGGACAATTCCTTCCTGGGACTGCGCGGCATCCGGCTGTGCTTCGAGCGCCCCGACCTCTTCCTGCCGCAACTGCGCGCGGTGGCCCGGGTGGCGAAGGATTACCCCAACGTCCACCTGATGTTCCCGATGATCTCCACGCTGGAGGACTTCCGCCGCGCCCGCGCGATCTTTGACGAGGTACGGGCCGAACTCGGCGCGCCGCGCGTGCCGCTGGGCGTGATGATCGAGGTGCCCTCGGCGGCCCTGATCGCGGAACAACTCGCGCCGGAGGTGGACTTCTTCAGCATCGGCACGAACGACCTGACCCAGTACACGCTGGCGATGGACCGCCTGCACCCGCAACTCGCCCGCCAGACGGACGCGATGCACCCCGCCGTCCTGCAACTGATCGCGCTGACGGTGCAGGCCGCCGACCGGCACGGCAAATGGGTCGGCGTGTGCGGCGGCGCGGCGGGCGACGACGTGGGCGCGCTGCTGCTGACGGGCCTGGGCGTGAAGGAACTGTCGGTCAGCACCCCGCAAATCGCGGGCGTGAAGGCGGCGCTCCGTCAGCGCACGCTGGGCGAACTCCAGGCGCTCGCCCGGGAAGCCCTGGCCCAGCCCAACGCCGAGGCCGTGCGCGCCCTGGTGCGCCCGCCGCAGCCGGAAGGGGCGACCGCGTGACCGCCGCTCCTTTCCGGGTGGCGACGCTCACGCTGAATCCGGCCCTGGACCTCACGGTGCGTGCCGACGGCTGGCGGCAGGGCGAGGTGAATGCCGGGCAATCCCTCCAGCTCGACGCGGGCGGCAAGGGCGTGAACGTGGCCTCCTTCCTCGCTGACTGGGGCCTGAGCGTGACGGCGACCGGGCTGCTGGGGAGCGAGAACCCCGAGCGGTTTGAGATGCTGTTCCGCGCGAAAGGCGTGCGCGACGAGTTCGTGCGCGTCCCCGGCGCGACCCGCGTGGGCGTCAAACTGGTGGACGGCGCGGCCCAGGAGACGACCGACATCAACCTGCCGGGCCTGGCCGCCACGCCGGAGGCGTTGCAGGACCTGGAGGCGCGGCTGGACCACCTCACCGCCGACCACGCCGCCTTCGTACTGGCGGGGAGCCTGCCGCCCGGCGTGGCCCCCGACTTCTACGCCCGCCTGACTGCCCGGCTGCGCGCGGCGGGCCGCTTCGTCGCGCTGGATACCAGCGGTGCGGCGCTGAATGCGGCCCTCGCGGCGGACGTGCTGCCCGACCTCGTCAAGCCGAACATTCACGAGCTGGAGGCGGCCCTGGGTCGCCCGCTGGGCGGGGAGGCCGAGGTGCTGAACGCGGCGCGCGAACTGCTGCGGCGCGGGGCCGGACTCGTCGCCGTGTCGCAGGGCGAACGCGGGGCGCTGCTGGTGACCGAACGGGAGGCGGTGCGCGCCCTTCCCCCCCGCGTGACCGTCAAAAGCACCGTCGGCGCGGGCGACGCGATGGTGGCGGGGCTGGTGGCGGCCCACGCGGACAGTCTGGGTCTGGCGGACGCGGCGCGGCGCGCGACGGCCTTCAGTCTGGGGGCGATTACCCGCCTGGGCGCACACCTGCCGCCGCGTGCGGAACTGGACGCTTTCGCCGCGCAGGTGCAGGTGGACGCGGCAGAGCGGGTGGAGACGGCATGAACTTCAAGGCTCAGGACCCGGCAACCCGGCTTCATTCCCCCTCCCAGGAGGCGCAGTCATGGCAAAGCTAGTCGCAGTCACGGCCTGTCCGACAGGCATCGCACACACGTTCATGGCCGCCGAGGCGCTGCGGCGGGCCGCCCAGGCCGCAGGCGACGACCTGCGGGTGGAAACGCAGGGCGGCGTCGGCGCGCAGGACACCCTGACGCCCGCAGAAATCGCGGCGGCGGACGCGGTCATTCTCGCCGCCGACGTGAAGGTGGACGAGGGGCGCTTCGCCGGGAAACGCATCGTGCGCGCAAGCATAGGGGAAGCGATTCGGAACGCGGCGGGACTGATCTCGCAGGCGGGGGGTTCGGGCACGGGGAGCACGGGAGCGGGCGGCACGGTCGCCACCACGACCACAGCAGGGACCGTCTCCCCTCCCCCGACCTCAACCCCCGGCACGGCGGGCCGTCCCCTGAGCATCGTGGGCATCACCTCCTGCCCGACCGGCATCGCGCATACCTTCATGGCCGCCGAGGGGCTGGAAAGTGGCGCGAAGGCGCTGGGCTACCGGGTGAAGGTGGAGACGCAGGGCAGCGTGGGCGCGGGCAACCCGCTCACCCCGCAGGACATCGCGGCGGCGGACGTGGTGATTATCGCGGCGGACACCAACGTGGACCTCTCGCGCTTTGCGGGCAAGCGGGTGTATCAGACCGGCACCAAACCCGCCATCAGTGGCGGGCAGGCCCTGGTGCAGCGCGCGCTGGCCGAGGCTCCCGTCTACGGCACGGCGGCGGGTCTGGCCGTCGCGGGCGCGGAGGGCGGCACCGATTTCGTCTCGCAGGCGAGCGCCGGGAAGGCCGCCAAGAACGCGGGGACGCCGGCCTTTTACAAGCACTTGATGACCGGCGTCTCGCACATGCTGCCCTTCGTGGTGGCGGGCGGGCTGCTGATCGCCATCGCCTTTGCCATCGGCTCTTTCCAGTTCGGTGACCAGGGCATCTTCATCTATGAGGACCGGTACGCGGGGACGCTGGGGAACACCCTCTTCCAGATCGGGTCGAAGGGCGCGTTCGGGCTGTTCGTGCCGGTGCTGGCGGGGTACATCGCCTTCTCGATCGCGGACCGGCCCGGCCTCGCCCCCGGCATGATCGGCGGCTTCCTGGCGGGGCTGACGGGCAGCGGCTTTCTGGGCGGCATCATCGCGGGGTTCCTGGCCGGGTACATCGTGCTGTGGCTGACGCGCTCGATCCGGCTGCCGCGCACGCTGGAGGGCCTCAAGCCCACGCTGATCCTGCCGCTGCTGGGCACGCTGGCCGTCGGCCTGCTGATGATGCTGGTCGTGGGTCGGCCCGTCGCGGCGGCGCTGACCGGGCTGACCGCCTGGCTCCAGGGCCTCGGCAACACCAGCGCGGGTCTGCTGGGCGCGCTGCTCGGCGCGATGATGGCCTTCGACATGGGCGGCCCCATCAACAAAGCCGCGTACACCTTCAGCACCGGCCTGCTGGGCGCGAAGGTCTACGGCCCGATTGCCGCCGTGATGGCCGCTGGCATGACGCCGCCGCTGGCCCTGTTCTTCGCCACCCTGTTCTTCAAGAACCGCTTCACCCACGACGAGCGCGAGGCCGGCAAGGCCGCCGGGGTGCTGGGCATCTCCTTCATCACGGAAGGCGCGATTCCCTTCGCCGCCCGCGACCCCCTGCGCGTGATTCCGGCGCTGATGGTCGGCTCGGCGGTCGCCGGAGCCATCAGCATGGCCGCCGGGTGCCTGCTGCGCGCCCCGCACGGCGGCATCTTCGTGCTGTTCATCCCCAACGCCGTGACCAACCTGCCCATGTATGTGGTCGCGCTGCTGGCCGGGACAGCCGTGAGCACGGTCATGCTGGGCATCCTGAAAAAACCCATCGTGGAGACGCCTGCCGCGACGAATACGCCGAGTGTGGCGAACGCGGCGACGGACTGAAGGGAGGTCGTGGGTTGTAGGACGTGGGCAGTGGGAAAAGCGGGAGGGCGGCTCCGTGACGGGGTGGCCCTCCTTTTCCGTTCCAGTCAAAGCCCCGCCCCCAGCACCTCCGCCGCCGCGCGCTCGCCGCTTTCCACCGCGCCGTCCATGTAGTTCATCCACACGCGGGCGGTTTCCGCTCCGGCCCAGTGCAGGCGGCCCACCGGGGCGCGCAGCGCCGGGCCGTACCCGGTCCAGGTGCCGGGGCCGAAGAGGGCACCGTAACAGCCGCCGCTGTAGGGTTCGGCGGCCCAGTCGCGTTCCACCGTTTCCAGCGGGTGCAGCGCCTGGGGACCGAACAGCCGGGCGAGGCTGGTGAGGGCGGCGTCCCGGCGTTCCGCCTCGCGGCTTTCCATCAGGGCGCGGGCGGCGTGGCCCTCGATGAACCCGAGCAACACGCCGGGCGTGCCCTGCGGCGGGCTGCTGTCAAAGGTGACGGTCACCGGCCCCGTGTCGCTGATCGCCATGCCGCTGAGGCCCGCCTCCCGCCAGAAGGGGCGCCCGTAGACGGCCAGAAACTTGACCACTGCCCCCATCGGCAGCCGTTGCTGAAGCTGCGCGCGGCGGGCGGGCAAGGGGGGGTCGAAAGGAACGCCCGCCAGCAGGGCCGGGGGCACAGCGAGGATGACGTGCGGGGCGTGGTGCGGGCCGTCCGGCGTGTGAAGGGTGACGCCCGCCCCGTCCTGTTCGACCCGCGTGACCGGGCTTTTGAGGCGCACGTCAGATAATCCGTCCGCCAGCCGTTGCGCGATGGCCTGCGCGCCGCCCAGCACGCGGTCTTGCAGGGCGTTGCCGCGTGTCAGGGTGTGCCCGTTGATGCCGCCCCCGTGCGCGGTGTAGGCCAGCGCGTGCAACAGGCTGAGTTCCGCCGCGTCCGCACTGAAGACTGCCCCGGCATACAGGCGCATCAGGGCGCGGGTCTGGGGGGTGTGGGCGTGGCGGGTGATCCAGGTGTCGAAGGTCTGGGCGTCCAGGGCAGCGGCGTCCGGGGCATCCCAGGGGGCCTCTTTCGGGAGACGGCGGGCCAGCGCCTCGAAGCGCCCCGAGAGCAGCGCGTAATCGGCCAGGACATGCGGCGGCAGTGGCGGAATCAACCCCCGATACCGCAGCGTGCGCCCCAGCAGGTGCGCCAGATTCTGCCCCGCGTCGTGGGTGGGAAAGACTTCCAGCCCCAGTTCGCGGATCAAGGCCATCACGTGCGGCTGGTTCGGCCCCACCCACTGCCCGCCCACGTCCACGCTGACACCTGTCACCGGGAGACGCAGGGTCTGGGTCCGCCCGCCGACCCGCTCCCGCGCCTCCAGCACCCGCACCCGCCGCCCCGCCTGCGTCAGCCTGCGCGCGGCGGTCAGGCCCGCGAGGCCGGCACCGACGACGATGACCTCTGGGGCCTGCGGGTGGGTTGTGATCATGGATCAGCGTACCGCGCCGGGGCGGCAAAGGCGTCCCCAAAAATTGAGGAGGTGGAGCAGGCTGGGCCTCTGCGCCCCACCGCTCCACCTCCGTCCGCCCCGTTCCTAGGGCGGCGCTCCGTTTCGTTGCCGCATGTCTCGGGCGTCCACTCCACTGCGCGCCGCCCTTTTTGCGCTTCTCGCTCCGCTCGGAAAGGTTGCCAAAAGGTGGCAACCTTTCTGCGCCCCGCCCTAGCTCTCGGTAAAGGCTCCCAGCGCCCGGAAGCGGGCGGCCCGTTGCGCCCGCAACTCGTCCCCGTCCAGCCCGGCGAGGTCCGCGAGGTTGCGGCTGACGGCCTCCCCCAATGCCTGGGCGGCGGCGTCCATGTCCAGATGCGCGCCGCCGGGCGGCTCGGGAATGACCTCCTCGACGATTCGCAGGTCCAGCAGGTCGGGGGCGGTGAGCTTCAGCGCCTCGGCAGCCTCGGGGGCCTTGCCCGCGTCCTTCCAGATGATGCTGGCGGCCCCCTCGGGCGAGATCACCGAGTACCAGGCGTTTTCCTGAATCAGCACCCGGTTGCCGACGCCGATGGCGAGTGCCCCGCCCGACCCGCCCTCACCGATCACGGCGCAGACGGCGGGCACCCGCAGGCGCACCATCCGCTGAATGCTCTCGGCAATCGCCCAGCCCTGGCCGCGTTCCTCGGCCTCGATGCCGGGGTACGCCCCCTGGGTGTCGATCAGGGCCACGACCGGCAGCCCGAAGCGGTCGGCTAGGTCCATCAGGCGCACGGCCTTGCGGTAGCCTTCGGGGTTGGCGCTGCCGAAACGGCGTTTGATCTTGCTCTTGGTGTCGCGGCCCTTTTGCTGGAGCAGCAGCATGACGGGTGTGCCCTGCCAGCGCGCCGGGCCACCGATCAGGGCGGGATCGTCGCCGTAGGCCCGGTCGCCGTGCAGCTCGGTGAAGTCGGTGCAGAGCCGCTCGACGTAATCGAGCGCGGTGGGCCGCCCCGGCGTGCGGGCCAGCTGGACCCGGTCCCAGCGCGACAGGTTGGCGCTTTTCTCGGCGCGCAGGCGCTGCACCTCGGCCCGCAGCGGCGTCAGGGCCGCGTCGAGGTTCTGTCCGGTTTCGCGGGCGGTGGTTTCCAGGTCGCGCACGCGGGCTTCCAGCTTGGTCAGCGTGTCGGCGGCGGTCACGCCCCCACCTCTTGCCGCGTCAGCACGCCCAGCAGGCGGGTCAGGTAGGCGCGGTGTTCGCGGCGGTCCACCACGTCGTCCACCATGCCGTGGTCCAGCAGAAACTCGGCCCGCTGGAAGCCTTCCGGGAGGTGCTGGCGGATGGTCTGCTGGATCACGCGCGGCCCGGCGAAGCCGATCAGGGCGCCCGGTTCGGCCAGGATCACGTCCGCGATGGTGGCAAAGGAGGCCGTCACGCCCCCGGTCGTCGGGTCGCTCAGGATGCTGATATAGGGCAGACCGCGTGCGGCGAGGCCCTCCAGCGCCACGGTGGTCTTCGCCATCTGCATCAGCGACAGGGCGCTTTCCTGCATCCTGGCCCCGCCGCTGGCCGCGACCAGCACGAAGGGCGTGCCTGCCCGGGCCGCGTGTTCAGCCGCGCGCGCGATTTCCTCGCCCACCACACTGCCCATGCTGCCGCCGCTGAAGGTGAAGTCCATCGCCGCAACCGTTACCGGGAGGCCCCCGATGGTGCCCGTCCCGGTCAGGACGGCGTCGGGGCGGCCCGTCTTGGCCTGCGCCCGCGCCAGCCGCGCCGGGTAGGGTTCGGTGTCCTGAAAGTTCAGTGGGTCGGTCGGGTGCACGCGGCCCGACTGTGGCCGGAAGGACCCCTCGTCCAGCAGCACGTCGAGGCGCTTCTGGGCGTCCAGGCGGAAGTGATGGCCGCACTTGGGACAAACGAAGCTGGCCGCTTCGAGGTCACGGTTATACAGCCCCTCCTTGCACTGGGGGCACTGGGTCCAGAGGTCCGGCAGGTCGGCCCCCGCCTGCTGCTGCGGGCGGCGTCTGCGGAAAAAACGGTCGAGCGCCATACGCTTCACTCCTTCAGGAAAGACACGCTTTCCCGCGCCATTCTAGACGGGCACGGCGCAGGCGACTGAACCGGGTGCAAGCCCGCAGGCGCACCGGCCCCTTGCCGGCGGGCGGAGGGGCCGGGGAGAAGGCAGGCAGGTCAGCCCAGGCGGCGCTTGAGGTAATCGTCGATCTGCGCGAGTTGCACGTTCACGTCGCGCTGAAGGGCGTCGAGGCGGGCATTCACGGTCGCCAGATCGGCGCTGGAGGGGGTGGCCGCGCCGTTTCCCAGCGTGTGGAAGCGCTCATCCAGGTACATCTGCAACTGCGCGAAGCGGCTGCTTTCCTGACTGTCGAGGTTGACCCGCAGCGCCTCCATGTCGCGGAGCAGCCGCGCGCTGTCGGCCTGGGCGCGCAGGCCCGCCACCCCGGCCCAGAAGTAGAAGATCAGCGCCAGCGCGAGGGCGGTCAGCAGCAGGATCAAGCCCAGCGGGACGCCCGTGTACGTCACGAAACCCAGGTTGAGCGTATGTCCGAACATCAGGGCGTGCCGGTTCAGCACCGCGAACAGCACGGCGAGCACCACGATGACGATCAGGACGACGGTCCGCATGTGCCGAGGGTAACACCTCCCCTTCGCTACACCAGCGAGGCCCGGTTGCGGGAACGTTTACGCAGCGGCCGGGCGGGAACCTCCGGGGCAGGCGGTCAGCCCGGGCATGCCCCGCCCCACCGGCAAGGCAAAAAGCCCCACCTTACCGGCAGGGCCTCCCCCTCGTCGCGCGCCGCCTTACGGGGTCTTCAGCGCGTAGCCGATCCCCCGCACCGTGCGGATAATCCCGTAGCCGTCGAGGTCGCGCAGCTTGGCGCGCATGTTCGCCATATGCACGTCCACGACGTTCGAGTTGCTGGGCAATTCGCCGTTCCAGACCTCGCGCTCGATTTCCTGGCGCGAGTACACCCGGCCCGGCTGGCGGGCCAGGAAGGTCAGCAGGTCGAATTCCTTGGGCGAGAGGCGCACCTCGTGGCCGTTGTAATGGCACAGCCGCTTTTGCGGATGGATTTCCAGCGCGCCGATGCTGATGACCTCGCCGTGCTGCTGGTGGCGGAGCTGCACCTTGACCCGGGCGACGAGTTCTTCCGGGTGGAAAGGTTTGGTCATGTAGTCGTCGGCCCCCGCTTCCAGCAAATTGACCTTGCGGTCCACGGCGTCCATCGCGGTCAGGATGATGATGGGCACGCTGCTGGTCTTGCGCAGGCGGCGGGCGATTTCCGCGCCGTCGAAGTCGGGCAGGCCGAGGTCGAGAATCACGAGGTCGGGCGTGTTCTCACGGGCGCTGGTGAGGCCCGTGACGCCGTCCGGCGCGGTCAGCACCCGGTACCCGGCCTGCTCCAGTTCGTACTGGACGACGCGGGTGATGTCCGGGTTGTCTTCGATCAAGAGAATGCGTTGGTCCATGGGGTCTGCCTTTGTCTCCCGGCGTGAGCCTGTTTCCGGTCATGGTAGGGGCCGGGATGGGCGGGGCGGGTGACTGAGGCGGTTTATGCACTCTTAACGCCCCGTCAGCTTCCCCCGGGCACCTGCACCGAATCCACCTGCACGCCGTGGCGCAGAAGCAGGGTCTTGAGCCGCTGCATCGCCTGCACCGCCCGGGTGCGGTCCTGCGGCCAGAACACCAGCGTCAGGCGCGCGGGCCGGCCGGGGCGCGGTTCCTGGGCCTGCACCTGGAGGGGCCGGGCAAAGGCCGCGTCGCCCAGCACGTCGCGCAGGATGCGGGTAAAGGTCAGTTCGTCCACGCCGTCGAGCGTGAAGGCGATGCCCTGCGGCGCGGGGGAGGTCATGCGCGCAGGGTAGCGGAGGCGCGGGCGGCAAAGCTGTGGGCGGCACCCCGAGCCGCAACACACCGGAGAACCTTACGCCCGGAACCCTTGCGCCCGGGGCCGCCCCGCCTAGAATGCCCCCATGACCACGCCCGACGAGCCGAGTTTCGAGCGCCTGAACGGCGCGGACCTGTACTTCGAGGTCACGGGGCCAGAGGACCTGGGCACAGAGGCCGCCCCGGAACCGCCCCTGGTCTTTTTGCACGGCGGTCCCGGCTACAACAGCTACTCGTTCCGGGAACTGTTCGGCGAGCGGCTCGCGGGGCGCCGGGTGGTGTACCTCGACCAGCGCGGCTCGGGGCGCAGCGGCCCGCTGGAAGACACCGAGCAGGGCGCGGACACCCTCGACCTCGACACCCTGGTCGCCGACCTGGAGGCCCTGCGCGCGTATCTGGGTGCGGAGCGGATCGTGCCGCTGGGGCACGGCTTCGGCGCGCTGGTCGCGCTGGAATACGCGCGGCGGCACCCTGACCGCACCGCCCGCGTGATCGTGGTGAATCCCTGGGTGCAGTTCCCCGAACTCGCCCTGACGCTGCTGCGCGAGGCCAGCGCCCTGCGCGGCGTGCCCCTGGAGGACCCCGCCGACGCCGTGCGCGCCCGCACCCCCGAGGGCCAGCATCCCCCGGTCGGGGAGGCCCGCATCGAGGCCGCCTTCGGCCTGCTGAATGCCCGCGACCTGCTGAACGCCCTGCAATTCCGTGACGCGCCCAGCCGGATGCGCCTGGAGTTCACCGACACCGAGGGGCAACTGGCGGGCGGCGGCGAGGTGCAAGAAGCGCTCGTCCACCAGGGCCTCTGGGAGTTCGAGTACCCGCCCTTTCTCCAGGAGTTGCGCCGGCCCCTCTTCGTGATCGCGGGGGTCCATGACCGCACCAGTTACCCCGAACAGGTCGAGTGGCTGGTGGACCTCGGCGGCGCGGACCTGACCGTGCTGGACGCCGGCCACTACCCCTGGCTCGACGACGAGGACGCCTTCGCGGAGGCGCTGGAGGAGGCGCTGACGCGCTGACCCCGCCGCCGCTCCTCCCGCTCTTTCCGCTCTCTCACAGGTCGGCGGCTATACTCGGCCCATCCATATGAAAGGCGTGATCCTCGCTGCCGGTCGTGGCAGCCGTCTCCTTCCGGTCAGTGCCGGCCGGCCCAAACCCGCCGTGCCCATCGCGGGCGTGCCGATCATCGCGCGGGCGGTGCGGGCGCTGCGGGCCGCCGGCGCCGGGGAGGTCGCGGTGGTCACCAGCCCCGCCAGCGAGGCCGCCCTGCGCGCCGCCACCCGGGGCGAGGGGCCGCTGACCTTCCTGCGGCAGGAGGAACCGCGCGGCACCGGACACGCGGTCCTGGCGGCGCGCGCCTTTCTGGAAGGCGGCCCGGGTCTGCTGTACCTGGGCGACAACCTGTTCGCGGACTCCCTGCGGCCCCTGGTGGACGCGCTGGACGGGGCCGACGCCGCCCTGGGCGTCAAGCGCGTGCCCGACCCCAGCGCCTACGGGGTGGCGGTCGTGCAGGAAGGCTGGCTGACCCGCCTCGACGAGAAGCCGCGCCGCCCGCAAAGCGACCTGGCGGCCTGCGGCGTGTTCGCCTTTCACCCGCACGTGCTGGAGGAGGTGGCGCAGCTGGAACCCAGCGTGCGCGGCGAGATCGAGTTTCCCCAGGCGCTGCTGCGGGTGGTCGCGGCGGGCGGGCGGGTGCGGGCGGTGCCCTTCGCGGGGTTCTGGAGCGACGCGGGCACCCCCGCCGACCTGCTGACCGCCAGCGCGCATTTTCTGGCGGGCCTGCCTTCCCGGGTGGACGGCGACGTGCGGGAGAGCCACCTCAGCGGCCCGGTCGTGGTGGAGGCGGGCGCGACGGTGCAGGACTGCACGTTGACCGGCCCCGTGCTGGTTGGTGCGGGGGCCAGCGTGCGCGGCAGCACCCTCGGGCCGAACGTCAGCATCGGGCCGCACGCGCAGGTCGAGGGCGCGGTCCTGTCCGACACCCTGATCGACGAACACGCGGCGGTGTGCCGGCCCACCCGGCCCCTGCGGCGCGCCGTCATCGGCCGGTATGCCACCGTTGCCGCACCGACCGACCTGGGTTTGCAGATCGTGGTGGGGGATCACAGCGTCCTGCGGGTCTAGGGACACACATCACCTGCCCCCACCCCTGCCGTACCCTGGGGCATGACCCAACAACCCGACCGGCCACCGGAGCCTCAGGACGAGGCGCGCGGCGAAGTCGTGATCAGCGGCCTGGACACCGGCCCCAGCCGGGAAGAACGGGAGAACATCACGCCGACGGACGAACACGCCCGCCTCACGCCCATGCTGCCCCACAAGGAACCGACGGACGAGGACGGCTGAACGCCCCGGGGCAGAGGCCCGCAGGTCATTCCGTTGCCGCTCCCCCGGGGAGGCCCGCCAGGGGAGCGGCGCGCCGCCTCTCCGCCCGCAGCGCCGCCGTCCAGCCCAGGGCCAGCAGCGCTAGGATGAGGCCCAGGCCCAGCATCAGCGTGGGGGTGCCCGGGGGCCGGGCGGCCAGCGCCGCGCCCAGGCTCAGGCCGACGGCATTCACACCCATCAGCGCCCCGACCACCCGGCCGCGCAGACCGTCCGGCACGAGCTGCTGCGAGCGGGTGGTGGCGGCGACCTCCAGCAGCCCCAGGCCCAGCCCGAAGACCGCCGCCGCGCCCCACCAGACCGGGACGGGCGTGAACACGAAGCCCAGCGTGCCCAGCACCAGCACCCAGCGGCCCGCGCCGATCAGAACGTCGAGGCTCCAGCGCCCGGCCAGGGGCGTGACCAGCGCGATCCCGGCCAGCACCCCGCCCGAGATCAGCATCTCGAAGATGGCGTAGTCGGGTGCGCCCCTGCCAAAGGCCGTCAGGTGCAGCGGCGCGCGCACGTTCATCACGTTCATGGCGAGATTCAGCGCAAAGCTCATGCCCAGCAGGGCCAGCAGCAGCGGCGAGCGGCGAATCACGCCCAGCCCTTCCCGGAAGTCGGCGAGGGGCTGAACGCGTCCACCGCCCCCGGCCCCGGGCAGGGTCGGCAGCGCCAGCGCGGCGAGGGCTAGGCCCAGAATCAGCGGCGCACTGACCAGCAGCGTGCCGCCCGCGCCGAATAGGTGGATCAGCAGGCCGCCCAGGCCGTACCCCAGCAGGGGTGCCCCCATCAGTGCGCCGCTGTTCAGGCTGTTCGCGCGGGCCAGCAGGTGCGGGGCGACCAGGCGCGGCACCAGGGCGCTCCCGGTCGCGTAGGCCAGCGTGGAAAGCAGCCCGTTCAGAAAGGCCAGGACCAGCAGCGCCGCCAGCGGCAGCAGGCCCGCCCCGACCAGCAGGCCCGCCGCCGCGACGGCCAGCGCCCGCACCCCCGTGCTGAGGGCCAGCAGGCCGCGCGGGGCCAGCCGGTCCGCCAGGCCGCCCAGCAGCGGCGCGAGAAACCGGGGCAGGCTGCCCGCCAGCACCACCAGGCCGACCGCTCCGGCTCCCCCGCCCGGCGGCGTGGCGAGGGCCAGGAAGGGCAGGGCGACCGAGACGGTGGCGTCTCCCAGTGCGGTGAGGGTCACGCCCGCCCCATACGTCCAGAAGGCGCGGGGCAGGCCGGGAGAGGCAGTGGGGCTGGTCATGCCCCCAGCGTCCGGCGTACCCTCCCGAAAATGCCGCATACCATTTTGGGTTCCTTCGACGGCGAGTGGTTCGAGGTCCGTACGCCCCGGCAAGCGCGGCTGCTGAGCGACCCGGCGGCGCTGCGGCACCTCGAACCCTTTATCGGGCGGACGCTCGGGGCGGCGGAGGCGGCGCGGGAAGCGGGCGTCAGCGTGGAACGGATGCTCTACCGCGTCCGGCAGCTCAGGGCGGCGGGCCTGCTGGAAGGGGCGGGCGAGCGGCAGCGGGCGGGCCGCGCCATCCGGCTTTACCGCGCGCCGGGCGGCTTCCGCATTCCCTTTCACCTGACGCCCTTCGCGGACCTGGAAGCGCAGATCGCCCGGCACGGCCTCCCCTTCGACCGGTTGCGGGCGCGGGCCGGGGCGCGGGGCCTCGCCCACCTCCCCCTGAATGCCCGCCTGCTGTACCGCAGCACGGGCGGCGAGGTGCATTCGGAGACGTTCATGCCGGATGCCCGGACCTATGCCGCGCTGCGCGAGCACCACATCGGCGGAGACTACATGGGCGTGCTGTGGCTGGACGACGCGGCGGCCCGTCAGGTTCAGGAGGCGCTGGACGCCCTCCGGGAGCGGCTCGGCCAGCAGGGCACCGGGCGCGAGGGAAAACGGCCCTACCTGATCCAGACAGCCCTCGCCCCCCTGGACCCGGACGACCCCGAAACCCTTCTCGGCCCGCCCGGGTAAATGCCCCGCCCCGGCTCTGCCGGCGGTGGGTGGCCCGCAGCGCCCATCCGCGCGCTCGTCCGTGTACGCTGGACGGGTGCTGTCCCTTCAGAAAGCCGCGAGCATCCTGGGAGCCTTCAGCGCCGAGCAGCCCGAGTGGGGCGTGCGGGCGCTGGCCGTCCACCTGACGCTTCCCCGCGCCACCGCCCACGCCTACCTCGCGGGCCTCACCGAGGCCGGGTTCCTGCGCCGCACGCCGGCGGGCAAGTACCGCCTCTCGTGGCACATCGCGGAGATGGGCGCACACCTCACCTCGGCGTTGCCCTGGTTTCAGGATGCCCGCGCGCTGATTACCCGGCTGGCCCTGGAGGTCAAGGCGGTCGCGTTCCTGTGCATCCTGGAGGGCGAGGAGGTCGTGTGCGCGATCCGTGAACGCCACCCCGACGCCGACATCGACCTGCCGCTCGACATCTACCTGCCCGCCACCGCCACGGCCAGCGGGAAGATCCTGTACGCGCACGGCGACCACCAGCCGCGTGAGTTCGCCGTCTGCACCGTGAACAGCATCACCACCCCCGACGAGTGGCGCACCGAGGTCGCCCGCGTACGGCGGCGCGGCTACGCCTATTCCATCGAGGAATGGATTCCGGGTCAATGCACGCTGGGTGTGCCGTACCGCCATGCCGGGCAGGTGGTGGCCGCCATCGGCGTGCAGATGAGCGCGGGCCGCTACCTGCGCGAGGAACGCGCCGTCCGCGAGCGCGTGCTGAGCATCGTCCGGGAAGCGGAGGACCAGGGCTGAGGTCCCGGAATGCCCCGCAGCCCCGGCACAAGGTGTGCTTCACCGTTGGTTCGACCTGCCGCGCCGGGGTAGACTGAGCGGCTGAGAGCGCCCCGCCGCAAGACAGGCAGCGCGAAGACGTGCCGGTATCCGCAGGGATGACCGGGCCGAAAGGGGTTTAACCATGGCCGAGAAGGACATCGACAAATTGCTTTCCCTGACCGACAGCAAGTACCGGCTGTCGGTCGTGACCGCGAAACGGGCGCTGCAACTGCGCTCGGGCGCGCCCAGCGTGCTGCCCGTCGAGCAGCGCGTGCGGACCCGCAACCTGGTCACGCAGGCGATGCGCGAACTGGCCACCGGCAAGCTGACGGTCGGCACCGAGCTGATGGACGAGGGCCGCTTCCATCAGGATTACGTGCGGCAGAAGCAGGCGCAGTTGCAAGCCCAGCTGAACGCCGAGCGCGAACGCGAGCGCGACTGAAGCTGAAGTGGCCCACCGTCTGACCGTCAAACCGTCGGACGGCTGGAGAAACCAGCACGACCAGGTTTTGAGCCGTCAGACGGTTCGACTTTGAGACGCCTCCTGCGCGCTGTTCGCAGGAGGTTTCCTGTTTCCGGCGGCTAGAGTGGGCGGCATGTTGACCGCGTTTGCCGTCCTGCTGAGTGTGACCGCCGTGCTGGCGTATCTGAATGAGCGCCTGCTGCACTTTCCCACGACGGTCGGCGTGACTCTGGCGGGCGCGGTCGCCAGCATCCTCCTGATCGCCCTCGACGCGCTGGGGGTGCCGGGGCTGCGCGGCTGGGCGTCGGGACTGCTGGAGACGCTGAACTTCACGGATTTCGTGCTGAACGGCATCCTGAGCATCCTGCTGTTCGCGGGGGCGCTGAGCCTGAACGCCGGACAGATGTTCCGCCAGCGGGTCAGCATCCTGACGCTGGCGCTGCTCAGCACGCTGCTCAGCACGTTCCTGATCGGGTTCGCGGCGTACTTCGTGTTCGGGCTGGTGGGCCTGAACGTGCCGCTGATGTGGGCGCTGCTGTTCGGCGCCCTGATCAGCCCCACCGATCCGGTCGCCGTGCTGGACCTGCTGAAGCGCGCGCGGGTGCCGGCCCGGATCGAGACGCTGATCGCGGGCGAGAGCCTTTTTAACGACGGCGTGGGCGTGGTGATCTTCCTGGTGCTGGCGGGGCTGGCCGGGGTGGGCGGCCACCACGCCGAGCCGAGCGTGGCCGGTGCCCTCACGCTGTTCGTGCGCGAGGCGCTGGGCGGCATGCTGTTCGGGGCGCTGCTGGGGGGCCTGGGCTACGCGCTGCTGCGGAGCATCGAGCAACACGCGGTGGAGGTGCTGCTCACGCTGGCGCTGGTGGTCGGCGGGTACGTGGCCGCCAGCGCGCTGGGCGTCAGCGGCCCGCTGGCGATGGTGGTCGCGGGCCTGATCATCTCGGCCACCAAGGACCGGGCCTTCGGGCAGGAGACGCGCGAACACGTCGAGGGCTTCTGGGAAACCGCCGACCAGGTGCTGAACATCGTGTTGTTCGCCTTTATCGGCCTGGACGTGCTGCTGACCCGGACGACCGCGCCGCAGCTCCTCGCCAGCGTCCTGCTGATCGTCGTGGCGCTCGCCGCCCGCTGGATCAGCGTGGCGCTGCCCTTCCTGCTGGTGCGCGCCCGCGACGGCTACGGCGCGTACACCGTGCGGCTGCTGACCTGGGGCGGCCTGCGCGGGGGTATCGCCATCAGCCTGGTGCTGGGCCTGCCCGACAGCCCCTACCGCACGCACCTGGTCACGGCTACCTACGCCGTCGTGCTGTTTACCATCGCCGTGCAGGGCCTGACCATCATGCCGCTGGTGCACAAGGCCAGCGCGGCCAGTGGCGGGGGAACCCGGCCGGGCTGAGGGCCAATCCTCCCCTTCAGACCACCGGCTTTTTCAGGCCCCTTGCTTCGAGGCCCAGGCCCCACCCTCCACGCGAGAAGGCGGGACGCTGGGCCTCTCTCCGTGTGTCCCGCCCCGCGCCGGCTGCTCTCCTGGGAGTGGGCGGCTTACTTGCCCGCGCCGCCCACTGCGCCGCCCGCCGTGACGCCCGTCACCAGCGCCTCGCGGATGCCCTGGGCGATGCCGAGCGCCACCCGGTCGAGGTAATTGCTGTCCTTGAGGTTCAGGCCGTCGACCGGATGACTGGTGTAGCCGATCTCCACCAGTGCGGCGGGAATCCGGCTGTTGCGCAGCACCGAGAGCGAGCGGTTGTTCCGCAGGCCCTGCGGGAACGCGCCCGTGACCGCCACGACGTTCTTCTGGATCAGGGCGGCGAAGCTGCTCGACAGCGGGTGGTTGGGATTCCACCACGTCTCGACGCCGTAGCCGCGCAGGGCGTTGGCGGCGGGCATCGCGTTCACGTGGATGCTCAGAAACATCTGGGTTCCCGGCGTGCCCATCGCGGCGCGCATCTCCAGATCGGTGTTCTTGTTGGGGTTCAGCTCGCGGTCGCTGTCGCGGGTCAGCACCGCGTCCACGCCCGCCACCCGCAGCAGCTCCCGCACCCGCAGCGCCACGTCGAGCGTGACCTGCTTCTCGACAATGGAGCCGACCGCGCCCGGGTCGCGCCCCCCGTGGCCCGCATCGATCACGACGCGCGGCTGCATCATGCTCGCGCTGAAGGCCAGAATCGCCGTCCCGCCGATGGCGCTGACGCGCGGAACAGTCGCCAGGACGCGCTCGCGGGCGCTCAGCGGCGTGAGATCGGCCAGGGCGGGCGAGAGATCGATGGCCAGCCGCGAACGGTCGCTGCCCTCGGTCGGCGGGACCAGTTGCGCCCGCCACCCGCTGCGGTCGGTCAGCGACGTGCCCGTCAGCAGCGTCACGGTCACGCCCCCCACCGTCGGCTCGTAGCGCCAGGCGCGCACCTCGGGGCTGACGTTCTGCGCGGTCAGCTGGCTGGCCGTCACCCCGTCCAGGTCCACCCGCAGGCCCAGGCTGCCGGGCACCATGCGGTAGGTCACGCCGGGTGGCAGGTCCAGCACCACCCGCGTCATGCCGGGATTCTTACCCACGCGCGGCGGCGTGAGGCTTGCCCCGGGCTGCAACAGGCCCGGAGCGCGGCCCGCGAGGGCACTGGGCCGGGCGGGGTCCTGGCCGGGCAGGGCCGGGGCGGGGGGCGGCAGGCTGCTCCTGGAGGCCGACGGCACCGTATCGCCCGGCGGCAACTGGGCCGCGAGGGGCAGATTCGCCGGCGCCGTGCCGACCGGCGCCGTGAGCGCCTGGGTCTGCGCGGGCGTCGCGGGCGCGGCGGACGTGCGGACCAGGGCGAGCAGCGAAGGGCTGGCCCCACCCGCCAGGGTCGGCCCGAACTCCAGGATCAGGACCCGGGTGCCCGAGGCCAGCGTCGCCTCGCTGGCCCGCCAACCGTCGGTCAGCGAGAGCGGAAAGGGCGTGACCAGCGTCACCTGGCCGCCGCCCGCCCGGTACTCGGTGACGCTGGCCCCCAGCCGGGCCGTTACGGCAGGCAACACCCGCGCCCCGCGCACGTCGATGCGCAGGCCCCCGAAGGTCGGGGTCAGGGTATAGGTCACGCCGGGCGTCAGGTCGAACACCACCCGGGTCTGGCTCCCGTCACTGCTGGAACGCGGGGTGCCGAACGTCACGCTCGGCACCCCGGTCAGGTTGTTGAGGTTGCCTGGCGTTCCCGCCGCTGCGGCGGGCGCAGGGGACGTGCGCAGGTTGGGTGCAGCCTGGACCGGAGCTGCGCGCTGGAAGGGATCTGCCTGCGCCTCAGCCCAGGACCCTGCCAGACCGCACGACAGGACCGATGAGAGGAAAATGGCCTGCGGCTTCATGGGTCTCTATCTTGTCCTGCCACGCCGTGAGAAATGAGCATCAGCACTCATTTATGAAGGGCGGACCGGGAGGCCTACCCACCCCCGCGCCGGAAAGCGCCTCTTCCTGCCGGCTCGGCCCTGCTCAGGCCGTGGGCAGGAGGGGTCCCGCCGGGGCGTGAACCGGCAGGGTCGGCGTGAGCCACACGCGCCCGGTGCCCCGGTAGACCTGCACGTACCCCTCACCGGTGCGGCCACTGCCCAGCAGGCCGCGCGCGCTTTTTTCCACGCTGAAGGCCAGGCCCCCCGTGTAGGCCAGCACCAGATTGCCATCCACCTTCAGCGTTTCTCCCTTCAGGTCCAGAATCTGGAACTCGCCGGGATGGACGGGGCTTTGCAGGGCGAACACGCCCGAGCCGCTCAGTTTGGGCTGCACCCGGCCCTCGCCGCTGCCCAGCATCGCGGCCACACCCTTGTTCACGTGCCGGCCCACGGTGACGTTGCCCGCGCAGGCCACGAACGCGCCGTCGTCCACGATCAGGTCCTCGCCGCGCAGCTCGCCCAGCAGCAGGTGCAGGCGGGTCGGCTCGGTGTAGATCACGCCCGACCCCCGGTAGGCGGTCTTGAAGAGGCTCTCGCCGGTGGCCGCCGCCGTCACCGCGCCGCGCAGGAGGCCGCCCAGACCGCCGCCACCGCTGCCGGCACCCGTCACCGCCGCCTGCATCTCGATCTCGCCGCGCAGGTACTGGAGGGCGCCGGGTTCGAGGACCGCCGCGCCCCCGTCCAGATGCAGGGCCAGTTGCCGCCAGCGGGCCGGGCGCTGGAGCGGCTGAAAAAAGCCTTCCAGGGGGCGCTCGGTGGGCCGGGGGTCGAACTCGGTGACCTCCAGGCGGGCACCACTGGCCTCGGCGGTGTGGATGATCTCGGGATGCAGGCGGAATTCCATACCGGGGGTACGCCGTCAGGGGGCGCGGGGTTCCCGCCGCGTGACGCGCCCGTACACCAACAGGCGCGTGAGGCGTTCGAGGGGACCACTGCCGAAGCGCGCCAGCACCCACGCGCTGACCGGCAGTTGGGCCAGGCCCACGACCAGGGCCAGCAACACGGCGGGGGCCGCGCCCCACTGGCCGTACTGCGCCCCGCCGTAGGGATAGAAGAAGGTGGTCATGATCAGGCTCTGGGCGATGTAGTTGCTCATGGCGACGCGCCCGCTGGCGGCAAAAGCCCGCAGCGGCCCCAGCCGGCCCCGCGCGGCGAACAGGCCCAGCACGCCCACATAACCCAGCGCGGTGGCGAGGCCGCCCCCCATCCGCACCGGAATCGCCAGCAGCCCCGCCGCGACGTTCCCCTGGGTGTTCAGCCACGCCAGCAGCGCGCCCAGCGGCAGCCCGGCACCCAGCCCCCAGACGGCGAGGCGGCGCAGCAGCGGCAGGTGCGCCTGTGGCCGCGTCAGCAGCCCGCTGCGCTGCGCGGCGGCCCCCAGACAGAACAGGCCGATCAACCAGGGCGCGTTGTAGAGCGTGTCGGCCACCAGCACTTCGGGAAAGGTCGCGGCGCGCCGGGCCACCAGTTCCAGGTAGCCCAGGCCGGGAGCCAGATCGGGCAGGCCCGCGAACCGGGGCCGCGCACTGCCCAGCACACTGAACCCGGCCAGCAGGCCCATCAGCAGCCACCACGTTCCCAGCAGTCCCCCCAGCGTGACCAGCATGCGGGCAGACAGCCGCGCGGTGAACAGCAGCGCCAGCGCCAGCAGCGCGTAGACCGCGATGATGTCGCCGTACCACACCAGAACGTGATGCGCCGCACCCAGGGCGAGCAACACGGCCAGCCGCCGCGCCAGCGTGCCCGGCCCGTACCGCGCCAGCATCCCCGCCGCACCCCACCCGAACAGCATCGCAAAGAGGCTGATCGAGCGGCCATTGCAGAAGATGTCGGTCACGATCTGCACGGCCCGGTCAACACCGGTCTGGGTCCACTCCCGGAACCCCGCGAAGTTCTGCACGTTCACGATCAGGATGCCCAGCAGCGCCAGCCCCCGCAGCACGTCCGGCAGCAGCGACCGCTCACCCGCCGCGACCGGCCGGGGTGGGCCAGACTCCGGAGCGGGTGCGGATGCGGGCGGCGCGGGGAGGCTCATGCGCTCAGGCTAGCGCGTGACGCACGGGGGCAAGCACCCGGGACAATAAAAAAGCCGCCTCTCGGGCGGTGATGTCAAAAAGGATAGCGTGGGATGCAGGAGAAGTCAAATTATGCAGGCGAAAGACGGCCAGAAACTGGCATCCACACGCCCGGAACGCGGGTCTTCGGCTCCTGGCTGGTGTTCAGGCTGGCAAACTTTACTCAAGGGAGAGCCGGTGGACGCGTGTTCTTCGCAGTGGAAGTTCGTCCACAGTTCAGCTGCGGGCAAGAGTTCCGGGTACGCTGGCGGCATGACCCCCCAACCCAGTGCCCTGCTGTCACGTCTTGCCCGGGCGGAAGCGGCGGGCCATGCGCGGTACGGGGTGGTCGGGGCGGCGGCGCGCTTCGGGCCGCTGGTGGCCGTGTCTGCCGGACCGGGTCTGCCGGTCAATACCGCCTGGCACGACGGGAGCGGCCCACCGACCGAGGCCGACCTGATCGCCTTTGAAGCCTTCAGCGCCGCGCACGGGCAGCCCGCAGTCCTTCATCTCCTGTCGCACGCCGCGCCGACCCTGCTGCCCCGGCTGCGCTCCAGGGGCTACACGCTGGCTACCGTCCTGCACGTCTACACGCACGGCCTCACTTCGCTTCCCCCAGAGCCGGCCCTGGAGATCCGTGAAGAACCGGACGTGACCGTCTGGGCGGCGCTGTCCGCGCAGGGCTTCGGGCCAGGCACCGGCAGGATCATGCGGCTGGTCGGGCAGGCACCCGGCACCCGCCGCCTCGTGGCGCGGGTGGACGGTCAGCCCGCGGCCACGGCGGCCCTCAGTCTTCAGAACGGCGTTGCGGCGCTGCACGGCAGCTCCACGCTGCCCGAGTTTCGGGGCCGGGGGGCACAGATGGCCCTCCTGGCCGCGCGGTTGCGGCAAGCGGCAGCGGCGGGGGCAGACCTGGCAAGCGTGTTCGTGACGCCCGGCAGCGCCAGCGAACGCAACGTGTGCCGTGCCGGTTTCGGGCTGGCCGGCATGCGGCTGACCTTCACGCAGGAGGACTGAGCGGGACAGGTGTGGCGGCGGGCTGCCCCGTCAGGTCCGGTGCCGCAGCCGCACCAGCGCCTGCCTGTCCACCGGACCGAGGCGGTCAGGCAGCGCGTCCAACGGGAAGAAGCGCAGCTCCACGCCCTCTTCCCCGTCCGCCTCGGGGACGCCGGTCCAGTCGCGGACCAGGTAGACCGCCGTGACCTGATAGAACTCGTCGCCGTTCGGCAGCTTCTGGAAGGTGCCGGGGCCGCTCACCACGGTCAGCAGCTCGGCCCCGCGCGGCGTGAGGCCCGCTTCCTCCCGCAGTTCGCGCCGCAGGGTGTCTTCCAGCGCCTCCCCCAGTTCCGCGATCCCGCCCAGCGTTCCCCAGCCGCCCGTGTCGGTGCGCCGCTGCAACAGCACCTCGCCCGCCGCATTCACCACCAGCGCGCAGACGCCCACCCAGTTCACCGGGCGCGGCCCGACCAGGCGCCGCAGGTCGCGGACAGAGTTGGGCGCGGTCATGCCAGGACCTCCCTGGCCTTCTCGCCCAGGCGCGTCAGGGGCGGGAGGTCGCCCAGTTTGAAGAAGCGCAGTTCCGCGATTTCCACGCCGTCCGGCACCGGGTCGCCACTCCATTCGGTCACGCGAAACAGCGCCGTGTAGGAATAGAACTGGTCGCCGTTCGCCACCTGGACGAGCCGGTCGGGGCTGAGCATCTCCAGCAGTTCGGCGCCGTGCAGGGTCAGGCCGGTTTCTTCCCGCATCTCGCGCCGCAGCGTCTCTTCCAGCGCCTCGCCCAGTTCGCTGATCCCCGTGACCAGCCCCCACCGCTCCGCGCCGACGCGGCGAAGCAGCAGCACCTGACCGCCTTCGTTCTGGATCAGGCCCGCCGCGCCCACGAAGTTGACCGGGCGGGTGCCGATCAGTGCCCGCAGGTCGCGCACATAGTCATTTGTACTCATGTGAGTATATTACTCAACCCACTCTCGACATCCGCACCGCGTCGCGCACCGCCGCGCACACGGCCTCCTGCACCAGCGCCCCCAGCAGCAGGGGATCGGCGGGCGGCAAGGTGCAACTGCTCAGCATGAAGGCGCTGTCGCCGTCCCAGAAGGTGTGGCTGGGGGCAATGACGCGCCCCAGCGCGGTCTGGGCGGCGTCGGCAAAGCGGTGGGCCTCGGCCTTGGTCAGGGTGTGTTCGGTGACGACGGCGACCAGGGTGGTGTTTTCCACCTCGCCGGGCGTGAAGGCGCCAGCACCCGGCCCCACGCCCGGCCCGGCCAGCACGCCGCCTGATTCGTCCAGCACGTCCCCGATCGGATTGACCACCGCCAGTGCCCCCACGCGGACGCCGTGCCGCTCCAGGCACACGCTGCCCAGGCCGCCCGGCACCGCGCCGGCACCCAGGTACTTGCCCGCCGTCGCGCCCGTGCCTGCACCCACCCGGCCACGCGGCACCGGATCAGCCGAGGCCGCCCGCGCCGCCGCTTCCCCTTCCCGCTCGCCGGGTCTGGCTCCCGGGTCGCCCACGCCCAGGTCGTAGATCACGGCCGCCGGGACAATCGGCACGCGCGCCCAGGGCGTCTCGTGGCCCACGCCGCGTTCCTCCAGCACGCGCACCACGCCCGCCGCCGCCGCGAGGCCGAAGGCACTCCCGCCCGTCAGCAGCAGGGCGTGGACACGCTCCACCTTCTTCCCGGGGGCGAGCAGCACGCCCTCACGGGTGCCGGGACTCGGCCCCAGGAAACTCGCGGAGGCCACCGCGCCCGCATCCGGGCAGAGAATCACGGTGCAGCCGGTCCGGCCCACGGCGTCGGTCCAGTGCCCCACGCGGAAACCGGGAAGGGCGGTCAGGGTGGCGTTGGGAAGGGCCATGCCCGCTCTATACCGCATCCCGCACCTGTCCGGGCGGAGCGGCTCTGCGCGGCTCCCCCTCCCAGACGGCCGCTCGATGTCCTCAGTTCACCCGGTCCAGAATCAGAGGCTCGGGCGCAGGGGCCTTCTCGCCCACGCTGAGGCCCTCTTCCAGCAACCCGCGCGCCGCGTCCAGCCCCCGGCCGTCCCGGTGGTACAGGCGCAGCACCGCCTCTCCCGCCTGCACGGCCTCGCCGGGTTTCTTCAGCAGTTCCACGCCGACCCCGTGGTCGATGGCTTCACCCTTGCGCTCGCGTCCGCCGCCCAGGGCCAGGACGGCGCGGCCCACCGAGAGGGCGTCTATGCGCCCCACGAAGCCGGAGACCGGGGCCAGGACCTCCGCGCGGCCGGGGGCCACGTCCAGCCGCTCCGGGTGGTCCACCAGGGTCGCGTCGCCGCCCTGCGCCGCGATGAAGGCGTGGAACTTCGCCAGGGCCGAGCCGTCTTGCAGGGTGACGCGGGCGCGGGCCTCCGCCTGTTCCTCGTCCTCGCCGGAGGCTGCCAGAGCCTCCACCGCCAGCGCCACGCACAGCTCGGTCAGGTCCCCGGGTCCCGCGCCGCGCAGGGTATGAATAGCCTCCTGCACCTCCAGGCTGTTTCCGGCCAAGTGCCCCAGCGGCGTGTCCATGTCGGTCAGCACGGCGCGCACCTGCCGCCCGGCGCGCGTGCCGATGTCCACCATCGCGCGGGCCAGCCCCCGCCCATCCTCCAGCGTCCGCATAAAGGCCCCGGCCCCCACCTTCACGTCCAGCACCACCGTATGCGCGCCCGACGCGAGCTTCTTGCTCATGATCGAGGAGGCGATCAAGGGCAGACAGTCCACCGTCGCGGTCACGTCGCGCAGGGCGTACAGTTTGCCGTCGGCGGGCGCGAGGTCCCGCGACTGCCCCACCAGCGCGAGGCCGATGGCGCGGGCCTGCGCCAGAAAGCGGTCCTCAGACAGTTCGGAGGTCCAGCCCGGAAAGCTTTCCAGCTTGTCGATGGTGCCGCCGGTATGCGCCAGCCCCCGCCCGCTCATCTTGGCGACGGTCAGGCCCAGGGCCGCCAGCATCGGCGTGAGGATCAGGCTGGTCTTGTCGCCCACGCCGCCGGTCGAGTGCTTGTCCACCGTGCGCGGCAGGTCCCCCAGGTCGAGCTGCTCGCCGCTTTCCGCCATCACCAAGGTCAGGTCGGCGGTTTCCTGCGGCGTCATGCCTTTCAAGTACACGGCCATCAGCCAGGCGCTGATCTGGTAGTCGGGTACCTCGCTGCGGGTGTAGCCCAGCACCAACTGTTCGAGTTCGGCGCGGGTGTGCGTTTCGCCGTCGCGCTTCTTGCGGATCAGGTCGGGGACATTGAGAGCAGAGGTCATACGGCAGTCTAGGCCGGACCGGGGCTAGGTCTCGCCCGACTCGCGCGCCCCGTCCGCCCGCTGGCCGGCTTCCGGGTGGCCGTCGCCGCGCTGGCTGCGGGGCGCCTCTCCCCCACTCTTCCAGCCGATCTTGGCATGGGTGCCGTCGCAAAAGGGTTTGTTCCCGCTGGCCCCGCAGCGGCACAGCGCCGCCCGGACCTCGCGCACCTCGCCGTCCGGGGTCCGGATCACCAGATCACCCCGGATGTTCAGGGGGCCGTCGGTGACCGGCGTGATGGTGGTGGGCTGGTCGGGCACCTCGGCGGGGCCGCCCTCCAGCACGTAGTGCAGCGCCCCGGTCGGGCAGGTGCGGACCACCGCCGCGATCTGCTCGGCGGGGGCGTTCCCGGCCTGCACCCAGGGCCGCTCTTTGGGCCTGAACACGTGGGGCAGCCCCCTGACGCAATTGGCGACATGGATGCAGCGCGGCGCGTCGAAATACACGGTCACGCCTTCGCCCGTGTAGGCCTTGCCGCGCGCAGGCGTGGCCGCCGGGAAGCCCGGCTGGGGATCGGATCCGGTCATGGCTCAGGGTACTGCGGACCGGGGCAGGAAAGGCCACCCGGAGCCACCAGGGCACCCACAAGCAGGGCGGGCCTCCCCACCGGAAGGCCCGCCCCGAGAACAGAAACTGGCTTTACGCTTTACGCGGTCGTCTGCGGCGCAGGCTGAGTGCTGCCGCCCAGGCGGGCCACGGCGTCACGCACCACGTCGCCCGTGATGAGTTCCTGCGTGAGCAGCGCGTCAGCGACCTCATGCATGGCGGCGGCGTACTCGGTCACCAGGCTCTTGGCGCGGTCGTAGGCCCGGTGCAGGATGCGTTTCACGTCCTCGTCCACGAGTTGCGAGGTGTGTTCGCTGAAGGCCTTGGGCTTGGCCATGTCCTCGCCCAGGAAGACCGGGCCGGAATCGGTGGTCAGGGCCATGTTCTTGAAGTTCTCGCCCATGCCCCACTCCAGCACCATCTTGCGGGCGATGTTGGTGGCCTTGCGGAAGTCGTCGGCGGCCCCGCTGGTCACGCTGCCCATAAAGACTTCCTCGGCGGCGCGGCCCCCCAGCGACACCACCAGCTGGTTTTCCAGGCGCTCCTTGCTCATCAGCACCTGCTCTTCGGGCAGGTAGAAGGCGGCCCCCAGCGCGCGGCCACGCGGGATGATGCTGACTTTCTGGAGCTTGTCGCTGCCCGGAATCACGGCGGCGGTCACGGCGTGCCCGGCCTCGTGGTAGGCGATGGCTTTCTTTTCCTCGGGGCTGATGGTCAGCGAGCCGTTTTCCAGACCCAGCGTGATCTTGTCGAGCGCGCGGTAGAAGTCGCTCATGTCGATCTGGGTCTTGCCCAGGCGTGCGGCTTCCAGCGCGGCCTCGTTGGTCACGTTCTTGAGGTCGGCCCCCGAGAAGTAGGGCGTGCTCTTGGCGATCTCGGGCACGTCCACACCGGGCGCCATCGGCTTGTTGCGCAGGTGGACTTTCAGGATGGCCTCGCGCTCCTTGAGGTTGGGGAGGTCGATGGTCACCTGGCGGTCGAAGCGGCCCGGGCGCAGCAGCGCGGGATCGAGCACGTCGGGGCGGTTGGTCGCGCCCAGCACGATCACGCTGCTGGTCTTGTCGAAGCCGTCCATCTCGGACAGGATCTGGTTGAGGGTCTGTTCGCGCTCGTCGTGCCCGCCGCCGATGCCCGCACCGCGCTTGCGCCCGATGGAGTCGATCTCATCGATGAACATGATGGCGGGCGCACTCTTGCGGGCGTCCTCGAAGAGGGTGCGCACGCGGCTCGCGCCGACACCCACGAACATCTCCATGAACTCGGACGCACTCACCGAGAAGAAGGGCACGTCGGCCTCGCCCGCGATGGCGCGCGCCAGCAGCGTCTTACCGGTGCCGGGAGGGCCGACCAACAGCACGCCCTTGGGAATCTCGGCGCCGATCTGGTGGTACTTGCCGGGGTTTTTCAGGAAGTCCACGACCTCGATCAGTTCGCGCTTGGCTTCCTCGTGCCCCGCGACATCCGTGAACTTGGTCTGGACCCGGTTTTCCTTGCCGTACTTCTTGGCCCGGCTCTGGCCGAACTGCATCACGCCGCTCTGGCCGCCCTGCGCGCGCATGAAGAAGAAGTACATCATGCCGATCAGGAGGATGATGGGCAGGAAGTTCAGCAAGATGCCGAGCCACTGGCTGGGCTGCTCGAAGCGGTAATTCACGCCCTGCGCTTCGAGCTGGGGAATCAGGGCACTGTCGGGGGTGGCCTGACTGCTGGGCAGGCGCACGTTAAAGCCGGTCACCTCGCGCGGCTGGGGTGCGCCGACGACGGGCACGGTGGTCGGGGCCTTGAGGGTCACGTTGGCCTGACCCTCCTGCACCACCACCCGTTCGATCTTGCCCTGCGCGAGCAGGGACCGGAAATCGTTGTAATTGACACTGGCCCGCCCGCTCATGGGTGCCTGAGAAAACATCAGGAACAACGCCAGAACGAACAGGACGATCAGCCAGGGATTGAGCCGCCTCAAGTGTGGTCCTCCACGGGAGAAATAGAACGATTGGGACGGCACCCGCCCCACCGGACTTGAGTGTACCAGACTCAAGATGTGTACGCGTAGGCAGTGTCACACACAGGCTTAAGATTCCGTGAACACAGCACAGAACATGCCGCCCCGACGTTCCCGGCCGGTCTCCAGGGGACGCGGGTACCGGCGCCGGACCAGGCGGGGCGGACGAGAACCGCCCCCGGCCCGCCCGCGCTATCCTGAGGGGTGATGATCGATGTCGCCACCACCTGGCAGCAGGCTTGCACGGCGCTCGCAGGGGGCGACTACGACACGGCGTTCGGCGTGCTGGACGCTGCCATGCAGGAAGCCCGGAGGCCCGAGCGCGCCCGGCTCGCGCTGTACCTCGCCAGCGTTCACGCCCTGTACGGGGACGCCGCGACCACCGAGGTCGGTGCGGCCCTGCAAGAAGCCCGGACTCTCGACCCCGCGCTGCGGGAAGACCCGCTTTACCTGGCCCTGAGTGCCGAACTCGGTGCCCGGACGCGCGGCGCGGAAGCGGCGCTGCCCCCCCAGGCCGTCCGCGAGGCCGCCGACCCCCTGGCCCGTTATCACGCGCTGGCGGCCCTGGCCCTGGCCGAGCAACCCCAGGCCGCGCTCGACGTGCATCTGCCGCTGGCCGAACTGCCTGAACACCTGGGGTGGCGCCTGAGAAGCTGGCAGGCCGACGCCGAGGAACAGCTGGGGCATGCGCTGGAGGCCGCGCACCTGTATGCGGAGGCCGCCCACCACGCTGCGGGCCTGAACCGCGCAATCATGCTTCAGGAAGGCGCGGCGCTGCGGCTGCAACTCGGGGAAGCCCAGGAGGCGCAGCAGGCGCTGGCGCAGGCCCGGCCCCTCTACACCGGCCACGACCCGGAAGAAGGGCTGAACCTCGCCACCTGGCATTACCTCCAGGCCCAGGCGCTGCTGAACCTGGGCAAGCCGGAGGAGGCGCTGGCAGCCATCCGGGAAGCGGACCGGCTGGAGCGGGTCCACGGTGATCCCAGCTACGGCGTGACGCTGGTGTGGGGCCAGGTGATGACCCACCTGGGGCAACATGAGGACGCCCTGAAGTATTTCGAGCGGGCCTTGACGCTGGCGCAGGACGCCGACCGGCCCTACGCGCAGCACGAACTGGGGGTGGCGCTGCTCGACCTCGACCGGCCCGTGGAGGCCCGCGAACGGCTGGAAGCGGCCCTGGCCGACCCCGACTACCCCTATCAGCCCGAAGTTCTGGCCGACCTCGCAGAGTGCGACTACCGTCTGGGCCGCCTTCAGGAGGCGCAACTGGGGGCCGAGCAGGCGCTCGCGCAGGGCGCGGTGGTGCCCGCCAGCCTGGTGCTGGGCAGCGTGGCGCTGGACTACTACCACCTCGACGAGGCGCTGGACCATTACGAGCGCGTGGTGCGCGAGGCCGCACCGCAGAGCCGCGACTGGATCACCGGCCACCAGATGGCCGCCGACGTGATGGCCCAGCAGGGCTTCCGCGACCCCGCCGCCGCCTACGCCCACGCCCAGCAGGCGCTGGACCACACGCCCGAGAGCGACGACTGGTACGGCACCCTGCAAGACCACCTGAAAAAAGCCGGGGACCTGATGAGCAGCAGCGGCGGGCGGATGCTGAACTAGGCTGAGGGCAGAGGGTGAGAAGGCGCCCTGTCCTCACCCCGCTGCCTTTACTTGCCTGCCCTTACTGGTCTGCGGTCACTTGCAGCGGATGTCTTCCCCGAAGTACTTCTCGGAAAGCTTCTTGTAGCTGCCGTCGGCCAGCATCTTCCCCAGCGCGGTGTTGATGGCCGCCGTGACGGTGGTGTTGCCCTTCTTGACCGCGATGCCGATCTTCTCCTGGAACAGCATCTCGCCCAGTTTCAGCTTCGCCTGCGGGAACTTCTTGCGGCCCTCGATGGCGACGAAGCGGTCGGTGATGAAGGCGTCCACCCGCTTCGAGAGCAGCATTTGCAGCGCGGCGGCGTTGTTGGGGTACGTCTTGACGCTGCCCAGACCGGGGAGGCTCTGCGCGCGCTCTGCGTAGGTGGTGCCCAGTTGCACGGCGACCGTCTTGCCTTTCAGCGCGGCGACGGTCAGCGGCCCGTTCGCCGGGGCGAGGATCACGCCGCCGGAGCAGTAGTGGGGCCGCGCGAAGTCCACGGCCTTCTGCCGTTCGGGCGTGATGCCGTGGCTGGCGATCACCATGTCGAAGCGGTCCTGGTTCAGCCCGATCAGGAGCGTGTCGAAGGCGCTGGGCTTCCACTCAACCTTCAGGCCCATGCGCTTTGCCAGCGCTTCGGCCAGTTCGGCCTCGAAGCCCACGATCTTCTTGCCCTGGGTGTACGTAAAGGGCGCGTAGGTGGGTTCGGTGCCGACCACCAGCGTGCCCGACGCCTTGATCGCCGCGAAGTCGCGGGCGGAGGCGGTGCCCAGGGTGCAGGCCAGGAGCGTCAGCAGGACGGAAGTCTTCTTCACCAGGGGAGGGTAGCGCAGGTGGCTGACGCGGGGGTGAAGGGAGAACCCTTTTGCGTCTCCACGGGGCCGGTGTATGCCAGTTGCGCTCATGCTGCGGCCAGAAACGGAACCTAGAGTGCCCCGGTGAAACTGTCTTCCTGGTTGACCCTGGCCGTTACCTTCAACGCCGCCGCCCTCAGTGCCCCTGCCTTCGCGCAGGCGGTGCAACAGGTGCCCGGCGCGAAGTGCTCCACCGTACAGATCGACGACTCCGGCACGCTGACCGTGCAGGCAAGCGGCCAGACGGCTTCCCTGAACGCGCCCTACACCTTCAAGTGCGGCACCCTCAAGGTCACCGACAACGGCAGGATCCTGAATGTCAGCGGGAAGACCCTGCGGGAGGCGCTCTCGGTCTTTCCGGCGGGCAGCGCGTTCGGGCAGGTCTGGGGCCTGTACGCCGTGGACCTCCGCCAGCCGGGCGTCCTGAGCATCACCGACACCAGCGACGGGACCAAACCCGGCACGGCGCTGCTGCGAGAGATGAAAAGCGCCATCGGGGACGCCTCGGCCACCTTCACGCAGCCGGGCGGCGTGAGCGGCTGGGTGTTCAGGGACGCCCGCACCCAGACCGCCAGATACAACGTGAACAAGCCCCTGACCCTCACCATCAAGGCCAGCGAGAGCACACCCCCCTGGACGGCCATCACGCTGGACGCCGGGAAAGGCACGCTGCGCGCCGTCCGCTCCGGGTCGTAACGCCCAGGCAGGACAACCCCCCGCCCCACCTCCAGCCGGGGTGGGGCGGGGGTTTTGACGGGGCTAGGCCAGCGCCTCCGTCAGTTTCTGCGCGACGAGTTTGGGGTCGGCCTGCCCGCCCGTGGCGCGCATCACCTGGCCGGTGAAAAAGCCCATCAAGCCCGCCTTGCCGCCCCGGTACGCCTCCACCTTGTCGGGGTTGGCGGCCAGGATTTCCCTGATCACCCGTTCCAGTTCGGCGCTGTCCGTGACGGTCGTCAGGCCCTCGCGCTCGATGATGCGGGCGGGCGCTTCACCCGAGGCGGCGGCGCGCGCGAGGGTGTCCCGGGCGACCCGGGTGGTGATCTGCCCGGAGGCCAGGAGCGTGGCGAGCGGGGCCAGGTCCGCCGCCCCCACCCCCACTTCACCGGAACGCAGCGCCGCCGCGAGGTCGTTGACGGTCCAGGAGGCCACCTGTCCGAAGGTGCCGTCCTGCACCGCGCCCCCCAGGAAGGCGAGAAGCTGCGCGTCCCGGACCAGCGTGCGGGCGTCCCCGGCCGAGGCCCCCAGCGCGGTCAGGCGGGCCACCTCGGCCTCCTGCTCAGGGGTGAGGAGGAGGGCCTGGGGCCGGGAGCCTGCGGCCTGCGGCCCAGGTGCCCCGGGCTGCGGCTTCCCGGCCTTCTGCGCGGCCTGCGGCGCCCGGCCTTCCGCCTTCTGCGTCTCCTTCGCCCAGGTGTCCTTCAGCGTGATGATGCGCCCGAAGACCAGCGCGTCCTCGCGGCTGTCCACGGGGTCGCGCCAGAAGTAGCCCTGCCGCTCGAACTGGTAGCGCGTCTGCGCGGGACCGGACGCCACGCTGGGTTCCACGAAGCCCCGCGTCACGCGCAGGCTGTGGGGATTCAGGTAGCGCAGAAAACCCGCGTCCAGCGGGGCCGCCTCGTTCTCGTGGCTCATGCGCTCGGGGTCGAAGTCGGGGGCGATGTCGTCGGGGTTGTCACCCTCGGGGTTGGGCACACGGAAGAGGCGATCATACAGCCGGAACTCGGCGGGGAGGGCGTGGGCGGCGCTGACCCAGTGGATCACGCCGGCGGCCTTCGCGTCCCCCTCCAGCAGGGTCGCGTGGATGGTGGTCACGTTCCCCGCCGCATCTGTCTCCACCTCGTCGGCGCGAAGGATGCCCGCGCCGCGCAGCCGCACGGTGCCGCCCCTGGTCAGGCGCTTGTAGCCTTTTGGCGGGTCCAGGCTGAAATCCTCCCGCTCGATGTACAGCTCGCGGCCGAGGGGCACCTCCCGCACGGCCTGCTCGGGCGGGACCCGTTCGCCGGTCGGCAACGCCACCCGCCCGTCGGGCGAGTCCCGGATCACGTCGTGCGGCCAGTACGGCAGGGACAGGGTGCGCGTCTCCCCTTCCGGCAGGTTGCCGATCACCACGCGCACCGGGTCCAGCACGGCCATCACGCGCGGGGCGCGGTGGTTGAGGTCGTCGCGCACGGCGTTCTCGTACACGCTGATGTCGACCGTGCGGTTGGTGCGGTTCACCCCGATCTGGGCGGCGAAGGCGAGAACGGCTTCCGGCGTCACGCCGAGCCGCCGCTGGGCGCGCAGGGTGGGCATCCGGGGATCGTCCCAGCCCGTCACCACGCCCTCCTGCACCAACTTTCTCAGCTTGCGCTTGCTGACCACCGTGTATTCCAGGCTGCGCCGCCCGAACTCGTACTGGTGCGGGCGCGGCGAGAAGCCCAGCGTTTCCATCAGCCAGTCGTAGATGGCGCGGTTGTCCACAAATTCCAGGCTGCACATGGAGTGGGTCACGCCCTCCAGCGCGTCCTGAAGCGGGTGCTGGAAGTCGTACATCGGGTAGATGCACCAGTTGTCCCCGGCCCGGTAATGGGAGGCGTGCAGGATGCGGTACAGCACCGGGTCACGCAACTTCATGTTCGGGCTGGCGAGGTCGATTTTCGCCCGCAGGACGTGTGCCCCGTCCGCGAACTCGCCCGCGCGCATCCGGCGGAAGAGGTCGAGGTTCTCCTCCACGCTGCGGTCACGGAAGGGGCTGGGGGTGCCGGGCGTGCCCGCGTCGCCGCGCAGACGGGCCATCTCGTCGCCGCTCACGCTGTCCACGTACGCCTTGCCCAACCGGATGAGCTGCTCGGCGTAGGCGTAATACTTCTCGAAGTTGTCGGAAGCGGAGTAGAAGTTCTCGCCCCAGTCCCAGCCCAGCCAGCGCAGGTCGTCGGCGATGGCGTCCACATATTCCTGGGTCGCCAGTTCGGGATTGGTGTCGTCCATCCGCAGGTGGTAGCGCCCGCCATACTGCGCCGCCGTCTGAAAATCGAGGAAAGAGGCGAACACGTGCCCCAGATGCGCGTACCCGCTCGGCTCGGGCGGAAAGCGCGTCACGACCGCCGGATACTTGCCGCTGTGCAGGTCGCGCTCGACGATCTCGGTGATGAAGTTGGGGGTCACGCGGGGGCCGGGGGAGCTTTCCGGGCCTCCCGTGCTGGCGGGAGCCGGGGAAGAGGAAGCGTCGGGCGCAGTCATAGCGGTCAGGATACGCCGCCCTCATGCCCTGCCGGGAAGCGGGCGCTACCTTGCCCCCATGACCGTGACCGTCCGCCGCGTCACCGACCCGCATGACCCCGCCCTGGCCGCCTTCGGGCAGATTCAGGCCCGGAGTTATTACGCCCCCGACATGCTGATTCCCCCTTCCGCCTTCCCGCATCTCGTGGCGGGCGGAGGCGGTGGGCCGCGCGAGGACCGCATTCTGGTCGCCCAGGACGCGGAGGGCCGGGTGCTGGGCGGCACGGTCTTTCACCTGCTGCCGGAAGCGGCCTTCAGCTCCTTTGTGGCGGTCGCCCCGGAAGCGCGCGGCCAGGGCCTCGGCCACGCCCTGCAGGCGGCGAGACTGGCGGAAGTCCGTGAACGCGGGCTGGCCGGACTGTTCGCCGACAGCGTCTTTGCCGGGCGACAGGATGCCGGGGACCGCGAGGCCGAGGCCCGGACGGGCACGGACCCGGTCACGCGGCGGCGGGCGCTGCACGCCCTGGGGTACCGCACGGTGGACGTGCCCTACTGGCAACCGGTGGGCGGCCCGGACGGGGGTCCGCTGACCGACCTCGACCTGCTGTATCACCCGCTGGACGGCGCGGCCACGGTGCCCACCGCCCTCGTCACCGGCACTCTGCGCGCGTACTGGAGCGCGTGGCTGGGCCAGAGCCGTGCTGCGCGGGAAGCAGAAGCCCTGGCCGAGCGGGCGGGAAGGGACACTCTGGCGCTCCTGCCGGCTCTGGAAACGCCGGGGTATTGGCGGAACCGGGGAACAGCACGTTAGGGCGGGGCGCAGAAAGGTTGCCGGAGGCGTAAGGTGGGGTATGAGGCCGTACTCCCA